>JAGYJI010000001.1 GCA_018402295.1 Pontimonas sp.
CTGGGGCTAATTGCCAGTTGCTGCGCCAATCCGTAAGCAGACAACCCGTAGGCCAATCCGTAGCTCATAGCCTTCACTTTGGTGCGCATCAGGGGGGTGACATCATCTGGACTGCAGTCAAAAATCCGCGCCCCCACAAACCGGTGCAGGTCCTCCCCGCCCTGAAATGCCTCGATGAGGCCGGCGTCCTCAGAGAGGTGCGCCATGATGCGCATCTCAATTTGTGAGTAGTCAGCGGTCAACAGACCATCAGAGTCCGACGACGACACGAAGGTCGACCGAATCTGGTGACCCACCTCTGTGCGAACCGGAATGTTCTGCAAGTTTGGCTCCGACGATGACAAACGGCCAGTGCTGGTCCCCGTCTGGTCAAAGGTGGTGTGAATGCGACCGTCTCCCGCAACGGAGCCAATCAGGCCCTCGACAATCTGATGGAGTTTTGTGGTGTCACGGTGGGACAGCAGCGCATCAAGAAACGGGTGGGGGTTGGAAAGTTGAAGCTCGTGAAGCGCCTTCGCATCAGTGGTGTAGCCAGTCTTGGTTGCCCGAGTCTTGGGCATCTGGAGATCCTCAAACAGCACGGTCTGAAGCTGTTTCGGCGAACCAAGGTTAACTTCTCGGCCAATTGCCTGAAACGCGTCCGCCTGATGGGCGGCACTCTGTGCGGCGAGCTCCGCACTAATCTTCTGAAGCTCTCCGGTGTTACTGGCGATTCCGATGGTCTCCATGTTGCCGAGAATGGGAACCAGGGGAAGCTCAATGGCGGAGAGAACGCCCTGAGATTGCTCCTCCAGGCCCTCGTGAATACGCAACCACAGTGCTCGGACAAGCCACGCCTCGATGCCCGTGGGGAGGACACCGTCTTCGGGCAGAAGCTGGTTGGGGTCTGGCTGGGGAACCTCGATTCCCAGGTGCTCCAGCACCAAGCCAGCAAACGACGGTGCTTTGGCCGAGGGGTTTCCCACCCAGAAGCCCAGGCGGACATCACCTGCCAGGCCCATTGTGCCCATCTCTTCGCCCAGTGATTTGAGGACTATTTTGCTATCAAAACACACCCATCCCGGGGCGTGGCGAGTCAACGCGGAGACGAGCGGTGCGTGGTCCCTGCTCCCGGTAATCCAGGGAACACGGATGGCCTCAGTACTGGAGGCAATACCGACTTCCTGAAGGGAGCCAGTCGCTCCGCGGAGTGCAAGGCCCAATGGTTCACCGGCGTGCCTTGTCAACCAGGCGTCCAGCTCCTCATCGACAAGGGTTTTCTCCTCCGGGAGCTCGGCGGAGCTGACCTGCTCAGGAATCGGGGATGCGCTGTGTTCAGGTGAGGCGCCAGCCAGCTCCAAGACTCGACTCTTGAGGGTTTTGAACCCGAGTGCGGTAAAGACCTCCGCCACAGCGTCGGCGTTAATGGCACCGCGTTCCAGATCTTCCAGGGTTGCGCCAATGTCGACGTCGGTCAGGAGCCTATTGAGCTCTCGGTTCCTGATTGCGCGGTCTTTTTGCTCGCGGAGGTTGGCTCCGACAACACCGGAAATCTCCTCGGCGTGCTCAAAGACCCCCTCCAACGAACCGTACTGGGTGATCCACTTCACCGCGGTCTTCTCGCCGACCTTGTCGATTCCCACGAGATTGTCACTGGTCTCCCCCACAAGTGCTGCAATGTCGGGGTATTTATGCGGAGGGACACCGTATCGCTCCTCCACCGCGGCGGGGGTGTACCGCTTCAGCTCGGCCACACCCCGAGCGCTTGGATACAAAACGGTCACACGGTCATTGACCAGTTGGAACGTGTCGCGGTCTCCTGAGACCACCAACACATCAAAGCCCGCCTCGCTTCCCGTGTGGGCGAGGGTTGCCAATATGTCATCGGCTTCATAGTCCTCTTTCGTGAGGGTGACAACCCCCATTGCCGCCAGGGCCTCCTGCAGCAGCGGAACCTGTCCGATGAATTCCTCTGGAGTGTCCCCCCTGGTCGCCTTGTACTCGGGATAAATACGCGTTCTGAAGGAAAACCGAGAAAGGTCAAAGGCCACCGCAACATGGGTGGGGTTCTCTTTCTTCAGAAGACCCAGAAACATCGAAATGAAGCCGTGAATCGCGTTCGTATGCTGACCTTCTGGCGAGAGGAAACTGTCGACCGGAAGGGCATAAAAAGCCCGGAATGCCAGCGAATGACCGTCAATAACCATCAAGGTAGGCTTGTCACTCACAGCCCCAGCCTACAAGCCTGCGCCGATGCCAAGGAGAGACCATGATTGCATTCCCTGAGGGTATGGACCCCGCTCTCATCGAACGACTGGTGGATACCCAGGGCGGAGAATTGGCCCGAAAAATGGGTATCGAACTCCTCGAACTTGGCGCCGAGCGCTCTGTGGCAAGGATGCCGGTGGAGGGCAATCGCCAGGTCGTTGGCCTACTTCACGGGGGCGCTCACGTGGTCCTGGCTGAATCTTTGGGTTCCATGTCCTCAGCCATTCACGCTGGACCCCACAAGATTGCGGTCGGAATTGAAATCAACGCCACCCATTCACGGTCGGTCACTGAGGGTGTGGTGGAGGCCACCTGTGAAGCTCTGGTTCTTGGGCGAACGCTCGCGACGCACCAAATCACCGTGAGAGATGAAGCCGGGAACCGACTCTCCACAATCCGGATGACGAACTACATCAGGGACGCAAAGCCCTAAATCTCAGGGTTGTCCGACTTTTCCGCCAGCTGGTCAATCACCGTCAGAGCCACTTCTTTCATGGTCAGACGACGGTCCATGGAGGCTTTCTGAATCCAACGGAATGCCTCCGGCTCAGTGAGACCCATGGTGTTGTTCAAAATCCCTTTGGCTCGGTCGAGGATTTTCCTCGTTTCGAGGCGCTCCGACATGTCGGCGACCTCGTCCTCAAGCGCTTGAATCTGGGCGTATCGCCCCAAGGCGATGTCGATCGCAGGGATGAGGTCACTCGGTGTGAACGGCTTCACGACGTAGGCGAGGGCACCCGCTTCGCTCGCTCTCTCCACCAGTTCTCGTTGCGAAAAAGCGGTGAGTAACACCACCGGGGCAATTTTTCTCTTGGTCAAAATCTCTGCAGCAGAAATCCCATCCATCAGCGGCATTTTGACGTCCATCACCACCAAATCTGGGCGGAGTTCTTCAGCGAGGGCCACAGCCTTCTCGCCATCGGAGGCCTCGGCAATGACGTCAAAACCGTGATCCCGCAGTGTCTCAACGATGTCGATGCGAATCAGAGACTCATCCTCCGCGACAATGACACGCTTGGGTGCGACAGAATCGGGGGGCTTTTCACTCACGAGGAGAGCCTAGGGTATGGTCATTGTGCACACTGGTGTGCGACAGGCCGGATTGGCGGAATGGCAGACGCGGAGCACTCAAAATGCTTTGTCCGAAAGGGCGTGTGGGTTCAAATCCCACATCCGGCACACAGACCTAGTCGAGCGCTACTGACTCCTGCTGCCCGATCACGTGGACGCGGAGGTCATTGGTGGTACCCACCGTTCCTGGAGGGGACCCCGAGATCACGACGACCTTGTCCCCCACTTCCACCAGCCCTTTCTCGAGCAGTGCCTTGTCGACCTGGGGGTACATCTCATCCGTGTGCTTCACCCGGGGCGTAGCGAACGACTCAATCCCCCAGGTCAGCGCAATACGGCGCCTGGTCTCCTCAGAGGGCGTAAACGCGATCATCGGAATGGGTGAGCGCAACCGGGACATGCGCCGGGCCGAATCTCCCGATTCAGTGAAGACACAGAGGAACTTAGCCTCCACAAATTCAGCAACTTCCGCTGCCGCAAGGGTTATGGCGCCACCCTGCGTGCGCGGCTTGGTTCCCAGCGGCGGGATTCTGCCTAAACCGTGTTCTTCGGAGGACGCCAAAATGCGCGCCATGGTGGCAACCGTGATTGCTGGGTACTTCCCCACGCTGGTCTCACCACTGAGCATCACCGCGTCAGCACCATCGAGCACCGCGTTCGCCACGTCCGAAGTTTCGGCCCGGGTCGGAACGGGGGCGTCGATCATCGATTCCAGCATCTGAGTGGCCACGATCACCGGCTTGGCCATCTTTCGGGCCAACTCGATTGCCATCTTTTGCACGATAGGGACGGTTTCCGGGGGTAACTCGACACCCAGATCACCTCGGGCGACCATGATTCCATCGAACGCATCCACGATTTCCTCGAGCGCGTCGACCGCTTCCGGTTTCTCGATCTTGGCAATGACGGGACAGGATCGTCCCTCTTCGCGCATGATTTCGCGCACCCGGTCAACATCGGAGGCGCTCCGCACGAAGCTCAGCGCCACGTAGTCGCAGCCCAGACCTAACCCCCATCGCAGGTCAGATTCGTCCTTGTCGGACAACGCAGGCGCAGAGACAGCGACACCGGGCAGGTTGATTCCCTTGTTGTTCGATACCATTCCCCCCACAATGACCGTGGTGACAACGTCTTCGGCGCCGGAGGACACCGCTTCAAGTCGGACCTTGCCGTCATCGATCAGCAGCGTGTCACCAGGTCGAACGTCCCCGGGCAGGCCTTTATAGGTGGTTCCCACGAGATCCTTGGTGCCCTCGACGTCCCGGGTCGTGATGGTGAAGGTATCCCCGTTTTTTAGCTCGTGGGGGCCATCGGCAAACTTCTCGAGGCGTATTTTGGGTCCCTGAAGGTCAACCAAAACACCGATGGGCTTCCCCGCATCTTCCGCCGCGCGCCGCACAGTCGAGTAAATTTCCTCGTGGACGTCCCTGGCCCCGTGGGACAGGTTCATCCGGAAAATATTGGCTCCGGCGTCCATGACCGCCATGAGGTCGTCGTAGCTCGATGTCGCGGGGCCAAGGGTGGCCACAATTTTGGCGCGTCGCATGAAATCCTTCGGTGGTGTTAGACGTGCAGGGGACGGTCTGTTGCCTTGACGGGCGCTGGTAATAGCGTACTGCCTTCAAGGAACCGATCGACTTCTGCTGCAACGGCTCGTCCCTCGGCGATTGCCCACACGATGAGTGATGCTCCCCGACCCGCATCACCCGCCACAAACATCCCAGGAATGTGTGTGGCGTAAGAGGAATCGCGCGCGATATTGCCCTGAGCATCGACGCCGAGCCCGACCTGGTTCTCCACCTTTTCGTGCTCTGCCCCGCGGTATCCGAGCGCTAGGAGCACCAGATCAGCAGGTATTTCACGCTCGGTGCCGGGCGCCGGGAAGCGTCCGCCATCGCGATATTCGGTTTCACACACCACAAT
>JAGYJI010000002.1 GCA_018402295.1 Pontimonas sp.
GGATCAACCCCGGTGCGGTAGTCACGATTCATCGCACTGATGAGCGCGATGTGTTCGGGCTCAAGTGCAAAGCCGAACACATCCGCGTTGCTCTCGATGCGTTGCGGAGAGAGCGACTTCGGGATGACGGAAACACCGCGCTCAAGGTGCCAACGGATGACGAGCTGCGCCACGCTTACCCCATACTCTGCAGCCAACGTGACCAGAGCAGGCTCTTCGAGAATCTGTCCCCTGGCCAGCGGTGACCACGCTTGAGTGACAATTCCATGCTGATCATGGAAGGCCTTGAGTGGAACTTGAGTGAGCCAAGGATGCACCTCGACCTGGTTCATCACAGGGGTTTCATCAGAGTTTTCCATAATGCGCTCAAGGTGTTCAGAGTGAAAATTGCAGACGCCAATGGAGCGCACAAGCCCGTCCTGTTTGAGTTTCTCCATGGCGCGCCAGGATTCCACATACAAATCGCGCTTCGGCGCTGGCCAGTGAATTAAGTAGAGGTCGAGGTACTCAAGGCCGAGTTTGGCAAGGCTCTGCTGCGCGGCGGCGAGGGTGTTCTCGTACCCCAGATCATCCATCCAAAACTTGGTGGCCACCGTAATTTCCTCGCGCGGCACATCGGTCGCCGCCAGGGCATCGCCGACACCGGCCTCGTTGTCGTACATATTCGCGGTGTCGATCAGGCGATATCCGGCCGCCAAAGCGTGGTGAACCAGGGGTGCCACGTCGTCATTGGGCACCTTGTATACGCCAAGACCGAGGGTCGGAATCGTGTTCCCGTCCAACAGTGCCGTTCGGGCGCTGGTCACATTGTCCATCGCGCACTGAGCCTTTCAGATAAGAGGTATGGCCGGGGTGTTACCACCCCGGCCATACGCTCATTAGTGCTTACTCGCTAGTCGAGGTAAGACTCACCGCGCTGCCATCCTGCGACAAGTTCGTCGTAGGGGACAGTCTCAGCGGCGGGCTTCTCGTTAGCCAGCTTGGGGTACGGCGCGCCAGGCTGGTCTAGCCAGTACTGTGCGTCGCGCTCCTCGTTCAGCTTCACGCCACACTCGCTGTGGATTCCTGAAGCCTCAAGACGCTCCATGATCTCATCTTGCCCAGCGGCAAGCTGATCCATGGCGGCTTGGGCTGTCAGTTCACCGGCAGCAGCGGAGCCGATTGCCTGCCACCAAAGCGCAGACATCGAGGGGTAGTCAGGAACGTTGGTTCCCGTGGGGGTCCAGTTCACGCGGTCAGGTGACCGGTAGAACTCCACCAAGCCACCGTAAGCGGAGGCGTTGTCGGTGAAGAACTGGTGGTTGATTGTGGAATCACGAATGAACGTCAATCCCGCGATCGACTTCGCCACGTCCACAGTCTTGGACACTACGAACTGACCATAGAGCCACGCTGCGTCACGCTTCTCAGGATCTGCGTGGTCCATGAACGTCCATGCACCTGCATCCTGGTAACCCAGTTTGTGGTCTTCCTGCCAGTAGGCACCGTGGGGGCTAGGAGCCATGCGCCATACGGCATTGCCGTCAGCGTCGCTCATAGCGGGTGAGTCAATAGTTGCTCTGGTGAACACTGTGTACCAGAACATCTGCTGAGCTACTGCACCCTGACCCACAACTCCTGCAGACTCATCAAAGTTGATGTTCTGTGATCCGGGAGGTGCGTACTCGAACCAGTCGAGGTACTTCTGCACGGCGTAGACCGAAGCAGGAGCGTTGGTGTCTCCACCACGGGTTACAGAAGAACCCACGGGGCTACAGTTCTCGACGCGGATACCCCACTCATCAATGGGGATACCGTTGGGGGTGCGATCACCGGTCTCGGGGTCGAACACGGTGTCACCGTTTCCGGCCATCGAGAGCCATGCGTCAGTGAAGCGCCATCCGAGCGAGAAGTGCTTTGCACCGTAGTCCATGTGACCATAGACCTTCTCACCATCGATGGTGCCATCGCCGTTGACCTCAGTGGAGAAGAAGACAGCGATGTCCTCATACGCTGACCAGTTCACCGGAACGCCAAGGTCGTATCCGTAAATAGCCTTGAACTGCTCTTGGATGTCAGGGTCAGAGAACCAGTCGTAACGGAACCAGTACTGGTTCGCGAACTGCTGGGTCGGCAATTGGTAGATTACGCCGTCAGAACCCGTACCAAAGCTCAGACCAATGAAGTCATCGAGGTCCAGAGTCGGGAGTGTTGGAGAGGACTCCAACAGGGTCGAGATGGGGTAGATGTAATCGCCACGCTGGTGGCCACCAATGGAGTCGGTGTCGTTAATGTAACCGTCGTACACCGACGTGCGGGTCTGAATCTCAGTGGAGATAATCTCCATGACTTCACCCTCACCCATGAGGGAGTGAGTCACGTTGATTCCCGTGAGATCCGAGAACACTGCTGCGAGAGTTTCAGACTCGTAACCGTGGGTCGGAATGTTCTCGGAGAGAACACTCACGTCCAGGCCTTGGTATGGTTCTGCTGCCTCGATGAACCACATCAGCTCTTCCATCTGCTGTTCCCGGGTGAGCGTGCTCTCCTGGAAGTACAGATCGATGTACTGAGCTGCCTTTTCTTCAGGCGTACCCTCGAGAGTGGGGGTGCTGCTCCCACTGTCGGAGGCGCCTCCGGTGGCTCCAGCACAGGCTGAAGCAACGAGGAGGGTTGCCGTGGAAAGGGCGAGGACATTCCGCGCCCGTAAAAGGGCGTGTCTTGTGCTCATTTTTTACCTTTCGTCAATTGCCACGTGACAACACCTCTGTCACGCGACTGTGTGTGAGGGGCGTGTGTGGCACGCTCCCCCTTTGACTCCCACATTTCTGCGAGTGCCAAACCTGTTGTTATCCCCATTTCAGAACCACCGCTCCCACTACTGCGCCGATTCCTGCAAAAAGCCACGGATTGAGACTGCCCAGGGCAAACGAGAAGACCATCACCAAGGCAAAAAGAATCAAGGCGATGTAGAGACGCTCACTCCGGTCCGTCACAATGTGGAGGAACCCTTTCCGCCTCGTGGGAGGGCTGTAGTGCCCCCAAATCGTCATTCCCGCGATCATGGCAAAGATCAGCGTGAAGGTAATCGCGACCGGAATTGTCCAATACATCCAACTCAACATGGCTACACCCGACCTAACGCGAAGCCTTTAGCGATGTAATTCCGGACGAACCAGATCACAATCACTCCAGGGACGATGGCGATAACGCCCGCTGCCGACAACAGAGCCCAGTCCAAGCCCGCCGCTGTCGACGTGGTCGACATTTGTACCGCGAGCGGCATGGCTGCAGGTCCAGTCAAGGTTCGAGCAATCAGGAGCTCCACCCAGCTGAACATGAAGGTGAAGAACATCGTCACGCCGATCCCAGCCCGAATCATCGGGATAAAAATGGTTAAGAAGAAACGACCAAACTTGTAGCCATCAATTTCGGCTATCTCGTCGAGTTGTTTGGGAACCCCGGACATGAATCCCTCCAGGATCCACACCGCCAGCGGCACATTGAAGAGCATGTGGGCCAAGGCAACCGCATAGGTCGTATCGAACAGACCCACCGCCTGATACATCTGATAGAAGGGCAGCAGGAATACCGCTGCCGGAGCCATCCGGTTTGTCAGCAACCAGAAGAACAGGTGCTTATCCCCCGAGAAGGTATACCGGCTAAACGCGTACGCGGCCGGGAGGGCGACCGCCACCGAGAGCAACATATTCATCGTGGTGTAGGACAGCGAGTTGATGAAGGATCCGTACCACAGCGGGTTAGTGAAGAACTCCGTGTAACCCCGGAAGGAGATGCGGGAGGGAATGACCTCAAAACGGCTGAGAATGTCCTCGTTGAAGCGCAACGACATCGACACGAGCCAGAGCAGTGGGATCGACCAGACCGCCATCAGGAACCAAAACAGCCAACTTCTCCAGTCGAAGTAGGAACCTCGCTGGGGGCCCCTCACCACGGGAATGTTCGTCGTTGTCATGAGTTTCCTCCTTCCGTGGCTGTCGCTCGGATTTCTCGTTCCCGCACTTTCTGCTTCTTCACCGCGGCCTTAGTGGGTCCGGGGCGCTCGTCCAGAGTGAGGACAGTAAAGAAGACGAAGGAGAACACCTGAATGAAGAGGAAGTAAATCAGGGAGAAAGCGGCCGATTTACCTAAATCAAACTGGATGACGGCAAGCACGGAGAGCAAAATACTCATCACCTGAGTCGAGGTCCCCGGACCACCGCCGGTGAGGATGTAGGGCTCTGCGTAGATCATGAAGGAATCCATGAAGCGCAACAGAAGAGCGATCATCAACACCCGTCGGAGCTTGGGCAATTCGACAAAGCGGAACACTGACCAGGGTGAGGCCCCATCGATGGACGCTGCCTGGTAGTAGGCCTGGGGAATGGATCGAAGACCCGCGTACACGAGCAGGGTGACCAGGGGTGTCCAGTGCCACACATCCATCGCGACCATAGTGAACCAGGCATCTGCAGGGGTATTACCTATGTCGAAGGGCCGGAACTGGTTTATTCCCACACCCAAAAGCCCCACGTCGGGCCTGGCAAGAATTCGCCACGTAACACCCACCACGTTCCACGGGATAACCAGAGGAATCGCGACAATCACGAGCGCTGCTGCGGCTTTCCAGCCTTCTCGGGGCATCAAACGTGCAATGAAAATTCCGAGCGGGATTTCGATCAGCAAAATCTGCGTGGAGAAGGTGAGATTGCGTGTGAACGCGTCGACAATGGCCGGATCGGTCGCAATTTGGCGGAAGAAGTCCAGACCCATATACAGGCGGTTAGTCGGGCTGAAGACGTCCTGAACCGAGTAGTTGGCCACTGTCATGATCGGAATGATGGCGGTGAACGCCACGACGATAACGACCGGGAGGACCAGCAGCCACGCTTTATTGTTTTTTCTCTTAGCCAACATGATTATCGCCTCTTTCCTGCCGGCGCCACCGTTGCACGCTTGACTTTGTCCTTGAAGAGGAATGTTCGTTCAGGAACGAACACAAAATTGTGCGTCTCGCCTTCGCGCACAGACACATCGCTCTCCACTTTCGAGATCACCGTCTGGTCGCCCAATTGGAGTTTCACCAGCTGAAAACCGCCCCGGTTCTCCACTCTCTGAACAACCATGGGCACTCCATCTTTTCCGCCGGGAATAACAAACTCTGGTCGAACGCCCACCCGGAAGTCTCCGGTTAGCCCGCTCTCACTGGCGAGGCCAAGTTCGATGCCCTGAAAGCTCACCGTGGACTGGGTTGCCGTGACATCGAGGAAGTTCATACCGGGCGACCCAATGAAATAGCCCGCAAACTCGTGCTCGGGGGCCAAAAATAGGTCTTCAGCGCTCCCGGTTTGGACAACTTCTCCGTCTTTCATCAGGAGCACGTCATCGGCGAAGGTCAGGGCCTCTGTTTGGTCGTGCGTGACATAGACCAGGGTCACCCCGGTCTGCAGGTGCAGGCGCTTGAGCCGATTGCGCAGCGTCCACTTGAAATTCTGGTCGATGACGGTGAGGGGCTCATCAAAGAGCACTGCTGCAACATCCTCGCGGACCAGCCCCCGCCCGAGGCTCACAATCTGCTGCAGGTCAGAGCGCAGTCGACCTGGGCGGATATCAAGGTCGTTCTCAAGGCCGAGCAGGACGGCGATTTCTTCCACCCGACGGTTGATTTCATCGGCCGGAACTTTGCGGTTCTTGAGCGGAAATTCCAGGTTCTTCCGAACTGTCATCGAGTCATAGAGGACAGGGAACTGGAACACCTGGGCGATGTTGCGATCTTCCGTTGGTTTGTCGGTGATGTCCACGCCATCGAGGTAAATCCGGCCCTGGGAGGGCTTGATGATTCCCGACATGATGTTCAACAGGGTCGTTTTTCCGCACCCACTGGGTCCGAGAAGGGCGTACGCCTTTCCGTCTTTCCAGGTCATGTCGATCTGCTTCAGCGCAAAGGTTTCCCCACCGTCATAACTGTGAGCGATGTTATCGAGGACTATCTCAGCCATTTAAGCGACCCTCACTTTCGGAACAAAGAGTGTGGCACCGGTCTGGGCGTCAAACCCGTAGAGGTCTCCTACCTGGAAATATCCGGTCACGGTGGTGTCAGGGTCAATGGGGTGAGCGCCATCGAGTTCGATGACCGCATACTCCCCTGAGTCCAAGGTGAGGTGAACGTAGGTGATACTTCCCGTCACTTCGGCGAGCTGAACTACGCCGCTGAACTCAATGTCACTGGAGTGCTCCTGAGTCATATGGATGCGGTGGGGTTGCATCCCGAGGGTGAAGTCCTGACCCTCCGTCAGCGAAGGGTCAGAGAACGTGAACCTGTGTGAGCCCCAGTTCACCTTCCCACCCGAGTAGGTGCTTGCCACCAGATTGATGGGTGGGTCGCTGAGTGCCTGGGCGACTGAGACAGAGGCGGGGTGCTGATACAACTCGAGGGCATTGTCTTCCTGCTCTACTCGACCCTCCACCATCGCAACAGTGTGGGTGGCAAAATCAAGCGCCTCGGAGGGCTCTGCAGTGCTGTAAAGCACGACATTGTCTGCGGCCTGGAAGATGTCTTGTAGCTCCTCGCGCAACTGCTCACGAAGCTTGTAATCCAGGTTCGCCAGTGGCTCGTCCAACAACACGAGATCTGACTTTCTGGCAAGCGCCCGAGCAATAGCAACTCTTTGCTGTTGGCCTCCGGAAAGCTCGTCAGGCTTCCGCTTCAGCATCGGGGTGAGACCCAAAAGCTCGGCCATCTCCTCGACTCGGGCCGCGATCTGTTCCTTGCTGAACTTGTCTTTCGCCACCTTCAGGGGAGAGGCAATGTTGTCAAACACGGACAGCGAGGGGTAGTTGATGAACTGCTGGTAGACGAAGGACACCGACCGACCGTGGACGTTGGTCTCGGTGATATCCACACCATTGAGGATGATCGAGCCGGAGGTGGGCTTGGTGAGACCCGCGATGATGCGCATCAGGGTCGTCTTACCGGAAAGGTTGGTCCCCACCAAAACGTTGATGCCCGCGTCAAACGTGACCGAGACATCGGAAATCCAGTCTTCTCCCCCCTCAACCAGGGTGATGTTCTTTAGTTCAAGGCCCATTGCGAGCTACCCTCCTCCAGTGTGACGCCGGACAACTGGATGTTTCGGTAGTCATCCGACCACCCCAGTTGAGCCGCCATGATGTCAGCAAGCTCTGACAACAATGGTGCACTTAACTGACCACTAAACGCCATGCTGGTCCTCCGATGCACCACATCAGACAAAGTAACAACCCATTCGTTATGAACCAAAGCCTCAATTTCGCCGCGGGAGTAGTCCGGGTGGTGGAGCAAAGGCTCATCTCCTGAGGCACTCAGGTGCGCAATGATTACCGCTGCATGGGTCCCATAGCGTCCCAGGAGCTGGTCCACGCGTGCCTCCGAGATCGTCGTCGCGTGCGC
>JAGYJI010000003.1 GCA_018402295.1 Pontimonas sp.
GGGTTACCGGGGGCAGCGTGCAGGCGGAGTCACCCGAGTGAATTCCCGCCTCCTCAATGTGTTCCATCACCCCACCGATATAGAGCTGATCGCCGTCATAGAGGGCGTCGACATCAATTTCCACGGCGTCGTCCAGGAACCGGTCAACCAGCAGAGGAGCTTCAGGACCGACAATGGCGAATTCCTCGATCCGCTCGAAATAATCGACCAGGCTCGCCTGGTCGTAGATGATTTCCATGCCCCGTCCACCCAGAACGTAACTGGGGCGCACGAGAACCGGGAACCCAATGTCGTGGGCAATCGCTGCAGCCTCGTCGACCGTGGTGGCGGTTCCGTTCTTGGGTGCCACCAGCCCTGCCTCGTTCAGAATTCGCGCAAAAGAGCCTCGTTCCTCTGCGAGGTCAATAGCGCTGGGGCTTGTTCCAAGAATTGGGACACCGGCCGCCTCAAGCCCCTTGGCCAACCCCAGGGCCGTTTGCCCTCCGAGTTGAACGAGAACCCCCAGCAGAGTCCCACTCTGGCTCTCCTGATGGATAACTTCCAGGACGTCCTCGAGCGTCAGCGGTTCAAAGTAGAGGCGATCGCTTGTGTCATAGTCCGTGGAGACCGTCTCCGGGTTGCAGTTGATCATGATGGTCTCAAAACCGGCGTCGCGAAGAGCGAAGGCCGCGTGCACGCAGGAATAGTCAAACTCAATTCCTTGCCCAATCCGATTGGGGCCAGAGCCGAGGATGACAACCTTGGTCTTTTCGGAGGCCGTGACCTCTGAGGTCAGGTCATAGCTCGAATAGTGGTACGGCGTGTAAGCGGGAAACTCACCCGCGCAGGTATCCACTGTTTTGAACACCGGCCGCATATTGAGTTGGTGCCGCTGAGCTCGAATTTCCGCCTCCGTACTGCCGCGCAACTGGGCAATCTGCACGTCAGAAAGCCCGTGATCTTTTCCATGCCGCAGGAGATTTTCCGTGAGCTCATCGCCATCCCGAACAGCTGCAGCAACCTCATTAATCAGTGCCACCTGATCCAGGAACCACGGGTCTATACCCGTAGCGGCATACAACTCCTCGATCGTTGCACCCTGCCGTAATGCCTGCTGCACCGTGACGATGCGGCCATCGGTCGGAATTCGTGAGATCTCCACCAGTTCCTTGCGTCCCAGTGGTTGGTCGCCCCAGTGGAAGGAACTTCCTCGCTGCTCGAGGGACCGCAAGGCTTTGTTGAGGGCTTGCGAAAAATTCCGCCCCAAGGCCATTGCCTCCCCTACCGACTTCATGGTGGTCGTCAGTGTTTTGTCGGCCAGGGGGAACTTCTCGAAGGCGAACCGTGGCACTTTCACCACCACGTAGTCGAGGGTTGGCTCAAAGGACGCAGGCGTAACTTTCGTGATGTCGTTGGGAATCTCATCCAGGCGATAGCCAAGCGCGAGCTTGGCCGCAATTTTTGCGATCGGGAACCCGGTGGCTTTGGAAGCCAGCGCGGAGCTTCGTGACACTCGAGGATTCATCTCGATCACGATCACTCTCCCGGTTGCGGGCTCAATGGCGAACTGAATATTGCATCCACCGGTGTCTACGCCGACAAGTCGGATGATTTGAATACCAATGTCTCGCAGCCGTTGGTATTCCCTGTCGGTCAGAGTGAGTGCCGGAGCGACCGTGATGGAGTCCCCCGTGTGCACACCAACGGGATCGACATTTTCGATGGAACACACCACCACTGTGTTGTCAGCACTGTCTCGCATCAACTCAAGTTCGTACTCTTTCCACCCCAGGATTGACTCCTCGAGCAGCACCTCGGTGGTGGGGCTTTGGTGGAGGCCATCCCCCACCATCCGGATGAGTTCGTCTCTGTTATGGGCAAAGCCAGACCCCAGCCCGCCCATCGTGTAGGAGGGCCGGATGACCAAGGGATACCCCAAGTCGTCGGCATAACCGAGGGCTTCCTCGACGGTTGTCGCGATGTGGCTGCGAGCGACGTCCGCGCCAGCCTCAATCACCAAATCCTTGAAAATCTGGCGGTCTTCGCCGCGCTGGATTGCCTCAAAAGAAGCACCGATAAGTTCCACGCCGTATTTCTGCAAAATTCCTTCGGTGTGAAGCGCCATGGCAGCGTTCAGCGCAGTTTGGCCACCTAGTGTGGGCAGGATAGCGTCGGGTTTTTCCTTCGCGATGATGGCTTCCAGGACCGGCGTGGTGATCGGCTCCACATAGGTCTGGTCAGCAAACCCCGGGTCGGTCATGATGGTGGCGGGGTTCGAGTTCACCAGGATGACGCGGATGCCTTCCTCCCTCAAGACTCGACAGGCTTGGGTTCCCGAATAGTCGAACTCTGCAGCCTGGCCGATCACAATGGGACCCGAGCCGATCACAAGAACGCTCGTGATGTCCTCGCGCTTAGGCATTAGCGATCCCCTCGGCTTGACGCAGAAAGAGCGTCGGTCACGAGGTCCCGGAACCGGTCAAAAAGGTAGGTCGAATCGTGGGGTCCCGCAGCGGCCTCCGGGTGGTATTGGACAGAGAACGCGGGAACGTCGAGAGCGGTCAACCCCTCGACCACGTCATCGTTGAGGCTCACATGGCTGACCTTTACTTTCCCGAAGCCAGCCGGGGACTCGATAACCCCGTCCCGGGGGGCATCAACGGCAAACCCATGGTTTTGTGCAGTGATTTCCACCTTGCCCGTGGTCCTATCAAGAACAGGCTGATTAATCCCTCGATGTCCGTATTTCAGCTTGTAGGTATCAAAACCCAGCGCTCTGCCCAGGAGTTGGTTTCCAAAACAAATCCCGAAAAAGGGCAGCCGCTCTCCCAGCGCGCTTCGAAGCAATGCCACGTGGTGGTCACTCGCGGAGGGATCCCCTGGCCCATTGGAGTAAAACAGGGCGACCGGATTCAGAGACGTCACATCCTCATAGGACGCCGTGGAGGGCAACACATGCACCTCGAACCCGCGAGCGGCAAGGTGATGCAACGTGGATTCCTTGACACCTAAGTCGATGACGGCCAAACGCCCGAGAGAGTCCCCCAGCGCTGGGACCACCCGCATTTCCGAGACGCTGACTTGGTCCGACAGATTCTGACCCGCCATGTCGGGGACATCGCGCACACGTGTGAGCTGCTCTGCCTCATCCAGGGAGGCCGCTTCGCCGCTAAAAATCCCACCGCGCATTACCCCCGCTTCCCGAAGAATCAGCGTGATGGCCCGGGTGTCAACACCGCTGATGCTGACAATCCCGTCTTCTTCGAGGTCCTCATCGAGGCTTCTCGTGGAGCGGAAGTTTGAGGGTCGTCGAGCGGGGTCCCGAACCACAAAACCATCAACCCAAATCCGCCGGGACTCGGGGTCCTCGTCATTCATTCCCGTGTTGCCAATGTGAGGCGCGGTCATCACGACAATCTGGCCGGCGTAACTCGGATCAGTGAGTGTCTCCTGGTATCCCGTCATCCCGGTCGAGAAGACGACCTCCCCCAGCGTTTGCCCTCTGGCACCCCACGCGGAACCATCAAATCGACTGCCATCTTCCAGCACCAGTACTGCACGGTCGTGTGTCACTCAGCTTTTCCCCTCAATGAATTCACGGTCTCAATAATCTTCGTCGTGTCGGTGTTCACAATGCGCAGGTAGCTATCCAGAGCGGTACCACCAAGAGTCCACCGGATCATCACGAGCCCCTCGGGCTCGACAACCCGATCAATCGTCCAGGTGGCAAGACCCGCCTCAATACCGTCCTGTGAGCCCAAGACCACGGGTGCTTCGCCCTGCGCCCCCACCACCAGACCCTCAGGGTGGATAGCGAACTGAGCCTTAGCCCGAAAACTCAACGGACCCACCGGGACACGGTCCATCGGGTGATCAGCAATCGTCGTGGCAACATACAAACCCTCAAAAGACAGCAAAGACGGTGAGGCAGGCAGGGTTCGAATCAGCGAACCCTCGAGATGGCGGAAGCGAACTCGTCTATTTCGCCAACCCCACCACGCGAGACCCAACAACACGATGGCCAGTGCGATCATCATGCTCGCTGCGATTTCCTGCGTCATGCCGTCCTCTCCGGTAGGTCCACCAGCGCACTGTCATCAACGGTCTGGGTGCCGGCGTAGAACGTGTGGACGACCCTTCCCCTCAGCTCCTCGCCCCGGTAAGGGTCATTCCTACTCAAACTACCGTGAGGTTCCCCAGCGGATCCTGTTGGGTCGACCAGGGTCAGGTGGGCAGGTTCGCCCACGCCCAGTGGAGTGTCATATCCCCCGACCCGCCCAATGGCGGCCGGGGCAGTGGACATAATCCGCGCAAGGTCTCGCACCGTGATCAGTCCCGGCTCGACCAAGGTGGTCATCACCACGGCCAGTGCAGTTTCAAGCCCGAGCATTCCGAAGGCGCCCTCAGGGAAGCTGCAGTCTTTGGACTCACTGGGGTGAGGCGCATGATCGGTGGCCACCACGTCAATCACGCCAGAGGCGACGGCCTCGCGAAGCGCGAGGGTGTCCTCCCTGCGACGCAGCGGAGGGTTGACTTTGAACAACGGATCAAACGACGACACACGATCCTCGGTCAAGAGGAGGTGGTGGGGCGTTACTTCGGCGGTGACCGCAATACCCCGGGCTTTTGCCCACATGACGACGTCGACCGAGCCGGCAGTCGACAGGTGGCACACGTGGAGCCTCGCACCAACAGACTCCGCGAGGAGAACATCTCTGGCAATAATTGACTCCTCCGCCACCGCGGGCCAACCCTCAAGCCCCAACGTTGCGGCGAGAGCGCCATCGTTCATTTGGGCTCCCTCGGTCAGACGAGGATCCTGGGCGTGCTGAGCGATCACCGCATCAAGACTGCGCGCCTGCTCCAACGCGCGCCTCATCAGGGCCGAATCGTGGACACACTTCCCATCATCAGAAAACACTCGAACCTGTGGTCGCGAGCGCGCCATCGACCCAAGCGGGGCCAGGTATTCGCCGCCAAGCCCCTTTGTGACAGCTCCCACGGGCCTCACATCGACATATCCCGCGGCAACCCCCCACTGCCAGACTTGCGTCACCAGCTCTGCTGAATCCGCCACTGGGATGGTGTTGGCCATCGCGTGAACCGCCGTGAAGCCACCCAGCGCCGCAGCCCTCGACCCACTCAGAATTGTCTCTGCCTGCTCCCCCCCGGGCTGACGGAGATGGGTGTGGAGGTCAACAAGACCCGGAAGCGCCACAAGCCCTGAAGCGTCAAGGACACGAGCCTTTCGCTTGCCTGAAATCTCCGACGGATTGACAAAAACCCCTCCCGAGAGTGCAAGGTCAGCCGGTTTGCCGCCGAGAACCGCCGCCCCCTTGATGACGATGTCGCTCACTTGCCACCACCCCACACATCGAAGAGCGCCGCCATTCGAACAGCAACGCCATTGCGAACCTGGTCCACAATGACCGAGCGCGAAGAATCCGCTACGTCGGAGGCGATTTCCACTCCCCTGTTCATGGGACCCGGGTGCATCACAATGGCGTGATCAGGGAGCCTGTCTGCTCGACCCGTGGTGAGGCAGTAGTTCCGCACGTAATCGCCGGAGGCGGGCTGGAAGTCACCCCGAATCCGCTCCTTCTGGACCCTGAGCATCATGACGGCATCCGGGCCCTCGTCGATGACGGCATCCAGGTCATGGTGGGTCGTCACGGGCCAGTCCTCCACACCGGTGGGCAGGAGCTCTGGAGGCCCCACGACGGTCACTTTGGCTCCCAGGGTGTTCAACAGAAACACGTTGGACCGGGCAACTCGCGAGTGCGCGATGTCTCCCACAATGGCCACATGCACACCGGACACATCAGCGCCCCGAGCTTCCGGCACCATCCGATCCCGCAGCGTTGCCGCGTCGAGCAAAGCTTGGGTGGGGTGTTCATGCGTGCCATCGCCTGCGTTGATGATGGCGGCCTCAACCCAGCCCGAGTTCGCGAGGCGGTGTGCGGCGCCCGAGGCAAAGTGCCGCATCACAATGATGTCGGCACCCATCGCCTCCACGGTTTGTGCAGTGTCCTTAAGGCTCTCACCCTTGGACACACTGGACCCTTGGACCTGGAAGGTCATCACGTCAGCGGACAGTCGTTTGGCGGCAGCCTCGAACGACAGCCGTGTCCTGGTGGAGTCTTCGAAGAAAAGGTTAACCATGGTTGCGCCCCGGAGCGTGGGCAGCTTGGGTACCGACCGGTTAGCCACGTCGGAAAATTCCTGCGCTGTGTCGAGCAACCGGAGTGCATCTTCGCGAGACAGGTCTTTCGTGTCCAAGAGATGCTTCATGTCACCACCTGGACTTCCTCAGAACCATCCGTATCCGCTAGTCGCACGGTGATTCGCTCCCCCAAAGCAGAGGGCAAATTCTTCCCCACATGGTCAGCTCGAATCGGAAGCTCACGGTGTCCTCGGTCGACCAGCACGGCGAGCTTCACCATCCTGGGTCGACCGAGGGCGGTGAGGGCATCCAGGGCCGCACGCACCGTGCGCCCGGAGAACAAAACATCATCCACCAGGACAACTACCTTGTCGTCAATCCCTTCCTCGGGAACGCGGGTCTGTGCTGGAGCCCGGTGGCCGCCCCTCTGAAGGTCATCGCGATACATCGTCACATCAAGAACCCCATGGGGCACTGCGGTGCCAGAAATTGAGGCGATGAGGTCAGCCAGCCGAGAGGACAGTATCGCTCCACGAGTGGGGATACCCAACAGAACAAGATCCCCAGAATCTGGGACAGCTTCGACGATTTCGTGAGCAATGCGACGGAGGGTCCGATCGATGTCTGACCCTGTGAGAACGGTGCGCGCACTCATCGAGCCCTCCTTTCGCGCCTCACGGGACGCTGGTTAAAGCAGGTCTGCTCCGAACAGGGTAGCGCACAGTGCTGCAGTCGCGCTAGGACACCTCGGCGTTTTGTGCGATAGCCGCCAGAATTCCGTGCACAAACCCTGACGAGGCTTCGGTGCTGAGCTCATTCACCAGGTTGACGGCCTCGGCTATCGCCACGGCTGAGGGAATCTCGGGGTTGTAGAGAAGTTCCCAGGTCGCCACGCGCAACACTGCGCGATCCACAGCGGGCATCCTTTCCAGCGGCCAGGACTGTGAGGTTTCTCGAAGGTGTCGATCGACGTCCTCACCATGCTCAATAAGCCCTTGAACTATGGCGCGCGCATACTCCCAACTCGACGAACGTTCTGGTTCACCGATGGAGCGTGCCTCAGCCTCCGCGAGAGCTTCGCCCAGTGGCTGCTCATTGATGTCAGCACCGAACACAATGTCGAGAGCACGCTTGCGAGCTTTGCGTCTGGCACTCACTCGTCGGACACGCGTCCGAGGTACTCCCCGGTCCTTGTGTCAACCTTCACCTTGGTGCCCTGCTCAACAAAGAGGGGGACCTGAATCTCGTATCCCGTTTCGAGCGTTGCAGGCTTCGTGCCACCGGTGGAGCGATCTCCCTGCAGGCCCGGTTCGCTGTAGGTGATTTCCAACACGACGGACGCCGGGAGGTCGACATACAGGGGCTCTCCCTCGTGCATTGCGATGGTGACGGCCTGGTTGGAGAGCATGAAGTTGGCTGCATCGCCAACTACGGGGCCGGGAACCGTCACCTGGTCGTAGTCGCTCTGGTCCATGAAAACGTAGTCGGCCCCGTCCTCATACAGGAAGGTATAGTCGCGACGATCGACAACGGCAAAATCGATCTTTGTTCCCGCGTTGAATGTCTTGTCCACGACTTTTCCAGACCGGACGTTCTTCATTTTGGTGCGAACGAAGGCACCACCTTTTCCCGGCTTGACGTGCTGAAATTCAACAACCGCCCACAACTGTCCCTCAAGATTCAGCACGCTTCCGTTTTTGATGTCGTTAGTCGTCGCCACGTCAATGCCTCTCTAGAAGTGTCAGGATGTGGGAAAGAGCCAGGTGGTAGGACTGGTCGCCAAATCCCGCAATCACTCCCAGGGCAGCTCCCGTCACCACTGAGGTGTGCCGGAAAGACTCTCGTGCATGGGGGTTCGACAGGTGGACCTCGATGAGGGCGATCCCTGCGCTCGTGACAATCTGGCACGCATCACGCAACGCATACGAGTAGTGAGTGAACGCCGCCGGGTTCAGGATGACCGGGCTCTGCGAATCAGCCGCTTCGTGCAACCACCCAATCAGTGTCGCCTCATCATCAGTCTGTCGAAAATCAAGCTCAACGCCCGCTGGGGCCGCAGCGACGAGTGACGCCTCAATGTCGAGCAGTGTCTGAGAACCGTAGATGTCAGGCTCCCTCGTGCCCAAACGGCCCAGATTGGGCCCGTTCAGTACCAAGATGCGCGTCATGCCCCAAGCCTAGCTCTCAGACGAGCCAAGCTCTTGATATGCCGCGAACAGCACCGACTCATCGGGAATTGCCAACACACGCGGTTTACCCGGTGCGTCCAGGACTACAAACCGCACCACTCCACCGCGAGCCTTTTTATCTTTTTGCATGGTGGCGAGCAACGTCCGCCACCGGCCTTGGGGATACTCGAGAGGCAACCCCAGTTGGCCCAGGATGGACCGGTGTCTCTCGACATCAGCGTCTCCCAGGTTTGCCACAATTCTGGAGAGTTCCGCGGCAAACACCATTCCAATCGAGATCGCTACTCCGTGGCGCCACTGGTAGCGCTCCGCATGCTCGATCGCGTGCCCAAGGGTGTGACCATAATTCAGGATTTCTCGCTGGCCAGTTTCCCTAAAGTCATCGCTCACCACAGCGGCCTTCACCGCAATGGCCCGGCGAACCAACTCGACAAACACCTCGGAGGCGGTATCAATCACGTCCACCGGGTGTGCCTCAATTAAATCCAAAATGGCGGGGTCAGAGATAAACCCACACTTCACCACCTCCGCAAGACCGGCTTTCACCTCGTTCTCGCTCAAGCCCGCCAACACATCTGTATCGGCAATGACGGCACTGGGGGAATAGAAAATCCCGACCAGGTTTTTGCCCTCTTGGGTGTTTACTCCGGTCTTGCCGCCCACCGCTGCGTCCACCATTCCCAGCACCGTGGTGGGAACCTGAATCAAGGGCACACCGCGCAGCCACGCGGCGGCAACGAATCCGGCCAGGTCGGTGGTGGCGCCACCGCCCAAACCAAGGATTGTGTCATTGCGTTGGAAGTCAAGCTGGCCAAGTATTCCCCAGCAAAATTGAGCCACCTCTACTCTTTTGGCAGATTCCGCGTCGGGAACCTCGGCGAGAAATACTTCGCGTCCTGAGCTGAGCTGGCTCTTCAGCTCCTCCGCAATACGGCCCAAAGCGGGGGCGTGAATGATGAGCAGCTTCTTACTGTCGCCCGGGATGTGCTCGGGGATCTGTCCCATGGCGCCAGGTCCGACAATCACCGGGTAGTCGCCCTGAGTCGAATTGTGCACGGTAATGGTGTGTGTCATAGCCCGGCATCCTCCCGCACCCACGCGGCAACCTCGTCCGCCAGCTCATCAATGCTTCGATGAGAGGCATCAAATTCTCGGGTGGCCACGGCCTGATAGATCTCCTGTCGACTCGCGACAAGCGCTGTCCACGCCTCCAGCCCTCCCCGCAGGAGTGGGCGTTTGTCATTAGCCAGTCGGGGGGCGACCGCCTCAGGAGTAATGGAAATTAGCGCCACTCGGTGGCCCAGAAGGTCGGTGTGTGTGCGAGGGTTCACCACGGCTCCCCCGCCGAGGGCAACAACACCCGACGTGGTGAGCGCTTTCTCGACGGCGGCTCGCTCTTGCTCGCGAAAGAACTCCTCGCCCTGCGAGGCGAAGATTTCGGGAATCGTGCCATGGCGGGTGACTACTTCAGTGTCGGTATCCACCACCGAAACTCCCAAGATTCGTCCCAGGCGCTTGGCCACCCGAGTCTTCCCCGCGGCCGGGGGGCCCACCACCACCACGAGAGGTTTCTCACTCACGGCGCTGAGGGGCCTGGAGCGATCACGTCCGGGATACTCTCCAGGTAACTGCGGAGGTTTCGCTGGATTTCGGTCAGGGAATCCCCACCAAATTTCTCGACTATGGCATCCGCAATGACGAGCATCACCATGGCTTCAGCAACAATGCCCGCCGCGGGAACAGCACACACATCAGAGCGTTGGTGGTGGGCGACCGCTTCGCCTCCGGTGGAGGTATCAATGGTGCGCAGAGCACGGGGCACCGTGGAAATTGGTTTCATTCCAGCGCGCACCCGCAGGGGTCCGCCCGTGCTCATGCCGCCCTCGATACCTCCCGCGCGCTCGCTGAGGCGCTGGACGCCTGAACCATCGTTGACAATCTCATCGTGTGCCTCGGAACCACGCCGACGGGTAGTCGTGAAGCCATCACCGACTTCGACTCCCTTGATGGCTTGAATCCCCATCAGTGCACCAGCCAAGCGAGAGTCGAGGCGCCGATCCCAGTGCACATAGGAACCAAGACCTGGTGGCAGACCGCGAACAACGACCTCGACAACTCCGCCGAGGGTGTCGCCGTCCTTATGCGCTTGGTCGACCTCAGCGACCATCGCCTTCGAGGTCTCCTCGTGGGCGCAACGCAACGGATCCTCGTCCAAGCGATCTCGATCTGAGAGCCCCGGGATGTCAGCGTCCGCAGGCACCGACACGGGGCCAATCGCCACGGTGTGGGAGACAACGGAAATACCCAACTCCGTCAGCAGGGCGCGTGCCACCGCTCCCAGAGCGACCCTAGCCGCGGTCTCACGAGCGCTGGCACGCTCGAGGACTGGGCGGGAATCGTCAAAGCCATACTTCTGCATGCCCGCAAGGTCAGCGTGTCCCGGTCGTGGTCGGGTTAGCGCAGCTGCTCGACCACCTTCCAGTTCTGCGGGGTCGACGGGGTGGGGACTCATCACGGTCTCCCACTTGGGCCACTCTGTGTTTTCGATGCGCAGTGCCACTGGCCCGCCCTGGGTGAGCCCATGACGAACACCGCCGGAGAAATTCACCGCATCCGCCTCGAATTTCATGCGGGCGCCGCGACCATAGCCCAGACGGCGGCGGGCGAGGTCGGACTGGATATCACCAATCAGCAGGGGCACACCGGCGGGGAAACCCTCCAGCACCCCCACCAGCTCAGGGCCGTGAGACTCTCCCGCAGTAATCCATCGAAGCATTGTCCTATTCTCCCACGGATCAGGCCGGCTTTTACTCAGAGGAAAGGCCGACGGCGTCGAGCATTGCGGCAAAAACCTCGTCTTCGTTCTCGAGAGGCCGCGTGACATCCGCGTTCACAAACAACCTAATCTGCGCCAACGCCTGGTAGCTCAACATCCACAACCCAGAAATGACGGGTTGGTGTGATGACGTCCACAGCTTCGCGTAGTGGGACGGCCACGGCGAATATGCAACATCGAAAAGCGCCGCCGAGTCGACCACGACGGAGGGAATCTCCGGGTGACTCTCGGCGCCACCCGGGAGTGTCGAGGCGACCAGCTGTGGTGGCATTGCCCGGTCAAGCTCGGACACGTGGTGAACCTGGATGCTGATTCCACAGTTTCTCAGATGAAGCGCGGTCCGCTCGGCTCGCTGGGCATCCCGGACACACAGGGTGATATCCGTAGTCCCTCGACGCCCTAGGGCATAGCCCACGGCTCGGGCGGTAGCTCCCGCACCCAGGATCCAAGCATGATTCGCAGAGATCCCAAACCGCTCCATTGCACGGTCGACTCCGAACGGGTCTGTGTTGGAGAGCACCATCGTGTCCCCAGACCGGTAGACAGTGTTGGCGGCCTGGAGGGCATCAACAATCGAGTCACGAGGGGCGACCAGATCAAGCACCCGCTCCTTGAGCGGCATGGTGAGCGAGATTCCTGCCAACTTTGCTCCCACCTCCGCCCACGCCGGAGTGATGAGCTCCTGGCTCACTTCCCGATAGCGGTAGGACCACGGAAGGCCAAGCACTCGGTAGGCAGCACGGTGAAGCGCTGGAGACAGAGAGTGCTCTACGGGATTGCCCCAGACTTCACACTCGGCCTCAGCAGTACGCGCCATTCTCTTCACTCTCCCTGCACCACGAGAGCCACTGCTCGACCGCGCGAAGGTGTTGTGCGTACGTTTCGGAGAAGACAGTCTCCCCAGTGCGAAGGTCAACAGAGACGAAATACAGCCACTCACCCTCAACAGGATTCAGAGCAGCATCAATCGCGAGCTCGCCGGGCAGTGAGATAGGCCCGGGCGGCAACCCGGTATACACATAGGTATTGAAGGGGTTCTCCCCGTCAGCGCGGTCAGCATCGCTGGTACCCGCGCTCCCATACTCCCCAGTCCAGTAGGTAACAGTCGAATCAAACTGGAGGGGCATGGTGATGTCGAGGCGGTTAGCGATAACTCGCGAAACCTTGTAGAAGTCTTCCTCAAAGCGGGCCTCCCGCTGCAACAGCGCGGCTGTTGTGAGGGTTTCATGCCATTGCTCCTGAGGCACCTCTGCAGCCTGGAGGCGAGCCTTCATCTCGTCCACCATCCGAGCCACAATGTCGCCGGCAGTGGCACCGGGTTCGAAGGTGTAGGTCGCGGGGAACAGGTACCCTTCCAGGCTTCCGTTGGGCGGATCAACCCCATACAGCGACGGCTCCGCCACCGCTTCAGTGAGAGAATCCGGGGACAACGATGCCTTTTCGGCGATGATGTCCAGAGCCCTCTGCAGGGTCACACCCTCCGTGATCAAAATCTCAATCTGAACTCGATTGTTGGGGTCGCGCAGCGCGGCGATGGCGCTATCTGCTGACATTCCTGTCAAGAGACGATAGGTGCCCGGCTGAAACGTGATCGTCGCATCCTGCAACAAAATTTCGTAGACCGCCTCGAATGAGGCGGTAACACCCGCCTCGGCAAGATTTCGGGCTACTGCTTCCCCGATATCTCCAGGGTTGACCACAATTTCAATGGTGGGCTCAGCGCCGCCACCCTCAAAATTGGCAATCTCCTCCTGTGCAAAGTAGTCGATGATTCGCGTCCCGTATTCGTTCCACAGCAGCCACACGCCGGTCCCCGAGAGGACCAGGACCGCCAGGGCAATGCCGGCGAAGATTCTCTTGCCCCAGCCCCCGGAGGCACCTTTTTTCTCGGCGCGCAGTTGGCTTCGGGGACGCAGTGGCGGAGCCTGGGTCTGTTCGCCGGGCAGCGTGTTGAAAATCTTGTCGAAGTCAGAGTCACTCGTCATTGCTTGAGCCGTTCACATCGACACGATGTCCCGGCGCCACCCCCTGAGCTCTCTCGCTATCCAGCGCATGTTGCAAAAGGATAACAGCGGCAGCTTGGTCGATAACCCCTCGCTGTGAGGCGGACGGCCTACCAGCTCCGCGGAGGTTGGTCTGAGCCTGAACGGTCGACAGGCGCTCGTCGATCATGCGCACCGGGACGCTCAAAGCCTGGGCCAGCTCCTTGGCAAAGGCTTCTGCATCCGCTGTTGAGGCTGTGTGGGAGCCTGACAGCGCGAGAGGCAACCCGACAATCACTTCAAGAGGTGTCAGCTCGTCGACCAGTTTCACGAGCGCGATCAGGGCAGAATCCCGGGCAAGGGTCTCGACTGGGACCGCCATCAAGCCCTCCGGGTCACTACGAGCCACTCCGACGCGGACAGTGCCCACGTCGATTCCTATGCGAGGGCCCAGCCTCACCGCAGACTATCCAGGGCCGTGTCCACGTCCCCCAGGGCTGCCGCGAGAGCGCCACCTTCGGGCCCGCCTCCTTGAGCGAGTTGTGGCTTACCACCACCACCGCCGCCCATGGTCGCGGACGCAATTTTGACTAAGTCTCCAGCATGGGCACCCGCTGCGATAGCTCCCGGGGAGGCAGCAATGACAATGGTCCCTCGGCCCTCAATGAGTGTCCCGAGCGCCACAACGTGGGCGCCCTCCGGGAGCGAGCCGACCACAGCACTCACCAGGGATCGCAGGTCATCGGCGCTGCCCACACCACTCACCTCGCTGACCACTGACCCCACTCGGCCTTCACGGAATTGGGAGACAACAGCGGGCACCATCGCCTGCAAACCCGCCTGCCCCGCTTGGGAAACCTTCTTCTCCAGAGACTTGACCTGCTCGACGAGTTCTTCAACCCGGGTGGGGATATCCTCACGAGGGGTTTTGAGCATGCTCGTCAGGCGGCGGACCAGCGCCTTCTCGACGGAGAAATTCTGCACGGCAGCCGTCCCCACCAGAGCTTCGATGCGCCTGGCGGTGCTACTCACGGAGGACTCACCGAGGATGCTGACAACCCCAATCTGCGAGGACCGGCCAACATGGGTCCCTGCACAGAGTTCACGAGACCAGGGGCCACCAATATCCACCATGCGCACGGTCTCACCGTATTTTTCGCCAAAGAGCGCCATGGCGCCGAGCGCTTTGGCCTCATCCACCGGCAGTATGCGGGTGGTGACCTCAAGGTCGTCTCGAATCGCGGAGTTGACGATGCTCTCAATAGCGGCCTCGGCGTCATCGGACAGGGCCTGATTCCAGGAAAAATCAAGTCGCATATAGCCGGCACGGTTGAGCGAACCCGCTTGAGTGGCATGCGGGCCCAAGGTGTCGCGCAGGGCCGCGTGGACCAGGTGGGTTGCCGAGTGTGCGCGTTGCCCTTCGTATCGAGTGAGCTCATCGACTTCGGCCAGCACGGTCTCGCCCACTCCGAGAGCTCCAGATTCGATGGTCACGGTGTGACTAATCAGCCCGGGAATAGGTTTTTGCACATCAAGAACTCGAGCAACTCCGCTCTCTCCGCGCAGCATGCCGTGGTCGGAGACCTGACCACCACTCTCGGCATACAGAGGCGTCTGGGCGAGGATAACCTCCACCTGCTGACCCTCGGTGGCACTCGACACCGTCACACCGTCGTGCAGAATTCCCAGAATCTGCGAGTCGGTGCCCAGAGTGTCATAGCCGGTGAAGACTGTTTCACCGGACGCTCGAAACTCTCGATACACCGATAGGTCAGCGAGAGCTGACTTTTTGGAACGCGCATCGGACTTCGCGCGGTCCCGCTGCTCCCCCATGAGCGCGTCAAAACTGTCTCGATCGACGCTGAGCCCTGACTCTTCAGCAATTTCAAGCGTCAAGTCGATCGGGAAACCATAGGTATCGTGCAACAAGAATGCGGTGTCACCGGCGAGTGCGGGTTCCCCAGCTTTCTGAGTTGTTGCTACCGCAACGTCAAGAATCGTCGTTCCCGCCTCCAGAGTCTTCAAGAACGACTCCTCTTCCGCCACGGCCAATCCCTCAACGCGGTCGTACTCCTGGGCTACATCCGGGTAGGCAGCGGACATTGCACCCTTGGAGGCGGCAAACAGCTCGGGGAAGCTCGGGTCATGAACCCCCAGCAACCGCATCGAGCGAATGCTGCGGCGAAGCAGACGACGCAGAACGTAGCCGCGCCCGTCATTGGCAGGCACCACACCATCGGTCATGAGCATCAGAGAGGACCGAATGTGATCGGCAATGACGCGCATTCGAACATCGTCGTCGTGGTTGGCTCCATACTTTCGTCCCGAAAGCTCTGAGGCTAGGTCAAGAACTGGCCTGACCTGATCAATCTCATACATGTTGGCAACACCCTGCTTGAGGAATGCCACTCGCTCCATGCCCATGCCGGTGTCGATGTTCTTTTGCGGAAGCTCCCCCACGATGTCGAAGTCGATCTTGCTGCGGACATTCTCAATGGAGTACTGCATGAACACCAGGTTCCAAATCTCCAGGTATCGCGTGTCATCAACCGCGGGTCCGCCATCGGGGCCAAACTCCGGACCTCGATCAAAGTAGATTTCCGAGCACGGACCGGCGGGCCCAGGCTGCCCGGTCGACCAGTAGTTGTCGGCGCGCCCCATCCGCTGGATACGGTGCTGCGGAAGGCCGGCGATCTTCTTCCACAGCTTTTCGGCTTCGTCGTCTTCCTCATAGACGGTGACCCAGAGGTCTTTCTCGTCAAAACCCAGACCACCGTCAGCCTCCGAGGAGGTCAGGAGCTCCCAGGCATAGCCGATTGCCCCCTCTTTGAAGTAATCCCCGAACGAAAAGTTTCCATTCATCTGGAAGAAGGTGCCGTGGCGAGTGGTTTTGCCCACCTCTTCGATGTCCAGCGTGCGGATGCATTTCTGGACGCTGGTCGCCCGCGGATAGGGAGCAGGAACCACGCCGGTCAGATACGGGATGAAGGGCACCATTCCGGCAACCGTGAACATCAGGGTGGGATCATCACTCACCAGAGAAGCCGAGGGAACAACCGTGTGACCACGATCACCAAAGAAAGTGAGCCACCGTTTCTGAATCTCCGCGGTTTCCATGTGTGTGGTCTTCCCGAGGCTTTAGGAGCGGTAGGCGTCCTGGACGCCGCGCGTAAAGGTGCGAATCGTCGCCCTAGACCGAGCAAAAAAGGTTCGACCCTCAGGAGTCTCGTTGAGGACGTGGGCGATAACAAACCCGGACACAACTCCCAGAAGGGCCGCGATGAACTTTCCCATTACTCTCTTCCTCCTTCGCTAAGCCTAGAACACGGGAAACAACAGTGGTGGGGAAGAAAACTCCCCCACCACTGTGTGACAGGTATTAGCGAGCTGCGTAGTACTCAACGACGAGCTGAACCTCGCAGGTCACGGGGACCTCTGCGCGCTTCGGACGACGAACGAGCACAGCTTGGAGCTTGTCGATCTCAACCTCGAGGTAACCGGGAACGGGGGGAAGCACATCGACGTGCCCTCCCGCCGCAGCGACCTGGAAAGGCTCCATTCCCTCACTGCGGGGCTTCACATGAATCATCTGTCCGGGCTTCACCCGGAACGAAGGACGGTCCACGAGCTCGCCGTTCACGAGAATGTGACGGTGCACCACCATTTGGCGGGCTTGAGCAGTCGTGCGGGCAAAACCGGCGCGAACCACGAGAGCGTCGAGACGCATTTCGAGAAGCTCCACGAGGTTCTCACCGCTGAGACCCTGGGACTTACGGGCTTCCTCAAAGGTGCGGCGCAACTGAGCTTCGCGAATTCCGTACTGGGCGCGCAGGCGCTGCTTCTCACGAAGACGAACGGCGTAGTCGCTGTCAGTCTTGCGCTTCGTGCGACCGTGCTCGCCGGGAGCGTACGGGCGCTTTTCAAGATACTTGGCGGCCTTGGGCGTCAGCGGGATTCCGAGGGCGCGGGACAGGCGGGTCTTACTTCTGGTGCGTGAACGAGTCGACACGAACAATTTCTCCTTGGTAACGAGGGCGATGCATGAGCATCACGCAAATCCATATAAACAAGAGGGATAGTGTCTATCGAAAGACGCGGCTACAGCGATCTTTCTGAAGATTCTCCACTCCGCAGCCGCGCGATGAGGAGGTCTCAGACCAGACGCAAAACTACCACAGAAAAGCCTGTTTCCCTAGTCCTGCTTCCCTCGCAGAATTTCTCTGATGTGACGGGAGCGCTCCTGCAACTCGCGCTCCAAGCCTCTGCCCCCGGACGGTAATACCTCGCGCCCGCCACGGGGTCTGGCGCGTAGTCCTGGGGCACAATGCCCGCCGGATCATCATGGGGATACGCGTACCCCTCGCCGTGACCCAGAGACTGGGCTCCCGGATAGTGGGCGTCCCGCAGGTGAGAGGGAACCTCGCCAATGCGCCCCTCTCTGATATCTCGCTGCGCTTCGTTAATCCCGACGTACGCGGCGTTCGACTTAGGTGCTAACGCGAGATACACCGTCACCTCTGCCAAGGGGATTCGACCCTCCGGCATGCCAATAAGCCCGATCGCCTGCGCGGCCGACACGGCAAGAGTGAGAGCCGTGGGATCGGCGAGTCCAATGTCCTCTGCTGCGAGGATAATCAGCCGCCTCGCGATGAATCGGGAATCCTCACCGGCTTCAATCATGCGAGCCAGGTAGTGCAGGGCTGCATCAGCGTCACTCCCCCGTACCGACTTAATGAACGCGCTGATCACGTCATAGTGCTGATCGCCCGCAGCGTCGTATCGCACCAGTGCCCGGTCCAGCGCCAGCGAAATGTGCTCAGAATCAATAATCGAGGTGTCCGCTGCCCGGGCAACCCCGGCAACGGCCTCCAAAGCGGTGAGGACCTTCCGCGCATCCCCACTGGCGAGGCGAATCAGGTCCTCCGTTGCCTCATCCGTGAGAGTGAAGGCGCCACCAAGACCTCGCGGGTCGCTAACCCCGCGCGTGAGCACCTCGCGGATGTGGTCGGATTCCAACGGTTTCAGGGTCACGAGCAGAGAACGGCTGAGCAACGGCGAGATGACCGAAAACGAGGGGTTCTCGGTGGTGGCCGCGATAAGAATCACAAGACCGTTCTCCACGCCCGGCAGGAGTGCGTCCTGCTGGGACTTGGAAAAGCGATGAATTTCATCAAGAAAAAGGACAGGGGCTCTCCCGGAGAGCTCCCCTTCGACTCGTGCATCACTCATCACGTCTCGGACGTCTTTCACCCCGGCAGTGACAGCAGAGAGCTCCACAAACTTTCGACCCGATGACCGAGCAATCACGCTCGCCAGGGTGGTCTTGCCCGTGCCGGGGGGTCCCCACAGAATCACGGAGGTCCCAGGTCCCTCCCGCGTGGGATCGGCGAGAGACCGGAGCGGACTGCCTTCGCCGAGGACGTGGTCCTGCCCAATTACCTCGTCGACCGATGTCGGCCGAAGAGCGACAGCAAGCGGGACAGGTGCTTGGAACAGCGATTCGCTTACCATCTCCTCATGCTAGCGAGCTCCCCTCAGCGCACCTCTAGGATGAGATGGGCATTTCCAAGGGGGATTCGACTGTGGCACACGCCGATAAAGCACGACGCGACCAACTCAAGCAGTTTCAGGCGCGCCAAGCATTCCATGCTCACCAGAAGTCTCGAGCGAAGAAGGACCAATGGGTCTGGATTGTCGCTGCTGTTGCGGTGGTCACAGTGGCAAGCCTGGGTGTGTGGGCGTATGGCACCATCGGCCCTGGGAAGCCCCAAACCGTGGCCGATCCAAGCGTCAGCGAAAACCGCGAATGGTCTGGCCAGCTGGCCTTTGCAGACACCACCCTTGAGATCACCCTCGATGGAGTAAACGCACCGCAAGCCGTGGCCAATTTTGTTGATCTCAACTCCGAGGACTACTTCGACGACAGCTCCTGCCACCGGGTGACCACGGAGGGCCTTTTTGTTATGCAGTGCGGTGATCCCCTGGGCGTGGGAATTGGTAATCCCGGATACACCTTTGGCCCTCTCGAGAACACCCCCGATGATGGTGTCTACCCGGCGGGAACCCTGGCAATGGCTCGCGCATCCAATGATGCCTCCAGTATGGGAAGCCAATTCTTCGTGGTGTACCAGGACAGTGAGATTCCGGATGATAGCGTCGGCGGCTATACCGTCTTTGGCCAGGTCACGAGCGGCCTCGAAGAATTCATTGAGCGCTACGTCGAACCCGGCACCGCGGATGGTTCCACCGATGGACAGCCCGCAGTTCCGGTATTTATCGAGAGCATCACAATCCGGTAATATCTTCCGGCTCAGCCAAATACCACGCATTTGCTGGAGTAGGCTGGCGGGCGTCCTACCGGTAGAGAACAGTTCGAGGAGCTATGGCAGCAGACGCCAATCCCCACGGTCGCGTTGACGATGATGGGACCGTACTTGTTCATGACCACGACACCTGGCGACCCGTTGGAAGTTTCCCCGACGGTACCCCCGATGAAGCCCTCGGCTATTTTGAACGCAAGTTTCACGAGCTTGAGGCAAAAGTCACGCTCGCAGAACAACGACTAGCGGCCAAGGCCCCCGCCAAAGACTTGGCGACCCAGATTGACAAACTGGTTCAGGACCTGGTCGAACCGGCCGCCGTGGGAGACCTCGGTGCTCTTCGCCAACGAGCCCAGACACTTCAAGAGGCGTTGCCTACCCTGGTTGACGCGCAGAAGCAGGAGAACGAGGCCGCCCTGCAGGAAGCTCTCGCCACGCGGGAAGCCATTGTCAAGGCGATGGAGGATCTCGCGGCCCAAGACGTTCAGAAGATTCGGTGGAAAGCCGCCGGTCAAACTATGACGGAGCTTTTCGAGCAGTGGCAAAAACACCAGCAAACCGGTCCGCGTATTCCCAAAAAGACGGCAGATGTCATGTGGGGTCGTTTTCGCACCGCGAAGAATGCCCTAGAGAAGTCTCGACGCGCCCATTTCCAGGAGCTTGAGGCAAAAACCAAAGAGTCGAAAAACGTCAAGAAAGCCCTCATCGAGCAAGCCGAAGCGCTCGCGCCGCAGGGCTCGAGCGCCATCCAGGCCTATCAAAAGTTGTTGACCCAGTGGAAGACTGCCCCGCGTGCACAGCGCAGCGTCGAGGATGCTCTCTGGGCAAAGTTCAAAGCGGCCGGCGATGTCCTCTATCAGCAAAAGGCAGACCAGGACGCCCAGGAGGATAAAGCCAACGCCGGCAATCTTGACCTGAAGCAGGGTCTTATCAAGGACTTTGGCGACATTCTGTCCCTCACCGACCGCGACGCTGCGACCACGAGGCTCCGGCAGTTCCACGAGAAGTTCTCCGCCATTGGTCCTGTCCCGAAGAAGGACGTTCGGACCATTGACCAGGCAGTCAAAAAGTTTGACACCCATGTCCGAACCCTCGAGCAAGAGTTCTGGTCCAAGAACGACCCGGAGAAAAAAGCGCGGTCTTCCTCGATGGCCGAGCAGCTCGTTGAGGCCATTGCAGATCTTGAGGCCAAGATTGGACACGCGTCGGCTCAGGAAAAGTCTGAGCTCGAAGCTGAATTGGAGACCAAAAAGGCCTGGCTCGCAGTCGTCGAGGGTTAGTTCTCCACAGATTCTTCTGAACTCTCACGGGGGTTGGCTCCGTAGTCCATACTCCGGGCATGCATACTCCCCCTGAACACAGCGCCATTGTCGACGGCGAGGCTCTCTCGCTTGATGGTCTCTACTGGCCGCGCCCCTACTACCCAACACGAATCGAGCGTGCCGGGGTTATCTGCGCGAAGATTCCCCGGTGGGCAACCCCCACCAGTCACACTGCGGGCTGGATCTGGACGGGCATGGGCTCTCCCCTGCCTTTCGCCGTTCTCCGGCCCAGCCAGCCCGCTATCTCTCCCCTGGAGCGACAACACTGGAGGGCACGCGAGCTTCGGGAGGGCACGCACCAGATCGAGCGAATTGGAGGCTTCCCCGTGCTGGACTCCAGGAGCACTGAGGCCGAGTTGCTTACCCAGTCACACGACATTGAGCGCGCCGCTACTCAGATCCTGTTTCTCCGCTTGATGCCTGCTCATGGTCCAACCCGACGCGCACTGCGCATGTCGCCAACCCAGAGGAATCGCGCAAACCTCATTCTCGAGAGGGTGAGGGTGCTGCAGGAGACCTATCCCGACATCACCCTGTAGACGTCGTAGACCGCCTCAATCCGACGAACCGCATTCAGGACCCGATCGAGATGGGTGACTTCCCCCATCTCAAAAACAAAGCGGGAGATAGCCAGGTGGTTATCGCTGGTGTTGACCGTGGCCGAGAGAATGTTGACGTGGTGCTCGGAGAGCACCCGGGTCACATCGGAGAGCAGGCCGGGCCGATCCAGAGCCTCAATCTGGATGTGCACGAGGAACACACTGCCCTTGGTGGGTGCCCACTCGACCTCGATCATGCGGTCTGGTTCCTGCATGAGGGTCGCAATGTTGCTGCAATCCTCCCGGTGAACGCTCACACCGGTCCCCCGCGTGACAAAGCCCACAATGGGGTCGCCGGGGACCGCGGTGCAGCACCTCGCCAATTTCACCAAGATGTCAGGCGCTCCCCGAACAAGGACACCAGACTCACTGACCCTGCGTGGAGCACGGGATCTTGTCGCAGTCGCGAAAAGATCCTCATCTCCATCGTCGTCTGATTGGACGATTCCCAAAATCTTCTCAATGACAGACTGGGTCGACACGTGGCCCTCACCCACAGCCGCGTAAAGGGCCTCCACATCGGGATAATTCAGTTGAGCGGCGACCTCGGCTACAGACTCCTGGTTCATCAGCTTCTGCAGGGGCAGATTCTGTTTGCGCATCGCGCGGGCGATAGCGTCCTTCCCCTGTTCCACCGCCTCTTCGCGGCGCTCCTTGGTGAACCATTGACGGATTTTGCTCCGGGCACGCTGCGAGGTGACAAAATTCATCCAGTCTTGACTGGGCCCGGCATCGGGGTTTTTGGACGTAAAAATCTCGACCGAGTCCCCACTGGTGAGCTCAGTGTCGAGGGGCACTAACCGCTGGTTTACTTTTGCCCCCATGGTTCGGTGTCCGACTTCGGTGTGGACGGCATAGGCAAAGTCCACCGGCGTGGCACCTTTGGGAAGCCCAATCACTTTCCCCTGTGGGGTGAAGACGTAGAGCTCCTTGGCGCCAATTTCATACCGGAGCGTCTCCAGGAATTCTGCTGGGTCGGTCGTTTCTGCCTGCCAGTCCGACAGATGGGCAAGCCAGGCCATATCGGTCTCATGGGATGCTCGCTCCACGTCTTTGCCCTGGGAGGCCATCCGCTCTTTGTATTTCCAGTGCGCCGCAACGCCGAACTCTGCGCGCTGGTGCATATCTGTGGTTCGAATCTGAATTTCCACCGCCCGACCCTCGGGACCATAGACAGTGGTGTGCAGAGATTGATAGAGGTTGAACTTCGGTGTCGCGATGTAGTCCTTAAACCGGCCGGGCAGTGGGTTCCAGCGGGCGTGCACAGCACCGAGCGCCGCATAGCAATCGCGAATCGAGCTGACCAGAATTCGTATTCCCGTGAGGTCGTGGATGTCGGTGAAGTCGCGACCCCGGTTCACCATTTTTTGGTAGATCGAGAAGTACTGCTTAGGGCGGCCCCCGACGTCCGCCTTGATTTTTGCTTTGCGCAGATCCTCTTTGACGGTGTCGATCACAGAATCAACGAAAGCTTCGCGCTCGGGAGAGCGCGTCTTCACCAGGGACTCAATTTCCACGTAAATCTTGGGGTGGAGCACCGCAAAGGAGAGATCTTCAAGTTCCCATTTCACGGTCTGAATTCCCAGACGGTGGGCCAGCGGGGTGTAAATGTCGAGAGTTTCCTGCGCTTTTCTCTGCGCCGATTCCGGCGAGACAAAACCCCAGGTCCGGGCGTTATGCAACCGGTCAGCCAACTTGATGACCAGAACCCGAATGTCCTTGGACATGGCGACAATCATCTTGCGCACGGTCTCTGCCTGGGCGCTCTCGCCGTACTTGACTTTGTCGAGCTTGGTAACCCCATCGACTAGCATCCCGATTTCATCACCGAAATCTGCTTTGACCTGGTCAAGGGAGTATTGCGTATCTTCAACAGTGTCGTGCAGGAGTGCTGCGGCGATGGTAATTGGGCCGATTCCCAGCTCGCCAAGAATCTGAGCGACCGCCAGAGGATGGGTGATGTAGGGCTCACCGCTGTGACGTGTCTGACCCACGTGCGCTTTTTCTGCCACGCGGTACGCGCGCTCCAGCAGGTTCACATCGGCTTTGGGGTGGTGTTTGCGGACCGTCTTGAACAGTGTCTCTAGAGCGTTATCCGTCGGGGCTTTGGAGAACAGTCGGGGCAGTAGCGCACGCAAGCTCGTGGGAGAAGAACTCTGAACTTCGGTCACGTCACACCCCCTTCACCACGTTTAGTGTACGAGGGTTGGGTGAGAAACGACCTGCCCTTAGCGCACGGCGCCGGAAGCAGGCCTTGCTTCTCGAACTCGGCGACCCTGCTTTTTGTTTTCGGGCTCATTTTCACGCAAGTGCACATACAGGGGCGCAGCGATGAAAATACTGGAGTATGTTCCCGCCAGCATCCCAATGAACAAAGCAAGGGCAATATCGCGGAGGGTTCCCGCGCCCAGCAGGACAGACCCGATGAAGAGAATGGATCCCACCGGGAGGACTGCGACAACGGAGGTGTTAATGGAGCGCACCAGGGTTTGGTTCACCGCCAGGTTCACTGACTCCGCAAACGTCCGCCGGCTCTCCTCGCCGTCTTGGGAAGTGTTCTCTCGAACCTTGTCAAACACCACAACGGTGTCATAGAGGGAATAGCCCAAGATGGTGAGCAACCCGATGACCGCCGCGGGAGTGATTTCGTAGCCCAGGACCCCGTAGACCCCCGCGGTCAGAATGAGGTCGTGCGCAAGTGCAGTCAAGGCTGCCAAGGACATTTTCCACGTCCGGAAGTACAGAGCCATGACGAGTGACACCAGTACTAAGAAAACAAAGAGCCCAATCAAAGCCTGCCGGGTAATGTCTTGCCCCCAGGTGGCACCAATGAACGACGCCGTGACCTGTTCCACGTCGACCGCATAGGCCTCAGCGAGGTCACCCCGAAGCTCGGTTGTCTGCTGGTCGGTCAACTGCTCAGTTTGCACCCGGACCGAGTCGCCACCCACAATCGACACTCGGGGGTTGGAGCTCACACCGGCCACCGAGGTAACGGTGTCAATAGCGGTCTGCTCGGAGAGTGAAGCGGGCGCTGACACCCGGAACTCTGATCCACCTCGGAATTCGATTCCAAAGGTGAACCCTCCCCGGAGGACAGTAAAGAGGATTGCCAGCACGACGACGGAGGCCCCAATGACGTACCACCGGACACGGTTGCCCACAAAATCGAAGGACTTCTCCCCGTATACAGGGCATTACCAAAGGTCGTCAGGCGAGACATCAGCTCTTCCTTTCCGCAGCAGCTTCTTCAGCGGCTTTCCGCTCGGCAATGGTCTGGCGGCGCTTGACCTCGCGGGCACTCTTCTTGCGTGCGGTGGCGTCAACATCCACAGGATCGCGGAACTTTGCGCGCCCCCGATACACCGCACCCAACGCACGAGGATCAAGCCCACTGAGCGGGTGACCGGAACTAAAGAACCGCGTTCTGCCCATCAGGGTCATCAAAGGTTGCGTGAAGAGGGCCACAATGATGAGGTCCACGATGGTCGTAATTCCCAGGGTGAACGCAAAGCCTCGCACGTTGCCCACCGCCAGGAGGAACAGGACAGCTGCCGCGAGGAAACCGACCGCGTCAGAGGCGAGAATCGTGCGGAACGCGCGCTTCCAGGCCGCCGAAATCGCCGAGTCAAGGACTCGCCCATCCCGCAGCTCATCTCGGATACGTTCGAAAAACACGATGAACGAGTCTGCGGTGATACCAATCGCCACAATCAACCCGGCAACACCCGCGAGAGAGAGACGATAACCCTGTGAGTTAGAGAGATAGGTGATCACAAAGTAGCTGAGGATGAACGCCACACTGAGTGAGAACACCGTCACAAAACCCAACGTTCGGTATTGGAAGAGGGAGTAGAGGACGACCAAAATAAGGCCGATAGCACCCGCCAGAAGACCGCTCTGCAGCTGAGTCAAGCCCAGCGTTGCCGTGATTGTCTCGGCGCTTTGGACTTCAAATCCAATCGGGAGAGCACCAAACTTGAGTTGGTCAGCCAAAACCTCCGCAGAGTCTTGGGTGAAGGAACCACTGATTTGTGGGCGACCATCGGTGATGGCGGCAAGGGTGCGAGGCGCGCTGATCACTCGGCCATCCAGCACGATTGCGAACTGGTTCTGGACACCCGGGAGACCCACGAGGCGTTCGGTGACCTCACGGAATCCTTCGGAGCCGCCCTGGTCAAACTCTAGGAACACGCCCCACTCGGTGGTGACGGTGCCCTGAGGACCGGGCACGAGGCCCGCAATTGCATCCTCGATGGTCTCACCGCCAACCTCCACGGGACCCAGGATGTATTTCTGGGCCCCAAAGTCATCACAGGTCACCAGGGGAAGTGTGGGGTCTGCGACGTTGGCACCCAAGCCGTCCAGCTGATCACAGGTCAGATTGTTATAGGCCGTGTCTACCTCAGAGGTAATCCAGGCCAAGTCGCTGGGATTATCTGGCGTGCGCTCTGGTTCGACAAATTCAACACCCTCTGCGGGGACTGTCGCTTCCGTGGTTGCTAGACCCACTCGCAACACCGCGCGGAACTCGAGTTTTGCGCTGGACCGAATCCGTTCCAGGGTTGCTTGATCGGGCACGCCCGGAATCGATACCACGATGTTGGCACCGCCCTGAGTGCTCACTTCAGCTTCTGCCACCCCACCGGCATCGACGCGTTGGCGAATAATCGCCACAGCTTGATCGAGCTGTTCCTCGGAGACGGTCTGGTTTTCGGCTATTTGCGGGGCAAGAATGATTTGCGTTCCACCTTGGAGATCCAGCGCGAGTTTGGGAACCCAGGAACCCGTCCCCTGCCACACGGCAAGAGCATTGCCACCGATCAGCAACAGGAATATGACGCCAAGCCAGATGAGCTTCCTCCACGCAGAGGACACGGCTGATTTAGATGCCACAACAGAAACTTTCGGTAAAGAGAAGGGTTAGGACGACTTGTCGGTGGCTTCTTCGGTGGAAGCCTCGACTTCACTCGGCTCGTCCTCCACCACCTTAGTGACGGTTTGGCGGTGCACCTTGATGGTGACACCCTTCCCGACATCGAGGGTGGCGATGTTGTTCTCATCGTCGAGCTCCAGAAGCTTTGCGTAGAGGCCAAACGAGGTCATCACGTCAGCACCGGGCTTGAGTTTTTCCTGCAGCTCCTCTTGCGTCTTGCGCTGTTTGCGAGAGTTTCGGATCATGAAATAGATCAGCATCCCGAGGATTGCGATCATAAACAGGGAGATGGGATCCATGGCGAACCACGTGCCTTTCCATTGCCTCTAAACGGTTTGCGCTACCTGGTAACTATAGGTCATTACGGCTGGGCGATTCGTGGCCCAGGTGGGCGTATGCCGCAGGGGTTGCCTGCCGGCCGCGAGGAGTGCGCTGAATGAACCCTTGCCGCACCAAAAACGGCTCGACGACCGACTCAATCGTCTCCGCTTCCTCTCCCACACTCACCGACAGCGTGCCCAAGCCCACCGGTCCCCCGGCAAACTTGTGGATCAGGGTGTCCAAAACAGCGCGATCGAGGCGATCAAGGCCGAGTTCATCTACGTCATAGAGCGCCAAGGCAGCTTTCACCGACGACACGTCGGGAGGCGTGTCATGGACCAACACGTAATCCCGCACTCGTCGCAGAAGCCGATTGGCGATGCGAGGCGTGCCCCTCGAGCGAGAGGCAATCTCGGCCAAAGCTTCTGTGGGCCAGGTCAAACCCAAAACCGCGCTCGAGCGCTTCACCACCTCGGTGAGCTCAGTTTCGGAGTAAAACTCGAGGTGAGCGGTGAAGCCGAAGCGATCGCGAAGCGGTCCGGGCAGAAGTCCAGACCTCGTTGTTGCGCCAACAAGGGTAAAGGGAGCCAAGTCGAGAGGAAGCGTCGTGGCGCCAGCGCCTTTCCCGACCATAATGTCAATACGGAAATCCTCCATACCGAGGTAGAGCATCTCTTCGGCTGGCCTGGCCATCCGGTGGATCTCATCAATAAACAAGACCTCGCCGGGTACCAGGGACGACAGGACGGCGGCGAGGTCGCCGGCGTGATTTATCGCTGGACCACTGGTGATACGCAAAGACTGCTGCGTTTCTTCCGCCACAATCATGGCCAGCGTTGTCTTTCCCAAGCCTGGAGGACCCGAGAGCAAAATGTGATCCGGTGTTCGGTTTTCCTTCTTCGCGGCATCGAGTAGCAACACGAGTTGTTCGCGAACCTTGCTTTGGCCCACAAACTCTC
>JAGYJI010000004.1 GCA_018402295.1 Pontimonas sp.
TTCTCACTTCCACACCGTGGCGCTCCGCATCAGACACCAGAGACGCGGGGGAATAAAACCCCATCGGCCAGGCCCTCAGTAATCCAGCAAGAAAGACCGCGGGGTAGTGAAGCTTCAACCAGGCGCTCGCATAGACCAAGAGGGCAAAGCTGAGGGAGTGGCTTTCGGCGAAACCAAAGCTTGCAAAGGCTTGAATCATCGCGTAAATCCGATCAGAGGTGGCCTGGTCAAGACCGTGCGACGCCATCCCTGCGTAGAGGGTTTCGCGCAGTGATTCAATACGTTCCAGACCTCGCTTGGACCCCATAGCGCGACGTAAAAGGTCAGCATCCTCTCCCGTGCAACCACCCACTGTCATGGCAATCTGCATGAGTTGCTCCTGGAAAACAGGAACACCGAGGGTGCGCTCCAAGCAGCCCTCCAAGAGCGGATGCGGGTATTGCACCGGCTCTTTCCCTGCTTTGCGTTTCACAAACGGATGAACCGCCCCTCCTTGGATAGGGCCTGGCCGAATCATCGCAATCTGGATAGCAAGGTCATAAAACCTTCGAGGTTGTAGTCGAGGCAGCAGGGCCATCTGAGCCCTGGACTCCACTTGGAACACCCCAATGGAATCAGCCCGGCAGAGCATGTCGTACACACCCTGCTCGTCTCGGGGCAGGGTGTCGAGCTCCCACTTCTCGCCCAGGCTTTCGTGCACAAGGTCGAAGGTGTCCCTGATGGCTTCCAAAATGCCGAGCCCCAACAGGTCAAACTTCACCAACCCCATCCACTCGCAGTCATCTTTGTCCCACTGCAGAACGGTTCTTTTCTCCCTGCGAGCGGGCTCAATAGGGACCACTTCTGACACCGGCCGGTCGGTGAGCACCATGCCTCCGGAGTGAATACCGAGATGACGAGGCAGAGTCAGAGCGCGTAGTGCGAGCGCTGTGACATCCGGGGGAATCGAATGGGAGTCGCTCTCGCGCAGCGCACCCGATCGCTCCACCTGCCGAGAGAACGCATTTTGTTGACCCGGGCTATACCCGAGGGCGCGTGCCATGTCCCGAACAGCACTCTTTGCCTTGTATTCAATAACTGTGGCAACCTGAGCGGCTTGAGTTCTGCCATAGCGCTCGTAGACGTACTGGATGACTTCTTCTCGGCGCCGGGATTCGAAATCCACATCAATATCGGGCTCTTCGTCGCGCAGTGCTGAGAGGAAGCGTTCAAAGGGGAGGTTGTAGTAAATCGAGTCAACGGCGGTGATGTCCAACAGAAAACACACCGCTGAGTTGGCTGCGGAACCCCGCCCCTGACACAAAATTCCTCGAGATCTCGCGAACGCCACAATGTCGTGAACGATGAGGAAGTAGCCCGCAAAATCTTTACGCTCGATAAGGTCCAGTTCACGCTCAATCCGCTCCCTCACCTCCGGAGAGGCACCGGGATATTTGCGAGGAATAGCCTGCTCAATAAGCTCGCGCAGATAACTCATCGTGGTGTGGCCTTCAGGGCAGAGCGTGCGCGGCAAACCGGGTTTCACCTTCTGCAGGGAGAAGCTCAAATCACGAGCAATTTCAGCGCTTCGGATAACGGCATCGCGGTACTGGGGGAACCGTCGAAGTTGTTCACTTCCGGAGCGCAAATAGGCACTGGGTGAGGAGGGAAGCCATGACTGTAACGACTCCATGCTGGTTCGCGCGCGAACAGCAGCCATCGCCTGAGCAAGGTCTGCTTCACCCGGTGTCGCATAGTGCACAAGGCCCGTCACCACCGTGGGGAGACCGTGACGTGTGGCAAGGGAAGCAAGAAAGTCGTTGTGCACACTGTCCAGGGGATGCTGATGATCAAAAAGCTCCACCACCACGTTGTCGGGACCAAACCTCTCCACCAGGGAGAGCAGAGCTTTCTCGCTCAGCTCCTGTTCTGCCCCCGAGGGAGCCCTGTCCTGAGACAGAGGCGCCCGAAGAGGGCCTTTCCGGCACCCGGTGAGAATGAGCCACTGATCACGTCCCACCTCAGCAAGAGTGTCGAGGTCACACCGCAGTACTCCTTTTTCGCCCGCGGACAGGTGTGCTTCTGTGAGGGCCCGAGAGAGCGTGTGATAGCCCTCTTCGCCTCGCGCTAACACCAGAAGGTGCTCCCCGGGCGGATCAGCAACGTCTGTGCGGGGAGTAGCGGAGCCGAGGGTGAATTCTGCGCCAAACACGGTGGGCATCTGATGCACGGCGGCTGCTTCAGCAAAACGCACAGCACCGTAGAGTCCGTGATGATCGGTAATGGCGACAGCACGCAAACCCAGACTGCGTCCGGTTTCCACCAGTTTTTCCGGCGATGAGACACCGTCGAGAAAGCTGAAACTGCTGTGCAGGTGCAGTTCGGCGTACTCAATCGGATCCTGGTACGGCTCGGCATCCTCGGGAGGTTGATACGGGGCACGATGCGATGACCAGGCAGGTGAGTCTCCCGCGTCAGCTCCCACCGGGGGAGAGCTCCCCGGGCGGGATGCTTCTCGCAGTCGCCTTTCGTGTTCAGACCAGGAAATAGGGGGATTGCTCCACCCCATCAGTCATACCGAGCTTCAAGAGACCAGGCCTGATCGCACAGGGACATCAGCCAGCCCATGCCCTGTTCATCGACCACCTGCAGGCGATGCACAAAGCGACTTCTGGTGGGGTCCCACCATTTCTCCCAGACCGGCCACGGTCCCGCCCACGAGGTCACTCTCACTCGCCGAGAACCAGAGATAAGCCACTGCGGGGGGCTGGAGAGCTCTGCGCGTGAAGACACCGCCACAGCGTCACCGTCCTGCCCCAGTAATGAGACCTCTCGAGGAGTAGAAAAAATTGTGGCGGGCAGGGGGCTGGGGAGAGAACCGGGCAGCGGTCCCGATGCTTCCTGGTTCTCATGATCACCCCACGCCGTCAGCACCTGAGTGTCCCCAGGTAAACGTCCTTTTCGGGATGTTCCGGTCAGCACACCCTGAGCTCCGACAAGACCCTGCACCCGGGAGAGCACATGGTGCACTCGGGAATCAGGCCCAGAACCCCAGAGACCAGGCTCATGGGACGCGATATCTTCAGGGTCGAGGGCCTCATATTCCACCCAGGTGACAGCTGGGGGCACTTCGCTCTCACCATGGGGAACGTCACGAAAAGCCTGCTCCAGCTGCCAACGGACACGATCGAGGAGGTCCGTTGCCTGGAAAAATCGTGGGTGACTCCACGTTTTTTCGTGCTCAACACCATCATCAAACCCCACCTTGATGCGCAGACGAGTAATGACCGCACCGGCTGCTTGGAGTCTGCTCTCATACTTTTGCGTCCGAGCCTTCAGGCCAAATGCCACCTGTTCCACGAGAGTGCACGACTCGGGTAATTCCATACGTTCGCGGGTGTCTGCTGGAGCATCTCGAAGCAGGAGGGGAGTGCCTGAGTTACCGGTAGCCAGTTGGAATAAACGCTCACCAGGAACACCGAGCCGTTCACGGATGGCGTCAAGGCCTAACCCCACAAAATCGCCCAGAGTCTGTAAACCCAGGCGTTGCAGGAGCGACACCGTATCTGGCTCACCCAAAACCTCAAGGGGCATCTCTGCGAGAAAGAGTTCCTGTTCTCCCGGCTCCACTTTGCGCAGGGGATAACGGACACTCGTGCTGTGGGCGGCGGTGACCGCGGTGAAAAGATCATCAGCAATACCGATGCGACCCTGAGCGAGAGGCTCGCTGCGCAGAAGAGCATCCACGAGCATTCGACCCGCCGCTTCTTCGCTGCCATAAAAGCGCTCTAACCCACGAGCCCCCAACGCCACGAGCCCGGGTTCAAGAACAGCGTGCTGAGGGACATACTCCGCAAGTTCACTGAGAACTCGATCGAAAGCCACGCGATCGCGATGCTCGTCCTGGGCAATCAGAACCAGTCTCGGAAGAAGAGTGTGAGCTTCACGGCGTTTCATACCCGGGCGTACCCCCGCATCAGCAGCGTCCGCGGAGCACTCCGTCACCACCCCACCTCGTATCAGGGCGAGGGGTTCCCCGGGGGACGCTTCTGCACAGGACTCGTCTCGATACGCTGCCACCACGGACCAGCGTGGGCACCACAACACAATGCTTCTGGTCACGCTCTAGCCAGCTTTCCTGTGCTGAGCGATATCAATCACGGGGGCAATCGGAGATACTTCACGCGCACCCGTGTGGTCGATGATTACGTCGCACACGCGAGCGCTGTGTCCCGAACGGGGAGTGGCGGTAATGCGCAGGTGGTGCTCTTGCAAGAGACCTCTCCCAGTCCCCACCCCATCCCATCGGTGTTCCACCGCAAGGGCGGCGTCCACACGAGGCCAGTCGGAGCGCACCAGCAAGCTGGATTCTCTTTCCCGTAAACGCCCGTAGAGCGTGGAGAGTGAACGCTCACTGGGTGGAGGAAACGAACCCAGAGCACAAATACCCACCACATCAATCAGGGTCCCCAGGACCGCCATCCACTGCGAACCGGGGGAGGGCACAAGTACAAGCCGATCAACATTGACGCCGAGTTCTTCCGCGGCGGCAAGCCCCAGGTCGGGCATTCCCACGACCGCACACCACGTTCCTTTTTGGGTGGGTTCAGCCAGTAAAGACCAGAGCAGTGACGCGGAAGAGTCCACAGAGTAGACAGCCCCCGTGAGGATCCCACCCTGGGGGAAGAGGCTGGTCAGGGCCTCGTGCACAGGAAACACGCGAGGATGCGCCGTGGCGTTCTCCATCGCCTGAATACGCAGGCGCAACGCCTCAACATCAGCGCGAGTGGGCTCGTGCTGATCCACAGTGAGAGCGGGGGACATAGAGCTATATTCGAACATTTGTTCGATTCTGTCAACATCCACTGACAGCCACAGAAAAACAGGGCCCTTCACCGTAGTGAAAGACCCTGTCGTCGCGTGCGCGAGGGGGGACTTGAACCCCCACGCCCTAATACGGGCACTAGCACCTCAAGCTAGCGCGTCTGCCATTCCGCCACCCGCGCGCACACCATGTCATTTACACAACACGACGCGACCGAGACACGACATTACCACTAAAGTCCTCCGGGCATCAGGCCCATGCCCTAGCGTTAATGCATGGGCCTACTGGATGCACTCATATTGGGAATCATCCAGGGTCTTACCGAGTTCCTTCCCATCTCCTCCAGCGCCCACCTGCGTATTGCGGGCGAGTTTCTTCCCGCTGCCACAGACCCTGGAGCGACCTTCACCGCAATCACCCAAATAGGCACAGAGCTCGCTGTGGTGGTGTATTTCGCGAAAGACATTGGGCGCATCCTCCAGGGCTGGTTCCGCTCGTTGGGTAAAGGACGAACCTGGTGGAGAGAAGCCTCCACCGAAGATCGCTCGTACGCCCGAATCGGCTGGCTGATCATCGTGGGAACACTGCCCATTGTGATTGTGGGCTACACCGCACAGGACTACATCCGAGGAGCGTTTCGCTCCCTCTGGCTCGTTGCCACCGTGCTGATCGTGTTTGGGCTTGTTCTCGCCGCTGCGGACTGGTGGGGGAGGAAAACACGGGACCTTGGCGCCCTCACGGTTCCCCACGGTTTGCTCTATGGAGTGGCCCAAATGCTCGCTCTGATTCCCGGAGTCTCGCGCTCCGGCGCAACCATCGCGATGGGGCGAACACTGGGGTACGACCGAGTCTCCGCCACCCGGTACTCGTTCCTGTTGGCGATCCCGGCAGTGTTTGGCAGTGGCTTTTATGAACTCAATACCGCTCTCACCCGGCCCGAACTGGCTGGCCCCTTTAGCTTGCTCGAGATCACGGCGGCCACCATTGTGGCTTTTGGCGTGGCTCTCGCAGTCATTGCCTGGCTGATGCGCTACATCGCGACGAGAAGCTTTATGCCGTTTGTGATTTACCGGGTGGCACTGGGAACAGCTGTCTTGATAGCCCTCGGCACAGGGTTTATCGACCCGCTATGACTCGGTGGAGCCTGGACGATCAGGTCGGCTCTGCAAATACTTTTCAAACTCTTCGGCGATAGCGTCACCGGATGCTTCGGGCGCATCCGCCGTGTCCCTAGCCTGCTCTAGCTGATCGATATAGGCGGTCATATCGTCGTCCTCAGCGGCAAGCGCATCAATGCCTTCCTCCCACCGCAACGCTTCCACCTCGAGGGCTTCACGGTCGGTGTCGATTCCGGTCATCTCTTCAAGCTTCTCCAGAAGCGCCAGCGTTGCTTTGGGGGAGGGTGATGTGTGGACGTAGTGCGGAACATGCGCCCACAGGTGCAGGGAGGGAATTCCCGCTTCCGCCGCGGCGAGGGAGAGCACGGTGAGCACGCCCACGGGTCCCTCATAGGAGGATTTTTCAATGTCAAAGTGGTCGCGAATGTCCTGGTCATCACTGGTCGCCGTCACGCGAACGGGCCTGGAGTGGGGGACGTCAGCGAGCATCGCGCCCAGGAACACAATCGTCTCGACGCCGTGAGTGAGCGCGAGGTCCACCATGGTGGCAGCGAACGAGCGCCATAAACGAGAGGGCTCTTGCCCCACGAGAACGTAGGGGGTCTCCTCGTCGCCAGGCTCTGGGCCATAGAGGGCAACGTCAGGCCAGGTGAGGAATCGGGTGCCATCGCTGGCGTGCTCCACCAGCGGTCTGGTCAATTGAAAGTCAAAGTACTCTTCGGGGTCTATCTGGGAGAGCACCACGTGAACCCGCTGATCAAGCAGTGTTTGAGCCGCCGTGGTGGCAGAATCGCCCGCATCATTCCAGCCTTCGAACGCGACAATAAGCAGTTTGCTCGGGTCGCTCATAGGGCTTTGAGACATGCAACCTCCGGTGATGTGGGACCAGCCTACCCCTTAGCCAGGCCAGTAGACTTCTCCAATATGGACCAGTTTCAGGCGGCGTTGTTCGACATGGATGGCACCATCATCGATTCAGAGCCCTACTGGATGACGGCCGAGCGAGAGCTTGTCGAAAGCTTCGGGGGGGCCTGGAGCGAAGAGCAGGGCTACGCCCTGGTCGGCAGTGGTCTCTGGAATTCTGCCTCCCTCCTCAAAGCAGCGGGGGTTGATTTAGAGCTTGACGACATCGTCCACCAGTTGAGTGATCGGGTGTTGGCTCAGATCGAGGAGGCCGTTCCGTGGCGGCCCGGTGTTCGAGAACTTTTTGCTGGCCTGCTCGACGCGGGCGTGCCCTGCGCGCTGGTCACCATGTCGCTGCGCAAAAACGCGGTGGCATTGGCTGCTGCAGTGGAGAAAGAAATGGGCAGGCCGGTGTTCCAGGCCATTGTGGCCGGCGATGACGTCGAGTCACCCAAACCGAACCCGGAGGCCTACCTCAAGGGGGCAAAGGCTCTTGGCGTGGAGGTGGGGGACACTGTGGCCCTGGAGGATTCTGCGTATGGTGCTGCCAGCGCTTTTTCCGCAGGTGCCATCACCATCGGCATACCCCTGCACGTGGGCATTCCGGACACCTCAGTGCACGAAATGTGGTCGTCCCTGGAGGGCAAGACCGTGGCGGATCTCAACACTGTCTGGCATGCCCACCGCCGGCAGGTGCACTCGTGACACCTCGTCGCGGACCTTTTGTGGTGGGCGATCACGTGCAGTTGCGTGGGCCCCGGGGTACTCTGCACACCGTCACGCTGGAGCCAGGTGGCAGCTACCACACGCATAAGGGGCAGATTTTTCACGATGACCTCATCGGACAGCCCGAAGGCTCTGTCGTCACGACGGATCGTGACGTGGCGTACTTGGCCTTACGGCCGCTTCTGGGCGATTTTGTTCTCTCCATGGCTCGCGGTGCCACCATCATCTACCCCAAAGATGCAGCTCAGATTGTCTCGCTGGCAGACATCCAACCCGGTCACACCGTAATGGAAGCGGGTGTGGGATCTGGAGCACTCAGCATGTCGATCCTGCGCGCGGTGGGGAACAGGGGCTCCCTGATCTCCCTGGAGCGCCGCGAAGAGTTTGCGGAGATTGCGCGAGCCAATGTGGAAACATTTTTGGGGAACCCATGCCGGGGTGGTCTATCGAGGTCGGGGATTTCCAAGATCTCGCCACAGCACACCCTGCAGGAAGTGTGGACCGGGTTGTCCTGGACATGTTGGCCCCCTGGGAGTGTATTGATGCAGTGCGTCACGTCCTCATCCCCGGGGGTGTAGTTGCTGTGTATGTCGCGACCGTCACTCAACTCTCTCGGGTTGTTGAAGTTGTGCGCAGCTCGGGGGGTTTCACCCATCCGGAGTCCCTGGAAGTGCTGCTGCGGCCCTGGCACGTGGAGGGTCTCGCGGTGCGGCCAGAGCACCGCATGATTGGCCACACCGGTTTCCTCATGACGGCCCGTGCGCTGGCACCGGGAGTAGAGCTCCCAGAAACCAAAAGACGCGTGGCGAAACCCGAATATTCCGATGCGGATGTCGAGTTGTGGACCCCCGGTGCGACCGGTCAGCGTCAGGCCAGCGACAAGAAAATTCGCAAAACAGTGCGACAGGCGAAAGAGCGTGCCGAGAAGTCCCAGAAGGAGACTCTCTAAGTGTGCGCTCGTTAGACTGGAGCCATGCCTCAGCTTTCCCTTCTTAGTGTTCTTGGAATTTCCGCACTCGTAGTCTCGGCAGGGGGGGCTTTAGCTCTTGGGGCTCTGCAGGTTGCCGAAGCGGAGCGCTCCTGTGAGGCGCCCTACCCGAGTGGCTCCACATCCAACCTGGTGACCACGGCGCGGGGCGATGCGGGTGAGCCTACGGTGTCGTTTCCCACCCCACTGGTCACCCCTGATCGCCAGGTGACAATTCTGCAGGAAGGCGAGGGTGAACCCGCTCGTGCCGGTGGATATGTCGACTTTGACGTCAGTGTTTTCGTGGGAAGCGATGAGATGTATCTCACGGGCTCCAGCTATGACCCCGCAAATCCTGTTCGCCGACCGGTGGACCCAGACATACCCGATTTCTTCGCCCAGGTCATGGAATGCCAGAAGCCCGGAGCCCAAATTGTCGTGACTGCTGAACTGGCAGACATTTTTGGGCCCATTGATGAGGATGACTACTTACAAAACTCTTCCACGGTGGTGGCCGTTATTGATGTTCGAGACACGTTCCCGGGCCTGGCTGATGGGGCGGCGAGGCTTCCGCAGTCGGGAATGCCCACCATCACGCAGGCCCCCACCGGGCACCACGGCTTCAGTTTCCCCAACGCTCCGATCCCCGAGGGGCTGAGGGTGTCGGTGTTGAAAATGGGCGAGGGCGAGCCCATAACGCGAGGTGATTTTGTCACCTCCCACTTCACCGGAGTCGTCTGGAACACCCGCCAGGTGTTCATCTCAAGCTTTGACCAGGGCGTTCCCCTCGGTCTGATAGCCGATGACCAGACCACCTCCGCCACGGGTGAAGGAGTGGTGCCAGGCCTTGCAGAAGCGCTGATTGGCAAGACTGTGGGGTCCCAGGTTTTGGTCTCTGTGCCACCTGAGTTGGGCTACCGGTTAGAAAACCTCCCTCCCGGTGTCAGCGCGAACTCCACGCTCGTGTTTGTCTTCGACATTTTGGGCGTGAGTAACTAGAGCGAAGCTTTTCGGGCAGGCTTAGGATGAAGCCGTGAGCAAAGGCCCGGCGAGCGTCAACCCAGAGGACAGGCTTTTTCACCTGATTCTCGCGTTGATGGCCACCCGATCGGGGCTCACGAAAGACCACATTCTTTCCACTGTTCGCGGATATCGCGAGGACACTGAGTTGGGCATGGCTCGGGAGAGCCTGGAGCGCCGATTTGAGCGCGACAAGGATGCCCTTCGGGAGCTTGGAATCCCCCTCGAGGCCACCATTCCCCCCGAGGATGATGGCAACAATAAGAACACGCTGTATCGAATCCCTAAAGGTGCCTACGACCTGCCCGAGGGTGTCGAGTTCACCGGTCGCGATATTGCGTTACTGAACCTTGCCGCCACCCTGTGGCGGGAGGGAACGCTGTCGAGGGAAGCCCACATCGCCACCCGGAAATTGCAATCTTTTGGGGTCACTATCGATGAACCACTGCTCGGCTTTGCTCCGCTGATTAGTACGCGAGATCCTGCGCTGACAAGCCTGCGGGACGCCCTGGAACACGGCGTGCAGGTGAAATTTGACTACCTCAAGCCCGGTGAGGCAGCAGCAACTCGTCGACAGGTGTCGCCCTTGGCTCTGGTAAATCATGAGGGACGCTGGCACCTCTATAGCCACGAAACATCGAGTGACCAGATCAAAACCTTCCTGCTGCGACGCATCGTGTCGTCGGTGACGGCGCTGCCCGAGGCGGCAATTGCCGCACCGGAGTCAGTGTCCAGCGATGCCCTGCGGGATTTGGAAGCGCTGTATCACCAGCAGGTCGCGACCCTGAGGGTCGCACCCGATTCCGACGCGTGGAGTGCCCTCTCCCAGCGCCTCGGCACAGACACTGAGGGGTCCACGCTCCGAGTCCACTACACAGACGCCGACATTTTTGCTGGTGAATTGAGTTCCTACGGAGACGATGTCGTCGTTCTGGAACCCGCTGATCTGCGGGAGCGCGTTATTGGACATCTCCGAAAATTAGTGAGCGATCATGCCTAAGTCCGCACCAAGGCCCACGACATCTGACAATCTTCTCCTGCTCCTCGCCCTTGTTCCCTACGTGCTGGACCGAGGCGAAGTGAGCGTGCAGGAAGCAGCAGAGCATTTTGGGAGGACTGAGTCTGAGATTGTTCGCGCCGTAGAACTCATCGCCTGCGCAGGCATACCCGGAGAAAACCAGGCTTACTCTCACCTGGATCTGTTCGATATTGACTGGGATTTGTGGGAGAGCGAACAGAAGATCACCCTGTGGAACACGGTGGCACTGGATAACAAGCCTCGGTTCAGTGCCCGGGAAGCCGCCGCGCTTCTGGCAGGCCTGCAATACCTGGCCTCCCACCCCGCCTACTCATCCCGCGCAGATTTAGAAGAGGTCATGGCCAAGCTTCGAGCCGGAACGGGGGAGTCCCAGCCGGTCCGGATTGCGGTGGGTGCGGGGGCAGTGGCTGACCACGTCAGCCTCCTCACCGAGGCGATTTCCTCCCAAACATCGATCACGGCGGTGTACCACAACAAGCGGGGCGAGTCAGGGGAGCGGACCCTTGACCCGTTGCTCCTGGAATCCAGGGACGCCATCTGGTATGTCCGGGCCTGGTGTCATACCCGGCAAGCGCTTCGAACATTTCGGGTGGACTCGATGGAGTCGGTGCGACTCACCGCTACCGCTCAAGCAGATCACTCCTCGGTCATTGATGACATCTCCTCGGAGCTTTTTGATCCCTCCCCGAGCGACATTGTGGTCACCATCGAGTGCCCGGCCCGAGCCCTCCCGATCATCGCGGACTATCTGCCACGAGGATTTGCCCCGAAGGGCGGCGAAGACACCATCCAGGTTGATATTCCGTTTGCGCATTATGGATCTCTCACCCATTTTGTGGGCGCCAACCCTGACCTCGTCACAGTGGTGGGACCCGCATCCGCGAGGGATGCGGTCACCACGTTTGCCCAGCAGGCTCTTGCTGGTTATGACCAGGGTTCCTGAACACCCCGGTGCTACACTGTCGACACTGAACGCCACAGGGAGGCTCAAGGATGTCGGGAAATCTCGGAGGCTGGACTGGCCTCATCGTTTTGGTTGTGATTTTGCTCCTGTTTGGTGCTCCTAAGTTGCCTGCACTGGCAAAGAGCCTTGGCCAGTCGTTGAAAATCTTCAAGAGTGAGGTTCGCCCCGGCGATGACAGCACTGACCCGGCTGACAATTCCGGCTCTGAAGGTCCCGACACCTCAAAGCGCTAATCGTGGCTGCCAGTAGGCGCCGCACTCCCGAGGGACGCATGTCCTTGGGTGCGCATCTTGTGGAGCTCCGAAGGCGTCTGGGAATCATCGGACTCTCCGTCGTGGCTGCTGGGGTCGGCGGCTGGTTCCTGGCCGACCCGGTTTGGGCGGCACTGAGTGAACCAGTTCTGGAGATTGCGCGGGAACGCGACCGCGATGCCGACATCAACTACACCTCGGTCACCGAAGCCTTTGACACGAAAGTGGCGATTGCCTTGGTGCTGGGAATTGTGATGGCGGCACCGGTGTGGCTGTATCAAATCTGGGCGTTCTTTGTTCCCGCCCTGATGCGCAAGGAACGTCGCTACGCTCTCGGTTTTCTCTCCGCCGCTGTTCCCTTGTTCTTTGCCGGGGTCACCCTGGGGTGGTTGGTGTTACCCAACATCGTGGTGTTGCTGACCGGGTTTGCACCCGAACAGTCCTCGACGTTGCTGACTGCGAAGGTGTATTTGGATTTTGCGCTCAAACTGGTGGTCGCCATCGGGGTCGGTTTTGTACTTCCCGTCTTCCTCGTCTTGCTCAACATCATCGGTGTGCTGAGCGCCAAAGCCATCATCGGGGGGTGGCGCTGGGCAGTCGTCGTTATTTCCGTATTCACCGCACTCGCCACCCCCGCTGCCGATGTGGTGTCGATGATCGTGTTGGCGATCCCCATGGTGATTCTGTATTTCCTGGCAGCCGGGATCGCCTGGCTACACGACCGTCGTCAGGCGAAAAAAGCGGCCAAGCTCTTGCAGAACAGCGCTGAGAGCTAGAGCGCTGGCCGATGACAACGCTGAGTCCCGCCGATAAGTTCCACGCTGCACGCTCCCGCCAGGACCACCCCAAACTGGAGGCTTTCCGCGCGGGTCTGGGCTTTGAGCTGGACAGCTTTCAGGTGGCCTCGTGTGAATCAGTGGAAGATGGCAAAGGCGTGCTGGTCGCGGCACCCACCGGGGCGGGAAAGACCATTGTTGCTGAGTTTGCCGTTCACCTGGCTTTGCTCCAACCCCAGGTGAAGGTGTTCTACACCACCCCGATGAAGGCGCTGTCGAACCAGAAGTTCCAGGAGCTCGTCGCCACCTACGGGGCCGATGAGATCGGGCTGCTCACGGGCGACAGCAGTGTGAACCCTCGAGCGAGAGTGGTCATCATGACCACCGAGGTTCTTCGCAACATGCTCTATGCGAACAGTGATCTTCTGGACAATCTGGGCTACGTCATCATGGATGAGGTCCACTACCTCGCAGACCGCTTCCGCGGTGCGGTCTGGGAGGAAGTGATTATCCACTTGCCCTCCTCTGTCCAGTTGGTCTCCCTCAGCGCAACGGTGTCGAACGCGGAGGAGTTCGGTGACTGGTTACAGACTGTTCGAGGGCACACCGACGTCATTGTGAGTGAGGAGCGCCCTGTTCCGCTGCACCAGCACATGATGTTTGCCCACAAACTGTTGCCACTGTTCCAGAAACACAAAGGCACCCTGAAAGTGAACCCGGAGGTCATTCAGGCCTCACAGATGTTGGGCCGCGGCACCAGTCAGCGTGGCGGTCGGGGGAGAGGTGCCCCGCGCTATCAACGCTATGAGGACCGTCGCCACAGGGTCTATCGCTCCGACGTGATTTCGCTGCTGGATGAGACAGATCTGCTCCCCGCGATCTTCTTTATTTTCTCCCGCGCAGGGTGTGACCAGGCTGTCTCACAAGTGCTGAATCGTGGTGTTACCCTCACCACCGAGGACGAGCGGGTCGCCATCCTTGATCTTGTCGAGGAGAAACTCGACCGCCTCGACGATGATGACCGAGGTGTGTTGGGATACCACTCCTGGCTGGATGGGGTGCTGCGCGGTGTGGCCGCGCATCACGCGGGAATGTTGCCGATGTTCAAGGAGGTCGTGGAGGAACTTTTCCGGCGCAAACTGCTCAAAGTGGTCTTTGCCACGGAGACCCTGGCGCTCGGTATCAATATGCCAGCGCGCACGGTGGTGTTGGAGAAACTCGACAAGTTCAACGGAGAAGCCAGAGTTCCCATCACCGCGGGGGAGTACACCCAATTGACCGGGCGCGCGGGGCGTCGCGGTATTGATCATGAAGGTAACTCCGTGATCATTTGGCAGCCAGGAATCAACCCGGAAGCCGTGGCAGCTCTCGCCTCGAGGCGTTCTTACCCGCTGAAGTCAAGTTTTAAGCCGACCTACAACATGGCGGTCAACCTGATTGCGCAGTTTGGTGTGGATCAAACCCGGACCATTCTGGAATCCTCTTTTGCCCAATTTCAGGCTGATCGCCATGTTGTGGAGCTCGCTCGCACCGTGCGCAAAAATGAGGAATCACTTCAGGGCTACCAGGAGTCAATGACCTGTCACCTGGGCGACTTTGCCGAGTATGGGCGGCTCCGCCGAGACGTGAGCGATCTTGAGCGGCAGCGAGGTCACGCGTCCACGAAATCTGAGGGACCCACTGGCCAGGAGATAGCCAAGCTTCGCGCAACCCTCTCCCACCATCCCTGTCACCAGTGTGCAGATCGGGAATCCCACGCGCGGTGGTCTGAGCGCTGGTGGAAACTCGACAAGGAGACAGAGAAGGTTCGCTCGCAAATTCGTCGTCGAACAGGCGCTATTTCGACCACCTTCATCCGCGTCATGGATGTTCTCCACGAAACCGGGTACCTCACCCGCGGAGAAGGGGGTGTTGACATCACCGAGCACGGCACCACTCTGCGACGCATTTATGGGGAGCGAGATCTTTTGGTGGCCGAGTGCCTTCGTCGACAGGCCTGGACAGACCTGGATGGACCCGAACTGGCCGCCATGGTGGCCACCCTGGTCTATGAGCCACGGCGTGATGATGGCCCGGTTGACCCGCGCTTTCTTCCCGGAGGTGAATACCCGGGGGCACTAGATCACACCCGGAGGCTTCACCGAAAGCTCACTGAGGTGGAAATGCGCCACCAACTTCCGGTCAGCTCGGAGCTCTCACCACACCTTGCCTTAGCGGTGCATCGCTGGGCGAAAGGCCACCACCTGGATGACATTCTTGAGGGGGATGAGGTCCAAGTGGGCGACTTTGTTCGGTGGTGCAAACAAATCGTGGACGTACTCGATCAGGTCATCACGGTGGGGGTGGGTCCGGTTCATCACACAGCCCTGGAAGCGAGGGCGCTCGTGTTCCGCGGCATTGTTGCTCTCAGCAGCGTCGCTTAGGCTACCGGGCTGATGACACCCTCACCCCTGGAGCCTCGCAGTGACCTGCGCTTCGTTCCCAGCGTCCCCGTCGCTCTCGGTATGGCAATCCTCGCCGGCTGGATTATGGACTTTGGCTTCCCGGACCGCGACATTTGGCCGCTAGCTCTCCTGGGTTTGCTCCTGATGCTGTGGTCGGTTCGAGGTCTCTCGCTTCGCACATCGCTCCTCGTGGGAGCAGTGGGCGGTTTCACCTTCTTTGGGATTCTCATCTGGTGGCTCACCGTCTACCTGGGTCTGATTCCCTGGATTGCGCTCACGCTCTTGCAGGTCCTGTTCTTCGCCCTCGGCATGGGACTGGTCGGCTTAGCCTGGCACTACGGCTCGAGGCAGTGGCCAGGCCTGGCGGGGCGCCTGTTCATCACACCAGCGCTTGTGGGCGGTGCGTGGATGACCAGAGAGGCCGTGTCGTCGGTGTTCCCGTTTGGTGGGTTTGCCTGGGCGCGAATCTCTCAAAGCCAGTCAGAGAGCACTTTGGCTCCACTGGTGGCGTGGGTGGGAACCTCGGGCATGAGCTTCGTCCTCGCGTTTTTCGTGGCGTTCATTCTGGCCCTGATCACCGAAAGACGCATTGCCTGGGACGCCAAAGCCGCGCTCGCCTGGGCGGCAGCGGTGGCCCTGGCGATATGGCCCGCCTGGCCCGTCACGGAATCGGGCACAATCCGAGTACTCGCCGTGCAGGGAAATGCAGAAGCCGGCTTGTTTGCCGATTACGACTGGGGAGACAACCTCGCCGATCACTACCGAGTAACGAAGCCGCTGTATGGGCAGGACGTCGATGTGGTGATTTGGCCAGAAAATGCCTCCGATGTGGACCCTCTGCGGTACCCCGATGCCGCCGCGGTCGTCTCTGAGGTGTCGCGCGAAATGGGCGCACCCCTGGTGGTGGGAACCATTACGCGCGACGGTGACGAGACCTTCAACAGCATGCTGTTGTGGGAGTTTGACGAGGCCAGTGGCCTGGACATCGTGCGGGACCAATACGACAAAATTCACCCGGTTCCCTTTGCGGAATATCTGCCGTGGAGAGACTTCTTTTACCCGCTCGCCCCCAGTCTTTTTGATATGGTCCCGCGGGATTACTCCTTTGGTCAGCGCGACACTGTCTTCGATGTTTCCGGCGCCACCGCGGGGATTGCCATTTGTTTTGACATCGTGGATGACAACATTGTCTGGGCGATGATGGACTCCGGTGCTGATGTCATCTTTGCACCCACCAACAACGCCGACTTTGGCCGGACGGATCAGAGCATCCAACAGCTCTCCATTGCCCGCATGCGAGCCATCGAGACCGGACGCAGTGTGGTGAACATCTCCACGGTGGGCACGAGCGCGGTCATTGATCCGTGGGGGAGAGAGCTTGACCGCCTGCCCACCTACGAGGAGGGCTACATGATGCTCGACGTTCCCCTCGCCACACACACCACTCCGGCCACTCTGATCGGGCGAAACCTGGAACTGGGTGTGGTGGGGTTCACGCTCGCCGGGATCATCATCGGCATGCTCGGGGAGCGATCTCGGAGCCTTCTGCGCAGAGCGCAGGGGAGTGGTTCCTAACTAAGCGCTAGGTCGGGAAAGAGCTCGCTGCGCACCTGCACCGCGAGGTCTGCGCGGTCAGTGACAATTCCCTGGACACCCATCGACCACAGACGGCGCATCTGCTCAGGCTCGTTGATGGTCCAGACGTGAATTTCCAAACCTTTTCGCTTGGCTAGACGGACCATGCTGGGCGTGACCAGGGCAATTCCATACATTGCCGGTGGAATCTGAAGCGCAATAACCTCGGGGGCACGCGCCAGTTGTCAATGGGGAGGCCCCACCAGGACCGGACCCGCGCCCGGATGACCATCGACTGGGAGGTGCTGCTGGCAACATCCGGCAGGAGCTTCATCACGGCCTGCCGGGTGGGCTCATCAAAGGATGTGGCCAGAATGCGACCCTCAGCGCCGTGTGAGCGAATGACGTCGGCGAAGGGTTCAACCGCCGCAGGAGTTTTCACGTCAATGTTGAATTTGGCGTCAGGGAACTCAGTCAAAAGCTCATCCAAGCTTGAGAAGCCCTCACCAAACCCCAGATCCATCTTGGCAAGCTGCTGGTGGGTGAAATCAGAGACCAACCCGGGTCTGCCTAGCAACTCGAGTCAGGTCGGGGTCGTGGGCAACCACGACCACTCCATCCTTGGAGAGATGAACATCTGTCTCCAGGATGTCGGCACCGGCATCAAGGGCCGCCCGAAAGGCTCCCAGAGTGTTTTCTGCGTGATCGAGCGGCAGTCCACGGTGGGCGATGACGCGAGGATGTTCTCCCTCTAAAAACGCCATAGTTCTCCAGCTTTATCCGGAATACACGCCTTCGGCTCACTATAAACAGCGAAAGCAAACCATGGCTTATAGGCTCGAACAATGACTAATCCCTTGACTCCCGGCCAGCTCACCGGTGCACGAGCACTCATCACCGGCTCCTCCCGAGGAATCGGTGCAAAAACTGCCGAATACCTCGCCGAAGCGGGTGCGTCTGTGGTCATTAACTACCGCAACAAAGAAGCGCGTGCTCAGAAGCTGGTGGAGAGTATCCAGTCATCTGGTGGCACAGCAATCGCACTGGGCGCAGACCTGACAGACCCGGTGGGCGTTGCGCGCATGATCGGCGCCATCACAGAGAGCCTCGGTGGTCTGGACCTTCTGGTGTTGAACGCTTCAGGTGGGATGGAAGCCGACATGGGCGAGGACTATGCCATGAAGCTCAATCGCGATTCCCAAGTGGGTCTCCTGATGAGTGTTTTGCCCCTGATGGATCGCGGTGCTCGGGTTGTCTTTGTCACCAGTCACCAGGCTCACTTCATCCGCGAGGTGGAGACAATGCCGGAGTATCTTCCCGTGGCCCTGTCCAAACGAGCGGGTGAGGACGCTCTCCGCGGGATGAACGACCAGATGAAGGGCCTCGGTATCGACTTCGTGGTGGTCTCAGGCGACATGATCGAGGGCACGGTGACCGCAACCCTGCTCAACCGCGCAAACCCGGGAGTCCTCGAGCAGCGCAAAGAACAGGTCGGAAAGCTCTACAACGTGGACGAGTTTGCCGCTGAGGTCGCCTTGGCGGCGGTCGAGGATATCCCCAAGGACCACACACGGCTCGTAGGCGATATTTCCAGCTTCCAGAAGGCCTAGTGGCGCCCCAGGACCGTCTCAGGCTCACCAGCCGTATTCTGCTGATGGACCCCACGGGTGCGTGCCTGTTTTTCTTCACCGCAGCACCAGACTCCTCGGGTTTTGCTCGCTGGATTACCCCCGGCGGCGGTGTTGACCCCGGAGAAACCCACGCCGAAGCAGCGTTACGGGAGCTCTATGAGGAAACCGGTCGTGCCTTTGATGAGGTGGGAGAGCCGGTGTGGACGTATAGCTTCGAGGTGAGCTTCGACGAAGCTGACCACAATCGGGGATACGCCGAGTACTTTGTGGTGCCAACAGAGCGTTTCGAACCAGCCAGCACGTTCTGGACTGCAGAAGAACACGTTGACGTCACCAACTGGGGCTGGTTTAGCGCGGATGAGTTGGAGGCGAGGGGTGAACCCTTTGAGCCCTCAGCGTTGCCCGAGGTGATGAAATCGCTCGCCCCCTGATTATAGACTCCGATAATCTATATTATGTCAGATTGAGCGATAAGGCGCGATTCGAGAGACCCCGCACCCCCTACCCCGAGCTAATGGTGGGTCGCCGCTACCCAGTCCTCTAGTTTTTTCTGGGCAAGGCCCGAGTCAAGGGTTGACTCAGCTACGGAAATCTTTTCGCGCAGGCGCTCCATCAATCCGCGTTCACGCTCCGCAGGGTTTTCTGCCAAAGCAAACGCAACGAGGCCCGCTGCGGCGTTGAGCACCACAATGTCTCGAACGGGTCCCGGATCGCCCGCGAGAACGCTTCTGGCCAAGCTGGCGTTGTGTTCGGGACCCTCTCCGAGTAGGTCTGCTGGTCGGGCCTTCTTGAGACCCAGCTCCTCCGAGTTGACATCGTGCTCATAGATCTGGCCTCTGGTGACCTCCCACACGTGCGAGTGACCGGTGGTGGTCATTTTGTCGATGCCATCGTCACCTCGATAGACCAGTGCTGTGGCACCTCGAGTCCTAAACACTCCGGCAACTTGGGGAACACGACCCAAATTGCTCACTCCCACGGCGCTCGCTTCAGGCCTCACCGGGTTACACAGTGGCCCCAGAATGTTGAAGACGGTGGGAATTCCGATTTCTTTGCGCGCGGTGGCCGCGTGCCGGAAACCGGGGTGGAATTTTGCGGCAAACACGAACGTCAACCCGACCTCGTGAAAAACTCGCGCCACATCGCTCGGTTCCAGCTCTAGGTTCACCCCCAGCGCCCCCAGAACGTCACTGGCTCCTGAGGCGGAACTCGCTGCACGGTTGCCGTGCTTGACCACGGGGACACCTGCAGCGGCGGCCACAATCGAGGCAATCGAGGAAACGTTCACCACCGCGCCATACGGGTCTCCCCCAGTTCCCACAATGTCGAGGACCATCGACTCGATAGGAAGGGCAACCGCGTGCTTGAGCACGGCATCACGGAAACCGACAATCTCGTCCACCGTTTCTGATTTGGCCCGCAAGGCCACCAGGAAGGCTGCCATTTGGGAGTCCGTGACCTCCCCCGCCATCACCGCTTCCATGGCACCAGTCGCTTGCGCCACGGTGAGGTCACGTCGCTCGAGCAGCTGGGTAATTGTTTCTGGCCACGAGAAATCGGAGGGCATAGTGCCCATGCTACCGGCCGAATCGGGCATGTCGTGGGGCAAAGTCCCAGTCTGGCATCAGGCATAATGGAGGGGTGAGCAGCACATCTCTAACACCAGGTCTTTCCGCGCCCACAGTAAATCGACCCAATGTCGTTGCTGTGGGCACCATCGTGTGGCTGGGTAGCGAGGTGATGTTTTTCGCGGGGCTGTTTGCGATCTATTTCACGCTTCGCTCGACATCGCCCGAACTATGGGAGTCCCGTGTTCCCCTGCTCGATATCCCTTTCGCAGCGGTCAACACGACGATTCTCGTGCTCTCCAGTGTGACCGCACAGTTTGGTGTGTTTGCCGCTGAGCGCTTGCAAGCTCGAGCAACCGGCTGGAAACCGACCCAGTGGGGCATGATCGAGTGGTTCTTCATCACCTATGCGATGGGGGCCATTTTTGTCGCGGGCCAGGTGTATGAGTACGCCCTGCTGGCCTCGTATGGCCTCACGCTTTCTTCGGATGCCTACGGCTCTGCGTTCTTCCTCACGACTGGCTTCCACGGCCTCCACGTGGCCGGCGGATTGATTGCGTTCTTGCTGGTAATCGGCCGAGCATATGCTGTGAAGAACTTCACTCATCGGGAGGCAACCAGCGCCATTGTGGTTTCCTATTACTGGCACTTCGTTGACGTGGTCTGGATCGGTCTGTTCCTCGTCATTTACATCCTGAGATAACGAGACAAGAAAGTAGTTGCACTCCCCTATGCCGTCATCCCGCTCCCCTCGCCGTTCCGGTCGTCGCCACCCCCTGATGGGTGCGCTCCTCCTGGTGATTGGTTTGTTCGTCACTGGCGGCGCTTATGCCGCGGCCAGCACCGGGATCGCACACGCCCAGGACGCTCCGCTGTCGCAAGAGGCGCTGGTGGAAGAGGGCGAGAAGCTCTTCCTCGCCAACTGCGCAAGCTGTCACGGTCTGAACTCCGAAGGAACCGTTGCCGGGCCGACGTTAATTGGTGTGGGAGCGCTGTCCGTTGATTTCCAGGTCGGAACAGGTCGGATGCCGATGGCTGCCTCTGGACCTCAGGCCGAGGTCAAACCGGTCCAATTCACGCAGCCCCAAATCGACGCAATGGCTGCCTGGGTTGCTTCTCTTGCTCCGGGGCCGGGTATGCCAGACCCGAAGTATTACGCCGGTGATGGCGATGTCGCCAATGGAGCAGAACTATTCCGGATCAACTGCGCCATGTGTCACAACGTCGCAGGAGCCGGTGGTGCGCTCACCGAAGGTAAGTACGCTCCCCACCTGCGCGACTTGGAGCCCATTCACGTCTACGGCGCCATGGTGACTGGTCCCCAAAACATGCCCGTATTTAGTGACATGAATTTGAGTCCCGAAGAGAAGAACGACGTCATTACCTATTTGCGCTACCTCGATGAAAACCCGTCGGTGGGTGGCTTCTCTCTCGGCAGCTTGGGGCCAGTATCCGAAGGTTTGTTCATTTGGCTCATCGGCCTCGGCGGTCTTATTGCCGTCGCGGTGTGGCTGACAGCTCGCTCTAACTAGGTCACAGGGAAAGGGAACGCGCAATGGCACAAAAGCCACCGTCTTCGGATGTCGAGACCTCCGGTCACGACGACGTTGTCGACCCTGGCACCGCTGTTGAGCGCTCCACTGCGCCGCAGAATCCTGGCTTAGCTCCCGAGCACCAGCGTGTGACGGACTTGGATGACAAAGAAGCCAAGGGTATGGAGCGGCGAATCGCTCTGTTCTTTGTGCTCTCCATCGTGGGAAGCGTGTTTGCTGCCGTTGCCTACGTGATTTTTCCGATCATCCCCGGCGACATGAGCTCCGTGCGCATGAACAACCTCACAGTGGGCCTGGGTCTTTCTGTCGCTCTCCTCGGTGTGGGCATCGGTGCCGTGCAGTGGGCTAAGGCACTCATGCACGGGCACGAGCTCGTCGAGGAGCGTCACCCCACCAGGGGCAGCGACGAGTCCCGCCAAGCGGCTGTCGAAACGTTCCAGCAAGCCAACAAGGAGTCGGGGTTCACGAGACGTTCCCTCATTCGCAACACCCTCTTTGGTGCGCTTATCGCCACACCAATTCCCGCTGTTGTCCTGTTCCGCGACCTCGCGCCAGCGGCGGACCCCATTGAGCTCATGAAGACAACCATGTGGTCAGAGGGTGTGCGCCTCACCCGTGACCCCAGTGGAATCCCCATTAAAGCCTCCGAAGTAACCATCGGGTCTGCGTTCCACGTCGTTCCCGATGGCTGGAAAGACCTCGAACACGGCAAACTCGAAGAAAAGGCCAAAGCAGCTGTTCTGCTGATGCGTTTGCCCGTCGATGAGCTCAAAGAAGACCCGGCAAAGACCGACTGGTCCTACCAAGGAATTGTGGCGTATTCCAAGATTTGCACCCACGTGGGATGCCCTGTTGCACTCTATGAGCAGCAGACGCATCACCTCCTGTGCCCCTGCCACCAATCTGAGTTTGACGTGGCAAATCACTGTGAAGTTATCTTTGGGCCCGCGGCACGCCCCCTTCCACAGCTTCCTATCACCATTGATGCGGAAGGATACCTGGTAGCACGAAGTGGTTTCACTGAACCTGTTGGACCGAGTTTCTGGGAGCGTCAACTGTGAGCACAACACTAGAGAGCACACCCCAAGCTGATGTCGGCCGTGGCATGCGGTTTACCAACTGGGCTGCCAACTACGTAGACGAGCGCACCAGCGCCTCCACCGCGGTCAAAACGCTCGGTCGCAAAATTTTCCCTGACCACTGGTCCTTCATGCTCGGTGAAGTGGCGCTGTACTCGTTCATCGTCATCCTGATCAGTGGAACCTTCCTGACCTTCTACTACGACCCCTCCATGTCCCACGTGCCCTACGAGGGCTCCTACCTGCCCCTCAAGGGCATCGAAATGTCGGTGGCCTACCACACCTCACTCGATCTCTCCTTCGACATTCGAGGCGGACTGTTGATGAGGCAGGTCCACCACTGGGCAGCCCTGCTGTTTGTCGCGGCCATCGCGCTGCACATGCTTCGGGTGTTCTTCACCGGAGCATTCCGCAAGCCTCGTGAGCTCAACTGGATCGTCGGATTCCTGCTTTTTGTTCTGGCCATGGCCGAGGGTTTCACCGGCTACAGCCTCCCCGATGACCTGCTGTCCGGAAACGGCCTGCGCATCATCGATGGCATGATCAAAGCCTTCCCCGTGGTCGGCGTGTGGATGTCCTATCTGTTCTTCGGTGACCAATTCCCCGGAATGGAAGTCATTCCGCGGTTGTATGTGTTGCACATCATGCTGTTGCCCGCAATCCTGATTGCCACTTTGGCCATCCACATGGTCCTGTTGGTCGTCAACAAGCACACCCAGTTCGCTGGCCCCGGTCGCACGAACGACAACGTGGTGGGCTCGCCGGTCATGCCGGTGTTTGCCGCAAAGGCTGGTGGCTTCTTCTTCCTGGTGTTCGGTGTGATCATGCTGATTGCCTCGCTCTTCACCATCAACCCGATATGGAACTACGGGCCCTACGACCCCTCCCCTGTGTCAGCGGGGACACAACCTGACTGGTATATCGGTTTTGCCGATGGGGCCCTGCGATTGGTCCCGCCGGGCTGGGAGTTTGTGCTCTTTGGCTACACCTGGGCCATGAACATTCTTGCCCCAACGGTGGTTCTCATTGTGTTCCTCGGCGCCGTCGCCGTGTATCCATTCTTCGAAGCGTGGGTGACGGGCGATAAGCGCGAGCACCACATCGCGGAGCGCCCCCGAAACGCCCCCACCCGCACGGCTATTGGTGCCACAGGCATCGTGTTCTACGCGGTCCTCTGGGCTGCAGCGAGCTCCGACCTCATTGCCACGCACTTCAAAATGACGATCGAGGGTGTCATCAACACATTGCAGGTGCTGCTGATTCTGGCCCCTATCGCGGCGTTCATGATCACCAAGCGCACCTGTCTCGCCCTGCAGCGGAAGGATCGTGAAATCGCGCTCCACGGCTACGAGAGTGGACGGATTGTTCGTTTGCCCGGTGGAGAATATGTCGAGGTTCACGAACAGCTCGATGACTATGAGCGCTGGAGACTCCTGGACTACAACGAGTACCAGCCCCTCACGGTGCGACCCAACGATGAAGGTCGAATCACGGTGGGCACCAAGTTGCGAGCGGGAGTATCTCGCTGGTTCTTTGAGGATCGGGTGCTCCCGATCGAGGCTAAAGAGCTCGAAGGCGCCGGCAAACACTAGCGGTGTGAGCCGGGTTATCGCCGAGCGGTCGATAAACCCTCAGCTCTAGAAGAGTCTCCGCATGTATTCGGCCTGCTGGGTGTAGCCGAGTCGGTCATAGAAGCCCCCTGCACGCCGTGAGGCGACGGTCAACTGGGTGACACCGCCTTCTTCGCAGGCCTGCTCTACGGCTCGGACCAGAGCTGTCCCCACTCCCCTGGTCTGAAGGGTGTCATCCACCACAATCTCTTGCAGCTGGGCCGAGGGGCCATTGGTATAGAGCAGGTGAGAGATGGTGGTGAGTGCGTATCCCGCGATAACGCCGTCAACCTCGGCAACGTGCAGGAGTGACCGGGGGTGATCTGCCAGCACCTGGGGGAAAGTAGTGCGAAAAGCCTCCGCATCCACGGGCACAGCGTGGCCAAGACGCCCCACCAACGCGAGAATTGCCTCGCTATCGGCTGTGGTAGCGAACCGGATGACGGGGGTACTAGCGGGCAAAATATCCTCGGTAATACTCGTAGGTCCAACCCACGATACCAATCAAGATAAAGGGCACGGCATACAGCGAGACCCAGTAGCCAACGGCGAGGCCGAGGAACGCCACCGCGGCGCCTCCCGCGAGCATGATGGGCCACCAGCTCCACGGGCTATAAAAGCCGATTTCGGGGTCGCCCTCATCAATCTCGGCATCCAGTCGGTCTTCGGGCAGGTCTCCGCCCTGGTTCCTCAGTTGAACCTGCAGATAGAAGGCGATAAATATTGTCAGCGCCCCGCTCAGCACAATGGCCAGCGAACCCACCCACTCCACGGCACCTGAGTCGATGAGTGACCAGATCGTGTATATGGCGGCCAGGGCAAAGAAATATGCCGTCAGGACCCACAGGAGAGCAATGTTTGTCTTCATGAGTTCCTAGCCTATTTCGCCGCCTGTGCGGGGGCTTTCTTTTCCCGCTCAATAGCCGGCAGATCGACTTCCGGGTGGTTGAGATCAAAGGCAGGCGACTCTGACCGAATCCGAGGAATCGAGGTGAAGTTGTGGCGGGGAGGAGGACACGAGGTTGCCCACTCCAGCGAGCGACCGTAGCCCCACGGGTCGTTCACCGTCACCTTCTGCCCGTTACGAGCAGTCAGGTAGACGTTGAGGAAGAACGGAATCATCGACAGCGCCAGAAGCACCGATCCCACCGTGGAGAGCTGGTTCATCCAGGTAAAGCCATCCTCCGGGAGGTAGGTCGCGTAACGCCTGGGCATACCCATGACGCCAAGCCAGTGCTGAATCAGGAACGTCATGTGGAAGCCTACGAACAGGATCCAGAAGTGCACGTGCCCCAGGGACTCGTTGAGCATTTTCCCGGTGAACTTAGGCCACCAGAAGTAGAAGCCCGCGAACATCGCGAAGACGACTGTTCCAAACACCACATAGTGGAAGTGAGCCACCACGAAGTAGCTGTCCGAGACGTGGAAATCAAGCGGTGGGGAGGCCAGGATCACACCGGTAAGGCCACCGAACACGAAGGAGATGAGGAAGCCCAAAGCAAAGACAATGGGGTCTCAAACGTGACGGAGCCCCGCCACATGGTGCCTATCCAGTTGAATATCTTCACACCGGTGGGCACCGCTATGAGCATCGTCATCAGAGCAAAGAACGGAAGCAAGACGGAACCCGTTACATACATGTGGTGAGCCCACACGGTCATCGACAGAGCCGCAATCGCAATCGTCGCGTAGACCAGTGTCTTGTACCCAAAGATCGGCTTACGGCTGAAGACCGGGAAAATCTCCGAGACAATTCCAAAGAAGGGCAAAGCGATGATGTACACCTCGGGGTGACCAAAGAACCAGAACAGGTGTTGCCAGAGGATGGCCCCACCATTGGCCGCGTCATAGACATGGGAGCCAAACACCCGGTCGGAGCCCAATGCGAGCATCGCAGCCGCCAACACGGGAAACGCCAACAACACAAGAATTGAGGTGACCAGGGTGTTCCAGGTGAAAATCGGCATACGCCACATCGTCATTCCGGGAACGCGCATCGTGATGATGGTGGTGATGAAGTTCACGGCACCCAAAATGGTCCCGAAACCGCTCAAACCCAGACCAAACACCCAGAGGTTTGCCCCCAGTCCCGGCGAGAACGTCTGACTCGATAGCGGGGCATAAGCAAACCACCCAAAGGCGGCCGCGCCCTGCGGGGTCAGGAACCCGGCAACGGCAATGAGCGAACCAAAACTAAAGAACCAGTAGGCAAGGGCGTTCAGACGCGGGAACGCGACATCGGGGGCACCAATTTGCAGGGGCATCAAGACGTTTGCGAATCCCGCAAAAAGAGGGGTGGCAAACATCAGCAACATGATGGTGCCGTGCATGGTGAAGAGCTGGTTGTACTGCTCCTTGGTGGCCACAATTTCGAGACCGGGAGCGAAGAGCTGTGCGCGGATGACCAAAGCCATCACCCCGCCGAGCAGGAAGTAGATGAACGACGTGATCAGGTACAGGTACCCAACCTTCTTGTGGTCGGTGGTGGTAATCCACTCGACGAAGAGGTTTCCCTTGCGGGCAACTCTCGCGTTCGAGAGACCCTGCGGGGTTTCGGTGACTGAGGGACGGGGGGCCGTAGTTGTCATCTGCTGCTACTCGCTCTCACTAAATGCGCCGGATCCGGGAAGGTTCTGTAACACGTTTGCCTCAGCGCCCAGGCGTCCCACATTGCCTTGGGCTCGGAGAGCCTGAATCTGCTGGTTGTATTCCTGCTCTGAGACCACGTGGACCTCGAAGAGCATCAGAGAGTGGTACTCACCACACAGCTCCGCACACTTGCCCCGGAACACCCCTTCTTCCTGGGGAATGAAATACCAGTAGTTGGTGCGCGCAGGAATCATGTCTTTCTTATAGAGGAAGTCAATGACCCAAAACGAGTGGATGACGTCACGCGACTCAATCTTGATTTCTACCTTCTGGTCAACCGGAAGGTAAAGCTTGGGGAGGAGCTCGGTGTCCACTCCCCCGCCAGGAATCTCTTGCCCCTGGATGCCGGAGAGGTAAACGTTTTCGTTCAAGTAGTTGAAGTCCCACGCCCAGCGCTTGCCGTAGACCTCGATCGAGACGTCAGGCTCTTCGAGCGGGGTTTCGATGATGGTCTGATCCCGCGCAGTGAAGGCAAAGAACCCCAGAACGAGGATGAGGGGAACCACCGTATAGAAGGTCTCAATAGGCATGTTGTAGCGCAATTGGGCCGGGAGACCGGTCTGTCCGCGGCGGCGACGGTAGACCACTGACGCCCAGATAATCAGCAGCCAGGTAATCACACCCACGATGAGTAGGACAATCCAGGACACCACCCACAGATCAATGACCCGGTCGACCTGGTTCGTCAGGCCCCGCTCCGTGGGGAGCCAACCTAGGGCGCTCTGCGATGTACACCCTGCCAACACAACGGCCAACACAGTCAGAAGTGACGCGCCCTTGAGGCCGCGCTTTAGGGTGTGGCGCACAGGAAACCTTTCACCTCAGTCAACCAAGCTCTTAGGCCCAAGTGTACGACATCCCCCGTGCGCTCCACTCTCAGAATGGCGCGTGTGGGCGCTTTATTCAGGGGTTTAAGAGAAACTGTCGCCGCAGGCACAGCTGCCCTCGGCGTTGGGGTTATCGATAGTGAACCCCTGCTTCTGGATGGTGTCTTCAAAGTCGACAGTGGCACCCTCAACATAGGCAGAGCTCATCTTGTCGACCACAAGCTCAACGCCTGAGAAGTCGCGAACAAGGTCATCCTCCATGAGGCGCTCGTCAAAAAACAGCTGGTAAATCAGTCCGGAGCAGCCCCCGGGCTGGACGGCAACACGGAGCCGCAAGTCATCCCGACCCTCTTGTTCAAGCAGGTTGCGGACCTTGAGAGCAGCCTGATCCGTGAGCGATACGCCATGGGTTTGATTCAGAGTTTCTGACATTGCCGGGTCCTTTCCGCGGAGCTCTAGTGTAGCTGGCGCATTCTGAAATCAGCTGGACACGCTCTGGGAAGTGTTGCATCATCTCCCCGCTAATCTGGTGGAACACCGTTCGTTGCAGGAGAGGTACACGTGGCACAGGAACTTTCACCAGGCGATGACGCCGAGGTTCACGGCAAGGGGCACCCCACTCCTCGACGCAAGGATCGCGAAGCAGAGCTCAAGCGACCTCTGGTGTCCAATAACCGCAAAGAAGCGAGAGCCCGCCTCACCAAGGAACGTGAGAGAGCCCGCCTGGGTATGGCAAACGGTGAAGAACGGTTCCTCCCGCTGCGCGACAAGGGGCCCCAAAAGAAGTGGGTTCGAGACTACGTTGATGCGCGCTGGAACTTTGGTGAGTTCCTCATCCCCATCATGTTTGCCGTCATCATCGCAACTTTTCTCCCGTCGCTGGCAGCTCAGTTCATCGCCATCGTCGTGCTCTGGGCATTCTTCTTGGTCACCATCATCGATGCCTTTGTTGTGGGCGCCGGTGTGCGGAAGGGTTTGCGCGCAAAATACGGTGAGGAGAAAGTGCAAACTGGGGTGCGCTGGTATGCCGCGATGCGGGCATTGCAGATGCGCGGGCTCCGACTGCCCAAAGCGCAGGTCAAGCGAGGAGAGAAGCCGACCTAGCGGCTGCCGCCCATTTCTTCGAGGACTTTTCTGGCAAAAAACGGCCCCCGATAGACGAACCCGGTATACGCCTGAACCAGGGTGGCACCCTGCTCCAAGAGGCGTTGCGCATCGTCACCGGTGAAGACCCCGCCGACGCTGATCACGCAGTATTCCCGGGGCAGTGTTTGGCGAATCAGCGTGAGAACCTCGAGGGAGCGCTGACTCAACGGCTTTCCGGAGAGCCCTCCCTCCCCCATGGCGGAGACATCGCCGGGCGAGGTGGCCAGACCTTCTCGAGAAATTGTGGTGTTGACCGCGACGATTCCCGCGAGACCCAGATCACACACCAACTCCACCACCTCCGCGATTGCCTCGTCGCCCAGATCCGGCGCAATCTTGACCAGAACCGGGGTGTCATCAGCGTGCTGAAGCACCGCTGTGAGAATCGGTTCAAGAGACGACCGCTCTTGGAGACCTCGAAGACCCGGGGTGTTCGGGGAACTCACGTTCACCACGAGGTAATCCGCATACTGCGCTAGCGCCTTGGTGCAGGCGACATAGTCATCACCAGCCCTATCCTGCGGGGTTGCTTTGTTCTTGCCAATATTGACGCCAATCATCGGAAGGGTGCCCCCGCGCGCTCGCACTTTCTTCAGTCGGGCGGCGATCGCCTCCACCCCGTCGTTGTTGAACCCCATGCGGTTAATGAGTGCGAAATCATCGGGCAGGCGAAAAAGCCTGGGGGTCTCGTTTCCCGGTTGAGGCAGAGGAGTGACTGTCCCGACCTCGACGTGCCCAAAACCCAGGGTGTGAAATCCCCTGATGGCGACGGCATTCTTATCAAAACCCGCGGCTAGGCCTATCGGGGATTCAAACGCTGCACCCAGGGTCATGACCCGCATCGCCGGGGAGAGAGCCTTATCAGATCGCAGAACCAGGGAACCCAGGCGGGTGCCAGCAAATCGGACAACGAGCATTCCGAGATGGTGGGTAAATTCCGGATTGAGGCGCTTAAGTATCGAGAAAAAAGCCTCGTACATCAGCCGTCCTCTGCCGACGATGGGCTGGAGCTCCGCAGGGCATCAATGGCCGACTCAAAATCATCCAAGCTCTCAAACCCTTGATAAACCGAGGCGAAACGGAGGTAGGCAACCTCGTCAAGTTCTCGAAGCGGCTCCAAAATTGCCAGCCCAATCTCGTTGGCGTCGACTTGGGAGGCTCCGGTCTGGCGGATTGTCTCCTCAACGCGCTGCGCGAGCTGAGCGAGGTCCTGGTCTGTCACAGGTCGCCCCTGACAGGCCTTCTTCACACCTGAGGCGATCTTTTCCCGGGAAAAAGGCTCCGTCACACCACTGCGCTTGATCACGCTCAAACTGGCGGTTTCGAGGGTGGAGAAGCGTCGACCGCATTCGGGGCACTGTCGGCGACGTCGAATGGAGACCCCGTCATCGCTGGTGCGGGAGTCGATTACACGGCTGTCCGGATGGCGACAAAAAGGGCAATACATGGTGGCCTAAGCCTATAGTTCGCCGGCTTCGACAAAGCGGGTTGTCACGGCATCGCCGTGCGCCGGAAGGTTTTCCGCCCGCGCAAGAGCAACAATCGACTCTGCTATCTGCCCCAACGCCGCCTTGTCGTATTCCACGACCTGCTGTGAGCGGAGGAAGGTCAGCGGTGATAACCCTGAGGTGAACTTAGCTCCACCGGCGGTGGGAAGCACGTGATTCGATCCCGCGAGGTAGTCTCCGGCGCTCACCGGAGTGTAATCACCGACAAATATCGCACCCGCATGCCGAACACCCCGGACTATCTCATCGGGGTTCTCGACCATGATTTCCAGGTGCTCAGCGGCGAGAGCATTGGCCAGATCAACTGCCTGTGTAAGGGTGTCAACGACCACAATTGCCGATTGCTCGCCGCTCAGGGCAGCCGTCACGCGCTCGGCGTGGTGGGTCTGGGCAACCTGGCGCGTAAGCGCTGCCTCCACCCGGGTGGCAAGCTCCATCGACGTCGTAATCAGCACGGCCGAGGCCAGCTCATCGTGTTCCGCTTGTGAGACAAGGTCCGCGGCGACAAACTCGGGGTGAGCTGTCTCATCGGCGATAATTCCGATTTCGGTGGGTCCAGCCTCGGAGTCAATCCCGACCTGACCGGTCACCTGCCGTTTTGCTGCGGCGACGTATCTGTTACCTGGCCCGGTAATCACCGAGACTGGCTCCAGGTTGATGTCGGGGACACCCCAGGCGAGAGCTGCGATGGCACTTGCCCCACCGAGTGCATACACCTCCGTGATCCCCAAGAGTTCTGCGGCAGCCAGGATGGTGGGGTGGGGCAACCCCCCGCATTCTTTCTGGGCCGGTGAGACGACGACGATGTCGGGCACACCGGCCGCTTGGGCCGCTACGACGTTCATGACCACGCTTGAGGGGTACACAGCTTTACCACCGGGGACATAGACACCCGCACGATCGACGGGAACATAGCGGGTCGTCACTGTGCCACCGGCGTTATAGGTGGTCGTTGTGGACTGTGGAACGGCGTCCTCTGAGGCAGCACGAACGCGCCGGATTGATTCCTGCAACGCAGCTTTGACGTCTTTGTCCAACCCGGAGAGCGCTCCCTTGAGGGCCGCAGCGCTCACCCTCAGGTCGGCAACGTCAACACCGTCAAACTCGAGGGCGTGCCGTTTGAGAGCGATGGACCCCTCCTTGGCAACCTCGCTCATGAGTTCCCCGACCGTGGAATCCACTTCCGCCCTGCCCAGAGTCACTCGCGGGACAAACCCCTGAGCGTTCTTCGCGGTGAGGGCAACGCCTCGAAGATCTTCTATCCGAATCATGGCTCCCCCATCGTATCTGGGGTGGGGAATAAACCCGGGGACTCTGGCTTAAGCTAGAGGTGATGACATCTTCAGACGCACTCAGCCCCTCGCAAGCCTTCCTCGAATCTTTCCGTCGCCACGGCGCGGGCATCGCAGTGGTGACACTGCGAAAGAAAGATGGGTCCCCCACGGGATTTATTGCGACGTCGCTGGCATCACTGTCGGCCAATCCCCCCATCGCCACTTTCAATATGGCCCAAACGGCAAGTTCATGGTCATCGGTTTCCATGGACACCCCCGTTCTCATTCACCTTCTCTCGGCCGACAACCTGGAGCTAGCGAAGAAAATCGCAGGCGAGTCCGACCAGCGCTTTGACGGTGACCACTGGGAAGAGGGCCCCGGCGGGCTCCCACTCCTCACCGGTGTTCATGCCTGGATGTCCGCCACCGTCGTGGCCATCACCGAAGTCGAATTCAGCGCCATGGTGGCCGCCCGTGTCACGGGTGGGGCTCTTGGGGATCCTGCACAACCTCTGGTCTACTCGGAGCGTGACTACCAGACAGTGGCTCCGATCTAGCGGCTCAGACAGTGTGAGCCAAGCAGGCTCTTTACTTCGCCAATCAGGTCTTCAGTCACACTCACCGTTCGCGGTAACTGGAACACTCGGGCGACACCGGACTTCACCAGTCTCAGGCGCACAGTGGCCTGCCCCTCGTGCCGACCCAGTGCCTCATCGAGTGCGGTCAGGACGGGAACGGTGGCAAAGGACTCAGGCACAGTTAGGGTGAGCGGCTCATGTCGAATATCCCGCGATACATCCAGCGGGAACAACTCAATGGCGTGGAGACCCAGGCCGTCATCCCTCCTGGATACTCGTCCTCGCAGGGACACAATTGAGTCCTCGACCAAATCGGTCTGGTAATTCTTATACGTCTTACCGAGGAACATCACCCCCACTTCCCCGCCAAAATCTTCGATGGTGACCTGGGCGTAGGGGTTGCCACTGGTTCTGGCAACCCGGTGGCTCACCGCCGTCACCAAGCCCGCAACGGTGACGGATTCGCCGTCCTCTCGGTCTGATGCGAGAAGCTCCACGATTGAGACCTCCGCTTCGGCAGCCAGGGTTACCTCGAGGCCGGCGAGAGGGTGATCCGAGACATAGAGCCCCAGCATGTCCCGCTCCAAGCTCAAGAGCTCTTTTCTCGACCACTCGGGTCGATCGGGAACAACCTGAGTTGACCCAGTTCCTGATTCTGCAAAAAGACTGTCAAAGTCAAAGCCCACATCACCGTGTTCTTCGGCTTTCTTGTCCCGCGCGGCGGACTCCACGACGGACTCATGAATGTCATGCAGTGCGCGCCGGGTATGACCCAGGCCATCAAACGCCCCGCCTTTGATGAGTGACTCCACCGTGCGCTTGTTCAAGACACTCGAGGGAACCTTCTTGACGAAGTCATGGAAGGACGCAAAGATCCCCTGTGTCTCGCGGGCCTCACGAATGCCCTGGACAACCCCCACCCCCACGTTTCTAATGGCGGCGAGCCCAAATCGAATGTCCTCCCCCACAGCGCTAAAAGTGGCAATCGACTCGTTCACATCAGGGGGGAGAACTTTAATCCCCATCCGTCGACACTCATTGAGGTAGATGGCGGACTTGTCTTTCTGATCACTCACGCTGGTGAGCAGCGCGGCCATATATTCCGCGGGATAGTGCGCCTTGAGGTACGCAGTCCAGTAGGAAATCATTCCGTAGGCCGCCGAGTGGGCCTTGTTGAATGCGTAATCCGAGAAGGGGACCAACACCTCCCAGAGGGCCTGAATCGAGTCATCAGAGAACCCGTTCTGCCGCATCCCCTCGCGGAAGGCTTCGAATTGAATATCGAGCTCTTCTTTCTTCTTTTTGCCCATCGCGCGCCGCAGGAGATCGGCTTGGGCCAGCGTGTACCCGGCAAGCTTCTGGGCAATTTCCATGACCTGCTCTTGATACACAATGAGCCCGTAGGTCTCGCCCAAAACCTCCTGAAGAGCGTCAGCAAGCTCTGGGTGGAGCGGGGCAATCTCCTGTTGCCCGTTTTTGCGCAATGCGTAGTTGGTGTGCGAATCCGCACCCATCGGTCCCGGTCGGTACAGGGCCAGAACTGCCGATATGTGATCAAAGCTGTCGGGTTTCAGGAGGCGGAGCAGGCTCCTCATCGGTCCGCCATCGAGCTGAAAGACGCCGAGGGTGTCTCCTCGACCAAGAAGTGAGTAGGCGGCCTCATCGTCCAGGGAGAGCTCCTCCAACACCGGACGATGGCCGCGGTTGAGCTCAATATTGTCCAGAGCATCGTCGATGATGGTCAGGTTTCGAAGCGAGAGAAAGTCCATCTTGACCAACCCCAGAGCCTCCGAGGCCGGGAAGTCGAACTGGGTGACAATCTGGCCATCCTGCTCTCGACGCATAATCGGGATGATGTCCAGCAACGGCGAGCTGGACATGATCACGCCCGCGGCGTGCACACCCCATTGGCGCTTGAGGTTCTCCAGCCCCTGGGCGGTCTCAAATACCTGCTTCGCTTCGGGGTCTGACTCCACAAGCTCTCGCAGGTCGGCAGCCTCCCGGTAACGCTCGTGACTCTTGTCTAAAACCCCATCCAGGGACATTTCCTTCCCCATGACACCGGTGGGCATCAACTTTGTGAGCTTCTCCCCCATCCCAAAGGGAAAGCCCAGCACTCGGGAGGCATCCTTGAGGGCCTGTTTGGCCTTGATGGTGCCGAAGGTGACGATCTGCGCGACGCGGTCGTCACCGTATTTGTCGCTGACATAGCGAATAACTTCACCGCGGCGACGCTCATCGAAGTCCACATCGAAGTCGGGCATGGAAACGCGGTCGGGATTCAGGAATCGTTCAAAGATGAGTCCGTGCTGGAGTGGGTCAAGCTCGGTGATCCGCATCGCGTAGGCGGCCATCGAGCCGGCTCCCGACCCACGACCCGGGCCCACTCGAATACCGTGCTCTTTTGCCCAGTTGATGAAGTCCGCCACTACCAGGAAGTAGCTGGCAAATCCCATTTGCGAGATAACACCGATCTCGTAGTCAGCTTGCGCTTGCACTCGCTCCGGAATTCCTGTCGGATAGCGCTCCTTCAGTCCTCGGTGGACTTCTTTCTCGAAGTAGCTCGTCTCCGATTCGCCCTCAGGAACAGGGAACAGTGGCATATAGTTTGCGGCTTCATCAAAAGACACCGAGGCTCGCTGGGCAATCAGCAACGTGTTGTCGCAGGCTTCGGGGAAATCCGCAAACAGTGTCCTCATCTGCGCCGCAGATTTCACATAGAACTCGTTGGAATCAAACTTGAAACGCTTTGGGTCATCCAACGTTGACCCCGACTGGACGCAGAGCAATGCGGCGTGAGCTTCAGAGTCGTCAGCCTTCGTGTAGTGAAGGTCGTTTGTCGCCAGCAACGGAATACCCAGGTCCTTGGACAGGCGGACCAAATCAGCCATCACCCGTTTCTCAATTCCCAGCCCGTGGTCCATCAGTTCCACAAAGTAGTTGTCGGCGCCAAAGATGTCGCGAAATTCCGCGGCGGCGGCGAGGGCTTCGTCATACTGACCCAGGCGCAACCGGGTCTGGACCTCACCGCTGGGGCACCCAGTGGTGGCGATCACGCCGGAGGCATAGGTCTGGAGCAAATCCCGGTCCATCCGAGGCTTGAAGTAGTAGCCCTCCAGAGAGGCGAGCGAGGACATCCGGAACAGGTTGTGCATCCCCGTCGTGTTTTCCGCCATCAACGTGAGGTGGGTGTAGGCACCGGCGCCCGACACGTCGTCCTCCCCACCGGAACCCCATTTGACCCGTGTTTTATCGCCCCGAGGGGTTCCAGGAGTCAGGTAAGCCTCAATACCAATGATCGGATTCACCCCTGCGGCGGTGGCCGTCTTCCAGAACTCGTAGGCACCAAACATGACTCCGTGGTCGGTAATGGCCACGGCCGGCATCTCTTGGCGAGCTACCTCATCGACAAGGTCTGAAATCTTGGCTGCACCATCCAGCATCGAATACTCGGTGTGCACATGGAGGTGTGCAAATGAGTCGCTGGATGGGGTCACCAAGTGCTCCTAGAGGATCGGGAGTCTCCAGAGTAAACCGGAGTGACCCCTGAAGGGGAAGGCGCCCCGGCGCTCAGGCCCTTAAGCGCTCAAGTGCGACATTAAGGTCATCCGGAAAGCCGCATTCAACATGCACAGTCTTCCCACTCACCGGATGGGTGAACTCCAGCTCGCTGGCGTGGAGCCACTGCCGAGACACCCCCAAACGCTGCGCGAGCGTGGGGTCAGCGCCATAGAGCGTGTCCCCCACAATCGGGTGGCGGTGAGCACTCATGTGAACCCGAATTTGGTGGGTTCGCCCCGTTTCCAGGCTCACCCTCAGAAGACTCGCTGAGGCGAACGACTCGATGGCCTCGTAGTGGGTGATGGAATCCCGACCGCCGGCCACCACCGCAAACTTCCACGACGAACTGGGGTGTCGCCCAATGGGGGCATCGATGGTGCCGATGCTCGGATCTGGGTGACCCTGGACGAGAGCATGGTAAATCTTATGGACCTCACGGGCCTTGAACGCTCGCTTCAGTCGACTGTAGGCAACTTCGCTCTTCGCCACAGCCATGACCCCGGAAGTTCCCACATCCAGGCGATGAACAATCCCTTGACGCTCAGGAGGACCCGAGGTCGAAATTCGATACCCCGCACCGGCGAGAGCGCCGAGCACCGAAGGCCCCTCCCAGCTGGGTGCCGGATGAGCCGCCAACCCCGGGGGTTTGTCAATAATGACGACGTCGTCGTCGTCGTAGAGGATTGCCATGGAGTCCACGACGATCGGAACGATAGTGGGGGCCTTTTTGGGCTCAAAGGTGACCTCCAGAAGCGCACCCGAGCGCACTCGCTCTGACTTTCCGCCCGCAGCACCATCGAGGAGCGCTCCACCCTCCTCAATCACGCTCTGGGCAAAGGCGCGCGAGAAGCCAAACAGGCGAGACAGGACAACATCGAGTCGCTCGCCCCCCAAACCCTCGGGAACAGCAATCGTCCGCGTTTCGGACACTAGCTACCTCTTACAGGGCGCTTCACCGGGAAGTCCCCCATCAGGTCACAGACGCTACTACGCACCTTCTGGTCGAGCTGGCGGAAACGAAGGAGAGTCCAAGCTTTGAACCTGCTGGCTGATGAAAGCTTTCAGGCTTGCTCGGTATTCGCGCTCGAAGTTGCGCAGCTGCTCGACCTCGCTCTCGATGGACTGATACTCTTCGCGCAGACGCTGCTTAGCCTGAGAGTGTTCGGTTTCAGCCTCCTGCACGATTCGCGCAGCTTGAGCATGACCCTCCGCAATGAGTTCGTCGCGTTTCTGGATACCCTCACGCACGTGCTCCTCGTGGAGCCTGCGAGCAAGTTGCAAGAGGTTGTTGGCATTCTCGGCATCCACCACGTCACCGCCGGAGGTGGGAAGAGGATTCACTCCTACAGAGCTGGCAGAACCACCGGAACGCTGCAGTTCCGCGATTCGGGCTTCACTCGCCGCAAGTTTTTGGGACAAATCATCGTTTTCGGCCAGGACGCGACGCATTTCGACGACCACTTCGTCAAGAAAATCATCAACCTCGTCCTGGTCATAGCCTTCGCGAAACTTGGTCGACTGAAAGCGCTTGTTGACAATGTCTTCAGCTGTCAAAGCCATGAAAAGTACCTCTTTTAGTTCTGGGTTGGGATCCGGCGGTCATCTGAGAGATGTCTGAAATCCCCGGAGTTAGCCTAGCGCTCCGGCTCGGAAATCGGCGAAAGCTAGCGCAGTGACCCGACAACCGAGAGCAAGATCAGTGTTCCAATCATCAACACACTCCAGCCCAGGTCAATTCCAGCGCCTCCAAAGCGCAACGTGGGAACCACCTTGCGGACAGCCGCCAACGGCCGATCTGTGACGCTGTAGGCAGCTTCAGCGGCCACCAGGACAAGACCCTTGGGTTGGAAAGTACGGGACAAGACACGCACCCAGTCGAAGATAAACCTCACCCACATCGCAATGAAGAACACATACAACACGATGTAGACCAGGGTTGCGAGAACGGAGAACATATCCCCCATTATGCCGGGCTGGACCCGTGAGTTGTCCTAGTCGACAAGCGATGCGTCGAGCTCAGACTCCACACCATCACCCTCGCCGCTCACCAACACGTGAGAGGGAGACAGCAGGAAGACCTTGGGGGTTACCCTCTCGATGTGCCCGTGCAGGCCCTGAGAGAGACCGCTGGAAAAGTCCACCAGACGGCGCGCTTCGGACTCGCTCATCTGGGTCAAGTTGATGATGACCGGGATTCCCTCGCGGAACGTCTCCGCAATGGTCTTGGCATCGTCATACTTCTTTGGGTGGACAGTCAAAATCTCGTTCACATCACTCACCCCGTTTTTGGAACCCCGACGCAGCGGAGTGACGGTTGCGCGAGGGGCTGGCTGGGAGCTCTCCGGACGCGAGGAAGTCTTCGATGACTGCTGGTCATCAAAGGACTCCTCGGCCAATCCGAGAAATTCCAGTGTTTTGCGTAGTGCATTTGCCATGAGTGCCCCTTGTTCGCAGGATTACTCTTTAAGGCTAGGTGCCCTGGGGGCGTTTTCCCGTGATTGCAGTGCCAATGCGCAGGTGTGTCGCACCGCGGGCAATCGCCTCCGGAAAGTCGCCTGACATCCCCAGGGATAGCTCCGTTGCCTCCGGAGCCACCGTGAGAAGGCCGTCCCGATAGGTCAACACCCGGTCAAAGGCCTCCGCAGGGCTCTCATCCTGAGGAGCTACGGCCATCAAGCCGCGCAAGCGAAGGTTTCCCGCAGCCAAGGTGCTCTCGGCAAGCCTCGTCAGATCCGCCGGTTCCACTCCCCCACGGCCGGGAACATCAGTGAGGTTCACCTCAAGAAAGACCTCCACAGACCCCTCATATTTTGCGAGGGCGTCGACCAGTGATTCCCGATCCACCGAGTGAATAACGTCACAGTAGGCGGCAACGGCGCGGGCTTTGTTGGATTGCAATTGACCCACAAAATGCCAGCTCAGGTCAAGGTCTGCGACCTCCTGTGCCTTAGGGGCAGCATCCTGGTGGCGATTTTCTCCCACGTGGCGAACCCCGAGGGCGTGCAGCTCGCGCACCAGGCTGGGTGGGTGAAACTTGGTCACCACAATCGTGGTGACCTCGTCAGGGCTACGGTTGCTGTCCCGGCACGCTTGCGCTACCTGCTCCGCAACGGCATTCCACCGATCCGCGAGCGTCTCGGACACGCGGCGCTACCGGAGAAATTCTGGAACGTCGAGTTCGCCGTCATCATCGGTCTCCGCCGCAAATGCGGGGGCTTCTGCGGCTTCAGCTGCCGGTCGTTCCTCCGTGGGCAAGAGCCAGGATTCTTCTGCCTCCGGAGTGTGACCCTGAGATACCGGGTCCACCTCTACTTCGGCGGCAGGGACCGGCGCTTTGACAGAGTGCTGGTGTGCCTCGTCAAAGCCTGCGGCAACCACGGTGACGCGAACCTCATCGCCGAGAGAATCATCAATCACAGCACCAAAAATGATGAGGGCATCGGGATGCACAGCTTCTTCTACAAGCTTTGCCGCGTCATTGATTTCGTAGAGACCGAGGTTGGATCCTCCCTGGATGGACAGAAGCACACCCTGGGCTCCCTCAATACTCGACTCCAGGAGCGGTGAGGCGACCGCCAGCTCTGCCGCTTTGATGGCGCGGTCTGCTCCTCTGGCTGAGCCGATGCCCATGAGCGCGGTCCCGGCGTCCTGCATGACCGATTTGACGTCAGCAAAGTCCAGGTTGATCAGACCCGGGGTGGTAATGAGGTCGGTAATTCCCTGGACGCCGGCGAGCAACACGTGATCCGCCGTCTCAAAGGCCTCCAACATGCTGATGGTGCGATCTGAGATCTCCAACAGCCGGTCGTTGGGAACCACAATCAGGGTGTCGACCTCGTCTTTCAGGGCCTGAACACCCACCTCCGCCTGAGACATCCGGCGTTTTCCCTCAAAGGCAAAAGGTTTGGTCACGATTCCCACGGTGAGAGCACCAATCGACTTGGCGATACGGGCCACAACGGGCGCTCCCCCGGTTCCTGTCCCACCACCCTCGCCAGCGGTCACAAACACCATGTCGGCTCCGGCGAGAGCTTGTTCGATCTCTTCCTGGTGGTCTTCGGCGGCCCTGCGCCCAATCTCAGGGTCTGCCCCGGCACCGAGGCCTCGAGTCAGGTCTCGACCCACATCCAGCTTCACGTCCGCATCACTCATCAGCAACGCCTGCGCGTCGGTGTTGATGGCAATGAACTCAACTCCCCGCAGGCCGCGGTCGATCATCCGGTTGATGGCGTTAACGCCACCACCTCCGACCCCCACTACCTTGATTAGGGCGTTGTAGTTGTGTTGACCGGACACCGGTTCTCCTTTGTTGTAAACATTCAAGCTCTAGTTGAAGATGAGAGTTTTCTTCACTTTCTGCTCTCGACTGAAGGTAGGGCGCTAATGCGCTTCCTCGAAGGAGGCTCTGGGCGTGTCGCAGAACCCGGTGAAGGCAAGAAAACCTCAACCCCGAGTGCGCACGACCATACTGTCCGGAGTTGTCACATCAATGACCTGTGATTCCCGCGAATCCAGGGCAATCAAAGCGGCTCTGAGCACGCGAGCCTTTTCGACTGAGCGCTCTGATGACCCCCAGACAACCTCATGTGAGCTTCCCCGGATCGTGAATCGCACATCGTCCAGCGTGGTGGCCGTAATTCCCTCCACCTGGGCTAACAGTTCATCCGGGAGCGCCAGCAACACCCGACTTATCGCGCTAAAGCTGGGGGACGAGGAATCGGGGGCGACCAGAATTCGAGGCAATCCTCTAGGGAGAGCGGGCTCCTCCCAGAGCACCACCCCCGCGGCATCGACGACCTCAAAAGCACCGCTGGCACTGACAGCCCCCAGTGGCTTGCGTTCAAGGATGGTTACCACCAGCGTCCCGGGCGGCTCAATTCGCGTCTCAAACGCCTGAATCAGAGTGAGCGGCTCCAGGGCGCGTTGCACCCGCTCGTCACTCACCCGAGCAAGAGGTTCTCCATACAACCCACCCAAAGCCTCAGCAACAGCTCTGGAGGTGACCCGGTCACCTCCCTCGACACGCACTTCGCGAAAAGCCAGCACCGGCGAGAGCGTCAACACCACCACGCTCAAGATGAGCAGCCCCACACTACCCAGGGATACCGCCCAGGTGATCCGGCGCCGCCTCGTCGCCTCAGTAAAGCGCCGATACTCCGCTTTTTCGGCCGAGACCCGCTGTTTGCTCGCAGCCCTCACCCGTCGGGCGGGTTGGGGTTTGCTCCGCCGTCTCGATGATGTGCTCGGAGAAGTGCGGGGAGAGAAACCCTCTGGCCTATCCACCCGCAGCCTCGCTGACGCGACGCTTCGCAGCTAGGAGTTGCGGCACGATTTGGTAGAGATCACCGGTTGACATGGTCAACACAATGTCACCGGGCTTGGCGCGCTGGACGGCCAGCACACAGGCTTTTTCCCAGTCCGGCTCAAACTCAAACGAGGAGCTCCCGGCCATTTTCTGCAGAATGAGGTCTGTTGTCACACCCTCAATGGGGTCCTCCCGGGAGCCAAAAATGTCGAGAAATATGGTGTGGTCGCTCCCGGCAGAGAATGCCTGCGCAAGCTCAGTCGCCATGTATTGGGTCCGGGAATACAGGTGGGGTTGGAACATGGTGATGACGGATCCCTCACCCACCACGGCGCGCGCTGTCTCCAGCGCTGCCGCAACTTCGGTGGGGTGATGAGCATGGTCGTCATAGAAACGGACACCGGCAATCTCGCCGTGAAACTGGAACCGTCTATCCGCACCTTCGAAACCACTCGCCGCCTGCGCGGCGTCGGCCAAGGAGAACCCGCTGGCGATCAGCGTGGCGATGACGCCCGTGGCGTTGAGTGCATTGAGCCTCCCCGGGACAGCGAGCTCGCAGACCGCGCTCAGGCCCTGATAGCTGACACTGAACCGCGCGACCGGGCCGGCCACGAGATCGCTCTGCACCACATCCGCATCAGGACTCACGCCGTAGGTCAGAATCTTCCCTGTCCCCCCGAGGCGAGACGCGAGGTGTCTCGTTCCTGCATCATCCGCGCAGAGCACGACGGCATCCCTGGCCGTCCGGGCACAGTCTTCGAAGGCCTCATAGATGGCCTCGAGAGTGCCATAAAAGTCCAGATGGTCTGCCGCGATGTTCGTCACCATCACCACGGCTGGTGCATACCCGACAAAAGATCGATCAGACTCATCAGCTTCGATCACGAAAAGGTCATCTGACCCCCATCGCGAGGACACCCCCACTCACTCACCACCCCGCCGTTGACCGCACCAATGTCACGACCTGAGCGATCAAGGGCGGTGGCGAGCATGGCCGTGGAGGTGGTCTTCCCGTGCGAACCAGCAACGGCGAGAACCTTTTTGTCTCGGATGATCCAGCGCAATGCTTCGGATCGGTGCAACACCTGGAGGCCACGGGCGTGAGCCTCGACAAGCTCGGGGTTGCCCTCACGAACGGCGCTGGACACCACCACTGTCGTGGCCTCTCCCAGATGTGAGGCATCGTGACCCAGGGACACTCTGATGCCCGCACGTTCCAGGGATTCAGTCACTTCTGAGGCGGCCCGATCGGACCCCGACACTGTCAGACCGCGCTCTGCCAGAACACGAGCAATCCCGCTCATGCCCGATCCACCAATCCCAATGAAGTGCACGACTCCCAGTTCATCGGGGATTGCTCGACCCAGTTCTGGCCTCACCACGAGGAAACCCTCCTCCGAGGAGTGAGCGCGTCCCTCATGACCTGGACAAAATCCTCGGCGGCGTTCGCTCGCCCAATCCCTCGTGCTCTGGTTCGCATGCGCGCAAGTGCGGAGTCGTCCCCGAGCAGAGGCAACACAGTGGCGCGCACATACTCCGGCGTGAAATCGGCATCCATGACCAAAACCGCGGACCCTGCCTGCAGGGAATCCCAGGCATTCTTCTCCTGCTCACCATTGCCAACCGGGTAGGGGACAAAAACGGCCGGCAGACCGAGTAGTTGAATTTCTGACACGGTGGCAGCACCGGCTCTCGAAATCACTGCGGTCGCAGCCGCAAAAGCGAGGTCCATCCGGTCGCAATAGTTCAGAGCTAGATAGCCGGGAGTATCGAGTGTGGGGAGCGGATTTCTGTGCCCCACGATGTGGAGCACCTGCCAGCCCGCCGCAAGAATGTCCTCCACCACCGCCTGGACTGTGGAGTTCACGCTGACGGACCCCTGCGACCCCCCGGTCACGACAAGGGTCTTCTTCCGGGGTGAGAGGCCAAAGTGCTGGCGAGCTGAAGACATCGTGGGCGCGGTCTGGGGGTGAGTAATGCTGCGAAGCATCGGCATCCCGAGCAGTGTGGCACCGGGGAGCTTGGTCAAGGAGAACGTGGTCACCACGTGCGGGGTGAGGCGAGCACCCCAGCGGTTAGCAAAACCTGGCACGGCATTGGCCTCATGAATCACCAGGGGAACCCGGCTCAGCCACGCTGCCACATAAACCGGAGCCGAGGCATAGCCGCCAAAGCCGGCCACCACATCGGGCCGATGGGCGCGGATGAAGCGAATACTTTTCCCCACAGCGCTGATGAATCGTGGCCAGAACAGCAGCGCCTCGGCACTCATCCGCCGGGGAAAGGGAAGCCGGGCGATAGTTCCCAGGGCAAACCCAGCATCGGGCACAAGCCGGGACTCCAACCCTTCACGGGTCCCGATCACGAATATGTCCGCAGGTGCGCACTCTCCTTGGCGGACAAGTTCATGGGCAACAGCGAGCAGAGGATTCACATGGCCGGCGGTTCCGCCGCCGGCAAGCACAACTCGCGTCATCGAGGTGAACTCCGTCGACTCTGTCCCGCGCTCACGGAGATGGCGTCGTGTCTATTCAGCGCCATCACCACCCCAATCCCAATTAGGGAGGACATCAGTGCCGAGCCACCTACCGACATGAAGGGCAGGGGTACTCCCAAAACAGGGAGAACTTCGAGCACCACGGCAATGTTGATGAGCGCCTGACCAATCAACCAGACCATGACGCCACCGGTCACAAGGCGGGCGAAAGGATCGGGCTGAGACCGCACCAGTCGAGCCATGAGCAATCGCAAGGATCACGAACGACACAATGACCATGCTGGTGCCAATCAGGCCCAGCTCCTCCCCCACAATCGCAAAGATGAAGTCGGTCTCCGCTTCAGGAAGCCATGACCATTTCGCGCGAGAGTTCCCCAGACCCACGCCAAAAACCCCACCGGAGCCCAACGCGTAGGTCGAATGCACAATTTGCCAACAGCTGCCCAGATAGTCCTCCTCGGTGCAACCGGAGAACCAGGTCATAATCCGGTTGACCCGGGAGGGGCTCAGCAGGGCCAGAGTGGCCACACCCGCAGCAATAAGCGCGACCACCGTAAACAGATGGCTCAATCGAGCTCCGGCGAGAAAAACGATTCCCACCGCAATCACCACCATGACGCCCATAGTTCCGAGGTCTTGCCCCATCATGACCAAGCTCACCGCAATGAGAACCCCCAGTCCCAGGGGGCGCAGCAGTGTTCGATAATCCTCAACTTGATCAATCCGATCGGCCAGAATCGCCGCCATCCAAATGATCATGGCAATTTTCAAGATTTCGGAGGGCTGTCCGGTGAGACCCGCGATATTCACCCAGTTGGTGTTACCGCCGGAGCTGATTCCCAGCGGCGTGAAGACGAGGCCCTGGAGCAGCAATGCCGCCAGAAACATCGACGGAGCAAGCTTTTTGAGAGCTCGTGCCGGGAATCGCGACACGACCAGCATCAGCGGGACGCCCAAAAACACCCAGACCACCTGGCGGAAAAAGGTGGCAAAAAAGTTTCCCTCGTTGCCCAGGGCTGACCCCACGAACGACGAGGACAACACCATCACCAAGCCGAAGATGACGAGGAAAAACACCATGGAGACCATCACGACGTAATCAGCGGATTCGCGGCCAAAAAGCCGCTTCACCGTGACCGTCACGCGCGGAGCAGACGCCTTGGGTGCCGTGTGTGTCACCGCTTGATCACCTGCTTTCCGCAGCCATACCTTCATGCCCCACTTGATGGATGGGGATACCCTCAAGTGTGTGGGGAAAACACCTCAAGAACCGCTAAGGCGCGCCGATTAACCGCCACAGCCCCCGGCCCTACGGAAGGCTCAAAACTCCGGCAATGAGAGCTGGCGACACGTCGCGGGAGCGCGTAATCGCAATCGCCGCGAGAAGTGCGGGAAGTTGCTGGGGAATATCCCACCCCGCCTCACGGACTTCCTCCAATGTGGAAATCTCGAGGGCCTGATGGGCACGGTCATCGAGAAAAGCCCGGTCAACAATGATTCCCTCGACGAGCCCGATATCGCTCATTCCCGGGGAGTCCAGGCCAATACCAATGGCTCGTGCCCCTTCGACAACGTCAGCATCCTGGACCTGTGCCTCGGTCGGTCCGACCCCTTTGCGATAGACGCAGGCTCGCGTTGTGCCATCAAAGAAAACACCGCTGGCGTCTTCACCTTCAGCTTGGAGTGACACGGTCAACGCCGGGGTCATCAGGCTCTGCGGATACCGCTGGCGCCAAACCAGTGATTCACGAGACACCTGGACAATGAGCACGTCGTAGGAGCGGGGCTCACGGAGGGCATCCAGTACCGGGGGTGCGCCATACCCGACAACCCGAGTCGGAACGCTCGCAGCCTGGAAAATGCGCAGTGCTAGGTCCACGGCAATATCGGTCTCCGCGTCCTGCTGCACCATAATCCAGTCTGCTGGTTCGCCTGATTTGTCTCTCAGCCGCCAGGCGAGCTCGAGATCTGACCATATCTCGACCCCCATTGTCCCCAGGTTGCTCGATAACCGGGTCCCTCGATCCGACTCCTGGGGAAACCACCGCCAGATCCCAGGGCACAGACACAGCATCCTGCGCCCTCGCTGCGCCTTCCGGGTCCACAAGCACGCGAGCACCGACCACCTCCGCAAGCTTGACAAGGTCGCTGGCGGCCTCAGCGGCCATCGCGGTAACCTCGCAGCCCAACTCGCGAAGTGTGTCGACCACGGCAAACCCGGTGTGACCCAACCCCACGACGAGGACACGGAGACCCGCCCAGGACGAATGCCAGCTGGTCAACCCCTGGAGGGCGCTCTTACTCAACGACTGAGCCACTCCAGGTAGAACAAACCGGCGCCCACAGCCGCAAAAAGTCCCGCGATAAGCCAGAACCTCACCACAATCGTGACCTCAGCCCATCCTTTGATTTCGTAATGGTGGTGCAGCGGTGAGGAATAAAAAATTCTGCGACCGCCGGTGGCTTTGAAATAGAGACGCTGGAGAATGACTGATCCGGTCAGAACGACAAACAGTCCCCCGACAACCGGCAACAACACTTCGGTGCGGGAGAACAGGGCGAGCGCTGCAACCCCACCACCCAGGGCTAGCGAGCCCGTGTCGCCCATAAAGATCTTTGCCGGCGAGGTGTTCCACCACAGGAACCCAATCAAACTGGCCGCCACGATCGCCGCAACGGCTGTCAACTCAAGAGAGTCGCGGACGTCATAACACTTATAGAGCACGTCTTCGTCGGGGAAGGCGCGAAAACAGGACTGATTGAATTGCCAGAAGGTAATCATGACGTAGGCGACGAAAACCAAAATCGTGGCGCCACTGGCGAGACCGTCAAGCCCGTCCGTCAAATTCACGGCATTCGAGGTTCCCACGATGATGAGAGTGGCCCACACGGCAAACGCGATGACAGCGGCCCAATAGCCCCACTCCACAAAGGACAGGACGTCCGCCCCGCGCACCACGGAGATTCCTTGGGCGGCGGGCGTTATGCCATTCTCATCAGGGAAAGAAACGGCACCCCAGGCGAACGCGACCGACACCACGAGTTGGCCGATGACTTTGCCCCGCGGCGACAACCCCAAAGACTGCTGGCGCCGAACTTTCGAGAAGTCATCGAGGAAACCAACAATCCCCAGACCCACCATGAGGCCAACTACGAGAAGACCCGAGGGGCTTGGCATCCGACCCTCCAGGAGATGGGCGCCAAAGAAGCCAAAGAGCACCGCCAGAAGAATCACAATGCCCCCCATGGTGGGGGTGCCGCGCTTCACAAAGTGAGTTTTGGGGCCATCTTGGCGGATGAACTGACCCCATCCAATTCTCGCGAACAGGCGAATAAACAGGGGGGTGAGAAACAACGAGAAAGCGAGCGCGAGCGCGCTACCCAGCAGCAGTATTCTCACGCGAGGTCGTCTCTCAACTTCTCCACCAGAGCGGTAAACGACTCCTCGGTGCTCCCGAGCACCAGCAGAACATCTCCCGGCCGAATATGCGCACGAATGTCATCGTACGCGGTGGTGCTGTCCTCACAGAACCGCGACTCTCCGTCCCACGACCCTTCCATACCCACCGACAGGAAAAGAGCTCTCGCACCTCGTCCGATCGCAAAGACCTGGGTCACATTGAGACGAACCATGAAAGCCCCAAAAGCGCTGAGGTTGTCGTAGTCGGAGGCTCCGGAGAAATCTAGAGCACCGGCCACCGCCACAACGCGACGAGAACCTCGGGCGAGCGTCGACACAGTCTTGGTGACGTCCACGGCGCGGGAAGCCTGCGTCACGTGTGAGGCATCGACAAAAACAACATCATGGGCCAGTGTCACACCGTGGGGCAGATCCTGCGCAAAGTCCTGGCCCAGGCTTGCGTCAAGAGCCTCGAGAAGTGTCATGCCTTCGGCGAGGGAACCTCGAACCATGTCCAGCGCCGCCGCCCTGGCTTCAAGACTCATCCCGGGGATACGCAGAGCCGCTTCCTGCTCCCCTACTGCCAGGTCGGCGCCGGTGGACTCCCAGTCCACCCACTCCCGAGTGATACGAAGATCACTCACGAGGCGTCACCCCAACCGGCGTCGGCGAGCGCCTGCCTCGCCTGATCCCTCGCGGAATAGGGAATCTTCACCCCGCTGATGTCTCGATAATCTTGGGATCCAGGCCCACTCCACAGGATTGTGTCTCCCTCCCCCGCCAGACCCACCGCAAAGCGAATCGCATCACTGGGGTCTGGAATCTCGTGCACGGTGACTCCGGGAACGCTGCGTGCCCCCTCGAGGAGCCCCTCGCGAATAACAGCCGGATCTTCTCTGCGCGGATCATCATCGGTGATGATCACGACATCAGCCAGCTGGGCTGCCGTTTGACCCATAATGGGTCGCTTGGTGGCATCACGGTTACCCGATGTGCCACACACCATAATCAGCGCGCCGGGGGTGGAAGCCCTCACGCTGGTCAGCGTCTGCTGATACGCATCAGCACTCCGGCCAGCATCCACGAACACCTGGGGACCAGTGGAACCCGAGACCCGCTCCATGCGACCGGGGATAAACACCGGTATTCCCGGAGTTCCTGGTCCCAGAGCAGCGAGTTCGGCGAGGGAAACTCCTGAGCGGATGACCATCAGCGCAGCCAGAGCGGCATTGGACACCATGTGTTCGCCCTTGAGGGGAACCAGCAGCTCCACCGCGTCACCCTCGCGGGGCTGGAGAACGCACACCGTGTGGTCCACATCGCCGCCCACAATGTCCCAGGACCAATCAGCCGGTGACTTCCCTCGTCGCCCCAGGGTGGTGCAGGGAATATCGACCATCTCGGCCAGCTTCACCCCCCAGGAGGAATCAACGCAGACCACAGCTTCTCGAGCCTTGGCAGCGGTGAACAGCACCGCTTTTGCCTGCAAATAGTTCTCCATCGTGTGAAAGTCCTCAAGATGGTCGTGGCTGAGGTTAGTGAACCCGGCAACATCACACAGCACATGATCCATGCGGTTTTTGTCGAGAGCTTGAGCGCTGATCTCCAGGGCGATGGCGGTGACCCCTTCCTCGCGAGCTCGCGCAATCATGGCGTGCGTGTCGGGAGCTTCAGGAGTGGTCAGGGTACTGGGGAATGTCTCACCGCCCACCTGGCGAAGTGCAGTTGTGGACAGCGCAGTCCGCGCGCCGAGCCCCCGCATAATTGCCTCCAGAAGGAACGCAGTCGAGGTTTTCCCATTGGTTCCGGTCACGCCCAGGATTGTGGGCATCGAGGCCGATCGAGTGCCATAAATCTCCGCGGATACCCGCCCCAACAGCGCGCGAGGATCATCTGCCACGAGAATCGAGAGCGAGGGGTCACTCAGCGAGGCACAACCTTCCTCATCTGTGAGAACAGCGGTGGCACCGGCTGCGCTGAGCGTCTGGCCAAAACTCACTGCCATGGCGGTGGACGCCGCGCAGGGCGACGAAAAGATCTCCGGGTTGAACCGCGGAGGACGCCAGCGCAACACCTGTCACTGTGGCCTCTGGGCCCTGGTGCGCGAGCCCCAAGGACGATGCCAAGACACCCACAGGGACGGGGGTGGTAGACCGGGGTCGCAATGCCATAGCGTCTCCCACCACTACACCCCTTCTTGGGGCACTGACACCCCGGCTACCAGGTTAGCGGGGGAAGCACAGCTGGCTCGCTCGAGGGCGCCACACGGTAGTGCTTGAGCACGTGGGACAAAATCTCGTGAAATGCGGGAGCTGCCGCGGAGGACACTCTGGATGATTGTGGCTTGTAAAAGCTGACCAGAACGACATATTCCGGGTCCTCCGCTGGCGCCATACCGGCCAGCGAAATTACCCGCTCTGCGCCATAGCCGCCCGAGGTCGCGATTTCTGCGGTACCGGTCTTGGCCGCGACTCGATAGCCGGGGATTTCCAGGGTGTTCCGCAGTGACCCCTGGGAGACCACGGTTTCCATCATGCGCACGGTCTGCTGAGCAGCACTAGCCGACACCACCGGAACGGGCTCACCCACTGGCTCGGGAATGAAGTCTCCTTCGCTGGTCACGCATCCATCCACCAGGCGAAGCGGGACTCGAACGCCGTCGTTGGCGAGCGTCTGGTAGGACGACGCCATTTGGGCTGCGGTGACGGAAATTCCCTGACCAAAGAACTGGTTGTACCGAGTCAGGCGGTCCACTTGGTCGTCGGGAAGGACCTGGCCGGAGGACTCCCCCAAGAAGTTAATTCCGGTGACCTCACCAAAACCAAACCCTCTCAGGTAGCGGGTGGCTTCCGCTTTGGGCATGCGATCCGCCAACACCGACATGCCGGTGTTGGACGAGGTGTGGAGAACACCCGCTGTCGTGAGCTGGCGGTCATCGGCGACAAGGAAGTTCTTGATGTACTGACCGGGATACACCTGATAGAAACCCGGTGCCACAATCTTGTCTTCAGAGTAGGTATAGCCCGCATCAATCAGCATTGCGATACCGATCGATTTCATGATGGAACCAGGCTCGTAGGGTGAGCTCAGAGAGCGAGCTCCCATGAACTCCACCGGTGACTCAGAAAAATCGTTGGGGTCAAAGGTGGGCCAATCGACGGCAGCGAGGACGTGTCCATCCTCCACTCGAACAACCATCGCAGAACCGTATTGGGCACCCAGGTTGCTCCCGTGCTCCGCCAAAGTCTGGAGGACATACCACTGGAGGTCGCTGTCGATCGTCAGCCTGACATCACCGCCGTGAATGGGCTCTTCCACCAGCTGGGTGGTCCCTGGAAGTCGAATACCATCGGCACCCTTTTGGTAGATGGCGCGTCCGTTGATCGCTCGAAGACACGGGTTATATTTCCGCTCCACTCCCGCCAAGGGCTCATCCGTTCCGAGCATCCCGGTGAGGTTCGCGGTGACCGGACCGAAAGGATACGTGCGCTCACGAACCAAGTCCATCTGCAACCAGGGATTGCGAAGCTCTCGCAGCGCCTGGCGGTCTTCGGGGCTGACGCTCTTCACCAAATAGGTGAAGTGTGCCTCGCGGTCTTGGGAGACGGCGTAGAGCAACTCATCGGGGTTAGCGTCCGTGATGAGCGCAATCTCAGCCATCGCAGCCTGCACCGTGATGACCGCGCCATCACGGCGGAACTCGCCCACTTTTCGTGGGTCAGCACTCACGTCATAGCGATCAACATCGGTCGCCAAATCATTGCCAAAACTGTCCACGATGGAGCCGCGGGAAGCCCAGATAACCTCGCTGGTGGTGCGGATATCGGCGGATTGCTCTTTGAGCTCTGCCGCTCGAACAACTTGAACATCCACCAAACGCGACACCAAGAGTCCGGCCATCAGGAATACAACCAGGAGCGCAACGCCCATACGGCGGCTGGATACGCGCTGGTGAGCCATCATGTCCTCGCTAGCGCGTCACCGGTGAGGGAATGGAACCGCCAAAGCGAGGCGTTGGGGTCTCGGGGGCCGACACTGTGGAGACGACAGAGACGGCGCTCTCCTCCAATTCTGGCGCCTCGCTGTGAGCTGGCGAGGGCATCTGCGGCATCTGCCTCGAGTGCGGCAGCGGTAGAAATTGTCACGAAAACATCTTCCACAATGGGCGGTGGCAGCAGGGTTTCGGTTCCCGCGGTGACCGCGAACACCTGACCGCTCGTGGAGGCCTCGGCAGGGAGGGCTTCGCCCACGATGGCGCCATCGGAGACCCGGATGTAGGCGGGATTGTTATCCGGCACCATTCCCATGGATCCCGCCAAGGTCGCCAGCGTGTCAGGGGCCACCAGGGCACTGATTTCTTCGCCCACGATCTGCTGCTTCTGCTGAGATCCGCGAAGGTCAGACTTGAGCGAGGCGATTTCATAGGCGCCACCCGACACCGCAATAGAGAGCAAGAGTTGTCCACCTAAAATCGCGAAAATGCCGGCCAGCAGGACAACGATATAGCGGAGCTTGGGAACTGCATTCGCCTTCGTTTTCTGGCGTGTCGAGGACACGGCTCGGGGCTTCGTTGCCCGGGCTGAGCCGGAAGAGCTCAGTGCTACGGCGGTCATGAACGTACCTCTTTCACTTTTTCCCCTGCCCGCAAACGGACAGAGGCGCTTCGGGGGTTGAGGGCAATCTCCTGGGCACTGGCGAGTTCGGCTCCGCGAGTGATTTCGCGGAAGCTCGGAAGGTGCTCAGGGAGTTCTGTGGGGAGACCAGCTGGAGCAGTGGAAACGGAGAGCTTTCGGAGTTCTCTCTTGACGAGGCGGTCTTCGCCCGAGTGGTAGGACATAATCGCGACTCGTCCTCCGATCGCGAGGCGATCAAAGGCGATGGGCAGTGCCCTGGCGAGCGACTCAAGCTCCTGGTTGACCGCCATGCGAAGGGCCTGAAAGACCCGTTTAGCGGGGTGACCTTTGTCTTTGAGCGCGTAGGGGGTTGCGTCTTGGAGAACGTCGACGAGGTCACCGGTGCGAACAATTGGAGCCTGGAGGCGGCGCTCCACGATTGCTCGGGCATAGCGCTTCGCGAGCTTCTCATCACCCAAGCGGAAAAACAGGTCAGCGAGGTCAGCTTCCGGAAAGGACTGCAAGACATCGGCCGCGCTGACATCGTCCTGGGGGTTCATCCTCATGTCCAAAGGGGCGTCATGGGAGTAAGAGAAGCCACGCTCGGGCTTATCCAAGTGCAGTGACGACACCCCGAGATCAAACAGAATGGCCTGTGGCGATTGCTGCGGGGAGTGCTCATCCAACGCGCTTCCGAGTTCGTCATAGCGACACTGCGCGAACATCACCCGATCGCCAAACGGTGCCAAGCGCTCCCCCGCGCGCTCGAGTGCCTCGGGGTCGCGGTCAATTCCCAGCACCCGAAGAGTCGGGATGGCAGACAGGAACATCTCGGTGTGGCCACCAAGCCCCAGCGTTGCATCTACGAGAAGTGGCTGTTCTCCCTCAAGAGCGGGACCCAGCAACTCGAGAGCGCGCGGTGCGAGCACAGGGATATGGGAGTAGGTAGCGATCATGATTCACCCGGTGTCCCTGGAGTCAGATTCCCTTCCGTGTGATGACCTGGGACCGGGGAAGGTGACACAGGGCTCACGGAGGGGAGTCTGACTTCAGGGCTACAACAGCCCAGGAATCACCTCCTCCTCGGTCTCAGAGAAGGCTTGTTCGCGTTCTTGGTAGTACTGATCCCACGCGGTGGTGGACCAAATCTCGGCTCTGTTTCCCGCACCAATGACGGTCAGTTCCCGCTCAAGCCCCGCATAGTCGCGCAAGGCCGGAGGGACGGTAACTCGGTTCTGCTTATCCGGGATTTCTGATGACGCCCCGGAGAGGAACAACCGAAGGAAGTCACGGCTCGCCTTAGAGGTGAGCGGGGCTTCGCGGAGACGCTCGAGGTGAGCATCGAAGTCTTGGGCAGTGAAGACATAGATACATCTCTCCTGGCCGCGGGTCAGCACCAAACCGTTCGCGAGCTCCTCGCGAAAACGTGCGGGGAGGATGACTCGGCCTTTGTCGTCGAGTTTGGGGGCGTGCGTACCCAGGAACATGGCGCCCCCCTTTCTCGTCCGGCCACCAGAAGGTATTCACCACTTTACTCCACTTTGCTCCAAATACAACCACTTTAGATACTTTTTTTCCCCGAGTTTCGAAAGACCCCTCCCCGCCCCACATCCCCGGATTTCCGCGCAAGCGCAACAAAAAACCGGCCCCGAGGGGCCGGTTTGTGACGAGAAGTGAATGTGGGCTAGTGCTCCACTGAGGGGTTAGAGACCTTCGCCGCGCTCCCTGCGCTCCCAACGATCATTGAGACGATCCATGAACGATCCAGAGCCCGCGGGGCTTTTTGCACGGGGCGCACTGGGTGACGGGGCTTCGGCACCATCGGAGGGGGCACCGGGGAATGCGACGGCCACCATTACGCCGGCGAACAAAATCCCAAATCCGAGGACACCCACCAGAGTGATGTCCAGAGATACTCCCACCACCATCGTGACAATCCCCACAAGGCCCATCAGAACGCCCACCGCAATTGCGGTGTAATTGGGCGCCCTCCGGAAGTCTGCCGTGTTCATCACATCGGCTTCGTTCTTGTAGAGATTGCGCTCCATTTCCTCGAGCAGTCGCTGCTCGTGCTCAGAAAGTGGCATGGTGTCCTCCCCACGTGTGTGGACGATTTTCTACAGAGTGTACGCAGATTTCCTGAGGATAGGCTAGGTGCGTGTCAGCGCAGATAAAACTAGTCGATGTCGTCGATTCCCGCATCACGTCATTCCTGGAAACCCGCTCCGATGAGATGGGGGTCATCTCTCCCGATTTGGAGCACATTCTCGCCTACGCGAACAGCATGTTGCGCAGTGGCAAGCGATTCCGCGCCAGGTTTTGCTACTGGGGCTGGCGGGCAATTGATCAAGACCCGGAGAGCGACCCCCTGGGTGGGCTCGAGACGCTGGAGGATGCTTCCCCCGTCATTTCGCTTGCCACATCGCTCGAAGTTTTTCACGCGGCAGCTCTCGTCCACGACGACATCATGGACAACTCAGATACTCGTCGCGGGCTGCCTGCTGCCCACAAAGCATTCGAGCGAATCCATCGGGATCGCTCCTACGCGGGAACTCCTGATCATTTCGGGGCTTCCACCGCTCTCCTCTTGGGCGACCTCCTGTTGGCATGGAGCGATGACCTCCTGACCGAGGCACTGGCAACCCTTCCCGCAGACATTGTGTCAACGACCCGGGCGCAGTTTTCCACCATGCGCCAGGAAGTGACACTCGGCCAATACCTCGATATCCATGAGGAGGCGGCCTGGTTCCACCACGGGGAAAACGAGCGACTCGAGAGAGCACTTCGCGTGGTGACCTATAAGTCAGCGAAATACAGCATGGAGGCGCCGCTGCTGATTGGAGCGTCGCTTGCGGGCGCGACAGCGGACCACCTGAGCGATCTCTCGTCTTTCGGCTTACCTCTCGGAATTGCGTTCCAACTCCGGGATGACGTCCTCGGTGTGTTTGGTGACTCCGAGGTCACCGGGAAGCCCGCCGGAGATGATCTGCGCGAAGGCAAGCGAACAGTTCTTGTTGCTCTCGCTGAAGCCTCGATGCCGGCAAGCGCCAAAGGAGTATTCAATGAACTCTTGGGTGATCGAACCCTGAACCCCGAGCAGATTGACGTTATGCAGTCGACTCTTCGCGACACGGGCGCACTCGATGAGGTCGAAGGCATGATCCAGCATTATGCAGACACGGCGATGGACGCCCTTGAGAGCGCCCAGATTACCGACAGCGCGCGGTCGGAGCTTCGTCGCCTTGCTGATGCGGTGACAAAGCGCAACGCCTAGAGCGCGAGGGTTTGAGCGAGCCGGCGCACTTCGGTTTTCCGACCGTTCCGAATTGCGTCAATGGGGCTCGTCCCCAGCACATCGTGGGGCTCCACCAGCCACTCCAGGGCACTCTCCGGAGAAAAGCCACCGTCGATCAGCACGAGGGCTGTCCCCTTCAGGTCCTGCACCGGAGCCGACTCGACGAGGAAGATGTCGGGAATCCGGAATACACCATCGTCTTTTCGCCCCAGAAGTGCCCGGTCCTCGACGAGCCGGTGAACTTTCCCCGGCGTGAGCGAGAGGCGCTCACACACGTCGGGAACACTCAGCCAGGTGATGTCGGCTTCACTTGTCACAGTCACAAGGTTCCCACGAATTCGTCCTCCGTCACCACAGTTTTTACTGACCATTAGCCGAAGATTTATATTACGAACATATTAACTGGGATAACATACGTCACAATGGTTGACGCAGGTATCATCCTGTGACAGCGTCGATGCTCGGAGAGTCGCTACGGGCTTCGAGACCGGGCCACGAAACTATGGAAGACATGAGCACACAGGACCAGACCCCTTTCGACACTGAAGCCTCGGAGGACACCCTCGAGCACTCAGTGTTTCGCGGTCTGTCTCCGCGGGTCGACACCTTTGAGCGCTGTGACGCCACCCCCGGTGCGCTGTCCCGTGGGCTCATGGGAGCGCTCCCCTTTGTGATGACGGGAACACTGGCAACAAGTGCGGTCGTCACTCCTGGGCTCGTCCAGCACTCAACAACTGCAGCGGAGCCCGGTGCCAGTGGCGATCATGCGAATGATCAGCGACCGGGTATCGGAGAGAGACTCTCGGGGGCCTTTCTTCCCGCAGCTCACACTGTCCTCTCCGCCTTTCGACCCGACCTTCCCGCCACCTACGAGGTTCAAGATGGCGACACCCTTTCCTCGATTGCGGACAGTTTTGGTATCCCAACCCCCGCAATCCTCACCCTCAATGGGTTGAGCTGGAACTCGCTACTTCATCGAGGCCAGGTCCTGAAGCTCAGTGCAGAACCAACCAAGAAGGCTGCCGCGTCTCCTGCTCGAGTTGCCGGAAATGGCTACCTTGTGCAGAACGGCGAGACACTGAGCACCATCGCTGATCGCCTGGGAATTTCTACCGAAGCTCTGATTGCGGCCAACAACCTCGGAGAATCGCACACCATTTATGCCGGCCAAATGATCCGAGTTCCTGGCTCCACCACTCCCGTAGTGGAACGCGATGCTGACATTGTGATGCCCGCTGTGGCCTCAGCACCCACCATCATTCCTGCCTCCGCAGAGTCGAGCGATCAAGTAATGGCTGCCGGCACATCCGGGGAGGCACCTGAGGCGGAGGCAACCGAGGGTGTCGATGTTTTTGACGCTGCCGACATTGAGCTTGCCGAGCAGCCCGCGTTGATTACCGTCAAGGTGACACCACCCCAGGCACCCGCTGTCCAGAAAAAGACCGCGCCGGTCGCAACCCCTCCTGCTGAGAAGGCTGCTCCCCGCCCCGCCCCGGTAACCCCAGCGGAGGCTGAGGAAGAGGACAGCGAAGAAGAAGCCGAACCCACCTCATCCATCGGGCAGCCAGTCTCTGGAAGCGTGACTCCGCTCAATGACGAGCGCAGGACCAACGCTCAAATCATCGTCAATGTCGGTCGGGAGATGGGTGTCTCCGACTACGGAATCGTGATTGCGCTCGCGACGGCAATGCAGGAGTCGTCGCTTCGCAACATCAATTGGGGTGACCGAGACTCGGTCGGGTTGTATCAACAGCGCCCGTCGTCCGGGTGGGGCACCGTGGATCAGATTATGGACCCGGCCTACGCCACCAGGCTTTTCTTCGGCGGCCCAAACAATCCGAACACAGGTAAGACCCGCGGCCTGCTGGATATTTCTGGGTGGGAGTCCATGACTCTCACGGTCGCTGCCCAACGAGTCCAGATTTCTGCCCACCCCGACGCTTACGCGAAGTGGGAGCCCAGTGCCTGGGCTTGGCTTTATGAATTGACCTAGTGGAGTGGCAACACCAGGGCTGCCTAAGCCCTGCGTACAATCCAGAGAATGGACACTCCACCCACTGACCCGTTGCTTGGCAGGCTGGTGGATAAGCGCTACCTCATTGAGAGCAAAGTTGCGCGCGGCGGTATGGCCACTGTGTATCAGGCGATGGACCTCAGGCTCGAGCGTCCCGTTGCCATCAAAATCATGCACCCCCACCTCGCTGAGGACGGGGACTTCACTAAGCGCTTTATTCAGGAAGCCCGGAGCGCTGCCAGGCTGGCCCACCCCAACATCGTCAACGTTTTTGATCAGGGCCAAGAGGGTGCCATCACCTTCATCGTGATGGAGTATCTCCCGGGCATCACCCTGCGCGAACTCTTACAAGACTTTGGTGCCCTCACTCCCGCCCAAACCGTGGACATTGTCCGAGCAGTCCTTCAGGGGCTTGATGCCGCGCACTCGGCCGGTATCGTGCACCGCGATCTCAAACCCGAGAACGTTCTGCTCGCGGATGACGGTCGCATCAAGATTGCTGATTTTGGTTTGGCTCGAGCCTCGACCCACAACACAGCGACGTCTCAAGCGCTACTGGGAACAATTGCGTACCTCTCCCCCGAACTCATCAGCCGAGGGGAGGCGGACCTTCGAAGCGACATATACGCACTGGGCATCATGATGTTTGAAATGCTCACCGGTGCGCAGCCCTACCAGGGTGACCAGGCGGTCACCATCGCCTATCAACACCAAAACGACATTGTGCCTCCGCCGAGCACAAAGAATCCGGCTATCCCCGCTCAATTTGATGAGCTGGTGGATTGGTGCACCAGGCGCTCACCTGATGAACGACCACCCCATGCGCGAGCGGTTCTCGAGCACCTTGTGGAGGTAGAAAAACTTTTGGGTGCTGCCTCACTGGCGACAGCAACGATGGACCTCAACCAAACAGTGGCAATGACGCAGAAAATATCGCCGCTCGATGCCCAAGAGACCGAAGTTTTGGATCCCAAGTCAGCGGTGTTTGATGGTCTGGAGCCCGCCCCCACAGAAGCAATCACACTGGAGGAGACGCCCCCACCCCAAGAGCCCGTTCGAGAGGCGCGACCAGCTCGCGGTCGCGGGCTTGCAATCATGGGAACACTGGTGTTGCTCTTGGTCCTCGGTGGCGGAGGCGGTGCCGCGTGGTGGTGGTTCACCGGACCCGGGGATTTGGTCAGCGTGCCAGACGTCGCGGGGTCTACGGTTTTGGAGGCCACAACGGTTCTGGAGGAGGCGGAACTCAGCGTCGCTGAGGCCGTTCTCGAAGAGTTTGATTTAGTTCTCCCGGAGGGAACAGTCAAGGGCACCAACCCCCCTGCCGGTTCACAAATCGAACGACTGGGCGAAATTCGACTGATTGTGTCCTTGGGTCCTAATCCGGTGGCGGTGCCCGCCATCTCTGGTCAAACCCTGGATCAAGTTCGTGACTCCCTGGAAGCGGTCAACCTTATTCTGGGAACCACCAGCCAAGAGTTCAATGATTTTGTTGATGAGGGATCCGTCCTTCGACTTGTCGACGAGTTTGACTCGCCCTTGGCCGCAGGGTCTCAAGTCCTGGCAGGGTCCACTCTGAATGCCGTCGTGTCCGCAGGGTCGCTGCCGAACGTCGCCGGGTTGCCCGTTGACGAAGCTCGCGAGATTCTGCAGCGCGCCGGTCTGACCGGAATCGTGGGGGGTGACGGGGCGTTCTCCGACACCGTTCCCGAAGGATACGTTGTTGAGGTGTCGCTCCCCACCGGCATGACTCCAAGACCTGGGGATACCCTCACCATGATTGTCTCCAGGGGTCCTGAGCTGGTGTTGCTCCCCAACCTGATCGACGAGTCAATAGCCGACGCGAGAGACACTTTGGAACAGTTGGGCTTTGAGGTCGAGGTGAGGACCGAGATTCCAGAATCTGATTGGGATAGGGCATGGGTCACCAGCATGAGTCCGAGTGCGGGCCAAGAAATCCCCAAAGGCAGCGTCGTGACAATCAGGAGTTTTGCTTAGGAGTGGCTGAGCTCCTCCGCAACCAGGAACGCGAGTTCCAGGGATTGCTGGTGGTTGAGGCGCGGGTCACACAAAGATTCGTAGCGGGTTTCAAGCCCTAGCTCGTCAATCTTTTGAGAACCACCTAAGCATTCGGTGACATCATCACCGGTGAGCTCAACATGGATGCCACCGGGGTGCGTTCCCACTTCCCGGTGCGCCTCAAAGAAGCCCTTCACCTCATCCACGACATCGTCGAAGCGGCGAGTTTTGTATCCGGTTTGCGTGGTCATGCCGTTGCCGTGCATGGGGTCGGACACCCACAGCGGGGTGATGCCCAGCTCCTGGGAGGCCTTCAGGAGCGGGGGAAGCTTCGAGCGGACGTCGCTGGCACCCATTCGGGTGATGAAGGTCAGTCGGCCTGGTTCGCGATGGGGGTCTAACAGGTCAGAGAGCTCCTTGACTGTCTCGGGGGTGCTGGAGGGTCCGAGCTTTACCCCAATGGGGTTTCGCACCCGGGAGAAGAAGTCGACGTGGGCACCCTCCACATCCCTGGTGCGCTCTCCAATCCACAAGAAATGTCCCGAGGTGACATAGGGCAGTCCGGTTCTGGAGTCGATACGGGTCAGCGCGCGCTCGTACTCCATCAGAAGGCCCTCGTGACTTGCGTAGAACTCGACCCGCTTGAGCTCATCAAAATCTGCACCAGCAGCTTCCATGAACTTGACTGCACGGTCGATTTCCCGTGCCAAACCTTCGTATCGCACATTGGCGGGGTTTTCCGCGAAACCCTTATTCCAGCTGTGGACCATGCGAAGGTCAGCAAAGCCACCCTGGGTGAAAGCCCGAATCAGGTTCAGTGTGGAGGCAGCGGTGTGGTATCCGCGCAACATTCGCGCAGGGTCAGGTGTCCGCGACTCCTCGGTGAAGTCATAGCCATTAACAATGTCGCCCCGGTACGCCGGAAGAGTGACACCGTCGCGGGTTTCGTCATCATTTGATCGGGGCTTAGCAAACTGACCGGCCATCCGGCCCATCTTTACGATGGGCAACGATGCGCCATAGGTGAGCACGACTGCCATTTGGAGGATCGTCTTGACCCGGTTGCGAATCTGGTCGGCAGTGGCACCGGCAAAGGTTTCCGCACAGTCACCGCCCTGCAAGAGAAATGACTCACCGCGGGCGACTCGGGCCAGCCGCTCGCGCAACATGTCTACCTCGCCGGCGAAGACAAGAGGGGGGACCGTGGCGAGCTCAGCGCTGACCGCGGCAGCCGCTGAGGCGTCTGGCCAGTGCGGCTGCTGCTTAATGGGCAGGGATTGCCAATGATCCAGACCCTTAACAACTTGAGGATCTGGTATCACGACGTGCTCGCTGTAATCCACTGTGTCCAATTCTCTCGAGGCAAAACGCCGAGGACCAGCCTACTCGAGGCTCTGGGTGAGCCTGATTCTCAGGACTGCTGAGCCCGAATTGTCGAGGCGTAGACGTCGACATACTCCTGCTCACTCAAGGCGTTCATCTCGTAGATGATCTCGTCGGTGATTGAGCGCAACACAAAACGGTCAGTCTCCATACCCTCGAAGCGAGAAAAGTCGAGAGGCTCTCCGATGACGACCCCCACCCGGTGGACTTTGGGAATGTTCGACCCCAGCGGCATAACTTTCTCAGTTCCGATGACCGCAGCCGGAATTACCGGCACGTGGGCTTCAAGAATCATGCGCGCAACCCCGGTACGACCCCGGTACATCCGACCATCAGGGCTGCGGGTTCCTTCGGGGTATATCGCGAGTACTCCGCCCTCGGCGAGAACCTGCAAGCCAGCATTGAGCGAAGCCTCCGAGGCTTTACCGCCGGAGCGATCGATGGGTAGCTGGCCGGCGGACGTCATGAAGAAACGAATAAACCAGCCTTTGATTCCCTTTCCGGTGAAGTAGTCACTCTTCGCGAGGAAAGCCATCTGGCGATCAATCATGAGGGGCAAAAAGACTGAGTCCACAAATGACAGGTGGTTACAGACCACAATCAGTGGCCCCGTTCGAGGGACGTTCTCCAACCCCTTCACCCAGGGGCGAAACACTGTCGTGAGCAGGGGTCCAATGACCCAGTGCTTCATCAGCCAATAGAACACGTTCGCCTCCGGAGTTGGGCTTCCAGACTAAGCCCCGGATGTCATCTGTGCACGGGCAAGATCCGCTGCTCCCACCACGCCGGCCGTGTTGCCCATAGTTGCCACAGCAATGGTGGCAACGGGTCGCTTAGCCCCGGCACCGTAGGTGTCCAGAAAGCTTTCGCGAAGCGGCGCGAGGAGCATCTCACCGGCGCTGGCAACTCCCCCACCGATGACAATCAACTCAGGATCGGTGACCGCAACGAGCGAAGCAATCCCTCGTCCCATCGCCCGCGCAACACCGTCGAGAGCCCCGATGGCGTGGGGATTTCCCTCCACCAAGAGCTCGGTCAGCGCCGACTGGGTCAGGGACTCATCACCGAGGCGTTCACGGGCGTCTCGCATCAGTGCTGTCCCGGAGGCGTACTGCTCGAGGCACCCGTAATTACCGCAGCCACACAGGCGACCGCCGGGCTCAATGATGATGTGGCCAAGCTCGCCCGCCATCCCAAAGCCACCGACCAGCAATCGCCCATCATCCACCAGGGCTCCCCCCACCCCGGTTCCAATCGTCAACATAATCATTGACGAAACGTCCCGGCCTGCTCCAAAGCGAAATTCTCCCCAGCCCGCGGCGTTGGCGTCATTCTCGAGCACCACGGGAACGCCGAGGCGAGTTTCCACTGCATCCTTGAGTGGAAAGTTCTGCCAGGAAATGTTGGGAGAAAAGAAGAGGGTTTCTCGGTCTCGATCGAGAAAGGCGGCTACCGCAACTCCGACAGCCGGTAAGACATCTTGCCCTCCCAACTCCTGAAAAATCTCCGCCAGAGCGACCAGGATTCCCTCGGGATCATCTGGAGTGGTGGGGCGAGACGCGTGGGCTACTACCTCTCCACGAGGGGTGACGCGGGCTCCCGCAATTTTTGTGCCACCGATGTCTAACCCAAGCGCATCCACAGCCGACAAGTCTAAGCGCTCACAACCGGGTGCGCTGTGCGGGGATTACGGGGCACGAAACCACTCAGATTCCCGAATCGCTCGCAACGCATGCTTTTTGTGCTCCGGAGCGAGACCCTGAAAGTAGAGCACTCCCTCGAGGTGATCGAGCTCGTGCTGCAGGGCCTGAGCCATCAAGCCCTCCCCCTCAACCTCGACCAGCTCCCCCTCCAGGGTGAAGCCCTCCGCTATCGCGTGGGGGTGGCGCTCCCTCGGGTAGGTCAACCCGGGAACCGAGAGGCAACCCTCCGACATCTCCTCTGGCTCACCCCAGACCTTCACCAGGCGAGGGTTCAGCAGATACCCCACAGACCCGTCAATGTTGTAACTAAACGCTCGCAGGCCGACCCCAATTTGGTTGGCGGCAACGCCCGCCCGACCGGGAAGCTTCACCGTGTCAAGCAGATCAGCGACGAGGTCTCTGGTGCGTGGTGCACTCACGTCAACAGGGTCAGTCGTGCTCGTGAGAATGGGGTCGCCAAACAGCCGGATGGGACGCTCCGCCATTAGCGGACCGAGGCACCCTCAGCCATGCCCTCCACGACCAACGCGGCAAGTTCTCGGGCCGCCTCCTTGGTATAGGGGCTCAGGCGCGCCCAATCCACGATGGAACCAGCGGCAAGGAACGGGTCATAGGGAATTCGGACGACATCGCGGACTCGAGACACAAAGTGCTGCTCAATTTCGTCAAGCTTCACGACGTTGGTGCCCTGCGTGGCGGTGTTCAACGCAACAATGGCGTTCTTGACGAGCTCACCGTACCCATTGGCCTCCAGCCAGGTGAGGGTCTCAGAAGCCAAACGGGCCTCATCAACGCTCCCCCGGACACTACAACCAGCCCATCGGCCCGCTCCAGGGTGGGGCGCATCACCGAGTGCACCACACCTGTTCCGCAGTCGGTGAGGATTATGGAATAGAACCTGGCGGCTTGGTCAGCGACAACGTTGTAGTCGTCCTCATCGAAAGCTTCAGAGAGCAGCGGGTCAGTGTCGGAGGCGAGAACGTGAAAGCGAGTCTTGTCTTTCGAGACAAGCTCCGCGAAATCAGTGAAAGACGAAATCCCGGCAGACAGGTTGACCACATCCCGAACAGTGGCGCCGGTGGAGCGGGCGACACGTTCGGCCAGTGTTCCTCGGTCGGGGTTGGCGTCGATACCCAACACGCGGTCATCGCGAACCTCGGCAAGGGCCATCCCCAAGAGTGTGGTGACCGTGGTCTTTCCGACTCCTCCCTTGCGGGTGAGCACAGGAACAAACCGGCTCCCTTGTTCAAACGGATACGAAATTCTCCGGTCCATGGCTTTGCGCTCGCGGACGGCACGGGAATCACCAACATTGAGGGAGTGAAAGGACACCTCGTAGAGGAACCTCTGCCACGCACCTTCTGGCACCTCGCGGTAGCGACCCGACGAGTCGATGAGTCGGTCATCTGTCAACATCGCAGAAGGCTCTGGAGCGTCCCCACGGTGTTCTGGCCTGCGGTGATACAGCTCATCGGTTGGTGGCGTTACGGCGAGCGTCATGCTCTCATCGCTGGCCACCTCAGGTGCGCCCGCGTCCACAGTCTCTTCCTCCACCGACACCTCTCCCTCCTCAGGGAGGGCCGCGTCCGGAGACTGACGAGTGGTTTTTCGAGCCATTGAGGAAATCCTTATCTGACAAGTTGTGGGCGGAGGCCGAAATCTGATTCTATCGACTCACGCAGAAAACAAAATATCTTTTAGCCCTCGGAGACCTCCAGGAGCAAATCTCCGGCCTCAACCTGTTGGGTTTTGGGTATTGCCCAGCGTGAGACCACTCCTGACACGTTAGCGCTGATGCCGGCTTCCATCTTCATCGCCTCGATGGTGGCGACCACCTGACCCTCGGCAACGGCCTCTCCCACCTCGCAGATCACTGTCACCACGCCGGAGAAGGGGGCGGCAACGTGGCGGGGGTTCTGAGGGTCCGCTTTCTCCACATGAGTTTCCTGTGCTTCAACGGAGCGGTCTCTCACGCTGATGGGACGAATTTGGCCATTGAGTGCGGCCATCACGGTGCGTATTCCTCGGTCATCTGGTTCAGATATCGATTCGAGCGAGACATACAGGCTCACCCCGGGCCCCACCTCAACGACGGACTCCTCGCCCAGCGGGAGACCATAGAGGTAATCTCGCGTCTTAATCACGGACACATCGCCAAACTGCTCGACCACTTCGAGGTAATCGGCGGTGGGCCCAGGAAACAGCAGACTATTGAGCATGTCCTGACGGGCTCGCCCAGGTTCCCCGAGCGCTGCCTCCTGGACGGGTGTGAGGTCCGTGAGAGTCGGTTTACGAGTCTTTCCCTTCAGAATCTTGGACCGAAAAGGTTCAGGCCACCCTCCAGGAAGATCACCCAATTCGCCGGCCATGAAGCCCACCACGGAGTCAGGGATGTCGTATGCCCCAGGGTTTGCTTCAAAATCGGCCGGGTCAACGTCCATCGCGACCAGGTGGAGGGCCAAATCTCCCACGACTTTGCTCGAGGGAGTCACCTTCGTGGGGCGACCGAGCATCCGGTTAGCTTCGGCATACCAGTCCTCGACGTCCTCAAAACGGTCGGCGAGCCCCAGCGCGATCGCTTGCTGGCGGAGATTGGAGAGTTGCCCACCAGGAATCTCGTGGTGATAGACCCGACCCGTCGGTCCCGGCAGGCCCGATTCGAATGGCTGATAGGTCTTGCGCACCGCCTCCCAATAGGGCTCCAGAGCTGACACCGCACGCAAACTGAGCCCTGTGTCTCGCTCGGTGTTCTCCAGAGCGGCAACCAAGGCAGAGAGCGAGGGCTGGCTCGTTGTTCCCGCCATCGCCGCGCTCGCCGCATCCACCGCGTCCACACCGGCCGCGCTCGCTGCGAGCAGAGTGGCCAATTGTCCACCCGCGGTGTCGTGGGTGTGCAGGTGAACAGGAGTGTCGAATCTCTCCCGCAGAGCCGACACAAGGCGTGATGCCGCCTCAGCCCGGAGAAGTCCGGCCATGTCTTTGATGGCCAGAATGTGTGCGCCAGCACTCACCATCTCGTCGGCAAGACGCAAATAGTAATCGAGGGTGTAGAGGTCTTCCGCGGGGTCCAGCAAGTTTCCGGAATAACACAGACCCACCTCGGCAACCGCAGTTCCGGTCTGCAAGACCGCATCAATGGCTGGTCGCATGTTGGTGACGTCGTTGAGGGCATCGAAGATTCGGAAAATATCGATGCCCACCGCGGTTGACTCCTCGATGAACGCATCGGTCACCTGCGTGGGATAGGGGGTGTACCCCACCGTGTTTCGTCCTCGCAGCAGCATCTGGATGCAGACATTGGGCAAGCCCTCGCGGAGCGCGTGGAGTCTCTCCCAGGGGTCCTCCCCCAGGAATCGCAGAGCAACGTCGTAGGTGGCTCCGCCCCAGGCCTCGATGGAGAGCAGCTCTGGGGTTGTCTGAGCGACCGCTGGCAAGACGTCTACAAGGTCCCTGGTTCGCACGCGAGTGGCAAGCAAAGATTGGTGGGCGTCCCGGAACGTGGTGTCGGTCACCGCCAGAGCGCGAGACGCTCGAAGATCTGTGGCAAACCCCTCGGGGCCAAGCTCCATCAATCGTTGTTTGGAACCAGCTGGTGGAGTACCGGTGGGAACCTCGGGCAGCTTGCTCACCGGATCCACAACAGCTGGGGCATCACCGTGAGGTTTGTTGACGCTCACATCGGCAATCCAGGTCAGCAGCTTGGTACCACGGTCCTTACTGGACCGTGTCTGTAGCAGGTGGGGACGCTCGTCGATGAAGGACGTGGACACATCTCCGGCCAGGAAAGCCTCGTCCTCGACAACTGCTTGGAGAAAGGAGATGTTGGTGGACACGCCTCTAATGCGGAACTCGGCGAGTCCGCGGCGGGCGCGCGATACCGCGATCTCAAACGTTCTTCCTCGAGTGGTCATTTTCGCCAACATGGAATCGAAGTAGGGCGAGATCTGGGCCCCTTGGTTAACGGTTCCCCCATCGAGACGGATGCCCGCTCCCCCCGGCGAGCGATAGGTGGTGATTTTCCCAGTATCGGGGCGGAAATCTGCGGAAGGATCTTCGGTGGTAATCCGACACTGCATCGCATAACCCCTGGTCGCAATCATCGCTTGAGACAACCCAATCGATTCCAGAGATTCCCCGGCGGCAACCCGTATTTGGGTGTGCACGAGATCGACGTCGGTCACCTCCTCCGTCACGGTGTGCTCCACCTGGATTCGAGGGTTCATCTCGATGAAGACATGCTGACCGGCTCGTTCGCCCGCAGTGTCGACCAGGAACTCGACTGTGCCGGCGTTCTCATAGCCGATCGACTCCGCGAACTTGATGGCGTCGCGAAGAATTGCCTGTCGGAGTGCATCGTCAAGGTTGGGGGCCGGGGCAATCTCGATGACTTTTTGGTGGCGTCGCTGCACGGAACAGTCTCGCTCGAACAGGTGCACGGTGGTGCCCTGCTTGTCCGCCATGATCTGGACCTCAATGTGGCGGGGTCGCACCACCGCCTGCTCAATAAACATGCGACCGTCACCAAACGCTGTTTCTGCTTCGCGCATTGCTGCTTCGAGGGCTGCCCTCAAATCTGCGGGCTTCTCTACTCTGCGCATCCCCCGACCGCCACCACCGGCCACAGCTTTCGCGAACACGGGGAAGCCGATGGCATCAGCAGCAGCCACCAACTCATCAAGATCAGTGGTTGCCGGACTGGAGGCCAGCACGGGAACACCCGCCTTGATGGCGTATTCCTTGGCGGTAACTTTGTTTCCCGCCATTTCCAGGACCGACGCGGGAGGGCCCACAAACACTATTCCGGCTTCTTCACAGGCCCGGGCCAAATCGGGATTTTCACTCAGGAAGCCATACCCGGGATAGACGGCATCTGCGCCGGAAAGCTTCGCGACCCGCATAATTTCCTCAATCGTGAGGTAGGCGCGAAGAGGATGACCGGGCTCACCGATTTGATAAGCCTCATCAGCTTTCATCCGGTGCAGCGAGAAGCGGTCCTCAAACGGGTAGACAGCGACGGTCTTGAGACCCAGTTCGACGGCAGCGCGGAACGCGCGAATGGCAATTTCCCCACGATTTGCCACCAGAATCTTGCTAACCATCGACGATATCCCTCCCGAAGTCCACGACACTTCCCCGCCGTGCGTCCTCAACCTCAAGCCTAGCCAAGGCTAAGCTAAGCCCAATGCGCGTAATCAGTATCAGTTCTCTCAAAGGTGGCGTGGGTAAGACCACCGTGACACTGGGGCTTGCCTCCGCAGCATTTGCCCGGGGCCTCAGAACTCTGGTTGTGGACATGGACCCGCAGTCAGATGCCTCCACAGGCATGGATGTCATCGTGGGTCGCCACCTCAACATTGCTCACCTTCTCGCCTCTCCGCGCTCCTCTCAGGTCAAGAATGCGATTGTTCCCAGCGGCTGGACCAGAAGCCACAAGGGCACTGTGGATGTCCTCTTGGGCTCCCCCTCCGCCATGGCGTTTGACACCCCGAGCCTCACCAAAAAAGAGATATGGCGTCTTGAGGAAATTTTGGCCGCGGTGGAGAACAGCTACGACATCGTTCTGATTGACTGTCCGCCCTCGCTCAACGGTTTGACCAGAATGGCGTGGACGGCCAGCGACCGAGTGGCCGTGGTGACCGAACCGGGTCTCTTCTCTGTTGCCGCCACGCAGCGGGCTTTTCGGGCTGTCGACGAACTCCGCCGAGGGGTCTCTCCTCGTTTGCAGCCCTTAGGGGTGATTGTGAACAGGATCCGCCCACAATCTATTGAGCACCAGTATCGAATTGATGAACTCAAGCAGATGTTTGGTGCGCTCGTGCTCCAACCTGAGCTTCCCGAAAGAGCCGCACTGCAACAAGCTCAGGGAGCTGCAAGCCCCCTGCATATTTGGCCAGGAGACAGCGCCGAGGAAATGGCGATGAACTTTGACCTGATTTTGGACAGAGTTATTCGCTCAGTCCAACTCTCCGGAGCTGACTCTAGCTAGCGCGCTGGTTACGGCGCGCGGCAAGCTCATCACGAGGGTCGATGCCTGCATTGGTGGCCTCAACGGACACCAGTGACGACTCCACCTCGCGAAGGACTTTGCCCACCGCGATTCCAAACACACCCTGACCCCGGCTGACCAGGTCGATGACCTCGTCGTTGGAGGTGCACAGGTACACGCTGGCGCCATCAGACATGAGTGTCGTCTCGGCCAGTCCCGTAATTCCAGCAGCCCGAAGTTGCTCGACCGCCACCCGAATCTGCTGAAGCGAGATTCCGGTGTCGAGCAAACGCTTGACGAGTTTCAGGACCAAGATGTCCCGGAAGCCATAGAGACGCTGAGATCCAGAGCCTTGAGCGCTCTGCACGGTGGGCTCCACCAAACCGGTACGAGCCCAGTAGTCCAGCTGACGGTAGGTAATGCCGGCAGCGGTCGCCGCAATGTGCCCGCGATAGCCCTGCTCTTCTTCGATGATCGGCAGGCCATCAGTGAACAGCAATTCCTTGCCGTACTGCTCAGTGGTGTTATCTGACGAAGCCATCTTTCACCTAACCTTAATCTTCACGTTGACCCTTAGGGGTGCCCGCTTACGATACCCGCAACCGGAAAAAGTATGAGCTAAGAACTCATTCACCACTCTGGCGTGTCGCCAGAGCGAGTTCTATGACTCTAGCTTGTTGATGGCGTCCCGAGTAAGGACCTGCCGCAAAGTCGTCAGAATGTCGGAGAGCTCGCGACCCTTCTCCCGAAACTCGTCCTTCGACATCTTTTTGCTCGCCCCACCCGAGGCACTCACCGCCTGTGACACGAGTCCCACCTCGCGGTCAACAGCCAACCGCATTCCTCGAAGGTGACGAGGTTCCAAACCAAACTTTGAGGCATCAACGACCGACTTGATGACGATTGCGTCGTGCTCAGAGTAAATACGCTTAGGTTCGATCAAGCCTGCGGAAATTGCCCCCTCCAGAACACTGGCCAACGCTCCGGTCTGCTCCAGAAGTTCCTGCTTGGTCAGGCGCTTGGAATCGATCACCTGCACGCTTCCCGTCACGGGAGCGGCGTTGGGCATAACACGGGGTCTTCCCCTCGTCCAGCTCGTCGAGATACTGCTTGATCACGCGAAGCGGAAGGTAGTGATCGCGCTGCACCGTCAGGACAAAACGCAAACGATCAACATCGGCGGCAGAGTAGGTCCGATAGCCGGCAGGGGTGCGACCCGGAGCCACAAGTTCCCGGTCCTCCAAGAAACGAAGTTTCGACGGGGACAGGTCTGAGAATTCTGGGGTCAGCTTCGCTAGGACTTGGCCAATCGAGAGAAGCTGGGGTCTGCTGCTCGTCGCACCAGACTGCCTTGCCGCAGTGGCGCTCACGAGTCAGAACCTCCCGCATCCCTCGTGGATCGAGACGCATAGAAGGTCATCCGAAACTTGCCCACCTGAACCTCTGCCCCATCGTGCAGGAGCGCTTGGTCCACAAGGACACCATCGAAGTAGGTGCCATTGAGTGAGCCCATGTCCTTGACCTCAAACGCAGCTCCCGTGTCGGACAAATTCGGCGTGACGCCTGGACACTGTCACATCATCGAGAAAGATGTCAGCTTCCGGGTGCCGGCCGGCAACTGTCGAATCTTGGTCGAGAAGAAACCGCGCTCCAACGTTGGGACCTTTGCGCACAATGAGCAACGCTGACTCGGCGGGAAGTGCGGCAATGATCTCTTGCTCTTCGAGGGAAACACCCGACTCGAGGCCCTGCAGCTTCTGCTGGAACTCCGGACCAAACTTCTGCGTTGGGTCTGGGGCGCCTGGGCTGTCCGGGCCGGTTGGTGTCTCGCTCATTCCACTCCCTCGATGGTCGAGTTCACCCTATCTCAAGAAATGGCACTCTCGCGAGTCGCTTTTTTGCGATGGCGATGGCATCAAAAAGATACGAAAACCCGACCACCCAGTAGAGCACCACGGTGACGATAGCGAGCACCCAGGCAATCGGATTGGTGATCTCCCCCACCCCCGGGAAGACAGTTCCCAGCAGAAAAAGCGGGAGCACAAACAGCATGGCGAAGGTGGCAACCTTGCCCCACCACTTCACGGGAAGGGTGGCGGCGCCGTAGCGAGCCATCACCACTCCCCCAACACCGAGCAGCGCGTCACGCAGCATCACGGCAATAACGAACCACCAGGGAACAACGTCTTGGATGGCCAAGGCGATGACGGTCGCCGCAATAAACAGCCGGTCGGCGAAGGGGTCGAGAAATTGACCAAGCTTGGTGATCTCGTTCATCCGCCTGGCGATCATGCCATCCACAAAATCAGTGAGGACGGCGACAACGAGCAAAACAAACGCGATGAGGAGCCGATCCTCGATGACCAACCACAGAAACACCGGGATAGCCATGAGGCGAATCACGCTCACCGCATTGGCCAACGTGAAAACTTTGGAGCTTGCGACCTGCTCATCGACCATGGGCTCAGTGTAAGAGCCAAAGGTGAATTATCAGGGACTTCACAGCGCCACCCCGAGGGCAATTCCCCGTCATGTGGGGAGCAAGGCATTACTCTGTCGACATGTCATGCATCCGGTTTAACACCACAGCAATGAAATCCCAACTCGATGAGGCGCGGTCCCACGGCCTGGGCGATGATCCCGTGGCCTCTTTTCTCTCGCCCGAAATCACCGAGTCCAAGGTGAAGCGGATCGTGACGATGTCACAAGACCCCAACCCCAAGATTCGAGAAAGCGCGGCCCTCTCCTACCACGCGCCGCTCGCCGTCTATGAAAAGCTCGCGAAAGACGCCGACGAGGGCGTCCGAAGTTGCCTCGCCAGGAACCACGCCACTCCCTGTGACGTTCTGCGCACGTTGGCCAAAGACAGATCAGAAACTGTTCGAGCATTTGTGGCGGTGAACTTCAACGTGCCCGAGGACGCCATGGACGAGCTCTCGAAGGACGACAGCCCCACCGTGCAGAAGCTTGTCGCGTGGAAGGCATCGCTGAAAGAAGAAGCCGAACTCGTTACCGCCTAGGCTCCGGCTTGATGGAACCTTGTCGGGAGGATCGCGGCTACCGCGACGAGAGCCTTGTATCGAAGGCTCGGGATGGTCACCGCGCGACCTGCCTCGACCGCTCGGAGAGAGCGCTCGACAACGTAGGGGGCCTGTAGCCACAAGAACCTCGGAAACATGGTGATGTCCATACTCATTCGCTGATGAAATTCTGTCCGGGTAAAGCCCGGAGCGACCGCACTGACGTGAACACCCCGAGGCTTATAGAGCGTGTTGAGCGATCGGGCCATAGTGAGCCCCCAGGCTTTGTTGGCCGAATAAGAACCCCTCGCTAAGTAGCCTGCAACGCTCGACACGAAGATCACTCGGCCTTCTCCTCGCTCCAGCATCCCGGGAGCGCGGCGCGGGTGAGTTCCAGGGGCACGGTGATGTGAATCGCGAGGTGGTTAAGTTCCACCCCGGGGTCACTCTTCGCGAGGTCTCCCCCGATCCCGTAGCCCGCGTTATTGACGAGAACCCGAATGGGTCTGCTGGCATCAGACAACCGCTTCGCCACTCTCACCACCGCCCGCGATGCGTGGAGATCAGCAGCCATAACCTCGGTGGCGACAGAGAAGTCTCGCTCGACCTCCTGGGCGAGGGTTTGCAACCGGTCCTGGTTTCTCGCCACAAGAACGATGTTGTGACCGCCTCGGGCGAGCGCTCGGACATATTCCACACCCAGCCCACTGCTCGCACCGGTAACCAGCGCCCATCGTGGTTGGTCCATCGGGCCAGTCTAGAAGTCGAGAGGTAGCCCCAACCCCGAGGTTAGTCAGCCCGCGGCCGAGAACGAGTGAGGGCCCCCTGAGCAAGAATCATGAGCACCACGGCAGTAAAGCCCGCAGCACCGAGGGCCGCAACCAGTGCCACATCTCCGGAGGGCGCAAGGAGCTCCCTGGAGTCGCCCTGCCACGGCCAAAGAGCTCGCAATGATCCGAGCATCAAGCCGGTCATGATGGACAGCGTGATGGCGGCGTAGTTCGCCAACAACCACTGCAATGCCTTCACGAAGAGGCCAAGCCCCAGGAGAGCGCCCAGGATAAACACCGCCGAGATAGGCGAAGTCGAGTTCATTGACCGCCGACAGAGTGGGCTGATACATCCCCAGAGTCAACAAGAGGTAGGACCCAGAGACTCCGGGGAGCACAAGAGCGCACACAGCAAGTGCTGCGGCAGGAGCGACCCATACCAGGGAGTCACTCGGGAGTGTCGCTCCGGGCAAACCCAACGCCACAAACGTCAAGGAGGCGCTGGCTAACGCTCCGAGAACGAGAGCCTGGAGACCACGCAGATCCGACCATGCGAAGGGGAACCCAGAGCGACGCCAGGATGAGTCCCGCGAAGACAGCCCGGGTTAAAACGGGGTAGTCCTCGAGAACGGGCTCCAATAACCACGCGCCGAGGAAGATCCCGGTGACCATCCCCACGGCCACTGGGATAACCACGGACCAGGAGACTTGACGCCACGGGCCCGTCATGGCCGAGGGGCCCCTGCGCACCCCGGAGAGCACAACCTGGACAAGGCTCGACGCCGAACGAATGAGCGTTTGGTAGACGCCGACGATGAGGGCAATGGTGCCACCACTGACGCCTGGCACAATTTCGGCCAACCCAATCAGGAACCCGCGGACCGCGTTTAGCACAGCACCCACCAGGCTCGTCATGGGCAACTACCTTTCCTGTGCTGCGACCGTGTGCGCATCTTGCTTGGAGAGTAGCGAAAGCACTTCACTGGAGAGGTGACTACTCGCCGACAAGGTCAAGTATTTGCGGGCCGGCCACAATCACGATCGCGAGCAGTGCGACAACCCACCCCACGATCCGCCACGCTCGCACGCGCTTATCATTCTCGTCCGTCATCGCCCCAGTGTATTCCGGGGCTGGGAAAAGTCCGCTGAAACCAGCACAGGACTCAGCCGCTACGCTCAGGGGCCATGAGCAACTACAGCGTGACCAACATTGGCCCCCTGGATTCTTGGCGGGATCACTTTGGCGGGTTCGTGCCCGCCACCACCCGCACAGGCAGACGGGTTGTCGACCATGAGCTGGGCGGTGATGTCATCGGCATCAGCGCCACCGCCTATGAACCGGGCGAACAAGCCGGTTACTGGCACAGCCACTCAGAGATCGACGAGGTCTACGTTTTTCTGGAGGGCGAAGGCCAAATGGGCCTCGATAACGAGGTCATCGATGTTCATCCCGGGACTGTGGTGCAGGTCGGGACCGGTGTGATGCGCACCTGGCGATGCACACCGGATAGCCCCACCCAATTACGGTGGCTCTGCATCCGGGCTGGAGTCATTCCGCTCCCCGCAATCCCGGATGACGCGGTCCCCATCACCGATATCCCTATGCCCTGGTAGTGCCCGAGGCAACAGACGCAAGCCGAGAGGCCAGAACAGAGACTGCCTCCGCCAATTCAGCAACATCTGTCGGCCGACTCTCCGCGGCCAGTTTCTCCGTTATCCACTCTCTGGCAAGCCTGGATACTGGAACGCCACGCTCGTCCGCGACTCTCTCCAGGAGAGCAAATTCCGCTTCAGACAACCTGAGGGAAAAAATCCGAGAGCGCTGACCGCGGTGGGTGACGGTGGTTCCCTCACTCACTGGTGCGTCCTTATGCTCCTGCGCATACTCAGCTTCGCGTTTGAGCAGTTCTGACAGTTCTGTGTTCATCAGTAATCCCTCCAGGATTTATAGCGGCGAACATCTGCGGGGTTTGCGTCCCAGCCGTTTACTCCCCACCGTGTGCCGCCAGACACAAGAGTGATGACAGTCAGGAGACGCCGGGCTCGCGTCACACCGATTGTGCGGACACTGCCCCCGCTCACACTCGAGGGGTCAGGGTCGAGGGTGACCCTCCAGGGGTCGGTGAGTGCTTGATTGGCCTCTGCGGGCGAGACTCCATGTCGCTGGTTCATGTACTCACCTCGATATCGCCAGTTGGCACCGTGTTCGTTACTCACAGTGTAATACATAACGTATTACATCGTCAGATAGTCCCCCTGAGCGGCGATTGGCGAGTAAACCAAGAACTTGAGCCCCAGTGGACAACCGGCGGCTAACAACATCACAGTGTCGGGCTGACAGGATGTGAACCTGCGACCCCTTGACCCCCAGTCCTCGGCGAGACTCTCACACAGTGTCACAGGGGCTCAGAATCGGGGTTTTACGTCTGATGTGAGGGCCCATGAAACCCCATGACAAGCTTCAAGATGTGGCACAACGTGTGGCACGACTCAATGAGGCACTTGCTTCGAACCCCAGTACATCGGGAACCAACGAACCCCCAAAAAGTCCCCGAAAACTAAAGCCCGTGGAGAACCTGACTTTTCAGGAGATCGGAACGAGACGCTCTTTCGCGCGCTGTCCGCGTCGAATCGCCAGCGTCACACCCACCAGGACCAGCACACCGCCCACAGATGTTCCGATGATCATCAAGGGCACCCAACCCATCGGATCCGAATCAATCGGAGCCAACGGTGTGCTGACCGGGTCTTCTACCACCACACCCAGGTTGGCGGCCCGGACGAACCCGTCCTTTCCCACACCCTGAATTTGTAGGGTGTGATCGCCTGTGGGAACAAAATTGCTATCCACCGCAAAGTTTGCAGTGAAAGTACCATCCGCTGCAATATCCACCGTTCCCACCAGTGTCGGGTCGGAGAACAACCACACATCAGCCCTAGTTCCTGGCATGAAACCCTCACCACTGAACGTGACCGGGGCGTCCCGAGTAAACGCAAGCGTTTGCCCCGACTCATCGGTGGTGGAACCGGCAACAGTGAACGCCCAATCCTCGCCCTCGACAGAGGTTGCCGCACTGGAGCGCTTCAGAGTCACAGTTTCTGGTGCCCCCGCGTTGAACGCCAGCCCTTGACCTGGTGTGAGGGCAGGCCTTTCACCACTAACCCGGTTGATCTCCGGCGCCGGTAGAGGTTGCGCGATAGTGACGGGAATATCCAGCACCGTCTCGTTACCCTCGTCATCAACCCCCACCATTTGGATGAACCTTTTACCGATAGGCATGGGCTGCGCCCGGTTAGAGGTCCCAAATGTCAGCGAACCATCAAATGACCCGTCCGGTGCGACGGCCACAGAAGGCAACTCGATAAACGACCCATCAGAGGCCGGCAGGAACACCTGCATCGTGGAATTTGGTTGCAAACCAGCACCCTTGACACTGGCTGGAGAATTCCTCGCAATTTTCAGCGAAGGAACACCGCCGACAGAATCCACGACACCATCTTTCGCAGCCACACCCACATCAACGGTGACTTTCCCCACACCATAACGAGCCGCCTGGGAACCCTGGGTCGTGGCCTTCACGGCAACCTCTTCCCCACCCACTAAAGCAACCGCTTCAGCTGGTTGAGACGACCCAGAACTCTGCTGGGTGCGCTGAATCACAGCAGGTGATGCCGCTAGCGGCACAACTTGCGCACGCCGCGGCACAACAACGACAGCACGTGTTGGGGCCGGATCGCTCTGGACCGCTACCGACCCGCTCGAGGTGCCACCGCCCGAGGCTGGAGGGGGAGCAGCCACGGCTGTCCATTGGGCGTAGAGAGTGAGACTCCGAGAAAAATCATACGATGCGCCATCCTCAAACGAGGTCCCCCCCACCCCGTCAGCCACAGTATTCCACCCAGCAAACGTGAACCCACTGCGCGTAAATGCATTGGACGTTAGCGCAGCTGCACCGCCCGCCGTCTGATCAGCCATGGTGCCTGAGCCAGAGTTCGGATCAAAAGTGACCGTCGCAGCCCACTGAGCGTAAAGCGTTAAATCGCTATTTGATGTCGGAGTGTATGGAAACGTTAAAGTAGAACCACCATCAGTTGCTGACCAGCCAGTAAAGGTGTAGCCAGATTTGGTTGGTTCTGCTGGGGCCTGAGAGATAGCACCACCTCTGGTAGAAAAGAACCTGAAGCTACTGCTGAGCCACCACTTGAGTCATAAGTGACGCTATAAAAATGGCAACAGTTAAGTTGTTCCAAGCACCACCTCTAGCTGCGAAACCAGTAGCTCCAGTTTTAATGTAGGCCTTAGCGCCTGCGGCAACATTGGCAAATGCGTTAGATCCTACTGTTGGAGCATCACCTAGGAAATAGACGCTGGTAAGTTTGGTTGCGTCTTCAAACGCGTTGGCCCCGATTGATTTGACACTAGCTGGGATGGTGATGGAGGTAAGTGAAGTTGCGCCATGGAACGCGTCTGTCCCCGATTGATGTGAGGGTGCTACCTTCAGCAAAGGTGACGGAAGTAAGTGCGGTTGTGCCATCGAACGCGCGGTCCCCGATTGATGTGACACTAGCTGGGATGGTGATGGAGGTAAGTGAAGTTGCGTCATAGAACGCGTAGTCCCCGATTGATGTGAGCGTGCTCGTGCCGTCAAAGGTGACGGAAGTAAGTGCGGTTGCGCCATAGAACGCGTAGTTCCCAATTGATGTAACGCTCGCTGGGATGGTGATGGAGGTAAGTGAAGTTGCGTCCAGGAACGCGCCTTCCCCGAGTGATGTGAGGGTGCTCGTGCCGTCAAAGGTGACGGAAGTAAGTGCAGTTGCGTTTTCGAACGCGTAGCCCCCAATTGATGTAACACCTGCTGGGATGGTGACGGCGGTAAGTGAAGTTGCGTTCTTGAACGCACTTGCCCCAATTGATGTGACACTGGCTGGGATGGTGATGGAGGTAAGTGCGGTTGCGCCATGGAACGCGTCGTCCCCGATTGATGTGACACCCTCTGGGATTACAACTGCTCCAGCACATGAAGATCCATTAGACACAACACCTGACGAAATTTGGTAGGATCCCTGTTTCGCAATTGTAGGTTCATCGCTCGCGTGCGCGGGAGATACTGGCCCGCCCACCATGACAGCGGAAACCAGAACTGTGGCTACAACTGAGGCCAAAATCTTCTTCATGCCATCTACTATAAGAGCGCTCCGCTTGACCCTTGACGAAACATTCGTTTCCGAAACCCCCTTTCTCCCGGGTGTGTCGCGCGAGTACGTTAAGCCCATGGAAACTCACCCGGTCGGGGGAAGTCGGCGGGCACTCATCTTGGATGATGACCCGATGGTCGGTGTGTTGTTGGACAACCTGGTGGGAAGTTTTGGCTTCACCACGGGGCGTGCACGAACGGTGTCTGAAGCCAGAAAAATGTTGAAGAGCCTTGACCCCGATGTGGTGTTAGTGGATATTGATCTTGGCCACGGTCCTAGTGGGCTGGATTTTGCTCGCATACTGGGAAGAAGCCACCCTCATGGCGGCATTCCCGGAGCCAATCGGGCCAACACAGCCCAGCAGGGAGAGTGGGAGGCAAAAAGCGCAGCCAAATGCTTAGGTTTGTGTACTTTCACTCCAAGAGGCTAGCCTCCGGCAAACCGTTCGCACTACTCCGGAAAACGTTCGTTTTTATTATAGAAATTGGGCCGTTCTCAAATCCGCGTCAACCCAGCCTACAAAAAGTAACAAAACTTGATACTAAAACATTGACAAGTAAGCACCGTTTTCTATATGCTCTTGTCATGACATCACAACGACTCGGCTACGGCCGCGTATCAACACAGGATCAGAATCTCGACGCTCAGGCAGACGCCCTCAGAGCTGCAGGTGCGGACAAGATCTTCATCGAGAAAATCACTGGCACTAAGGCATCACGCCCTGAGCTCGACAAGCTCCGCGAACAGATGCGCCAAGGAGACACCCTGGTCATCACTCGGCTGGACCGCTTGGGTCGCTCCACGAAGGACCTACTCGCAATCTCTTGCGAGCTCGAAGAGAAGGGCGTGGAGCTCGAAGTCTTGGAGCAGAACATCAACACTAAGACTCCTGAGGGCAAGCTCTTCTTCACGATGATTGCTGCGATGGCTGAGTTTGAACATTCGATGATGGTTGCGAGGACCAAGGACGGACTTGCTGCAGCTCGTGCTCGGGGTCGTCTAGGGGGTCGTAAGCCAAAGCTCAGCGAGGCACAGAAGAAGCAGGTAAAAAAGCTCTACGAAGAAAGAGTAGAAACCGTTAGAGAGATCGCCTCCCGGTTCAATGTCACTCCTCCAACAATTTATCGGGCTCTTGAAGATTTCCTGAGTTCGGCCAGTCGGTTGTATTCTTGGACTTCGGGGTCGTACCAGCTCTTGTAGTAAAACCAGACGTCAGTACCTTGCGGGCATTTTGTAACCTGGGCTCGCTCACGTAAACACTGCGCCCACGGCTCGAGACAAGTCGAGTAGCTCTTGACCTGCGCATAGGTCTTCCGAGAAATTTAGAAACCAGAACCTCATTGGGCGTCAGACATAGCTTCAGCAAAAATCGGTGATTGTGGTGACGTTCGTCAGCCGCGAGAAATACCTCCGACCCATACCAAGTATTCGTCCCATTCATCAACATTTCGAATTGACGCTTTGCGATGAAAAGCGATCTCGCGCTTGTCCCCGTCCGTCGAGGTTCCCAAGAAAGTTTGTCGCCAAACAACTTACTTCCTCTCTTCTCGGTGGAGCGCATCAAACCTGCTCTCGTTTAGCTCCGAATCTGAATGGCCAAAGTACAGCCTGACCTTTAGCTCCTGTTACTGATCGCGATAATTCGATGACAATCTCCGTACCCAGTCCGCACCCCGTAGTACTGCCTGTCCGGTACTTTCGATTCCGAAAATCGACAAACTCTTCTTGAGTTGCTCTTTTACCCTCGACCAAAATTCGAAGTAGCGTGCTTTGTTCCTCGTCGGATTGTGACTGATTGCTTGCCTTGAAGACTTTTTCAAAATCATTCGGTTTCGCCGCAAGAGACAGCTCGGGCGCAGCCAGCGAATCACCGATTTTCACGGCGCGAACAACTACGCCGTAAAATGTGTCTCCTCGCCCGTGACCCTGTTTAGCCAGTCGAGGGCTGCTCTGTGTTCGTCTTCTGAATTCAGACGCGATCCAGATTATTGTTTGCGCGTCTAGCCCGCCCGCGTAGGTGAGGAGCTGTCCAAGGTGGCTATGGTCTGTTCCTCCGAGCTGGTTCTCCACGATGACCGTTGACCCATCATCGTTATTCCGACCAATGAGGTCGAGGGAGAAACGGCCAACTGATTCTTCTCGGCGTTCGAGAGTGATGTCGATGCCAAGCAACTCAGATAACACGTCCTCGTTTTGTAAGAGCCAAGGGGTGAAAGAAGTTGCTTCTGTTGTCCCACACTTCGCGCAGGGGAACTTGCTGAATCCGGCCAAGGTTTGGAATCATGAGTCTCCGTTCTCAGAACAGGCTACCGATTACCCCTGACCGAGTGTGTGGATAACTCTGAACTGCCTTGAGCCAAATCTGAAAGCCTCCAGGAGATGGACCCAATAGTCGCTCCCAACTGCCCAAACTGCCTAATGCGCTGCCAGCTTGATGAGGTCGGTTACTTCTGTGAGCAGTGTGTGATCTCGTTGCCGTTTTGGGAGTTTGAACCTCTGAGTGGCAAGCATGTGGTTCAGCTGAGAACCCGGCTAGGTACACGCTGCTGGTTAGCGGCTGAGAAACTGAATTTCGGGCATACCATGGGCAAGAATTTCATGGACCCTCGCCATCTCCCACCCTCCCAAACTATAGAGTTTGGGAGTATGTGGGAGGGGTGGGCGAAGCGACGCGAGGGGTGGCCCGATTGACCGGTCGCAATTTTTCAGGCGTAAACTCACCCTCCTGCAAGTAAAAATATTCAACCGTGCGGCCGCCGCCAGGTTGACGGCCAATCTTTTGGCGTAGAAGAAGGGAGGCTTCTTGAAAGAGTTCGAGATAAATATTGATTTTGGTCAGATAACTGTAAATGCCAAGGGCTTCGAGGTAGTTGGGTCGCGCATGGGAAAGCTGGGAATGGGCGAGGAGTCCAGGTCTTTTGCCTTCGATGAATTGGTCGGGTTCAAGTTGGCCGAGGGTAATTTGATGACCCGCCCGCATTTGGCCGTAGAGGGCCCCCTTGGTCGAACTGATCTCTTTAATAAAAGCCAGCGTGAGGATGTGGACGAACTACTGGTCGCTATCCGCGAGCGCTCCCCAAAAGCTGGAGGAGGGCACCGTTTCTCGAAATCTCCAAATCCCGGAAAAAGGCAGAGCCAAGGCTGAGGAGAGTAAGAAGAAGGTGGAGACACTGGAACGCAAGTACGAGGAGCTGCGTGGCGCAAAAGGCGGGCTCCGATGTCAGGACGAAAGTGCTGCCTCCTCGCCACCACAATCAGCTCCTGCTTCGAGCAAAGAAACCCTTGAAGAAAAGTTGGCGCGATTAGAAACTGAGATGCAGGAGAATCTCGCTGAGGCCGGTGACCGAACTAACTTCATGTTCGGCACGTATGGGAAGAAAATGAGTTCCTTCGAGGGTGTGGACCTCTACGAGAAAGCAATTAAATTCAACGGGAAGGCCTGGGCGATTTCAGGAGCGGAAATCTCGATGGAGATGGGTGCCCTAAAATCCAGAATGACCCTCACACGCATTGGCACGGGCGCGCTCTTCTTTTCGGTGGAACCGGAGCAATTGTGGGAGGAATGTCAAAGAAAAATAAGCAAAAAGGCTTCATTGAAATCATCACCGATGACGGGGTTTTGTGATTGAGTTCGCTGCCAAACTCGAAAAAAGCCCGGACCTTCACAATTGAATTGAAATCGGCGGCGCGACAGTGACGCAGATACTAGCGATTTGTGAGTTCGATACCTAGGCTTTAGCTGGCGTTAGAGAGTGTTAGCTGACGTTGCGGATGCCAGTAAACAAGTGAGGTTTACGCGGCTGGTGTTGGAGTGCGTGAGGGAAAACTTTGGTCGTAGGTGATGAGCCGAACCAACCAACCTCGACACGAACCGGAGACCGTCGTACGCGTCCCGAATACGACTGTCCCGGCGGTCCTCAATGGCCGCCCACAGCCAGTGCCGCGTACTGGTCAGCTCTTCTCCGAGCCTGCCTCTCCTGCGTAACGTGGTGCGTCACCTGGTACGTCACGTGGGACACCTCTATTATCTTGAACAAAATCTTGGGACTAATTCGACGTTGAAGTTTGTAGGCTTTGGCAATGGCCACGTACTCGCCCGAAGAAGGTATGAAAAACCTCGCTCAGGCCGGGGAAAGCTTGGGCTTGAGCTGATTTCAACTGAGTGGACCGGGGGATCTGACAATCGCTACCTGTTTCGGTGCTCGAACCAATTTCATCCTGATTTTGAGAAGTCCTTGCAAAAGCGGTGAACTCTGGACAAGGATGTCGTTTTTGCGTCACGCAACATTCCAGCTTCTCCAGATGAAGCCGCTGCGGTTCTCCTCCGACAGGGTTTCCAAGCCGACGAAGACGCAAACATGAAGCCAGGGACAAGATTTGGGCAACATGTGTCGACTGTGGAGGTCGACATCGCGCGACGTACAGTTCTCTGCGGCGCAGGGTATGTGCACACCTCAATCGATCGAATGAAACAGCCGAAGTCCGGGTAAAGAGGGAGTTGGAAGCCCTGGAGGTATGGTTCTGGATGGCAACCTGGGGAGACTGGATGAGCCATGGCTGTTCTGGCTGCGCGCACGGTCATGAGTTTTGGCGCACTGCCAGGAGCGTAGTTCCCACGAAAGGTCAGCCGAGTCGTTTCTGTCACAAATGCAGCCCCTCTCAGAGAATGTCGAAAGTCACAATCGAGGACGTTGAAGAAATTGTTCAGGCGCGAGGGGGCGGGTCGCCGAACCGCCGAATCGGGTCACCGCGACGGCAAAATTTTCTCTGGTTTGCAACTTGGGTCATCTTTTCGAAAAAGGATTGGGAGCATCTCAGCGGGGGCAATGGTGTGCGATTTGTTCGAAAGGGCAGCAAGAGCGAGGAAATAGCAAGGGTTGTGTTTCAAACGCTGTTTGGAAGAAAATTCAAGAAGGTCCGACCGGAGTGGCTCAGATACCCGCAAACAGGCCGACTACTCGAGCTGGATGGCTACAACGCAGATCTGAAAATCGCTTTTGAGTACCAGGGCGCACAGCATCGTGATTGGCAAATCGGAAATGAGGGCAAGGTCTGGCTACAGAAAAGACTGGAGAGAGATGAATGGAAACGAAAACAAGTTCGAGCACAGGGAATCTCGTTAGTAGAGCTTTGGGACACTACGCCTTACGAGGATTTTGGGCCAGAAATCCGGAACCAATTGCTAAAGCTGGGTCGAAAATTTGACCAAATTGATTTTGACCAAGTGGTAAGTTTCGATTCCGCGTTTATCCGTGACGATCGGTTGGCCGAGCTCAGGACGGCAGTAAATGCCCGAAACATTGCACTCCTGTCTTCGAAGTGGATTGGCGTCCATTCAAAATATGACTTCTGTTGTGACAAGTGCGACCACCGTTGGTCCCAAGCTGCAGCGTCGTATCTCTACCAAAAGGTCGCGGGTGCGAGAAGTGCGGATATAAAGACGGGTCCCGGAAGAGATACAAAGGCATGAGCTTTTGTGCAAGAACCAGCGTCTCGGCACGAGGGACAGCTTCTCAGCACAGAGTATGTCGGAATTCGGGAAAAGTATCTCTGAAGTGCAAGGGTGGGCACGAGCCCGAAGCAGTGGCCGCAAATAATCGACTACCGAGGCGCTTTTTGCACTCTATGTGGGAAAGTTTCAATCGAGGATTTAGAAGAGTTACGCGTCCCGGCACGGTGGCACACTTCTGAGCAAGCACTACGACCGTTCAAATAGCGTCCACACCCGGCGCCGCGAGCAACACGGGAGTTCTGAAAGGCGATATGCGCCAATGTCCCGCGCGGACAGTTTTGTCTGGAATGTCAAAACAAGCCGACGGTCTCGAGCTTCTGCGCCGAATCGCCTCGGAACGCAATGCCTGAGTCACTCAACACGGTTTGGGCCGGCGAAAAGAGCGGCACTTACCGCTTCAAATGTGCACACGGCATCAAGTTCACTTTGCCCGGTTACGCGCTCTTCTATAGGGGTAGATGGTGCTCATGTTAGTCAACCGACGCCCATTTCGACACGCATTTTGTAGGATTTCGATTCGAGCTAACTCGGCGACAGGCAGCAAAATAGAGGGTTGGTTATCCCGGCTCAGCTCAAGCACTCAAGGCCTCCCAGTGGGCGCCGAGAGGCTGCGAAAGGCGTGTCTGAGCCCCTATCAGCGTGGTTATGTTGAATCAGTTCCCGGATTGCGCGGACAGCCGCCAATTTGCTGGAGAGGGTCTCCCTTTACCAAACAACGGCCGACTCACTTTCGGCTCGATGGAGGAGAATTGTGGGTGACTGGAAAACCCCGTGCTTCGCTTGCTCAAGCTTTCCTGGCGTATTGACACCTCCGTGGCGCTGTTTCGACTACATTGCCAACCGGTAGAAGTCCAGGTGCTCTCTGCATGCGAGGATGTCCCGCAAATCCCGTTGGTACTCCGAAGGGCGCTGCCACTTGTAGTTCCGCACCAACTTTCCCTCCGGAGGGCCCCCTGGCCAAAACTCAAGTAGGACAGGAGTGAACACTTGATTGGGCTCCCGAAAGGTGCAGTCCTTAAGAAAACAAAAATAATTCGCGGTCAATTCGGCCTTCTTCTCAAGTTTTCCCAAAGCCAGCAAACCCATGGTTAGGGCATGGCTGATTCCGAAATTGTGTGTTTTGAACTTGAAGACACGGACATCTTCTGCCTCCAACACCTTCACAAGGTTTTCGCAATGGCACCACATTCTCGAGGGTTTACAGAATGTGAGCCCCTCCGGGGTTATCGTGTGGCTGATCGACGGGTGCCCGCAGACACAAACGTGAGGATCATTTGGCGTGTGCTGGAGTCTTTCTTTCTCAAGTGTGACCGACTCACAGTCGTAGCCAAGGACGTCTAATAGCTCTCGAACATCTTTCATTGTTATTCCATTTCTCTTTCCATCGTGCCCGACGGCTGTGAAAGACCTTAAAATGGGGGTGAAAGGGCTAATTCCCTACTTATCTACCCCCTCCTCAAAATCTAAAATGATTTTTTATACAGGGGTAGGGATATTTAGTCTCGAATTAGGCTTTTCACCTTTTTTATGGGGTTTCACAACCGGCCAGCGCTGTGATCGGGGGTGACTCATGTCTTTAGTGGCGCCCCTCCAAAGATTTTCTTGACGCTTTATCCATTTCTTCCATGGCTCGTTCCCAGGGGAGAGGGCCCGTTCCCGACACCTTTTCCAAACGCCCCGCGTTGCATCGCGATGAGCGGCCATGATTAGATCAGTTCTAACCTTCCGCACGAGTGCCCGATACGCATCCTTCGCACCAGAGGTACCATCACAGATTGGAACTTTCACAAGAGCGAGGTAAAGCGCAGTGGGCTTCACCTCGCAGTACACGCCCAAGATTTCTGCCTCTATCGTCGGATAGTTCTCTAGTAGGTCCGTGAAAAGCGGCTCTCTCGAAATGAGGCGACGCACCTCGTCCGTCCAGAGCCGTCCATAGGCAGGGACGTTCTGTGGCCCGTCTTTGCTGCGCTCGCCTTCGGCCTCACCCGAATCGGGTGCGTAGTTTTCTTCATTCTGGTGCTGCATTTCAATTTCCTATCTACTAAGGGTTTCTTGGGGGTCAATATCTCGAACGACGAATCGGACAGACCGCCCAAAACACTCCGACTCGCTTTCAACTTTTTCCACTGGTTGGCAGACCGCCCACCGGAATATTCGTCCATGCTCTGCCCAGGAAATCCCGAGCGTTTTGGGGAATCCCCTTTGGACTAAACTGAGTACAGCAAACTCTTCGTTGGTTGGTCTTTGTGGTTTTTGTCTCTGAGTGGGGCTCCGTTGCAGCGGGGCCGTTCTCTTTTTAGTTTTCTCGGTTCTCTTCGAACCATGCATCGAAATCACTCCGCTTCACTCGCTGTTTCCAACGCCGATGAGCGTGTGACCCCAGCAAAGCTGATTCCTCGAACCAATCCATCAACAGAGACCAAGAATTCAAGATGGTCGATGATTCCTTGTGATGGGCGGGCTGAACTCTGGCCAAGAATGAAGCCCTCGATGTCATTGCTCCGGTAAAAAACGCGTCTGTCTATCCGAACAGGGACAAGCTCGTCTGAGGACTCGAGCTTCAACAAGGTGTTGCGACAAATTCCCCCTAGCCGTTCCCTTGTTTCGTCTACAGTCAGAAGACGGAGGTCGCCAGTTAGGTTTGCAGATACTTTTGCTAAATTCATAGGTGTACGCTATCATGAAATTACCGTACACGCAAACAGGGGAAGTTGTGAGCATAGAATTTGAATTCTTAAGCGGCCTTGAGGCAACCAATCTTGAACTGGTGGTTCCCAACGCGAGCTTGCGCAGTGTCTCAGGAGGTCGGGTGTTTGAGTTCAACGCGCAGAGCTTGCAGAGCAAACAGCTTCCTGAAAGCTTCTACCTACAAGAATGCGCGAATCTTCCGCCCAAATTGTCGCCGGAGTCTTCGCTCCGATTCCTCCAGGAATGGGGCCCTCCTTTTTCGCTTTCAGCAACTGAGGGTCGAACACAACTTGGCCTCCAGGAGGTCCAGGTCTCCTTGACCATTTTGCGAAGCTTCGGAGTATTTGCGGTGGACTGGTTCGAATCCAACAGGAGTATTGTGCCCTCGGAACAGCTCCAGCAGGCAATTCAGGAACAACTGGCAACCCTTCAGCCGTGGCTGGTTGTCGGAGGTGCTGAGAATAATCGAATAGGAGTAAATGTCTTTGGGCTTGCAATTGCACAGTGGGCCGACGATGTAATAGAGGGGCGTCTGCCTAAAATATGTGGCTTTTGCCAGAAACGGTTCACCAAAGCACGTGGACGCTCTAATTCCGGACGATACCGCACGTCTACCGAGACGAAGTTTTGCAGCCACAGTTGCTCAAATCGAGAAGGAAACAGAAGAAGACGTATTCAAAGAAAAGAAGACCGATGAGAGAGAAACAAAGAAAACCCCTAATTCGGCAAAGGAAAGACCGGGCATTGTGGGAGGTCAGATTCCCAACCTTCGACGAGTACGGGCTCCCCGAGTGGAAGTCGATCTATTTCAAGTCCGAAAGGGACGGCCTCAAGGCCGTTGCTGCCTGGAAGTACGAGGACGAGCACGCAATTGTCGTTATTGCCTCCCACCGCACTGTGAAGTCGTGGGCTGAGGAGTGGATAAAGGATGGGCTCAAGCTCTTGGGCCTCAGGCCATCGACAATCGACAGCTACCGCACGCTAGCTGTCACGCACGTTATCCCGTCTAAGTTTGGTCGGCTCAAGCTAAAGGAAGTTAGTCCGCATCACATCAAGGTGTTCCGCGAAGAGCTAAAAGCAAAGGGGCTATCGACTTCCACTATTCGCACGATGCACACTGTTCTCAACCATCTCTTTCGAATGGCAATCGACAAAAATCAGTTGCGGGATAACCCGATGACCTCGGTTCGCCGCCCCAAGCAGGACGAACGTGAGCAACGCAGATTCACAGCGGATGAAGTGCGCCGTTTGCTTCTCGCCGCAAAAGGGTCTCGGTACTATTTCGTCATCGTATTTATTGCCTTGACAGGTGTGAGACGAGGCGAGGCGCTGGCGCTGGCTTGGAAAGACGTGAATTTTGCAAAGCGCTCCGTTCAAATTAGTCACACTCTTGAGCGGTCAAGGGGTTTCGAGGAAAAAGCCGAGTTGCGCAGAGGCCCAACGAAAACCAAAAGAGGAAAAAGGGCGATTGAAATTGGAACCGTCGGGACTGAAATGCTTCGCAAAGCTCGTGCATATCAGGCATCTGAGCGCCTGCGAGCAGGGAGTCAGTGGGAGGACGAAGGGCTCGTGTTCCCGACGGCTGTTGGCAAAAAGTGCGACCCTCGAAATCTTTACCGCGCCGTAGCAGTGGCGGCAAAGAAGGCTGGAATCATCGAGGGCAGTCCACATACTTTTAGGCATAGCGTCATTAGCCAGTTCCTCGAGGGGGACTATTTACCTGACCACAAGATTTCCCGAACCATGGGTCACAGCTCTGTCAGTATCACCACGGAAACGTATGGACACTACAAATCTCTCGGAGAGGACCAAGCCTTTGACAGGTGGGCAGAGGACATCGGAATTGCCTAAATGTGGCACAACGTGTGGCACAGAGGGTTTTTTGACCTGTCAACGCCCTGGCTTCGCAGTAATAGTCGGACTGCTTCCCCCTTTTCTAGCGGGTTTCCTATG
>JAGYJI010000005.1 GCA_018402295.1 Pontimonas sp.
AAGGCAAAGTCGCCGGTATTGAAATATCTGCTGAGAGGCTATTGGACATCGATACACAACTTGATTTTGACATTGCTGAAGTTCTTGTTTGTTCGCCAGAAAGGCGGTAGCTGAGATGGCCTTCTTAACTATTCTTGCTCGAGGGTAAAAAGATCTTAATTACAGGTGCGCCGCAGGGCACCCAGGGCTCCGCGCTGGCGAGGGTGGTCGCCGGGGCGGGGGCGGGATCTCATCTGGGTTGACCGCGACGCTGCAGGCCTGGACGCAGTCACTGCGAGCTCAGCTCCTGCCAACAGGTCCGTTGAGGCTCGGGGTTGCAGAGCTTGAGGATGAGGCATCGCGAGCGGCTTCTGTTGAGGCTCTTGGCGCAAAGACTCGAGGCCTTCGATGGCCTCGTCCACAACGTAGCTGGTCGGTACTAGCGAACTAGAAGGTTGGGCTGCCGGGTTCAAGGACCAGTCACTCGAGTCGTGGCGACGGGCATTAGAGGTCAACGACGGCCCCATTTCACCTCACGCAGCTGATGCTTCCACTCCTAGAGGCTGCCAGCGTTCCTTCAGTTGTGACCATCGGTTCAGTGCACGGAATCGTCGGCCCAGATTGGGCTGTAATGAGGTCTGGCGATGGCGAACCCGGCTGCCTACGCGGCGAGCAAGGCCGCTCCTTATTCAGCTCACCACGTGGCTCGCAACGACGTTGGCCCCTGCCATTCGCTGCAACTCTGTCTCCCCTGGTGGCCTAGAGCGTTCGCAACCTGGCAAGTTTGGTGACCCGCTATGAGGAGCGCACCCCCATGGGTCGTCGGGCACCCGAGAGCGACATTGTCGGGGCGGTTGTTCACTTGCTGAGCGATGCTTCCTCCTATGTGACGGGCAGAACATCGTCGTCGACGAGGCTATCTGGCCCGGCAGGGCGCTCGTTACTGAGGAGTAGGAGTCCCTTGTGGTTCTTGGCCGGCTAGGGCCGTGCTGATGTTCGAAATGCACGCGCCGATGGTGTCGTAGTAGGAATCCACCGCTGAACCTGCAATGTGAGGGGAGACCAGGACGTTCGGGAAAGAAAACAGGCGGTCATCAGGGCCTCGGTGGGTTCTTCGATAGTGGTGACATCGGAGAAGCGGCACACCCTGACTGAAGGCTGGATTCTCTAAGAGCGAAGAGCAGCGCCTCGTAGTCGACAAGTTCGGCCCGCGGGACGTTGATGAGGAAGGGTTAGCTCTTCCAATTTGCGGATATTGTCCATGTTCACCATGCCGCGCGTTGCGTCGGTCCGAGTGAACATGGAAGCTCAGGTAATCAGCGATTCCGGGAAGGCGTGTCGAAATCTGTAGGGGACCACGAGATCCTTCGGTGGCACGGCCGCTGGGGTCGGCATAGCTAATCGTCATCCCCAGCGCTTCGGCCCGCCGTCAGCACCAGACGCCTGATAGTTTTAGCCGCCAACGATTCCGAGCGTCTTGCCGTTCAACGAATAAGACGACATACCGTGGTCGTTGCCTGCCCAGTTGCCGGTAATGACACGTTCATGCATCTCCGGGTTACGCGAGAGATCCCGAGCATCATCAGAATACGTGTTCTGCCACGGAACGGCGTTAGCCCCGTGGTTGTTGCGCCGCAGCGATGTTTCCGCGCGGAGCGTCATCGATATTGGAACTTGTCCTGGCTCGAGCTACCAATTTGGATCAGTTTGCAGGTAGTGAGCCGATCCATGTGTTCGGTGGGAAAGTATCATGCGGGGGCCATGAGGACTGCGTCGACGGACTCCAGCGGCATGTCAGACAGAACGTCTAAGGAGTCATAACTTGCTTCGAGAACCTCGAAACCCGCAGGTGTAAGCGTTCACGAATCAGCGTCTTGAGGACTGTGGGTGACGGTCAATTTGTCGATCCACAGAAGAGTCGTCATGAGGCGAGATTATCAGGCAGGCCACTGGGCCTGGCCTCTCCCATCCACGGGGATGATTTTCTCGACAGCGGCCGGATCTTCTGGAGTGTCTATGCTGGGATGTGAGCTCCCGAGGCGACGACCGCTGATGTTTTGGCCTCCAGTAGGTCGTTTCGAGTCCACCAAGAAATCCCGGGTGAAGGCATAACACACTCCGTTTCGATGAAAAACGGACTCTAGTTCCTGCCTGGCAACTATCTCTGCGCGGCCGCCGGGGATGACGAAGCTCGAGGTTGCCCGCGTGGGACTGGCGCCAACCGTTTGCGTCGGGTGATAGGTCAGCTCAGCCTCTGAGACGCTCCAGACGGCATCCCGAGTCACACGTCCTGCGCGAGTTGTGATGCAGCCTTCAACATCGTCTACTGTGCCTGGCAGCGGGAGAGTGCGGGCTGGAGCATCAGGACGATGTCGCCGAAGCGATTCGCCACGTTTGTTCCTCCCGGAGCAATAAGCGCATGACGCAAGACGGGGTGGTCACCATTCCCGGTCACCCGAGAGCTCCTCCGGGCGCCACACTGTGCTGCCACCGTGGGAGTTTGGGTTGCCGTCTCAGCGATTTCTTGACTGTCGGTCGAGACCACGGTCGAATCAAGCCAAGGCAGGTCCTGGGTGAGTTCCGTCGTATACGAAATCAGTGGCTTGCCCGCCACCTGGGCAATGTTTTCTCCTGGGAATCCCCTGCTCCTCCTCGCGCCGGGATTATCGCCAAAACTCTGGAGCCGTTGAACACTGAGCTTTAGCTCCTGACCCTGACAGGTTCTGACGCCGCGGAGTGATGACTCGAAGGCGGCGAGAATCACATCCATCACAGCGAGCCCCTGGGAAAGATCGATGGGCGACACTGTGGCTGGGTTTTCCCACACCGACCGAAGATGTTCGAGCTCGCCAATAAAGTCATCGGGTCTGGCCTTCGGAAAATCCCAGGCTTCGATGAGCCTCACCACTAGTGGATCGGTGTTCTACGCGGTCAGATGAGTCGCCCATTGACCACGCGAGGGCACCTGTGTTCGAAGGTGGCGATGGCCTCTTTGCTCGCGGGCCATGTGTGAGGTCCTGACGAACTGTTCCCACGAGGCCTGATCTAAGAGTGAGAGGATAGCGCCGAATCACGATCGTATCGGCCATCCTCGTGAGACACCCACTCTATGTCTGCGGCAACCTCGGTCACGCGACCCTGGTCGAGGACTTCGGCAAAGTAGAGGAAGAGGTTCAGGCGTGGCTGTGCTCCGGCAGAGCCCCCACCCTGGTCTGTGAACGCTAGGTAGGAATCACGCTCACTCTTCATCCAGAAGTGGGCTTTGAGAATCCCATCCAGCTCTCCAGCATGTTGGAGCTTAAGCCACGTAGCGCGCCGAGGTCCAAGGTTCTGGGCCAAGTGCACAAAGTGCTGTGTGTTCGGTTTCAGCCGCTGGTTATAGCCAACCAGCACACGGGTATCCGATTTCTGGTGCAGCCTCGATGAAGCCTCGATATCAGTGGACGATGGGTGAGCGAGCGGCTTCTCAATCAGAATCACACCAGGGTGAGTCGTCTCTAACTCAGCGGCTGCGACCTATGCGTGCGCGTGGCTGGTGGTGTTCCCACAATGACGATGTCAAACGCTTCCCGTGAGTTCATCCGGAGGGCTAACGTAATGGCGTCGTCCCAGGAGCCATAGCGCGGTTGGGATAAATGACATCCCGTGCACGCTCCAGCGCGCTGCGATCAATGTCGCAGATGGTCACATCCATGCCCAACGTGCGACAGCCGTGACCCAGGTGGTTACCAATCGAACCTGCGCCGATGACCTTAACGCGAGCAGTCATGTCTCATCGGTCAAATCTAGACCACAACCGAGAGCTTTGTTTTGCGCTCAGTGTTGGCATTAATTGGATTCATCTGTGTGAAGGAGTCGTCCACGAAGTGGGGCGGAAGAGATCTCTTCGAAGACGGCCCCGTCCGGGGAACCGCAGCCAGTGCTTCACGCCAACTTCGGCGGTCAAGATGCCCCCTGGTGCTTGATGGGTGTGGCTGACACCATCAAGATCGACGATGAGCGTTCCGCTCATACAGATGAAGGTCTCTTCCTTCTTCTGTGAACGTGCTCAGGGTGTGCCTGACCAGGGAAAACTCCAATGACCTTTTTTGCAGTAGTCACGATTCACCACAGTGACCATGACAATGCCAAATTCGTCGAAGCGTTCAACCCCGTAGTGGTGGGAGAGTTCCAACTCGCTGCGATTGGGGACCGAGCACACCAGCGGATTCAAAAGTGCAGTTTTGCTCCGCTCGACCAGTTCACGCAACAGCGCGTTGCGCTTGGTGATTTCTGACGTTGTGGGATGTCAGCTTGTCGAGAGCATCGACCTGGGCAGAAACCGCTTTGTGCTCCAGCTTGGACCACATGTTTGCGGTTATTTGGTCCTCCAGTACGGGAATTGCCAACATGATGTCGTCGTTACCAATTTCGGTTCCAGGGGTTAAGTCGCGCTTGGCGTAAACGCCGCGACGAAGCGCACGAACCGATTCGAGCTCCACTTCGTTCACAAAATTGCGATCGTCCATCCCGCTCATCATGGCGATGGCCTCGGTTAGACGAGTCGTCCAGGTTGTGAGGTCTGCTTCCTGAGATGAGTAGGCGTTGACGGCCATGCCATCGGCTTCCAACCCAACGTGGCGCTCAAGAATATGGGCGCCCTTCGCCAGAGGCGAGGCTGCCCGCAAGACTGTTGCCGGGGTCTTCGTGAGTCGAGTATCCGATACGGTACCCCGCGGTAGCGGGCCTTCATGTAATCGATGCGGTTGAGCGCCAGTTCTTCATCCGGGGTTGGGTAGATAGCAACGCAGTGCATGAGTGCAAACTGGTCGACACGCTTGCTCATAAAGGTCGCGTACTTGGTCAGTTTCACGGGTGCTGAGCCCACCGGTAGAGACAATGACGGGCAAGTTGTGTTCCACTACAGCGTCGAGTAGCGGCCAGTCCGTGGCGCAGGCACTCGCAATTTTCAGAATGTCAAAACCGTGATCAACGACCTTCTGCACAGAGATTTCATCAAAGGGCGTGCAGGACACAGAAAAACCGGCAGGCGCGCATGGTCCACGAGCTCGAGGTACTGGGCATCGCTCAAGCGAGTTTCCTCGAAGCGCTTTAATGTACTTGTAGTCGTAGTGCCCTTGTAACGAGGGGATGAATCAGGGTGTCGAGGTCGCGATACTGGAATCTCTGATGGTGGCCAAAAAGTTTTGACCACTAATTGCCCTCGCGGCGCTGTCAATAATTGCCTTGCCGTGGTCCACCGAACCGTTGTGATTATTGGCGAGGTCGAGGACAAGCAGGGGTTGGCGCACTGACCCAAAATTGACGTCGTCGCGGGCGTCTTCATATGTTGATCTCCCAATCCTAGAAAGCAGTCTTCATCGTATCGTTTTGGAGACCTCATACCAGGCGAGGGGTCGGACCGGACCCTATCCCTCCCTATAATTGCGAGGCATGCTGTGCATCTGCGTCGAGCTGAGGTATGGTCGATGAGGCTCGCTGTGGTTGTAGGACGAGATTTAGATCACAACCGCGCGTGTGGTCATTGTTCTTGACCAGCTGATTGAGCAAGGTCATGAAGTCGTCGCGGCTGCACAGGTCCTCCCTCGTGAATCAAAGCAGCACTCTGAGTGCGAGATTTTCCCCGGGATGTTGTCACCGATTTCTACCTCACCATTCCAGTTCATGAATCGGCGCCCGAGAAACTTGACTCCTACTTCGGTGAGGCAGTCATACCCAGAGACCCCACCAGTTTGATGGGCATGCTGTCGCGCGGCGGGACTCAATCCGGAACTTGTAGGACAGTCGACCGTGAAGTTGTTCTTCGGCAGTTGCAGCTGGCTTTGTTGTCGCAGTTGCTCCGCTCCCAACCGAGCCACATGGTGTCGGAAGCAACACCCCACGAAGTTGCAGATTTTGCTCTGCTCCGTTTGGCGGAATGGCTCGGGGTGCCCGTCTTGTTTTTCCAGCCGAGCCTGGTGGGTCCTCAGGTCGTGGCGCGCTCCTCACTGACCAACATTCTCGATGTCGAGTTGCCCTCTTGTTGGCCCGAAGAACCTGGTTGCCGATCGAAAAAGTCAGCGCAACCTGAGGGCTGCGATTTCAAAAACTGCAAACTGGGGGTGGAACGGCGCTCCTCGATCGACAAAAGCGAGTGGACTGGGCGTCCTCTCGGCGGAGGCAGAAGGTCAAGGTCATGAGGGCACGTTGTGAGGCGCCTCAAGGGAGTGCCATCCAATCGGTTGGTCAACCCTGACAGGCCATATTGTTGCCGGGAGAAAAGCCCCGCAGAGCGCTCGCAGTTTTCCCTCGAATGGACTGTTGAGGCGGTCGCTCCATCAGACGGTTGCACGGTTGCCTCCGCCCCGGCACACCCAACTGTTCAGTACGCGCTGTTTGCCCCGATTACGAGCCAGAGCGCACCAACATGCCGGAGGGCTCCCGTATCGTTCTCAACTCGATGCCGTCTTGGCAGCTCGAAGATTCCTCCTGCCGAGGTCACTCTTGTGGTGAAGGGAACACTATGCGCAACAGTCTTCGTCTCTTCGCGGATATGTTGGCCGAAGCGTTGCGCCTATCAGTATCTGCGGTCAATTCCTGGGGTAGAGGTGCTCTGGAGTGGTGCCGATTCCCGTGAACTCATGAAGAACGCCCAATGTGTGTTCAGCGATGACGCGGGAAAATTGAATTGAGGCTGCCTTTCCGGCACACCCGCACCTATTTGGGACAACCTTGGTGGGGCAAAATGCCGGTTCCTTTGCCTTCAGTAGTCTCACCAGCTGGAAATCGCTGTTGGAGGCAAGATGCCCGCCGAACGTGAGGTTGAGCGCTGGTTTGAGCAGCAGGTATCAACTCGCCTGCTGGTAGGGCTCGGGGGACGTCGCTGGAAAAGTACTCGGCGCGCATCGCTGCGCTCCCTTGAGGGTTACAGAACAGCTTGAGGCAGAGGCTATTCTGAGCGCTATCGCGCACTCTCAGGGGCCTCTCTTCAGCCAGTAGCCCTCTTAGTATGGTCGCTGAGTGCTCCATGCCCAAGCCCCGTTCCCGCGCTGTCACGGACGGCATAGAAGCCACCACGTCGAGGGGCATGCTCCGTGCTGTCGGCATGGGAGATGATGACTGGGATAAGCCCCAGGTAGGTATCGCTAGCTCCTGGAACGAGATAACCCCCTGCAACCTGTCACTTGGTCGCCTCGCCCAGGGCGCTAAAGAAGGTGTTCACGCCGGTGGTGGGTATCCACTTCAGTTCGGCACTATCTCTGTTTCTGACGGTATTTCCATGGGTCACGAAGGCATGCACTTCTCCTTGGTGAGCCGCGAAGTTATTGCGGACTCCGTGGAGACAGTCATGCAAGCGGAGCGCCTTGATGGCTCTGTGCTTCTTGCTGGCTGTGACAAGTCGATTCCCGGCATGCTGATGGCGGCAGCTCGCCTCGACCTAGCCTCCGTGTTCCTTTACGCCGGATCGATTGCGCCTGGGTGGGTGAAGCTCTCCGATGGCACAGAAAAAGAAATCACCATCATTGACTCCTTTGAAGCTGTGGGTGCTGTGCAGGCAGGAAAGATGTCCGTCGAGGACGCCAAGCGCATTGAGTGTGCCTTTGCTCCGGGTGAGGGAACCTGTGGCGGTATGTACACGGCCAACACCATGGCCAGCGTTGCAGAAGCGCTCGGCATGAGCCTTCCAGGCTCTGCAAGCCCAGCATCGGCTGACCGCCGTCGCGACTACTACGCCCACAAGTCGGGTGAGGCGGTCGTGGGAATGCTCAAGCGTGGTCACACGGCTCGGGACATCTTGACCATGGAGGCTTTTGAGAACGCGATTGCCGTGGGTATGGCTCTGGGTGGCTCCACCAACATTGTTCTTCACCTGCTGGCCATTGCCAATGAAGCGGAGATTCCCCTCACGCTGGAGGATTTCAACAGAATTGGTGACAAAGTTCCTCACATCGCTGATGTGAAGCCTTTTGGAAAGTACGTCATGAATGATGTCGATCGCTATGGCGGGCTTCCGGTATTGATGAAGGCCCTTCTTGATGAGGGACTGCTCCACGGCGATGCACTCACGGTGACCGGGAAAACAATGGCCGAGAACCTCGCTGAGCTCGATCCTCCAGCGCTCGATGGCAAGGTTTTGCGGTCTCTGGATAACCCCTTCCACGCAACCGGAGGAATCACGATTCTGCACGGTTCGCTTGCACCTGAGGGTGCAGTGGTGAAAACCGCGGGGTTTGATTCCTCCGTATTTGAAGGGCCCGCACGGGTGTTTGAGCGGGAGCGCGAAGCTATGGACGCGCTTGCTGAGGGTCGTATTGGCAAGGGCGACATCGTCGTTATTCGCTACGAAGGCCCGAAGGGTGGGCCTGGAATGCGGGAGATGCTCTCCATTACCGCTCGGATCAAGGGTGCGGGATTAGGTAAGGATGTATTACTCTTGACAGACGGTCGATTCTCAGGCGGCACAACCGGACTGTGTATTGGCCACGTAGCTCCCGAAGCAGTGGATGCAGGACCTATTGCATTCGTAAGGGATGGTGACCTAATTCGGGTCGATATTCCATCCAGGACGCTCGATCTTCTCGTCGATGACGACGAACTGGAAGCACGCCGTGAAGGCTGGGCTCCGCTTCCTCCCCGCTACACCCGTGGTGTGCTGGCTAAGTACGCCAAGCTCGTCAAGTCAGCTTCTTTGGGTGCAGTAACCGGGTAACTCCGTCGCCACGACATCCCCCTTACAGGAAAAGCAGTGAACACATGAGTGATACGTCTCTCGACACTCTGGACCAAGAGACTCCAGAGTTGTCTCCCGAGGAACAGCGCAAGGCCCAATTGGCGGCCAAGGCGCCCGTTTTGACGGGCTCTGGCGCAATTCTCAAGAGCCTCGAGTTGCTCGGAATCAAGGACGTCTTTGGTCTGCCCGGTGGAGCGATCATGCCGTTTTATGACGAGCTCATGTCGGCTGCTGACAAGATTCGCCACATCCTCGTTCGTCACGAGCAAGGTGCCGGTCACGCGGCTGAAGGCTATGCGGCATCCTCAGGGAAACTCGGCGTGTGTATTGCCACGTCGGGACCAGGGGCTACCAACCTGGTGACCGCCATCGCTGATGCCCACATGGACTCGGTCCCTCTGCTGGCCATCACAGGTCAGGTGTTCTCCACCTCCATGGGAACTGATGCGTTCCAAGAGGTCGATATCTCTGGTGTGACCATGCCGATCACGAAGCACTCGTTCTTGGTCACGAAGCCCGAAGAAATTCCCGCGCGTGATCGCTGCCGCCGTTCACATCGCGACCTCTGGTCGCCCAGGTCCCGTCTTGGTGGACGTCACCAAGGATGCCCAGCAGAAGTCTGCGCCGTTTATCTGGCCGCCAGAGATTGACCTTCCCGGATACCACCCGGTGACCAAGGCGAACGCCAAGCAGGTTCAGGTCGCCGCACAGATGATCGCTGAAGCGTCGAAGCCGGTGCTGTATGTCGGTGGCGGAGTTATTCGTGCCAATGCTCACAAAGAGCTCACCGCCTTCGCCAACAAGGTGGGCGCTCCCGTGGTGACGACACTGATGGCGAGAGGTGCGTTCCCCGACTCCAGCCCCTTGAACCTGGGAATGCCGGGAATGCACGGAACTGTGCCGGCGGTGTTGTCGTTCCAAGAATCAGATTTGTTGGTGGTGCTCGGTGCTCGTTTTGATGACCGAGTGACCGGGTAAGGCAAGCGAGTTTGCTCCCCACGCCAAAGTCATTCACGTGGACGTAGACCCTGCAGAAATTGGCAAGATTCGCCACGCTGAAGTGCCCATTGTGGGGGACGTGAAGGACGTGCTGGGAGACCTGCTCACTGCTTTCAACCAGGCCGCCAAGGCTCACAAGCCTGATTACACCGCCTGGTGGGAGCGACTGAACTTCCTGCGCGAGCAGTATCCGCTCGGGTTTGACGAACCAGAAGACGGGTTGCTGTCTCCCCAATGGGTTATCCAGAAAATTGGCGAAATGTCCGGCCCCGAAGCGGTTTTCGCTGCGGGGGTAGGACAGCACCAAATGTGGGCTGCTCAGTTCATCAAGTATGAGCGTCCCAATGCTTGGTTGAACTCTGGTGGTGCGGGCACCATGGGGTATGCGGTTCCCGCGGCGATGGGGGCAAAAGTTGCCGAGCCGGAGCGCCTGGTGTGGGCAATTGATGGTGATGGCTGTTTCCAGATGACCAATCAGGAGCTTGCCACCTGCACCATCAACAACATCCCGATCAAGGTTGCCATCATCAACAACTCGTCTCTGGGAATGGTTCGTCAGTGGCAGTCACTCTTCTATGAAGGACGACACTCGTTTACGGATTTGGACACGGGTCATGACACGGTCATGGTTCCTGACTTTGTGAAACTGGCTGACTCGTATGGCGCACTCGGTATTCGAGTGCGCACCAAAGAGGAAGTTGAGCCCGCCATCAAGCTCGCGATGGAGACCAATGATCGCCCGGTGGTCATTGACTTCATCGTGTCCAAAGACTCGATGGTGTGGCCGATGGTGCCCCAGGGTGTCGGTAACTCCCAGGTGCAATATGCCCGGGATAACGCTCCCGAGTGGGACGAGGAGTAGTCGTGAGCCACGTTCTTTCACTCCTGGTTGAAGATAAGCCGGGTTTGCTGACCAGGGTTGCCGGTCTTTTTGCCCGTCGAGGGTTCAACATCGAGTCGCTTGCGGTGGGAAAGACAGAAATCCCCGGACTTTCTCGCATCACGGTCGTGGTGGACGTTGAGGACTTGCCTCTGGAGCAGGTGACGAAGCAGCTGAACAAGTTGGTGAACGTTTTGAAGATTGTGGAACTCGAGCCTGACCAGTCGGTTGCCCGTGAACACATGCTGATCAAGGTGCGCGTGGATAACTCCACCCGGTCACAGATTTTGGAAGCGACGAATTTGTTCCGAGCTCGCGTGGTGGATGTCGTGACGGACGCCCTGGTGATCGAGGTCACCGGTGATACCGCAAAGGTTCGAGCACTCTTGAAAGTGCTCGAACCCTACGGCATCAAAGAAATCGCTCAGTCGGGTCTTCTGGCTATCGGTCGAGGATCCAAGAGCATTTCTGATCGCATCAACAAGAACAACTAGGCTTTTCGCTAACGCCCACTAATCAAGGAGACACACAGTAGTGACTGACATCAAGTACGACACAGACGCTGACCTCAGCATCATCCAAGGCAAAAAGGTTGCTGTTGTGGGCTATGGCTCCCAGGGACACGCTCACGCTCAGAACCTCCGCGACTCAGGCGTCGAGGTTGTTGTTGCTCTGAAGGATGGCTCCAAGTCAACGCCGAAGGCCCAGGAAGCGGGCTTCGAGGTGATGAACACCGCGGATGCCACCAAGTGGGCTGATGTGATCGTGATTCTTGCCCCTGACCAGCACCAACGTCACCTCTATGCAGATGACGTTGCCCCGAACCTCACCGAGGGCAAAGCCCTCGTGTTTGGTCACGGCTTCAACATTCGCTTTGGATACATCACGCCCCCGTCGACCGTAGACGTGATTCTCATTGCCCCCAAAGGTCCCGGACACACTGTTCGTCGTGAGTTTGAAGCTGGCCGTGGTGTTCCCGTCATCGTCGCTGTGGAGAATGACGCCTCTGGTGGAGCGTGGGACCTTGCCTGGTCCTACGCCAAAGGCCTCGGTGCTCTCCGTGCCGGTGGAATCACCACCACCTTCACCGAAGAGACCGAAACCGACCTCTTTGGTGAGCAGGCAGTTCTCTGTGGTGGAACCTCTCAGCTCGTTCAGTACGGTTTTGAAGTTCTCACCGAGGCTGGTTACCAGCCCGAAATCGCCTACTTCGAGGTCCTCCACGAGCTCAAGCTCATTGTGGACCTGATGTGGGAGGGTGGCATCGCCAAGCAGCGCTGGTCCATTTCTGACACTGCCGAGTACGGCGACTACGTCTCTGGTCCTCGGGTCATTTCTCCTGATGTGAAAAAGAACATGCAGGGAGTCTTGGCAGACATTCAGTCGGGAGCTTTTGCTGAGCGCTTCATTGCTGACCAGGATGCCGGAGCCCCTGAGTTCCAGGCGCTGCGCGCCAAGGGTGAGGGTCACGCCATCGAGGAGACCGGGCGCAAGCTTCGTGCACTCTTCTCCTGGAAGCAGAGTGACCTCGACTACGTGGACGGCAAAGCATCCCGGTAAGTCCTCGCCAGACGGAAAGGCATCATTCGTGACGAAACCCGTCGTGCTCATCGCTGAAGAGTTGTCACCGGCAACCGTGGAAGCCTTGGGCCCGGATTTTGATATTCGCCATGCGGATGGCGCTAATCGTGCTGAGCTGCTCGCAGCCTTGGTGGATGCTCAGGCCGTTCTGATTCGATCCGCAACCCAGATGGACGCTGAAGCGTTGGCTGTCGCGAAGAACCTGAAGGTCATCGCTCGGGCCGGTGTGGGTCTGGACAACGTCGACATCAAAGCCGCTACCGAAGCTGGTGTGATGGTGGTCAACGCCCCCACCTCGAACATTGTGAGTGCCGCAGAGCTCGCCATTGCCCACATTCTCGTCTCTCGCACGTCACATTCCTCGTGCGCATGCTTCTCTCGCCGCTGGTGAATGGAAGCGTTCCGCCTTCACCGGAGTCGAATTGTTCGACAAAACAATCGGGATCATCGGTCTGGGTCGCATCGGTGCGCTCGTCGCCGAGCGTCTCGCCGGCTTCGGTGTTCGCCTCATCGGGTTTGATCCCTACGTCCAGCCTGCACGAGCAAGCCAGATGGGTATCACCCTCACCACACTCGAGGACTTGATCGAGCAGAGTGACTTCATCTCCATTCACATTCCGAAGACTCCCGAAACGACCGGGATGATTGGTCTCGAGGAGCTCAAGAAGGCGAAGCCCACGCTTCGCATCGTGAATGCCTCCCGGGGAGGCATCATCGATGAGGCCGCCCTCCACACAGCGCTCTCCGAAGGGTGGATAGCCGGTGCTGGCATCGATGTGTTTGTGTCCGAGCCGCCGAAAGGGTCCCCATTATTGGATCTTCCCAACATTGTGGTGACCCCTCACCTCGGTGCGTCGACAGAAGAAGCACAAGAGAAAGCCGGCATCTCGGTTGCTCGATCGGTGAAGCTTGCGCTCGAGGGGGAGCTGGTCCCCGACGCTGTCAACGTCGCTGGAGGAGTCATTGACCCCTCAGTGCGGCCTGGTATTCCGTTGATGGAAAAACTGGGTCAAGTGTTTGTGGGACTGTGTGATGCCTCCATTACGAGCATTCACGTCGAGATTCGGGGAGAGATTGTCGAGCACGACGTGAGCGCTCTGAAGCTCGCTGCCCTCAAGGGAATCTTCTCGAGGATTGCCAGCGAGCAGGTGAGCTATGTGAATGCCCCCTTGCTTGCAGAGGCACGAGGGGTCTCGGTGTCGATGTCGACTGATCCCCAGAGTGATGAGTATCGAAACCTTCTGAGCATCAAGGGTGTCTTGGGAGATGGTCGCACGATTTCCGCCTCTGCCACCCTGACCGGCGCTAAGCAGGCCGAGAAACTTGTCGAGGTGAACGGGTATGACGTTGAGGTGCCCCTCGCCGAGCACCACATCGTCATGATGTATGAAGACCGTCCTGGAATTGTCGCCATCTATGGGCGTGCGTTTGGTGATGCCAACATCAACATCGCCGGCATGCAGATTGCGAGAGACACCAAGGGCGGCAAGGCGCTCAGCGTGTTGACCGTTGACTCCCGCGTCCCCGATGAGCTCCTCGAGCACGTCGCGAAGGAAATCGCAGCCACCACCATGGCGCACATCGACATCATCGACTTGTAATGCCTGAGCCCATGTCGTCTGAGCTGACGGAGGCTCTCTCAGCGTTCGCTTCGAAGGACACAATCCTGATTGCTCTGGATTTCGATGGCACCTTCGCGCCGCTGGTGGATGATCCCGAGGCATCACGCATGATTGCCCCAGCGCGCAAGGCACTGGAGAACCTGACCACTCTTCCTGGAGTGACGATCGCGATCGTCACCGGTCGTGCCATTGACAGCGTGAAGCGAGTCGCAGAGCCACTGAATGAGTGGTTTCTCGTCGGGTCACACGGGATTGAGGTGCTTTCCCCTGGCGAAGTCACAGACTACGAGACTCCGTGGTTGGTTCCAGGCGACCTGATCAAGGATTTCGAGGCCGTGATTGCGGCACACCCCGGCACCAGGCTTGAACAGAAGCCTTTCGGGCTAGCGCTCCATACCCGCGGAGTGGAGGAGCAGCTGGCCAGGCACGCTGAAGCCGCCGCCCACGAGGTGTGTGATGCGTGGGGTGAAGAGTTGGTTGTCCGAACCGGCCACGGAATTGTGGAGTGCTCCATCCAGGACGCAACCAAGGGGGATGGGATTGCAGAGGTCCGGCGGCGTCTCAACCCGACTGCGGTGTTGTTTGCGGGTGATGATCGAACGGATGAGGATGGTTTTGCTGTCTTGGGAGAGCAGGATGTGGCAATTCGCGTGGGGGGAGGGGAGACCATTGCTCCCTATCGGCTCGACGATGCTCATGCAGTGGCGGAGGCTCTCTGGTTTATCCACGACAAGCGCGCTTCTGTGGATTCTGGTTCCTAGCTTTAGGCTGGGGTCATGACGCAGTCACTGAATCTCGCTGTTATCCCTGGAGACGGCATTGGGCCTGAGGTCACGGCCGAGGCCCTCGAGACGCTGAAGGTCGCGTCCGCAGGGGTTCTTGACATCTCTGTCACCAGCTATTCCTTAGGTGCTGCCCACTACCTGGAGACCGGGGAAATACTCTCGGATGAAACACTGGCCAAACTTTCCGCCCATGACGCCATTCTGTTGGGAGCAGTCGGTGGTGACCCCCAGGACCCGCAACTGCAGGGTGGGATCATCGAGCGAGGGTTGCTCCTGAAGCTGCGCTTTGCTTTTGACCACTATGTGAATCTTCGACCCACAGTTCTTCTTCCCGGCGTGGAATCGCCTCTGTCGAAGCCCGGTGCACTCGACTTTGTCGTCGTGCGGGAAGGCACCGAGGGTCCCTACGTGGGAAATGGTGGAGCGCTTCGAACAGGAACTCCAGAGGAAATCGCCACGGAAGTGTCGGTGAATACCGCCCACGGAGTCAGTCGGGTCGTCCGATTCGCCTTCGAGAAAGCAACCACTAGGCGCAACAAGCTGACCCTGGTGCACAAGACCAATGTGCTGGTTCATGCGGGGAGCTTGTGGTCTCGTATTGTTCGTGAGGTTCAGGTCGAGTATCCAGGTGTTGAGGTGGACTACCTCCACATTGATGCCGCGACAATCTTTATGGTGACGGACCCGTCCAGATTCGATGTGATTGTGACCGACAACCTGTTTGGTGACATCATCACCGACCTAGCCGGAGCTGTGGGTGGCGGTATTGGGCTGGCGGCTTCCGCGAACCTGAACCCCAGCGGGTCATTCCCCAGCATGTTTGAACCTGTTCATGGCTCTGCACCCGATATCGCGGGGACCGGGAAAGCTGATCCCACCGCTGCCATCATGTCTGCGGCATTGCTTCTGGAGCACCAAGGGTTCCCGGAGTTGGCCAACAGAATTGTGCAGGCAGTCACGCAGGATGTTGCTGGTCGAGGTGCGGGGAGTAAGGCTCGCAGCACCACTGAGATTGGTGCGGCTATTCGCGCTCTGCTGGGCTAGAGCACCCTAGAGACCAAGACCTTGTTGCCAGTAGGCTGTTGGGTACTAGCCCACTATTTCTGCACCCCAGAGAGACTTCCATGACGATTTCGCTCCCGATGGCGACCCCGGACATTCAGTTCCAGGTCACACTGAACCCTGCTCCGCTCTCGGATAGTGAGCGTCAGGCAGTCTTGGATAATCCGGTTTTTGGGACAGTCTTCACCGACCACATGGTCGATATTTGCTGGTCAGAAAAAGGTGGCTGGCACCGTCCTCGGGTGCAACCGTATGGACCCATTCCTCTGGACCCTGCCGCATCAGTGCTTCATTACGGTCAGGAAATCTTCGAGGGAATGAAGGGCTACCGTCATGAAGACGGCTCCATCTGGACTTTCAGGCCAGACCAGAACGCTCTTCGCCTGCAGCGATCCGCGAAGCGGATGGCATTGCCTGAGCTCCCAGTCGAGTACTTCCTGCAGGCTCTGAAGGAACTCATTGCTGTTGATGGAGCGTGGGTCCCGAGTGCCCCCGAAACGTCGCTCTATATTCGACCCTTCATGTTTGCCAAAGAGGCGTTCCTGGGGGTTCGGCCAGCCAACAAGGTTGCGTTCTACGTCATCGCCTCACCGGTGGGTCCCTACTTCGGTGACACGGTCAGCCCGGTCTCCATTTGGCTCTCCACGCACTACTCCCGGGCCGGTAAAGGTGGAACAGGTGCCGCGAAAGCAGGAGGCAACTACGCAGCCTCTTTGGTTGCTCAAACAGAAGCTGCAGAGAATGGCTGTAAGCAGGTGTTGTTCCTGGACTCCGAGGAAGGTCGTTTCCTGGAGGAGCTCGGTGGAATGAACGTTGTCCTGGTCCACAAAGACGGAACACTTGTGACCCCTCACAGCGAAACAATTCTTCAGGGCATCACCCGGGATTCTGTGTTGCAGCTGGCGGAAGATGCTGGTCACACCGTCGAGCGGCGACCCATCACCATTGATGAGTGGCGAGAAGGCTCCGCCTCAGGAGACATTGTGGAAGCCTTTGCCTGTGGCACGGCTGCCACCGTTGTTCCCATCGGTCAGCTGAAAGCTCCGGACTTCACCATTGGTTCCGCTGATGCACCTCCCGGTGAGGTGACCATGTCTCTCCGCTCGCAACTCATTGACATTCAATACGGTCGCGCAGCCGACCCTCACGGGTGGATGCAAAGACTCGATCAGTGAGGCACACTCCCCTGATTCAGAGGGCCCTTCGGTCTTTGGGCGCTCTTGCGCTGGGTGTTGTTGTGGGAACCTTCGCGAGCCTCTATCACGGCGTTGTGTTCCCCTGGGGGCTCGCAGCGGCACTGGTTCTCGTGACCCTGGCGGTTGCTGGAGTGAGAACACTGTTTGTGGAGCGCTACCCGATTGTCTGGGCAAGCGTGGGCATTGTGGGCGCGCTCATGATGCTCGCAGGGGTCGACGGCAACGGTTCGGTTCTGATTCTTGCCGACACGGCGGGCCTGGTGCTGCTGGGCGGGACAACTCTTCTTGTGGTCGGAGCGATTGCGTGGCCACGGTTTCCGCACAGAACAACCCGTTACGATAGGGAAGTAGAACGCTCCGAGAGGACCCACCAGCCGTGACCTACGTAATCGCTTTGCCCTGTGTTGATGTCAAAGACCGTGCCTGCATTGATGAATGCCCGGTTGATTGCATCTATGAGGGCGACCGGATGCTCTACATCCACCCGGATGAGTGCGTGGATTGCGGCGCCTGTGAGCCGGTGTGTCCCGTGGAAGCGATCTACTACGAGGATGACCTTCCCGAGCAGTGGTCTGAGTACTACACGGCCAATGTTGAGTTCTTTGTGGAGGTGGGGTCCCCGGAGGAGCCGCCAAGGTTGGCGTCATCCACTCAGACCACGCCGTGGTGTCCGCACTGCCTCCCCAGAACTAAGCTCCTGTGGGCCTCACGCTCCCCGATTTCCCGTGGGATTCTCTCGAGTCCCATCGAGAGCGCGCATCAGCACACCCAGAGGGTCTGATTGACCTGTCCATAGGATCGCCCATCGATTCCACCCCTACTGTGGCCACGAAAGCCCTGCAGGATGCTGCACAGGCGCCCTCCTACCCGCTCACAGCGGGCACCCCTGAGCTCAGGGGCGCGATGGCTGCATGGTGGGAGCGTCGCCGGAATACGGGCCCCCTCGACGCTCTGGAAGTGATGCCCTCGATCGGGTCAAAAGAGATGGTGGGCTTGCTTCCCACGCTTCTCGGGGTTCGGTCCACCGATGTCGTGGTCATTCCAGAAATTGCCTACCCCACGTATGCGATGGGTGCTCACATGGTGGGCGCACACGTTGTGGCCTCTGATGACCCTGCCGAGTGGCCTGAGGGCACGAAGCTGGTGTGGCTGAACTCTCCTGGGAACCCAACAGGACGAGTTCACGATGTCGCCTACCTCCGGGAGGCGCTCAGTGTTGCGCGGCAACTTGGCGCAGTGGTTGCTAGTGACGAGTGCTACGGAGAGCTCGGATGGGAGGGCATCCCGGTGCCATCGCTTCTTGACCACGAGGTGACCCAGGGCGATCGCTCCGGAGCGATTGCTCTGTATTCGACGAGTAAGCAGTCGAACCTTGCTGGATATCGTGCAGCGCTTGTGGCCGGGGACCAGACGTTGATTCAGGAGCTCCTTTTGGCTCGCAAACACCTGGGGCTCATCGTCCCGGCACCTATTCAGGCCGCGCTCACCGCCGTACTGGGTGACGACGAGCACGTCGCCACCCAGAAGGAGCGGTATCGACTTCGCCGCGACCTGGTGAGGTCGGCACTACAGGAAGCAGGTTTCCGGATTGACCACAGTGAGGCGGGGCTCTACCTCTGGGCCACACGGGAGGAGGACTGTTGGGACACAGTGAGCTGGTGCGCTGAGCGTGGAGTCCTTGTCGCTCCGGGTTCGTTTTACGGTGAAGCAGGAAGTAGACATGTCCGAGTGGCTCTGACAGTCTCAGATCAGCACGCGGAAGCGGTCAGGGGCCGCTTTCTTGCCTGATTTTGTCCCTACTCGACAACAGCTTTCGTCATTTCGTGGGCAACTCGGCTAGTGCCAGCGAGGTCCTCTAGGCTGTAGGGGATGCCGTGGCGAAGGAGGGAAGCGTGACTGACTCACCTGACACTGTTTCGCTGAACTTTTCTGGCGGAACAGCAGAGTTTCCGGTTGTTCCCTCCGTGGATGGCGCTCCCAGCATTGATGTCTCGACTCTGACTAAGCAGACCGGCTACACCGCTCTGGACCAGGGGTTTGTCAACACCGCATCGACCTCCAGTGGAATCACCTTTATCAACGGTGACGAGGGAGTTCTTCGCTACCGCGGATACTCCATTGACGATGTCGCGCAGAACTCAACCTTCCTCGAGGTCGCCTGGTTGTTGATTTATGGTGAGCTCCCGTCCACCAGTGAGCTGGAAGAGTTTGATCACCGAATTCGGCACCACACCCTGCTCCACGAAGACCTCAAGCGCCTCTTTGATGCGCTTCCCCACAACGCGCACCCCATGTCAGTGCTCTCCGCTGCTGTCAGCGCAATGTCGACCTACTACGGTGACTCGCTCAGCGTTCACGACCCTGAGCAGATCGAGATGTCGACGATTCGCCTTCTGGCGAAGCTCCCGGTCATCGCTGCCTATGCACACAAGAAGAGCATCGGTCAGGCGTTCTTGTATCCGGATAACTCCCGAGGATTCGTGGAGAACTTCTTGTGGTTGAACTTTGGTCTGATGGCAGAGCCTTATGTGGCAAACCCTAGTCCTCGTGAAAGCGCTTGACCGTTTGTTGATTCTCCACGAAGACCACGAACAAAACGCCTCCACTTCCACGGTGCGAATGGTCGGGCTCCACGGAGGCCAACCTGTTCGCCTCGGTGTCCGCAGGAATCAACGCGCTGTCTGGTCCACTGCACGGTGGCGCTAATGAGGCGGTGCTCTCCATGCTCGCCGAAATCAGAGATTCCGGTGAGGGCGTGCAGCGTTTTGTCGAGCAAGGTGAAGCGCAAAGAAGACGGCATTCGTTTGATGGGCTTTGGCCACCGCATTTATAAGAACTATGACCCTAGAGCTCGCCTGGTCAAAGAAAGCGCTGACGCGGTATTGGAGCAACTCGGTATTCACGACCCTCTGCTGGGTATCGCGAAAGAGCTCGAAGAAATCGCGTTAGCGGATGACTACTTCATTGAGCGGAAGCTCTATCCGAACGTCGATTTCTATACCGGCGTGATTTACAAAGCCATGGGATTCCCCACCCGCATGTTCACTGTGTTGTTTGCTATCGGGCGCCTCCCCGGCTGGATTGCGCACTGGCGGGAAATGAATGACGACCCCGACACCCGGATCGGTCGCCCTCAGCAGCTCTATGTTGGGCCACCTGCCAGGGATTGGCCGAAGCGCTAAATCAGTAATGCCTCAGGATTCCTGATTTGGGGAGACCACCGGTAGCCACGTGAGGAACGTGGTGTCCGCCGAGCGAATGTGAGTCATCCCATCGTTGCTCACCCCAGGTAATCCAGTGCAGGGGGGCGATGAAGGGCCCCTGGGATTGCCGGCTCGCTAATTGCGCTCCCCACCAGGAAAAACTGCTGGCGGACATAATTCCCCCGGTGCAGCGAGACATCAGGGTGAGGGTTTGACGGGGGCTAGCCGTAATCGCCTCGGCGTTGCTTCTGCCCTGCGCAAATTGCTCGGCGTAATCATCATCGTCGCTAAAGACGAGAAAGCGGGCACCTGGTTGGGTTTCGCAGATTCTGTCCATCGCCTCCTGGTACCAGCTCTCGGGAAGAGCTGCCGGGAACTCGGGGTTGGCCAGGTGAGATAGTCGCCTCTGACGGATGTGGATGAAGAACACCGGGTCATCACCGGACACAGTCAGCGCACTTTCTTCACCTGTCTTCTCGCCGAGCGGATGGGAATCACCGGCGCGAATCAAAGTGTGGAAGATGTCGGGGTCGATGAGGTTCTCGTCTTGACACCATCCCCCATTGAACAGAGCGAGAGGAAGAATCCCTCGGGACGTCACCAAGCGTCGCTCTGCCGAGTCCAGCGTAATAACCGAGGCTAGTCTCAGGAGACCCAGAGATTTGAGAATCTTCTCTGCCAGGTCCCACCGCCACCAGTGTTTTCGGGGCAAAGGAATGTGGCGAGAGTCAGCCAGCACTTCGGGAAAGTTCTGAATCAAGTCGTCAAAACCCACCAACACCAGAGTTTCCCGTTGTGTATTCAGTTTTCTGAGAGCGGCATAGACGAACAGCTGATTTCCCAGGCGTCCTGCCGATCGGGCGATGATCATCGAGGGAGCCCCGGAGTTGTCATGACGGAGGGCATGTTAGCTGTGAAGCACTTCGTTCAAATCGACACCGTGTCCATCTCGGGCGAGGACCTCCACTGCCCCAGACAAAGAGTTTCTCCTGAACAGAAGATTGTTTTGTCCGCTGAGCTCCCCAGCTTTGACCTCCCTGCTGTCACCAGACGACATCACACGCACTTTGGTGCCAGCAGTCACATAAAGCCCGGCCTCAACAACACAGTCATCACCCAGGGAAATTCCGATACCGGAGTTTGCCCCCAAGAGGCACCGCTGTCCGACGGAAATCACGTCTTTTCCACCGCCAGACAGAGTTCCCATAATGGAGGCTCCGCCTCCAATGTCGGTTCCATCCCCAATGACAACGCCTTGGGAAATTCGGCCCTCGATCATGGAGGTTCCAAGGGTGCCTGCGTTAAAGTTCACAAATCCCTCGTGCATCACGGTGGTGCCAGGTGCCAGGTGGGCACCCAGTCGAACCCGTGCGGCGTCCGCGATGCGGACTCTAGAAGGCGTGACGTAGTTCAGGAGCGGGGGAAAACGATCCAGGCTGGTGATCATGGCCCCTGATTCCATCAGTGCCATTCGATGGGACTCATAGAACTCGGGAGACACCGGTCCGCGCGTGGTGAACGCGACAATAGGCAGCAACCCGAAGATTCCCTCGAGGTTGAGAGAATTCGGTGCCACAAGACAGTGGCTCAGCAGGTGCAGTCTGAGATAAGCATCTGACGTTGACTGCGGGGGGCTCTCGAGGTCAATGACCGTGGTGACGCCTGTTCGGATGATTCCCCTGGAATCATCCGAACCTTCCAGAGCTGCTAAGTCGGTGGGAATGAGGTGGGGGTCAAAGTTTGCGGGTGGTTCTCCCAGGTGAGGCTTCGGAAACCAGGTGTCGAGCACCGTGTTGGTGTCTGTGCTGATGGTGGCAATCCCATAGCCCCACGCACGTGACTCTGCCGTTTCCATAGAGCCAGGGTACCCGGCTCAACACGCCCCATTACACTTGAGCGCATGTCTGGCGCCCCTTTCACCCTGGATACAACCGCGCCTGTCGCCGAGCTCGCTGCGGCACTCATCAATGCTCCGAGCCCCTCGGGCCACGAGGCGGAGCTTGCCGATGCCATCGAAGCCCGGCTGCGTGAAACCACCCATCTGGAGGTCCTCAGACATGGCAACACGGTTGCTGCGAGGACATCACAGGGACTGCCCTCCAGGGTTGTGTGGGCGGGGCATATCGACACTGTTCCCGCGAACGGAAATGACTCAGCCACGATCGCTGATGGGGTTCTGAGTGGCCGAGGATCAGTCGATATGAAATCAGGCGTGGCTATTGGGCTGAAACTCGCCATTGAACTTGTGGACCCGGCAGTGGATGTCACGTGGATCTTTTATGACAACGAAGAGGTGGAGAGCTCTAAGAACGGCCTTGGGTTGTTCGGTGCCGCACACCCCGAGTGGGTAAAGGGCGACTTCGCCATCGTGGGAGAGCCCAGCAACGGCATCGTCGAGGGTGGCTGCAACGGGACCCTACGTGTGGAGGTCAGTGCTACTGGCACGAGAGCGCACTCCGCGAGGTCCTGGAAGGGTGACAACGCTATTCACCGGGCTCAGGAGATCCTTGACCGACTGGTGTCCTACAAGCCCGCCACTGTTGACGTTGACGGGCTTGCCTATCGCGAGGGCATGAATGCTGTGGCAATCAGCGGGGAGTGGCCGGCAACGTTATTCCTGATCTGTGCACCGTCACCGTGAACTACCGGTTCGCGCCAGATAAGAGTGCCTCTGAAGCCATCGCCCACGTGCGAGAGCTTTTCGAGGGTTTTGAGGTTGTCGTGGTGGACGAAGCTCCTGGCGCCCGCCCCGGGCTCACCCATCCCCTGGTGCAGGAGTTTGTGGACGCCCTCGGCGTCGAGGTTGCCCCCAAATACGGCTGGACGGATGTTGCGCGCTTTGGTGAGTGGGGGATACCGGCACTCAACTATGGCCCAGGAGACCCATCCCTCGCCCATGCTGATGATGAACGCGTCGAGATCGCGCAGATTGAGGCCTGCTATCAAGGTCTGAAGAGCTGGCTCAGCTCACACTGAGGCTCACTGGATTTTCCTTGACCCGGGTTTTCGGGGATAATAGGGGTTTAGAGCAGATCTATGAGGAGAATCCTGTCATGGCAGCAATGAAGCCCAGAACCGGTGATGGACCCATGGAGGCTGTCAAAGAAGGTCGTCTGATTATCGTGAAGGTCCCACTTGAGGGCGGCGGACGCCTTGTCGTGTCGGTCAACGACGCTGAAGCTCAGGAGCTCCACGACCAGCTCGCGGGAGCACTCGGAAAGTAATCTCTGCCCTAGGGCAAGCGGACGATGTGCACGAGGCCATCGCCGATGAGATTCACGGTGTGCAGCACATCGTCGCGGTCCTCAAGAGCTTTGAGTAGCCAGCGGTAGGCAGAAGTCTTGTCATCCCGTTTCGCGGGGTCAGCCACGAGGTCATCACCTAAGACCCCGACAACAATGACGCTGCCGCGGGGTTTCACCAGCGATAACCCGTGATCAACATAGGCCTGGGCGTTCTGGAAGTCAGCATCAATGACGACGAGGTCATAGCTGGCCTCATTCATCTTGGGAAGGACATCCAAGGCCTTTTCGGTGATCAAGCGCACCTTAGAGGTGGGGATTTCGGCTTCCGTCAGAATCTCTCGAACACTCACGTGGTGGTCAAGTTCAGAGTCAATCGAGGTGATGTGGGCGTCGGGGCAGGCCTGAGCCAGCCACAGTGTCCCCACACCGAGCCCTGTTCCCACCTCGATGATGCTCTTCGCATCAAGAGAGGTGGCAATGGTGGCGATGTATTGGCCAGCACTCGCCGTAATGGGGTCCACACCGTGCTCCAGTGAGGCTTTTCTCGCTCTTTCGATGTCAGCATCCTCACCCACGCGCTCTTCAATGAAGCGCCAGCTGAGTTCTTTGTCTGACATGCCTGTCCCCAATTCTTGCCCGGTAACTCCTTGGTAGGAAGCCTAGGGCGGTGGCCCAGGTCTTCCGGTTATTGTTAGGGGGTGTCTTTCGGGCTGACTATTGAAAAACTGCTGGTGATTGGCATCATCGCGCTGTTTCTGATTGGCCCCGACCGACTTCCCGCCTATTCAGCTCAATTTGGCCGCCTTGTTCGGCAACTTCGGGACATGGCCTCGGGGCTAAGGGTCGCATGCGTGAAGAGCTGGGCCCGGACTTTGATGACATGGACTGGAAGAAACTAGACCCCCGTCAATATGACCCACGGCGCATCATCCGAGAAGCCCTTCAGGAGAGCCCGGACACTCCAGCCGAAGCTGTGGCCGCGCCCGTGGTGATGGAATCTGCGCTTACCCAGAAACGTAAACGCCTCCAGACGAGGCACTCCGGCTCCTTTTGACCCTGACGCCTCCTGGGCGAGGAGGCTTCTTTCCGGCAGAGCGAGTCGCCTCCTCGAATAATTGCGCCCGCAATGCGGGCAATCTCCTCAGCGCCGGGGCATCAGGTTTCGCTGATTACCAGCGGAACACCCGCATCGCCTGCTTCTCGAAGCGTTCTCGAGCGGGACACTCCCCATCAACGGCACTCCCAGCCGGGTTGCGGTTTCTTCTACACCTGAGCGAAAACGTCAAAGCTACTTCCATCGGGAGCGTAGTGGCCGACATGTTTTCAATCACACCGAACCTTCAGCCCGTTTGACGGCCAACGTCTCTGAGCGCCAGGCCACATCGGTAGATTTTTGAGGGTGATTACTACAATTTCGGCATGGGGGGAGGGAGTTGCCCGACAGAAGTAGCGATGTCGCCAGTACGGGGAGGTCAGGAAAAAGAAAATCAATGTCGCCGAAGTATGCCTCCGGTCACAAACTGTTCCAGTGTCCGGTGAAGCAGTGGGCCTCGCCATGCAACAGCTTGATCGGTTTCCAGAAACATCCCAATCAGAAAGTACCTTCATGTCAGAAGGCAACCGGGGGCAAAGTCGCCGCTAATCAATTCGGGTGGGGTGGAGCCTTGAAGGCCGAGAAGGCCTGGGATGGAAAACCCAAACACATCAGCGTCGATGATTCCCACCCGGAAACCTTGCTGGGGTGGCGTTCCTGCCGTTGACAGTGATGGATGATTTGCCGACCCCGCCTTTGCCACTGGTGATGGCAATGACTCGGGTGAGGAATCGGGAGTGAAAGCACGATGGGTTTTGTCCGCGACCGCAGGCGGGTGATGAGGCCTTCACGCCGCTCGGGACTCATGACTCCCATGGAGAGTTCCACCATCAGCCCGCCTGACGCAGACTCAGAGCCTTGCGACGCCATTCGATAGAGGCCGCGGCCGGGCATCCACGATCGTCAGCAGAACACTCACTGTCACAGCGGTGTCGGTGACGTCCACGCTTTCGACCATGTCGAGTTCGGTGATGGGAGCTCGAAGCTCCGGGTCGATGACCGTGGCGAGAGCTTGGGTGATGGTTTCGATCGATACCGCCACGAAACCTCCTCACACTGCGCGGGTGTCAAGCCTAAGCCAGCGGGGTGTGAGAATGGTGGGGTGAGTCAGACCAACCGTTTCGGAGGGCGTCGAACAGACGCCGCCTTTCGCATCCCCGAGGGTGAAACTCTCGCGACGTTCCCCGGTTATCCCGAAGCCCAGGCGTTAGTCAACTCTCTGGTCACTCACGGTGTCCCCGCACAGGCGCTCTCCATCGTGGGAGCAGATGTGACCCTGGTGGAGCGCGTCACCGGAAAGATTGGCTATGGTCGAGCGGCCCTGTCCTCCGCCATGAGTGGATCCTGGCTCGGAGTCCTCGCGGGACTGGTGTTTGTCATCATCAGTCCGACCGACATCATCACCCCCATCGTCGGTGGTCTGTTCATTGGTGCAGGTGTGGGCATGGTTGTCGGAATGCTGATCTTCACCTTCTCGAAGGGCCCCAAGCGCCTCTTTCGCTCCATGCAGCAGGTCATTGCGCAGTCCTATCGGGTGGTGGTGGAACCTCAGCAACACTCCCAGGCCGTGACGGCAATGGAGTCCAGCGACGCAGACAGCGAGTCCTAATGGACGACACAGACGACCAGGATCTGAGGGAAGCGCTCTCCAGTGGCAATGTGGGAAACATTGCCACCTGGTTAGAAGAGCGCCCGCCCCACGACATTGCCGAGGAATTCACGCGCTTGGACTCGGTCCAATCAGCTCTGGTCTGGCGTCTGCTGAATCAGGACCGAGCGCTCGAGGTTTTTGAAGAGTTGGGCGTTCAGGAGCAGCAGGAGCTGCTCAATGGAATGCGGGACCAAGCGTTCCGCGAAATTCTGGAGTCCATGGACCCGGATGATCGGGCTCGCATGCTCGGTGAGGCTCCCGCAACCTTTGCCCACCGTGTTCTCCAGGGCTTGAGCGCCAAAGAACGAGCGATGACAGCGTCCCTCTTGGGATACCCAGAGGATTCCGTTGGCCGGGTGATGAGTCCCGAGGTTGTCACCATTCCCGAGTCCACCCCCGTTCCCGACATCGTGAAAGTGATCAAGCGCAAAGGCAAGGATGCCGAGACCATCGACATCCTTGCGGTGGTGGATCGCTCCCGGAAGCTTGTTGGGGTGATGGAGCTGAGCCAAGTGGTGATGGCTGATGAGGACCTCACCGCAGGAGATCTCGCCGACGAGAATGCCCCAACACTTGCGGCCACCGATGACGCAGAGGGGGCTGCCCGACTGGTGCAGGAAACGAATCGCCTGGGTCTTGTTGTTGTTGATTCTGAAACCCGAGTGCTCGGTGTCCTCACCGTCGATGACGCACTGGAACTCATTGAGGAAGCAGACACGGAGGACGTGGCCCGGCAGGCCGCCACCCTTCCCTCGTCTGGCCACTATCTCTCGGCGAGCCCCATCCGGCTAGCCGGGCTGCGTGTTGTGTGGCTGCTGATTCTGATTGTGGCGGCCACCTTGACCGTCTCCGTTCTTCAACTTTTTGAGACCTCACTGGAGGCTGTGACCGCGCTCGCCCTGTTCATCCCGTTGTTGGTGGGAACAGGAGGAAACGTGGGCGCCCAGGCTGCCACCAGCGCGGTGCGAGCGCTGGCTGTGGGTGAGGTGAGGCCCTCTGATGCTCTTCGGGTCGCCTGGCGTGAATCGCGGGTGGGTCTGTTGCTCGGGCTCGTTCTCGGTGCTCTGGCGTTTGGCGCGGGGTGGATTGTGGCAGGAATACCGGTGGGTCTTGTGGTGGGGATTTCCGTAATTTTGGTCTGTATTTGGGCTGCCACTGTGGGTTCCTTGATGCCCTTGATGGCCCGCGCACTCAGCATTGACCCCGCGGTGATTTCCGCTCCACTGGTGACCACCCTGGTCGATGCGACCGGTCTGGTGATTTATTTCCTGGTGGCCGGAGTAATACTGGGCATCTAGCTGGGGATAACTTTTCTCAGCCCGGTGGCATTCGCGCCACAGTTGTCTGATGCAGACTGCGGCGCTCACGAGTCCCCCAACCCTCGATGATTTGGTTGCTGACCCAGCACTGGAGGAAGTCTGGGTCAATGGGCCAGACCAAGTGTTTGTCGCCGAGGGTGGCGTCTCTCGGTCTGTGCCGATGGCTCTCACCGCCATGGACATCAGAGGTTTCGTGGAACGGGTGCTCCGCCAGACCGGACGCCGGGTCGATGTGTCGAGCCCTTTCGTTGACGCTTCACTGCCCGATGGGTCCAGGCTCCATGTGGTGATTCCTGACATCACCAAAGAACACTGGTCCGTCAACATTCGGAAGTTCTCCCAGTCACTTCGAGGCCTCGGAGACTTGGTTGCAGGTGGGGGTGCTCAGTCACGAAGCGGCTGACTATCTGCGAGATGCAGTCGCCAGCGGACAGAGCGTCTTGGTCTCGGGCGCCACTCAAGCAGGGAAAACAACCATGCTGATGGCGCTCCTCGATGCCATTTCGCACTCGGAGCGAATCGTCACCGTGGAGGAAACCTTTGAGCTGGCTCTGCACCGACCCGATCACGTCGGAATGCAATGTCGAGGAGAGAGCTTGGAGGGAACCGGCGAGGTCACGCTCCGCCGGCTTGTGAAAGAAGCCCTCCGGATGAGACCGGATCGGCTCGTGGTGGGGAGGTGCGAGAAGCCGAAGCGCTCGATTTGCTCATAGCCCTCAACTCGGGATTACCCGGGATGTGTTCCATCCACGCCAAAAGTGCTCACCATGCTTTGGTAAAGCTCTGCACGCTTCCCCTGCTGGCAGGGCGCAACATTGACCATTCGTTTGTGTTGCCCACCGTTGCCGGCACCATTGATCTGGTCGTGCACCTCCAACGAGGTGCTGATGGTGTTCGACGAGTCATGGACATCATCGCTCCCACCGGTGTTGTGGTGGACGGGGCCATCGAATCACGGCCCGTCTTTCACCGAGAGGGTGAACACCTCGTCGATATGCGGGAAGAGCAGTGAGTCCTCAGAGCCTCATCCTGGGTGCGGCGCTGGGGAGTGGGCTGTGGCTGCTGATGTCCGCGATTGTCTCTCTGCGCACACCGCTCACCACAGAGCACACCCTCTCGCCCCCACCTGGTTCGCCTCGGACACAGGATCACCTCCCCACGCTCACGGCTCTGTTGGACGAAGCGGGCATCGAGAAAGTCGATGCCCGCGTTCTTCTCGCGGGAGGAGTGTTGGGAGGAATACTGTCGGGGCTTCTCGTGGTGGTACTCATTCCCATTCCGACACTGGGAGTTATCGCAGCCTGCGTGGTTCCCCTGGCGGGATTTTCCTACCTGAAGCGTCTCAAAGCCCAACGGGCCACCAGGCTTCGACGAGCGTGGCCAGGGGTCATCGACCATCTTCGTGCGGGGGTTCGCTCCGGTCATGATGTGACCGGAGCGCTGATAGCGCTGCCCGGGTCCCTCCCGCGGGATATCTCTGGTCCGGTGGGAGCGTTTGATCGAGATATTGCCCGGGGGCTTGGCACCGATGAAGCCCTGGGCGATTTGGGTCGGCGACTTGCCGACCCCGTGGCGGATCGGATTGTCGAAGTTCTTCGCATGGCTCATGAGGTGGGGGGAGTGAACCTCCCTGGCGTCTTGCTGGAGCTCCAAAAGAGTGTGCGACTCGATATTGCTGTTCGAGAGGACGCGCACGCGAAACAATCCTGGATCCGATCAGCCTCAGTCCTGGCGGTCTGCGCACCCTGGGCTGTCTTGCTCCTCATTGGCACCAGGGAAGCCACCCTGAGTGCGTATCAAAGCCCGGAGGGCGCTGGAATCCTTCTGGTGGGGGCCATCGTGAGCGCGGTGGCTTTTGGCATGATGAAGAAAATTGGCTCCCTCCCCACACAACAGCGGTGGCTTGCATGACACCGGAAGTGCTGCTTCTGGGCCTGGTTCTCGGGTGTGGGTTATGGATGGTGGCTTCTCTGCTCATCCCCGCGCCGAAACCTTCCCTGGCCCAGCGGATTGCGCCCTATCTGCTGGATGTTTCCGCTGAAGCGCGAGAGATCCATCACGGACCAGAGCGCAATCCCCTGGTTATTGCGGGGATTGTTCTGTCCCCGATGCTTCTCACCCTCGCAACGCGAGTAGATGCTGTGTTGGGCGGACGGGACTCGCAGCGGGTTGTCTTTGGACGATCCGGCCGGCTGGAGAAGTTTGAGGACTATCGACTGCGACGAGCTGTGTTCGTGGGGAGCGCATCAATGGGGGGTGGCCTCTTGGGAGTTGCTCTGACTCTGGGGTCTTCAGTTCCTGTGGGAGCGAGCGTCCTCGGTGGCGTTATGGTCGCTGCGCTTCTCACCCTTGTCGCCCACGATTCTGCTCTGTCTCGCCAAGCGGCGAGGCGTTCTGAGCGCATCAGAGAAGAGTTCCCCACCCTGCTGGAACTGTTGGGGTTATCCCTTGCAGCGGGCGACTCACTCCCGAGAGCTCTTTTTCGAGTGTCTCGGCGCGCTCACGGTGAACTCGGTCGAGAGTGGGCTCGAGTGATGGAGGAGGTCGATGGCGGAGCCATGCTGGGCTCTGCTCTCCGAGAATCAGCGCTGCGGATGGGAAGCCCTCCGGTCGCAGCGTTTGTGGAGCACCTCGCTCAAGCCCTGGATCGCGGTGCTCCCTGGCTGAGGTGATTCAGGCTCATGGTTCTGACGCTCAGGCTGATTATTCCCGGTCACTGGTCGATAAAGCGGGTAAAGCGGAGGTTTCGATGCTGGTTCCCATGGTGCTGCTGATTCTTCCCATCACCGTGATTTTTGCAGTGTATCCAGGGCTGCAAGCCCTGGAATTTGGGCTCTGATGCCACCCTGTGGAGAAAAACTGATGTCGGCACTGGGCAACCGTTAGCGTCACCCTATGAACACACCACACCACAACCTTCCCCAGTCTCTCGCCGCGTCGAATCCTGAGAGAGGAGATGTCCCCGGCTGGGTTCTGATCACCCTGATGACCGCAGGACTTGTCGTCGTCATCTGGTCGGCAGCGGGACCAGCACTCTCGGGAGTTTTCGAGCAGGCCATCACGCGCGTGACAGGGTTTTGATCTCCGTGGAGCGCGGGAACGCTCCGGCAGAGTTTGTCTTGGTCAGCGCGCTCGTGGTTGCTCTTGTTCTTGGCGCGCTCCAGGTTGTCGTGGTGGGGTATGTCCGGCATGCCCTGACCTCCGCCGCAGCGGAGGGCGCTCGGGTGGGAAGCGTGATCGATGCGACAGCCGTGGATGCGGTCTCTCACACCCGAGGACTGATTGAATCCTCCCTCTCGCCCCAGTATTCGGGTCAGATTGTTGCCACGCGTTCCTCGGCATTGGGGGTTCCCACACTCGAGGTGAGAGTCCTCGCCCCCTATCCCGCGCTGGGGCTCTGGAGTGTGGGCGGGGTGATGGAGGTGAGCGCTCATGCCCCCTTGACTATGCGAGATAAAGCGAGTGAGTCGGGTCGCGCCTCTTTAGAGTTCTTGGTGTTCGGGATTGCCTTAGTCATCCCCGTGATGTTTCTCGGCATGAGTCTCTCGTCCATTCAGGGAGCGACCCTGGCGGCACAGAGCGCCTCCACTCACGCTGCCAGGGTCTTCGTTCAACAGCCAGGGCTCACAGATGCCGTAGCGATTGCGGAGAGAGCAGCTCTGGTTGCTCTTCGTAACCACGGTTTTGAGTCCTATTCCCGGTTGGAGAGATTCTGCGAGCCCGCGTCGTGTGTGTCGCCAGGAGCGGTAGTCACCATTCGCGTGTCGGTTGAGGCACCGCTGTTTTCCAGCGATGTGCTGCCGGGAATTCTCGGAGCCGAGACTGTGACAGTCTCGGCTGAATCGACGCGGGTGGTCTCCCGATACGGGGTTCCCCGGTGAGTGAACGGGGCAGCATGATGCCCCTCCTGGGGGAGCAGCAGTGCTGCTCCTGGTCATGGTGATCGGTGTTGCGGGTGCCACGTCACTGCTGGTGGAGAGACAAAGGTTGTATTCCCTCGCTGATGGGGCCGCCATTTATGCTTCGGAAAACTTTGACCCAGCCCAAGTCTCGAGAGTGGGCTCGAGATCACGGGCACCGCTGACTTCTGGTCGAGTGCGAGCAGTCAGCGAGGGAGTTTCTTCAGCGGGTGGGGTCGGAGGACTTGGACTCAGTTCGACTCGAGTCCGCTCGCACGCCCGATGGGTGGCATGCGGAGGTCACCCTGTCGAGTCTGTGGTCTCCACCGGTGGTGTCGGAGTTTTTTCCGGAGGTGTTGCGCCTCCGGGTTGATGCCAGGGCGCAAACTTTTCTCCGGTGAGTCTTCTCGGCATACGTGGAGCTTTGTCTGTGACCATTGCCCCCATGACAGACATCACAGGCGCATCAATTCTTGTCGTGGGGGCAACCGGAGGACTTGGGCGCGAAATCTCCAGTCTTCTCTCACAGCGGGGAGCTTCTTTGACCCTCGCCGCCCGGGATGAGGGCCGGCTTGCCGCACTAGGAATCCCCGGAACGGTGGTTGCCGGTGATGTCACTCGTCCAGGAATTCCCGCTCACTTCGTCTCGAGCGCCGTGGGCGCATACGGAAAGCTCGACGGTGTCATCTTCGCGGCCGGTGCTGTTGCGTTTGGGTCGGTGACTGAGCTTTCGGATGAGGTCATTGAGCGTTTGTGGCAGGTGAACGCTCGGGCGTGGATGAGCCTTCTGCGCGAGGCAACGCCGGCTCTCACTGCGAGTGCTGCTGCGGGAGGTTCACCGTTTGCTCTGACGCTGAGCGGAGTGGTCGCAGAAGCTCCCACCGCGGGAATCGCCGCGTATTCCGCAGTCAAGTCCGCACTGCACTCCTATGGGGTTGCTGCCGGGCGCGAATTGCGACGAGCGGGCATCCGGATGGTCGATGCGCGCCCCGGTCACACCGAGACAGAGCTTTCCCTTCATCCCCTCGCCGGATCCGCGCCCGCTTTCGCGGCGGGGCTGGCCCCGCTGCGGTCGCAGCGCGCTTGGTTGAGGCAATCGCGGCGGATGAGAAGGATCTCCCGAGCTCTAGCTTCTAAGCGCTCAGCTAGTCTGAAGGGGTTATGACAGACCTCGACGTTTCTGGGCGAATCACCGCTCTTCGCTCGACTTTTTCGACCATTGAGGCTGTCGTTGACCCGGAGAGCCTCACCCAGGAGATTGCCGAGCTCTCCGAGCAAGCGTCGGCTCCGGGCCTCTGGGATGACACGGAGAACGCTCAGAAAATCACCAGCGCCCTCAGTCATCGCCAGAGCGAGCTCGCTCGTGTGGTGGAGGTTTCCAGGCGCCTTGATGACCTCGACGTCCTGCTCGACATGGCCAAAGAAGCGGGTGATGACGCGTCTGTGGACGAAGTCCACCTCGAACTTGATGAACTGGAGCGCATCCTCGGCGAGATGGAAATCGCCACCCTGCTCGATGGCGAGTATGACGCACTGCCGGCGATCATCACGATCCGGGCGGGGGCTGGGGGAGTGGACGCCGCGGACTTCGCAGAGATGCTGTTGCGCATGTATGTGCGGTGGGCGGATGCTCATGGCCACCGGGCAACCGTGCTGGACACCAGTTATGCCGAAGAAGCCGGGATCAAGAGCGCAACACTTCAGATTGATGCCCCGCATGCCTTTGGGGTGTTGAGCGTGGAGGCCGGAACACACCGCTTGGTTCGGATGAGCCCGTTCAACTCAGCCGGCAAACGTCAGACATCGTTTGCTGCGGTGGAAGTGGTTCCTCTGATGGCGGAAGCCGCCGAGATTGAGATTCCAGAAGCCGACATGCGAGTCGATGTCTTTCGTTCTTCGGGCCCCGGCGGTCAATCCGTCAACACCACAGATTCTGCGGTGCGGATCACGCACCTCCCCACCGGGATTGTGGTGAGTTGCCAGAACGAGAAAAGCCAGATTCAAAACCGCGCAGCTGCGCTGCGGGTTTTGACCAGCCGTTTGCTTCTGCTGCAGCGTGAGGAAGAGGCGGCCAAGAAGAAAGAGCTCGCCGGTGTCATCACCGCCAGTTGGGGTGACCAGATGCGCAGCTATGTTCTTGCTCCGTATCAGATGGTCAAAGACCTCCGATCGGAGTATGAGGTGAACAACCCGAGTGCCGTTTTTGACGGCGATCTCGACGGTTTTTTGCAGGCTGGAATCCGCTGGCGCAAAAGCGCTGACCGGGTGTCGTAAGGGGGTTTCGAGACGCCTCGAATCTAGGATTGGGGCGCCATGATTCTCTTTGAAGACGTCTCCAAAATGTATCGGGGTGCGCCGAAACCCGCCCTGAGTAATGTCAGTGTCGATATCGGCGCTGGTGAGTTTGTCTTCCTCGTGGGAGCCTCGGGTTCGGGTAAATCGAGCTTTCTGCGGCTCATTTTGAAAGAAGAGCGTCCGAGTGCGGGCAATGTCCACGTTTTGGGTCAGGACCTCCGGAGAATTCCCAGTCGTAAAGTTCCCCAATTCCGGCGCAGCCTCGGAGTGGTGTTCCAAGATTTCCGTCTGCTGCCCCAAAAAACAGTGTTCGATAACGTCGCGTTTTCCTTGCGCGTTATCGGCAAAAGCGCCGGGTTTATCCACGAAGCGGTCCCGGATATTCTCCAAACCGTGGGGCTTGCGGCCAAAGCAAAGAACTTCCCCACGAACTCTCCGGTGGTGAACAGCAGCGAGTGGCGATTGCCCGCGCTGCGGTGAACAAACCGGCCATCATGCTGGCGGATGAGCCCACCGGAAACCTTGACCCGGCCACGAGTGCGGGAATCATGAATGTTCTCTCCCGCATCAATGCGTCGGGAACCACGGTCATCATGGCCACCCACGACTCCGGCATTGTGGACCAAATGCAGCGACGGGTTATTGAGATTGCGGGCGGACGTATTGTCCGTGACGAGCACCAGGGTGGGTATGAAACCAGTGCCATTCCGCTGGGCGAAATGGACACCGCTCCCATCCCCGTCATCACGGACGAGATGGCGATGGCGGACCCCACACCTATTCGCGCCAACACCACCTCTGATCCTGATGACATCGCCTCGCCGTTCCCCTGGGAGTTGCGGGCGTGAGACTGGGCTTTGTCCTTCGAGAAGTAGCAACTGGTCTTTCCCGGAACTTCTCGATGGTGGTCTCCATCATCTTGGTGACCTTCATCTCTCTGACGTTCGTGGGAACCGCGATCCTGCTGCAGGCCCAAATCAACCAGATGAAGTCGTTCTGGTTTGATCGAGCCCAAGTCGCCATCTATATGTGTACTGACTTCTCGACCCTGGGTGGCTGTGATCAACAGGCGGCGAGCCCCGACCAGAAGCTCGCCATTGAGCAACGACTCGAGTCCGCCACCCTCGCGCCGTATATCGACCGGTTCTACTTTGAAGACCGGGACCAGGCTTTTGAGAACTTCCGTGAGCAATTCAAAGACAGTGCCGTGGTGGACCTGGTCTCGCCTGAGCTACTTCCCGAAACCTTCTGGGTGAACCTGGTGGACCCGGAACAGAGTGAGCTGATTTTCGAATCCATTGCGGGTCTTCCCGGGGTGGAGAGCGTTATCGACCAGCGAAGCTACCTGGACCAAATCTTTGCCCTGCTAAACGCCGGAAGCCTCACCGCAGTGGCGGTGGCGTCTCTGATGCTGGTTGCTGCCGCGCTGTTGATTGCGACCACGATTCGCTTGAGTGCGTTCTCCAGAAGGCGAGAGCTTGCCATCATGCGCCTGGTCGGAGCATCCAACCGCTTCATCCAAACTCCCTTTGTGCTGGAGGGAATTGTTGCGGCCGCACTCGGTGCGGCACTGGCCTCCGTTGCGGTGTGGAGCATCGTGCGGTTCTTTGTTCAGGGTTATCTCACGGAGGCATTGCCGACCACCGTGTTCGTGACCAGCGCTGACGCGTTTGCCACGATGCCCTTCCTGTTTGCGACCGGAATCGGTCTGGCGGTTGTCGCCTCGTACATCTCGATTACCCGATATCTCCGCGCCTAGAGGCTAAAAACCCTCTAGGGCCCAAACACCCCTGGCGCTAGACTGTGGGGCTGGTCCAGCGCCCTATGGCGCGGAAGAGCTCTGTCTGGGGTATGCGATGAAGGAGGTGGCACCATGGCGAGAGAAAACGGCGAGAAGGTGGTGGCCACCAATCGCAAAGCACGACACGATTACGCGATCGAGGACACCCTAGAAGCAGGCATTGTCTTGACCGGCACCGAGGTCAAGTCCCTGCGGCAAGGACGTGCGTCACTGGTGGACGCCTACGCCACCATTGATGGTGGTGAGGCGTGGCTTGAATCTGTCCATATTCCCGAATACAACGAGGGAACCTGGACTAATCACCCACCCCGTCGAAAGCGCAAACTCCTGCTTCACCGAGACCAAATTACGAAGCTGGCGCACCGCATATCCGCGGGGGGTTACACGCTGGTGCCCTCTGCGCCTGTATTTCCTCGATGGCCGCGCCAAAGTTGAGATCGCGGTGGCAAAGGGTAAGCGGGAATATGACAAACGCCAGACTTTGCGCAAGAAGCAAGACGATCGAGAAGCAGCCCGCGCGATAGCGTCCAGGCGGAAACTGGGCGATTAGCTAGGGCTTCGAGGCGTAGGCTGGAGCAAGAATGTCGAAGCTCTCAGGCCCTCCGGTAACGGAACCCATCAACCTCTCTGGTGATCGCACCAGGTGGCGCGCCTATGCCGTTGCGGTGGGGGTTGCGTCCCTCACGATTCTGGACCTCGCCAAAATCAATGTCGCGATTCCAGCGATCAGTGATGTGTTGGGGGCAGGAGCAACCGAGGTTCAGCTGTTGCTCTCCGGCTTTGTGCTGGCCTTCGGTCTTGTGTTGGTGCCCTCAGGGCGCATCGGAGACCTCTACTCGAGACGCTTCATGTTCTTGCTCGGCCTCATTCTCTTCACCCTCGCCAGTGCGGCAGGAACATTTGCTCCCACCATTGAGCTCCTGATTGCGGCACGGATATTCCAAGGCTTTGCCGCGGGAATTTTGATGCCCCAGGTTCTGGGACTCGTGCAGCAGCTCTTCCAGGGGCGTGAGCGCGGCCAAGCCTTTGGTGTGTTTGGCGCGGTCATTGGCCTCTCCACCGCTTTTGGTCCCACCCTCGGGGGTTTCCTCGTGGGAGTCGGGGGCGAAGACTTTGGCTGGCGGCTGTTGTTTGCGATGAACATTCCACTGGGAATCCTCGCGTTTGTGATGGCGTTTCGTTTGTTGCCGAGAACCCAGGACACCTCCGAGGCGGTCAAAGACTTTGACCTGGTCGGAACTGCTCTGCTCGGTGTGACCACGTTCTCGCTGATGTTGCCGTTTGTTCTGACTACCGGAACAGAGGTGGATGACCCTGCCCGGTGGTGGTGGCTGGTGGTCATGGTGGTCGCTGGAAGCCTGTTCCTGGTCTGGGAGAAGGCCTACCTTGCCCGCGGCAAGGTCGCCATCATTGATTTTGAGCTCTTCAGGATTTCGACTTTCCGCAACGGAATTCTGATCTCCAGTTTCTACTTTGCGGCACTGCCGGCAACATTCATCGTCCTGACGCTGTTCTTGCAGCAGGGCTTGGGCTTTTCTCCCGTGGTGGCGGGAATGGTGACTATTCCCTTTGCCCTAATCTCCGCCTACACCTCCTATCGCAGTGGAAAAGTTGTTCATAAGCGAGGGCGACCACTGGTCGTGGTCGGGCTCTTGGGTGTTCTGGCTGGGTTTGGGCTCGTGGTCTTGGCGTCATTCACCGTCCCCGACCCCTTCATGCCGATCGCGGTGGCGATTGCGATGACCGTGGCGGGGGCTGGTGGGGGAGCCGTGATTTCGCCCAACCAAACCCTGATGTTGGAAGACATCCCCGTTGTTCAGGGTGGTCTTGCGGGTTCGCTCGCCCAGGTCGGACAGCGCATTGGGACCGCCATTGGGCTTGCCGCAGCGCTGTCCACGTTCTTCTATGTTCTTGCAGAAGAGGCAAACCTGACCCAGAGTGCTCGCTACCACGATGCCTTTGCGGTGGCGTTCCTGGTGGTTGTGGGTCTCGTCAGCGCAGCCCTGGTGTTTGCTCTGATGGACACTCGCGTGAGGAAATCAGACGAAACCCTCGCTACTTCACAGGTCCTGGACGTATAGTGGTGATGCCTCACAGGCATCGGGACTCACCTAATTCCACAGCGCACCACCACGCTTCTCTCCCCTTGGGGAGTGAAGGACCATGGGGATGATCGGTTTCGACATTGCTTGTGTGTCCACAGAGAAGCGGGCCGAGAATGCAGAGTCAACTCGTAAATGTCCTCTGCAAACTATAGGTGCCAATACAAAGCGCACCGACTTCGCTCTCGCTGCCTAAGCAGCGGACAAGTCCGTCAGTCTGAACTCGCCTTCGGTTCAGTTCCTGGCGTCGTTAAGGAGGCTTGCTGATGATGCGTGTGTCAGGAATCATCGGGACTTTTTACTGATACTGGGCCTGTCGCGCTAGGTGCTTGTGACAAAGTGCGGGGCCAAGTAGAACGATTTCATAAGCTACGCCCGTAGAAGACTGTGGTTCGGAGTAGTGGACCCGGGTTCGATTCCCGGCATCTCCACCATCGGTGCGCTGTGGAACTCTTTAGTTCTCCTCTGCAACTGTGCGGAACTTTTCGGCGTCCACCCGCGCCGGATAGGACGACTGCGCACCGGGTCTCTGAACGCTCTCGGATGCTGCGTGAACAGCACCTCGGAGTGCTCCTTGCCAGTGAGATCCGTGGCTCATCAGAGAGACAAAGTAGCCCACGAAGCAATCACCGGCTCCGACCGTGTCCACCGCTGTCACGGCGGGAGCTTCTGCGAAGAATGCACCGTCCTCGGGCGCGAATCCCAGGGCACCCTTCGATCCCAGTGTCACGACAAGGTTGCATCCGATGGCCTCAGACCACTGGGGGATATGCCCCGCCAGCTCGGATGCTGAGCCCTCCACCTTCGCGCTCACACCAACCTCCCCCAGAAGCCCCTCCATTTCGACCTCATTAGCAATCAGCCAGTCGGTGTTGGACGTGATGCCAGGGATGAGTGGCGAGTAGGGGGCAGTGTTGAGGACTCGAACCATGCCGTGTTCCCCGGCAGCCTGCAGGCCTGCCAGAGCGATCTCCTGGTTGACCTCGAGTTGGGAAATGAAGTATCGAGCACCTGAGAGTGATGCCACGGCTTCCGCAGCACCGGAAGCGGTCAGCGTGGCTGAGGCTCCCAAAAACACGGCAATGCGGTTTGCGCCGCTGTCTTCCACATAAATCGTCGCATTGCCCGAGGGGCCTGGAACCTGAACAAGGTGGTCCAGGTGGAGACCCTCGGCAGTCAACGCGGTGTGGATCATGTCTCCAAAGGAGTCATCCCCGCGTCTGCCGATGAACGCCACCTCTGATCCGGCCCTGGCTGCGGCAACGGCCTGGTTGGCACCTTTGCCGCCCATGCCGATGCTGAAGTCATGGCCAATAACGGTTTCCCCTTCGGCAGGGGCGTGCGCCATATAGGTGGTGAGGTCCACGTTGGCATTTCCCAAGACGACGATGTCAGGTGTGCTCATGAGGAAATTCTCCTACCTTTTCGCGTTCAGGAGTGACCCTGACACCTTCAGGCCCGGGTCAAACGCGAGACAGTAGATCGTGCGGTCCCCTTGAGCCCAGGAGCTGGCGGTGGGGTAGTAGAAACGAAAATCGAGTGTGGAATTGGCAAAGGGAACACCGATGAAGTCCCCAAAAGCCCTGGCGCACCGATCTTGACCCTGAGTGACGAGTTCCCGCTCCCCAGGAAAGGTGGACCCTTCCACACCGAGAATGGCAAACAGTTCCGAGTCGTGAGGGTCCTCACAGTCAACCCGCGGGACATCGGTCATGTCGGAGCGCAAGGGAACCCCGCATCATTCAGGCAATCACCCAGCTCCAAATCAAACAGTGTCACCGCGCCCTCGGGCGCGTCGTCGCTGGACTGGGGAAGGCCGGAAGCGCAACCGGTCAGGACCAGTGCGAGTGTCACACCGGCAATGATGCCAGGCGGGACTCTCATGCCGGGTCTTTCTGAACAATGCTGAGCACCTCATCGTGCAGGAGGCCGTTGGTGGCCAGAGCACTCCCGGTCCAGATGCTGCTCTCGCCATCGAGTGAGCTAAAGCGTCCCCCAGCGCCCTCGATAATGGGCTGGATAGCGGCCATGTCATAGGGCTGAAGGTCGGGTTCCCCGCCATATCAAGGCTGCCCTCCGCCACCAGCATGTAGGGCCAGAAGTCCCCGAGCGCACGGGTGCGCCACGCCTGGCTGGTGAGATCCAACAACGCTTCTTGGCGCCCATCGGCGACCCACTGAGGAATGCTGTTATAGGACAGGGTGGCGTCCGAGAGTGTCGCCACTGTGCTCACCTGGAGCGGGGTTTCTTCGCGTGACCCAGCGTGTCGTGCTCCACGCACCGAGGTCGGTGGCTCCAAACCACCTCTTTCCCAGAGCTGGAGCGCTAATGGCCCCCACCACGGGAACACCATCGATGGCGAGTGCCACCAATGTTCCCCAGATGGGGAGCCCCCGGAGGAACCCGGCAGTCCCATCAATCGGGTCAATAATCCACTGTCGACCAGGCTTAGCGCCTGAAGTCTTCGAATCGGTGCCCATCTCCTCACCAAAAATGTCATCCTCGGGGCGAGAGGCGCTAATGGTGCTGCGAATCACGCTTTCCACCGCGTGATCCGCGTCGGTGACGGGCGTTCTATCGGGCTTCGTGGTGACCACCAGGTCTTGAGCGCGAAAACGAGCGAGAGAGACCAGATCGGCGTTCGCCACGGCAACGCGAGCCAGGGCCAGGTCGTCCTGGAGGGTGAAGGAGGTCACCTGATTGAGCGTAGTAGAGGCAGGCCGCTACGACCCAGAACCACTCTGGTGTTCAGGGCCCTCCTGCAGGGTTGCCATCAGGCGTTGCAGGGAGTGCGCTCGGGCAGCCTCCTGCTCAGTCAGTGTCCCCTCAGCTAGTGCCTGCACGAGGAAGCATTCACTGGAGTCTTCAAGATGCGTGCAGCCTTTGGGGCACTCGAGGGTGAAGGGCAGAAGCTCCGGGAATCCCTCGACAATGGACGTTTTGCTGACGTGTCCCAAGCCGAAGCTTCTCACTCCCGGGGTGTCGATGACCCACCCGCCCTCCGGGATGCGAAGTGCCTGACTGGAGGACGACGTGTGGCGGCCTCGGCCGGTCACATCGTTGACATCCCCCACCGCCCGATCAGCACCGGGCACCAGGTCATTCACCAGGGTGGACTTTCCGACTCCCGAGTGACCCACCGCGACCGTGATGTGGTCTTTCAGCACAGCGACCAGGTCATCCCTGGCCGGGCGATCGGGTGAGCGCTCCACCACCTGAACTCCTGCGTCCTGGACATAGCGACGCAGTTCCTCCCCGGAGGCGAGGTCGGTCTTCGTGATGCAGAGAATGGGGGTGATGCCGGCGTCCAGGGCCGCCACCAGGTAGCGATCGACGAGTCGCATGCGGGGCTCGGGCGACGCGGCAGCCACCACCATCAACAGTTGGTCAGCGTTGGCCACAATGATGCGCTCAAAGGTGTCCGAATCATCGGCACTGCGGCGCAGCACCGTTTTTCGGGGATGAATCCGGACAATTCGAGCGAGTGACCCTTCGGCTCCCGTGGTGTCGCCCACCGCGTCGACGATGTCGCCGGTCACGATCGCTTGCGAGCGAAGCTCGCGGGCTCTCGTGCAGGTGAGGAGACGCTCCGCTTCGGTGTTCTCCTCCAGAATCACCCGGTAGCGGCCACGATCAACGGCAATGACGAGACCCTGTTGGGCATCCTCGTGCTGGGGCCGGTTCTTGGAGCGTGGTTTGCTCCCACTCTTGCTGGGGCGAACCCGGGGCTCATATCCCTCATACGGGTCGAGGTCGTCCTCGATCATGGTGTTGAGGACTCCACGAGTGCCGCCCAGAGCTCTGGAAACTCAGGAAGTGTCTTGCCGGTGCTGGAGATGTCATCCACGACAACGCCCCTCACCCCAAGACCGAGCAGTGCACCGGAGGTGGCCATCCGGTGGTCAGCGAAGGCTTTCCAGAGCCCACCATCCAGTGGTGCAGGCGTGACCGCAATTCCATCCGGGGTTTCTTCCGCAAGTCCACCGAGAGATCGAATGTTCTCCACGAGTGCTGCGAGCCGGTCGGTTTCGTGCCCTCGGAGGTGTCCAATCCCTCGGAACACACTGGGGCCTGACGCCAGAGCCGCCAGGGAAATCACGGTGGGAGCAAGCTCTCCGGCGTGGGAGAGGTCGAGGTCAACACCGGGGATGGTCGGCACCATGCCGCCACCCCATTCCCCCATCGAGGGTGAGGGTGGAATCCGACAGAGTGACTGTCGCGCCGAAGTGCTCAAGAATTCGGGGGACATCTGCCCCCACCTGAGTGGTCTGACTGGGCCAACCCTCAATGCTGACCTTCCCCCGGTAATCAGCGGTGCTGCCAGGAACGGTGCTGCGTTGGAGAGATCGGGTTCGATCTCGACATCGACTGCACCGATGGGTCCCTGCTGCCACCCTCCACACACCAGGCGTCGACGAGTCAACCTCAACCCCCCGGGCGCGCAAGCAGGACAGGGTCATCTCAATGTGGGGGAGGGATGGCAGGTGTGAGCCGGTGTGGGTCACGGTGAGGCCCTGAGGGAGCTTCGCTCCCATCAGGAGCAAACCCGACACAAACTGGCTCGACCCCGACGCATCGATAGACACAGCGCTGTGGGTTGATGGACCGCTGCTGGTGATGGTGAAGGGCAGAGTGTCTCGACCTTCGTCGTCCACCTCGAGTCCCAGTTGGGTGAGGGCATGAAGAGTGGTGGCCATCGGGCGCCGTCTGGCGCCGATGTCGCCATCGAAGCGAATGGTGCCTCGAACCAGAGCTGCGAGTGGCGGGACAAAACGCATCACGGTGCCCGCCAGACCGCAGTCCACCGATGCTGACACCTCGAATCCCTCGGGAATAGGACTTACTGCGAGGTCAGGTCCGAAAGCGCCGTCTCCTGGGACCTCGGTGATCGTGGCGCCGAGAGACCGAAGTGCCTCCACCATGAGGGCGGTGTCCCGGGAGTGCAGGGGCCTGCGAATCGTGGAGGGGCCCTCCGCGAGAGCTGCCAACACCAGTTCACGATTGGTGAGCGACTTAGATCCCGGGAGGGAGAGCGAATGCCGAAGGGGCTGGGCGCGCTCGGGGGCGCTCCAGTGGGGGGAATTTTCTGGCGTGCTCATTGGTTGTCCAGAGTATCGGGTTAGTCACCAGGAGGGAGGGGTTACCAGTGCCACAGGTCACGCTCTTAGAAGCCCCTCGGGAGACCTCGTTAGACTCACCGGTGATGGCTTCCTCACACTCTGGTGACTCACCGTCATCCCCCGATTTTGCGGCTCAAGCGATGCCGTTTGCGGATCAGCTCTATGCGGCAGCGATGAGACTGGCGAAAAACCCCTCTGATGCTGCGGATTTGGTGCAAGAAACCTATATGAAGGCTTTCCAGGCGTTTCACCAATACGAGCAGGGCACGAACTTGAAAGCCTGGTTGTATCGGATTCTCACCAACACCTACATCAACCTCTATCGCAAGCGCTCCAAAGAGGGTTTCCAGTCCGCCTTGGATGACCTCGAGGACTGGCAGGTGGGCGACGCTGAGTCCCTCACCCAGACCAGCACACGCTCCGCCGAGGTGGAAGCTCTCGATCGGATGCCCTCGAGCGTGGTGAAGGATGCTCTGCACGATTTGCCCGAAGATTTCCGCATGGTGGTCTATTTCGCCGACGTGGAGGGGCTCAGTTACCAGGACATTGCCGACATTATGGAGACCCCCACGGGAACGGTCATGAGCAGGCTCTATCGGGGACGAAAACTGTTGCGTGCCTCACTCAAGGAGTATGCGGCGAAAGAGGGTTACGATACGGGCGTGAAGGGTGGTGAGAGCTGATGGCTGATTGTGGATGCGAGGAGACTCGCAACAAGCTGGAGGACTATCTCCACGGCGAGCTCCCCGATGGCGCCTGCCAGGACCTAGAGGATCACTTCCAGGAGTGCCCACCCTGTTGCGATGAGCGCGATGTCGGAAATCTCCTCACCGAGAAGGTCAAGAGTGCGTGCTGTGAGACTGCTCCCGAGGAGCTGAAGCTCAGTATCCAGAAAACTCTCGAGAGCGCTAGCTAGACAGAGCGCGGTCGAGAATCAGCGTGGCTTCCACCTGGCTTCTCTTGGAGGACCCGGTCGCGGGTGACGCGGAGCGGGGTCTCGAGACAACGGACAGAGCGGGCAGGCCTGCGGCCTTGGGCTTCCATGACCATGAACGGCCAGGCTCCCTGGTTTTCTGGCTCGTCTTGCACCCAGACAAACTTGGCTCCTGAGTACTTTGCCGCAATGGCCTGCAGATCTGCAGCGGGGAAGGGGTAGTACTGCTCGAGTCGCACCACAGCGATTCCGGTGATTCCGCGCTTGTCGATTTCGGACTTGAGGTCGTAGTAGATCTTCCCGGCAACCAACAGCACTTTCTGGATTCCAGCCCCTGTCGTGGCGGCGGGGTCATCCAGCACGGGCTGGAACTTGCCGGTGGTGAAATCAGCGGTGCCGCTGGTGGCTCCGCGCAGACGCAACATCGCTTTGGGTGTGAACACCACCAAGGGCTTCCTGGGCCTGGCGTAGGCCTGACGGCGCAGCAGGTGGAAGTAGGAGGCGGGGGTTGAGGGCCTCGCGATAATCATGTTGTCTTCAGCAGCGAGCTGCAGGAAACGCTCGATGCGAGCAGACGAGTGGTCGGGGCCTTGGCCTTCAAATCCGTGAGGCAGAAGGAGGACAACGCTGGAGCGTTGACCCCACTTTTGTTCTGCCGAGGAGATGAACTCATCGATGACGGTTTGGGCACCGTTGACGAAGTCACCAAACTGGGCTTCCCACATCACCAGAGCATCCGGGCGCTCCACGGAGTAGCCATACTCAAAGGCGAGGGCCGCGTATTCGCTGAGCAGAGAGTCATAAATCCACAGGCGGGCCTGGTTCTCCGCCATGTTCATCAGCGGCAACCACTCTTGACCGTTCACGCGGTCATGAAGGACCGCGTGACGCTGCACGAAGGTTCCGCGCCTGGCATCCTGACCGACCAAGCGAACCGGTGTTCCCTCCAACAGGAGTGATCCCATGGCGATCAGTTCACCAAAGCCCCAGTCCATCTCGCCGGATCGAGCCATTTCGCGACGCTTGTCCAGCAGGGGCTGAAGTTTGGGGTGGACGGTGAAGCCTGGGGGGTGGTTGCCGTGGGCCTCACCAATCAGGCTCAAGACCGCGGGGTCAATACCGGTTGTTTCGGGTTCGCCGGCTGCCTCATCGACTCGCTGGGAGTGGGGGCGGTCAACACCGGCGATCGCGCCCTGGTCGTCAGAAGTGACCAGAATTGCCCCGGTTTGAACAGCGTGGGTCTCCTGGAACGCCTCCTCGAGGCGGTCATGGAAGTCTTTTTGGGCTGCTTCCAGCTCTTCCGTGGTGATGTCGCCTCGACCGATGAGGGCTTCGGTGTAGAGGGTTCGAACACTCCGCTTTGCCTCGATGAGGTTATACATCAGGGGCTGCGTCATCGAGGGGTCATCACCCTCGTTGTGACCGCGCCTGCGATAGCAGACCAGGTCGATGACGACATCGGCTTTGAACTTCTGGCGGTACCCAAAGGCAATTTCTGCGACCCGGAGCACAGCTTCGGGGTCATCGCCGTTCACGTGGAAGATGGGTGCCTGGATGGTCTTTGCCACGTCGGAGGCATAGACCGAGGTCCTGGCGTCGTGGGGAGGGTGGTGAACCCGACCTGGTTGTTGACAATCACGTGCATGGTTCCACCAGTCCGATACGCACGCAGCTGCGACATCTGCAGGGTTTCCAGCACGACACCCTGGCCCGCCATCGCGGCATCTCCGTGAATCAGGACGGGGAGAACACCGAAGCGACCGATTTCTTTGCGGTCTTGTTTGGCGCGAACGATTCCTTCGAGCACGCCGTCAACGGCTTCGAGGTGTGAGGGGTTCGCCGCCAGGTAGACCGGAATTTGACCACCGGTGGGGCTCGTGTAGACGCCCTCGGTTCCCAGGTGATACTTCACATCTCCGGAGCCCTGGACGCTTCCCACGTCTTGGGTTCCCTCGAACTCGCGGAAGATTTGGCCATAGGTCTTTCCGGCAATGTTGGCGAGAACGTTGAGGCGGCCGCGGTGCGCCATGGCGATGGCGACCTCGTCGAGGCCGTCCTCGGTGGCGGCCTGGAGGATTTCATCGACCATGCTGACCGTGGACTCAGCACCCTCGAGGCTGAAGCGCTTCTGCCCGACGTATTTGGTTTGCAGGAACGTTTCAAACGCTTCTGCCTGGTTCAGTTTCGAGAGGATCCGCAACTGGGCGTCGTGGTCGGGCTTCTCGTAGGGCTTCTCCAGTTTCTCCTGGAACCAGCGGCGCTGCTCCGGGTCCTGGATGTGCATGTATTCAATACCGATGGTGCGGCAGTAGGAGTCCCTGAGAACACCAAGGATTTCGCGCAGCAGCATGGTGCGCCTGCCCCCAAAACCACCGGTCACAAATTCGCGGTCCAGGTCCCAGAACGTCAGGCCGTGACTCTCGAGTTCGAGGTCGGGGTGGGAGCGCTGCCGATACTCGAGCGGGTCGATATCGGCCATGAGGTGACCGCGAACGCGGAACGTGTTGATGAGTTCTTGAACGCGTGAGGTCTTGTTGACGTGATCTGCGGTGTCAACAGCGATGTCTTCAGCCCAGTGAATGGGCATGTAGGGGATACGCAGGGAGGCAAAGATTTCCTCGTAGAACCCATCCCCGCCGATGAGGAGCTCGTGGACCTTCTTGAGGTACTCACCAGACCCGGCACCCTGGATGACCCGGTGGTCATAGGTCGAGGTCAAGGTGATGGTCTTGCCAATGCCCAAGTCCGCGAGGATTCTCTTGGAGGAGCCTTGGAATTCTGCCGGGTACTCGAGTGCTCCCGCACCAATGATGCAGGCTTGGCCGCGCATCAGGCGAGGAACGGAGTGCTCGGTTCCAATACCGCCCGGGTTCGTCAGAGAAATCGTGTTGCCGGCGTAATCATCGGCGGTGAGAGCTCCCTCGCGGGCACGCTTCACCACGTCTTCGTAGGCGACCAGGAAATCAGCGAAGCCCATGTGTTGGGCTCGCTTGATTCCTGGCACCACAAGACTGCGGGTCCCATCGGGCTTGGGCATATCGATCGCGATACCCAGGTTGATGTTGGCCGGGTGAACGGCAACGGGTTTGCCCTCGACCTCGTCATAGAAGACGTTTTGGCTGGGGAGCTCCTTCAGAGCTTTGATCATGGCCCAGGCAATGAGGTGGGTGAAGGACACTTTTCCACCGCGAGCCCGACGCAGGTGGTTATTGATGACGATCCGGTTGTCGATCATCAGCTTTGCCGGCACCGTGCGAACACTGGTCGCGGTGGGAACGGTGAGGCTCTGGTCCATGTTGGCGGCCAGGGCCTTGGCCATGCCCTTCAGAGGGTTGATCTGGTCCGTGGCTGCTTCCTCGGCGCTCTCGTCCACCGTGGTGATGATGGCGGTGGGGGAGGTGGGGGCTTCGGCGGGAATGGGTTGCTCTTTGGGAGCAATGGAGGTGGTTTTGGCAATCGGGGAGGTTATCGGGGAGGGGTCATCAGCCATGGACACCACGGGTGTGGGGGGTGGTGCAGGCTCTGGGGCAGATTCTGGTGCAGAGGCCCCCACAGGCGCGGGCAGGGCAGTGCCCGCTTGGGCGGCGCGCGACTCAAAGAGTGGCCACCAGCTCTTCTCTACCAGCAGAGGGTCTTTTTGATACAGGGTCCACAGCTCATCGACGAGCCATTCGTTTGCCCCAAATTCGACGGATGCCTCCGCCGATGCTTTCACGGTGTCGTTATCTGACACGCTTTGTCGCTGCCTCTCACGTCGCGTAACCAACTGGCTAAAAGCCTACCTGCCTTACCCTCAAAGTTCCTGCAGTCATGGCGGAGGATTCACCAAGCCTGCTAACCTGTGAGAGCAATGGATGATCCGTCGTCTGATAACGCTGAACCTAGTCATAAACCCTGGGGTACCCACCGGGTGGGTGCCCGATGAGTTCAGACCTTCTGCTGTTCCTGGTGGGCGTCATGCTGGCACTCGGAACTGGTGTTTTTGTGGGCAGCGAGTTCGCCCTGCTCAACCTCGACCGCGCTGATCTTGAGGCCAGGCGCGCGAAGGGCGAAAAAGGGTTCTCCATCACTATTGCCGCCCTGAAGCGCACCTCCACGCACCTCTCCAGCGCTCAGCTGGGCATCACGTTGACCACGTTGCTCACCGGATACACGATGGAGCCCGCCATCTCCTCGATGCTCTCCGGCCCGCTCACGAACGCCGGAATCCCGGAAGACTTTGTGCGACCCGTCGGCGGAGTTTTGGGAATCCTGCTCGCCACCTTTATTTCGATGATTTTTGGTGAGCTGGTTCCCAAAAACTATGCCCTCTCGGTGCCCCGGCAAACCGCTCGCGTCCTGGTTCCCCTCCAGGTTGCCTTCACCTGGACTTTCCGGCCGTTCATTGCGGTGCTGAACGGCAGCGCCAACCGCATTCTTCGCGCGATGGGAATTGAGCCCAAAGAGGAACTCTCTGCGGCCAGAACCGCTGATGAGCTCTCCAGCTTGGTGCAGCGCTCCGCGCTGCAGGGTCTTTTGGAGAATGACACCGCCACCCTGCTCTCTCGCACCATCGAGTTTTCGTCTCGCAACGCCATCGACGTGATGACGCCGAGGACTCAGGTGGAATCCGTTCACCGCAGTGACACCGCCGAGGACATCATTGCGTTGGCAAAAAAGACCGGGTTCTCGCGTTTCCCGGTCATTGATGAGTCCATCGATGATGTGCGCGGCGTGGTGCACGTGAAGCAGGCGGTGGCGGTCCCGGTAGATAAGCGCTCCGAAGTTCCTGCCTCGGCCCTGCAATCCGAGGTCATCCGAGTTCCGGAGACGATGACGCTTGATGTGTTGCTGACCGAGCTTCGCGGTCGCGGATATCAGGTCGCCATCGTTGTCGACGAATATGGCGGAACCTCCGGTATTGCCACGCTCGAAGACCTCGTGGAGGAGCTCATCGGCGAGGTTGCCGATGAGCACGACCGAGCATCTCTCGATGTCGTGCGAGCAAGAGACTGGTTCACGTTCCCGGCAGCGCTTCGACCCGATGAGTTGGAGGAGCGAACCGGTGTCGAGGTTCCAGAAGATGGTCACTACGAAACCATTGCCGGGTTCATTTTGGAGCAACTGGGCCGGATGGCTGAGGTGGGGGACACGGTGACGATTCCCACCGGGGTGTTCCGGGTGGAGCGCATGGAGGGTCGCCGCATCGATCGCGTGCGATTCACCCCTCAGGTGAGTGCTGAGGAGGTGACACTGCTGTGAGTGACTGGGCTGGACTTGCGTGGTTAGTGGTGTTGCTCGCCGGTAACGCGTTCTTTGTGGGTGCTGAGTTCGCGGTGATCGCGGCGAAGCGATCCCAGATTGAGCCTCTGGCGGAGGCGGGCAGTAAACGGGCGAAAACGTCGCTCTATGCGATGGAGAACGCAACGCTCATGTTGGCGACCTCGCAGCTCGGCATCACCGTCTGCTCGCTGCTGATTCTGCTGGTGTCAGAACCCGCCGTGCACCACCTCTTGGAGGGGCCGCTGGAGTCTCTCGGATTACCGGTGGCCGCGGTCAGCACGGTGGCGTTCATCCTGGCGCTGCTGTTTGTCAGTTACCTGCACGTGGTGCTCGGTGAAATGGTGCCGAAAAACATTTCTTTCTCCTTGCCCGATAAAGCGGTCTTGCTGTTGGCCCCACCCCTGGTGTTTGTCTCCAAGGTCATCTCCCCGGTGATTCGCTCGATGAACGCGATCGCGAATGGAATCCTCCGGTTGACCGGTGTGGAGCCCAAAGCCGAAGCCACGAGTGCGTACACGCTCGATGAGGTGGCGACGATTGTGGCGGAATCCACCAAGACCGGAATGCTCTCGGATCATTCCGGTGCTCTGAATGCCGCTTTTGAGTTCACCACCAAAACCGTGAAGGACGTCACGATTCCCCTGGAGCAGTTGGTGACCCTTCCCGAGGATGCGACCCCCGAGATGTTCAGCACGCCGTTGCCCAGCGTGGGTTTAGTCGCTACGTGCTGGTGGATGAAGAAGATGACCCCACCGGGTATGTCCACATCAAGGATGTGCTCGATAGTGACGAGATGGAGAGTGACTACCCGGTCCCCCCTCGTCGCATCAGAAACTTGGTCGCACTGCAGGAAACAGTGGAGCTCGAGGATGCTCTGGCAACTCTTCGCAACACCGGAAGCCACGTGGCGAAGGTGTTGACTGCCGCGGGCGACACCGCCGGGGTGCTGTTCCTCGAGGACATCATTGAAGAGCTTGTGGGAGAGGTCAGGGACGCCACCACCCGCCGATAGCATGGCGGGAAGACAAAGGGGGCTGCATGTCAGACACGTTCCTGGTGGTGGGTGAAGCCCTCACGGACTGCGTCATTCGAGGCGATTCGGTCACCGAAACCCCCGGGGGCAGCCCCCTCAACGTGGCGATTGGCATCGGTCGACTCGGTCATGATGTTGTCCTTGCTGCCCGGGTGGGGCCGGACTCCAGGGGCCAGGTCATCACCCAGCACGTGCTCGACAGCGGCGTGGCGCTGATTGATGAGGTGAGTGGACTTCCCCGCACCTCCACGCGCGAGTGCGACCATTGCCGAGGATGGCTCTGCGTCCTACGAGTTTGATCTTCTGTGGGATATCACGCCGGGCATGCTGCCAGGGCAGTCCTTCTCCCACGTCCACATCGGCTCCATTGGCGCAACACTGGAGCCCGGGAGCACCGGGGTGGTGGAGATTGTCACCCAGCAGCGAGCCGCTGGAGCGAGCATTAGTTATGACCCGAACGCAAGGCCCTCCATCATGGGGGACCCCGAGGACGTTCGGGGTCGAATCGAAGAACTCATTGCCCTCTCCCACATCGTGAAGGCCAGCGATGAGGACATCGCCTGGCTGTATCCGAGCCGCAGCGAGGACGAGGTCCTCACCTCCTGGCGTGATGCTGGTGCGTCACTCGTGGTGCTCACGAAGGGTGCCGAGGGTGTGATCGCGCTGGCCGGTGATCACACGGTGACTCGCTCCACCCGGGCCACTGCGGTGGAGGACACGATTGGCGCGGGTGATTCGTTCATGTCAGGGCTTCTGGTGGCCCTCCAGCGCAGAGCCCTGGTGGGCTCTGGTGTGGCGGGGTTGTCCTCGATCAGTCGCGAAGAGCTGGAAGCGTCCGTGGATTTTGCCCTGGAGTGTGCGGCTATCACCGTGTCGCGCGTGGGGGCAAACCCTCCCACCCAGGACGACCTGGATGCCCGGTCCCTCTGAGCCCTGACCGGTCTTGGTGTGGCTACTCGTGCGGGCGTTGAGAGCAGGTCTCGAAGTGCGCCGCCAACCCGGTCTGCTTCGATCAAGAATCCGTCGTGACCGTAGGGGGACTCCAGCACAATCGCATCAGTTCCCGACAGTGAGCCTGGGATGTGAGTGGCGAGCTCATGTTGCTGCTCCACCGGGAACAACCGGTCGCTGGCAATACCGAGGATCAGGGTGGGGTGGGTAATCGACCCCAACACCTCGGAGAGTTCCCCGCGGTCCCGGGTGACATCGTGGGAGTTCATCGCGTCCGCCAGGACGAGATAGCTGTTGGCGTCAAAGCGCCGGGTGAACTTGTTGCCGTGGAAATCGAGGTAGCTCTCCACCGCGAAGCGACCGTTGTCGCCCAGCGGTGAGACCCGGCTTTGCCAGGTCCGCTGGAAACGGTCGTTGAGTTCTGTGGGGAGCGGTAATTGACCAGCGCCATTCTTCGGGCCAGTGCGAGCCCTCGGTAGGGGCCCTCATCCTGGTCGTAGTAGTCGCCACCCTCGAAGAACGGATCGACCATGATGGCTTCCCGCTGAAGCGAGTTGCCGCCCAGTTGGTCGGCACTGGTGATGGCGGAGGTGGCGATCAATGCCAGCCGCTCATAGGAGTCGGGGAACATGATCGCCCACTCCAGGGCATGCATGCCGCCCATCGATCCACCGAGAACTGCCGCAAACGTGTCGATGCCGAGCTGCTCAGCGAGCACCTTGGTTGCTGACACCTGGTCGCGAATCGTCACATAGGGGAACCTGGAACCCCATTCTTTGCCATCGGGAGCAAAGCTCGAGGGGCCAGTGGAACCCTGACATCCACCGAGGACGTTGGGAACAATCACACACCAGGTGTCGGTGTCGAGAGCCAGACCCGGCCCCACAACACCGGACCACCACCCCGCGGTGGGGTGACCGGGTCCTGCGGACCCGGTGATGTGAGAGTCCCCGGTGAGGGCGTGGAAGACCAAAATGGCGTTGGTTTTGGTCTCGTTGAGCTCCCCGAAAGTCTCATAGGACAGGCGAACGTGGGGAAAAGTGTCACCGTGCTCCGTGGTGAGGGAGCCCACCTGGCAAAACGAGCGCGACCCCAGGTGATCGCCATCGCGCCACGCTCCCGTGACGGGAGGGGTTCCGCGCAGAGTCGACTGCATAGCCTCCGAGACGAACGCGGAGGGCAGTGATTCTGCCGGTGATTGCCAATCCATGGTGGAGCTATTCTTCCCTACCTGAGCATGGCCGGGGGATTAACCCCGGCCATGGCTCTACGCACGGGAGAACTCAGGCGTTTTGCAGGCTCGCGGCGGCAACCTTCTTCGCTGCCTGGAAACCAGATTCCAGGTCGGCGAGGATGTCCTCGATGTGCTCGAGGCCCACAGAGAGTCGCACCAGTCCCGGCGTGACACCCGTGGTGAGCTGCTGCTCGGGAGTGAGCTGGGAGTGGGTGGTCGAGGCGGGGTGAATGATGAGGCTTCGCACGTCACCGATGTTGGCCACGTGGCTAAACAGTGACACGCTGTCGACCAGTGCTCGGCCGGCGTCCACGCCGCCTTTGATTTCGAAGGACAACACCGCGCCCACTCCGTGGGGGGTGTATTTCGCGGCGGCCTCGTGCCAGGGGCTCGAGGGGAGTGCGGCGTAGTTGACGCTCGCGACCTGGTCGTGAGCTTCCAGCCACTGCGCAACCGCCAGAGCGTTCTGACAGTGACGCTCCATCCGCAAACTCAAGGTCTCGATGCCCTGAATGAGTCCGAAGGCGTTGTCGGGGGACACTGCCGCACCAATGTCGCGCAGCAACTGAACCCGCGCCTTGATGATGTAGGCAATCGGGTCACCGAGAACGCCGGTGTAGCTCGCTCCGTGGTAGCTGGGGTCTGGTTCGGTGAGGCCGGGGAACTTATCCACGTGCTTCGACCAGGGGAACTTGCCGCCATCGACGATGGCGCCGGCGATGACGGTTCCGTGCCCACCGAGGAACTTGGTGGCGGAGTGCACGACAATGTCGGCACCGTGCTCGAGGGGACGCAGCAGGTAGGGGCTCGCCACCGTGTTATCGACGATCAGGGGCAGGTTGTGCTCGTGAGCGACCCCTGCAACACCGGCAATGTCGAGGATGTTGATGCGGGGGTTGGCAATGGTTTCACCAAAGAACGCCTTGGTGTTGGGTCGAACGGCTTTCGCCCAGGCGTCCAAGTCGTCCTGGTCCTCGACGAAGGTGACCTCAATACCGAGCTTCGGCAGGGTGTATTTGAAGAGGTTGTAGGTTCCGCCATAGACCGAGGAGGAGCTCACAATGTGATCTCCCGCGTACGCGATGTTCAAAATCGCGTTCGTGGTCGCTGCCTGGCCGGAAGCCAGCAGCAGGGCTGCTGTTCCGCCCTCAAGGGCAGCGATTCGCTGCTCCGCAACATCCTGGGTGGGGTTGTTGATGCGGGTGTAGATGTTGCCAAACTCGGCCAGAGCGAACAGGTTCGCTGCGTGCTGGGCACTATCGAACACATACGCTGTGGTCCGGTAGATCGGTGTCGCACGAGAATTTGTGGTCGGGTCCGCACTTGCACCCGCGTGAATCTGCTGGGTTTCAAATTTCCAGTTGTCAGCCATGAGGAGTCTTTCGCTAAAAGGTGTCTGATCACCCTGCTGGGCGCCAATGGTCCCTAACGATAGGTCGCAACGCCCGGAAACGACACCTCGGGCTGTAACGCTCTGTAATAAAACGTCAGCGACGCAGTGACTTTTGCATCATCACAATGCCGATCCAGCGCCCAAACTTGAAGCCCACTTTGCCCATGCGACCCGATTCGACGAAACCATATTTGTGGTGAAGCGCCATCGACGCCTCGGCGCCAGAATCGGCAATCACCGCGATCATTTCGGTGAGCTCAGCGTCCCTGCACCGCTCGATCAGGTCACCCAGAAGAGCGCTCCCGAGTCCTCGACCCAGTGCGGCAGGCCCCAGATAGATGGAACTTTCCACGGTCTTTCTGAACCCGGCTTTTTCTCGAAAGGGGAAGACATAGGCGTATCCCAGAAGTGTCCCCTGCGGGGACATGGCAACCCGGAACGGGTAGCCCAGTTTCTGGAGGTGTCGAAACCGGGCCCTGAATTTGGTGATGCTGGGGGCTTTTTCATCCAGGGTCACCACCGAGTTCCTCACATAGTGGCGGTAGAGAGCCAGGATGTCGGGGACATCATCCTCTGTCGCATCCCGGATGTCATAGCTGAAGACTGCGGGCGGTTCACCCGGTGGTTGGAGGTGCCGGGGGAGGCTCCGGCGCTTTTGGTATTCATCCGGCAACATCAGCTCTCCTCCAACGACCAGTCGATGGGGGAGAAACCAGCGTCTTCGCGCAGGCGGTTCACCGCGCTAAAGGGCCTGGACCCCAGGAATCCTCGCCTGGCTGACAGGGGGCTCGGGTGAGCGGATTCCACCACCGGTGTGTCTCCGAGGAGGGGCTTGAGTTCCGCCGCTTCACGACCCCACAGCACGGCCACAAAAAATTGCCCCGTCGAGACGAGGCCTCGCACGACGGCGTCGGTGAAGCGGGTCCAGCCGAGTGTTCGATGAGCACCGGGGGATCCCACCAGGGTGGTGAGGTGTCGATTCAGCAGAAGAACCCCCTCCTCAGCCCAGGGGCTTAGGTCCCCGTGGGCGGGGAGGGTCAGCCCCAGATCGTCCTGCAGTTCTTGGCGAATATTGCGCAAACTGGGCGGCAGGACGGTCACCGTGGGCTCCACCGAGAATGCCAGCCCACTGGCATGGGATTGTCCCGGGTAGGGGTCTTGGCCAAAAATGACGCATCGCACCGCTTCTGGTGGTGTGTGAAACGCCCGCAACACGACCTCTGGTGCGGGTGTCATCATCGCTTTTTGGGCGGGAGAGCGATCCAGTGTGTGTCCCACATCGGCTAGCGCCTGAACCCCTTCGGGTCCCACCAGCTTGGCCCAGCGCTCGGGCAGAACACTGGGAAAATATGCTTCCAGAGAGCCCGAGGTCATGAACCCAGGTTATTGCGTGGTCTGGGTGCGCATCTCCTGCACCAGGGCCACTCCCAGGTCGTAGGACTGACGACCGCCTGGCTGAATCAGGGCCGAATACCAGGAGTCGCCATAGAGGGAGTTATGGATGGCGGGGACGATGACCTCGTCTCCCCATTTCCAATAGGTGAGAGCTCCATCTGTGGTCTGACCGACGTTCAGTTGCTGAGCGAGCAAATCTTCAATCACCGTGGGTCGAATGGCGGCATCGAGTGCGGCGGTTCCCAGGATGATGTTGATTCCGGTGTCCTCTTCCCCGGGAACGCCATAGAGGCAGGAGAGACCGCCGACGAGTTCTTCAGGGGTTTGACCCTCCACGTAGATGGGGTCATTGGACGGGCTTCCCGGTCCTGCAATGAGTTCGATGCCACTCGGAGTCAGGAGTGCTAGGCCCTGGTCGGTGAGCAGGCTCGTGCAGTCTGCGGGGCGACTAAACGTAATCTCCTCGGGAGCTTGCTCCTGGACAATTTCCTCGTCGACGGCAACCTCTTCGGTGACGATTGTCTCGCTCGCGGTGCTGCAGGCGGCGAGGAGGAAAACCAGGGTGACCAGGGTGAGAGAACCCTGCTGCATCCGCGATGTCCTGGACACTGTCATCACCCCTCTGCCTGGAGTATAGAACCCGGGGTGGGGAGAAACCTGGCGCCACGATAGTCTGCAACCGTGTCGTTACCTCACGAATTTTCCGCCCGTGAGCTGGTCTCCAGGCGCCAATCAGGTGAGCTCTCCGCCACAGAACTGGTCGAGCATTTTCTGGCCCGGATTGACACCCACAACCCCACCCTGAATGCGCTGGTGACGGTTACTCCAGAGCGCGCTCTGGAGGACGCTCGGGCGATGGATTCGGGTTCGAAAGACCCGGGCATTCTGTGGGGGTTGCCCTTTGCAGACAAGGACCTCACCAATCGAGCTGGCGTGAAAACCGGTGCGGGATCGCGCGTGATGGATCAGGCCCCGATTCCCACCGAGTCGGATCCGATGGCCAAAGCCCTCGATATCGCCGGGGGAATAAGCGTCGGCAAATCCGCTGTCTGTGAGTTTGGGCTCTCCTCCTACACCGAATCCCTCGTGTTCCCCCGACGGCCAACCCGTATTCCCTCACCCACGGGTCCGGCGGCTCGAGCGGGGGCGCAGCCTCCGCTGTTGCCGGACGCCTGCTCCCGGTGTCGCCGGGAAGTGATGGCGGGGGCAGTGTTCGCATTCCCGCCTGGGCGTGTGGACTGGTGGGGCTGAAACCCTCCCGGGGTCTCATCCCCGGTGCTACCGGTTTTGACTATCTCGCCGGACTTGTGGTGCCGGGTCCCCTCGCCACCTCGGTGGGTGACGCAGCACTGCTGCTGGATGCACTTCGAGGCTCCGGCACCACCCACCGGGCGACAGCCCCGGGGAATCCACCAGAGTCTTTTCTTGACGCCCTGGGCGCTGGTGTTCGACCTCTTCGGATTGGTGTGACCACCAGGCACCCCTGGGAAGATTTTGCCGACACCCCCCTGGATCGAAGCGCTGCAAAGGCTCACTCCCGGGTGGCAACTCTTCTTGCAGACCTGGGTCACACCGTGGTGGATCTGGAATGGACTCCGAAGCCTGGATACTCTGCTGCGTTTGTCACCATCTGGAAATCCTCGGCTGTGGGACTTGACCTGAATGCCTCGCAGCGGGAGCTCCTCGAGCCGTTGACGAGATACCTGGTGGAGGAGGGCGAGCGCGTGAGCGCGAAAGAACTCGCGGCAGCGCTCAAGGAGCTTTCCGCTTGTGAAGAGCACACCATCCGCTCGTTCTCCGAGGTGGACGTGGTCCTCACCCCGGGGCTTGCCACAGCGCCACCCGTGATCGGTTTCTATGACAGCGAGGATCCTGAGCGGAATTTCCTGCAACAGGTTCAGGTCACCCCGTATTCCAGCTTTGTCAATGTGTCGGGGTTACCAGCACTCGCACTTCCCGTGATGCTGAACCCGGAGGGACTCCCGGTGGGAATTCAGATGATTGGCAGACCCGGTGGGGACGCAACACTGCTGCAGCTTGGAGCTCAACTGGAAGACGCACTCGATGTTCACCTCGAGTGCGATGCCACCGGGTTTCTAGTTGCTGTACACGCCGAGGGTTCGTGCAGCATCCAGGGTGAGTGGCTGAGCTTTCCCAAACGCATAGTTTGTGGTGACCCACGCCCCACAGGAGTCCTCGGCAAGAGACGCTGGGCAGGGAACATCGACCAGGAAGTGCGCCTCGGTTGCGATGTAGTCCGGGGACTCATCCGAGGTTGCTGAGTCAATAGTGAACAGGGTTCCGCCTCCGGCCTCAGCGCTTCCAGCACCCACGCCCCGAAGAACTCCGGCGACATCATCCAGCACATCACCGCTGACGATGGCCACGCTGGTGACCGAGACGCTTTCGCTCGCGGGCAGATACCAGGTGCACGAAATTCGCAGGTCGCTTCGCACATTTGTCAGCAGTGGGACTAAGTCCTGATTCGTGGTTCCATAGCCCACGTTGCCCTCGCTGGTGTCACCGACGTTGGTGCGCAACTCCGCGAGGAGTTGCGCAGTCAGATCAGCGGAATAGAGGGTGTCGCAGGTGGGGACGGTGAGACCCTGGTCGACACCTCCAGTCTGGGCGTCGGTCTCGCCTGTTGACGCCTCGGTTGTAGCGTCCGTGCCGGCTTCACCAGTGGCGTCCGAGGCTTCCTCCGCACTGTCTGCCGAGTTCAACACACCCCAGTCCTCGAGGACTGAACATCCGGACAGCCCCAACACCAGTGCGCTGGCGAGGGCAAAGGGGGCAACTACGCGAGCCCTGGTGGACATACCAACTCCTTGATTACGTTCCGTGGTAGTGCTCCACTGGAACGTCGACCAGCGAAGCTATCTTTCGCCAGTATGCCTCAATCAGCTCCGTATCCCCGGCAGCCGGGTGGGTAGGTCCTTCAGGAGTAAGACCATCGAAGTAGGTCCCATTGGCCACCCCGAGCTCTGGTGTGTCCACCAAATGCACCAGTGGGGCGGCACCTGCTTCGGCCGAGATTTGCATCCATCCGGTCATCGCCAGAATCAGTTTCCCGCTGCGTGACTCAGCACCAAAGCCTGAGCGCACATAACCCGGGTGGACGGGGTAGCTCTCCAATCCAGTGCGCATCGCGAGCGAGCGCGCATACATAATCACGCCGAGTTTTGCCGACGCGTAGGGCCACCATCCGGCGCCGTATCGCCGCTGACGAAACCCGAGGTCATCGAGATCGATCCGCCCCAACCTCGCCACCATCGAGGTCGTGTGAATGACCCGACCCCTGGTGTTGAGCAGTTTCGGAACGAGGCGTTCGGTGAGCACCACGGACCCCAACACGTTGCGCTGCAGAGTGAGTTCGTGACCCTCGGAGCTTTCCTGCCGGGTTGCCACAATTCCGCCGGCGTTATTGACGACCGCGTCAATCCGGTCGAAGCGTTTACTGAGGGTGTCGCCGAGCTCCCGCACGGCGTCGAGGTCGTCAAAATCGCAGATAAACGGAATTCCCTCCGTCATGCGAGCAACTTCTCGGGTGCGCTCGGGGTTTCGCCCCACCACCGCAATCCGCCACGACCGCCTCGCCAGTTCCCGGGCGACTTCCGCGCCAATGCCCCCACTGGCGCCGGTAATGATCGCGGTGCGGTCCACGGGACCCTTTCGTTGGTGTCTCCAGCCTACGGGCTAGAAATCACTTAGTCACCCTCGAAAACTGCGGGCTTTTTGGTCATAAAAGCCTCCATGCCCCGGCCCACATCCTTCGTCATCATGAGTGCTCCCAGGCGACCGGGAAGCTTCTGGTGTTCAGCCTGAGCGTCCACCAGTCCGGCCCTGAGCAGACGCCAGAGTTGCCTGAACAGCGAGTGGTGCTTGCTGGGCAATTCGGGTCGCAATCGCGGTGGCTGCCTCCAGAGGATTGCTCTCCACGAGCTGGGTCACAATGCCCACGCGGTGGGCATCCTCAGCGCTGAGGGTGTCAGCGGTGAGGAGCATCGCCATCGCGTTACCCCATCCGGCAATTCGAGGCATTCGGGTGGTTCCGCCCCCGAAGGGCAGAATTCCTCGGGACACTTCGAGCTGGGCGAACTGCGCGTCCCTTGACGCCACAATCACATCGCTGGCAAGAGCCAGTTCAACACCGAGCGTGAAGCAGATTCCCTGGATGGCCATGACCACTGGTTTGGAGACCTGAGCGGTGGAAATCCCCCACGGATCAAGTCCACCCTCGGGAATAGGAAGGCCTCCCGTTGCCGCCATCGCCGGCCCCACATCGGCTAAGATCCAACCCGGCGGTGAAGTGGTCGCCGTGAGCGAAGACCACGCCGACTCGAAGGTCGGGATCGCGGTCGAGCTCGCCATAGGCCAGTGCGAGCTCTGCCAGCATTGCCAGGTCGGCAGCGTTTCGTTTATCGACCCGGTTGAGGCCGATAAACAGGATGTGGTCTTTGCGTTCGAGGGTGATTCTGGTGGTGTCGGTGCTCATCCCAAAACTCTAACGAGTCAGGATGACAGGCGCTCCCGGGTGGCGTGGAGTTCGCTGAGGATCTCCGGGGGGAGTCGATCACCGAACTGGGCGAGGAACTCTTCGGCGTCATCGAGGTCGGCGCTCACTAACTCGGGGCTCACGCTGAGCAGCGAGCGAAGCGCCTCCTCGGAGAGCTCGAGACCCTCCGTGTTCAAGGATTTGGGAAGCAAGCCAATGGGGGAGGGCTCTGCCGCGACGGCGCCTTCCAGGCGGTTCACGATCCACTCCACGACGCGAGAGTTCTCTCCAAAGCCTGGCCAGATAAAGCGGCCGTCGTCATCTTTTTGGAACCAGTTCACGTGGAAGATCCGGGGCATCCGACCGACTCCGCGGAGACGGTCTCCCATGTCGAGCCAGTTCTGCATGTAGTCGCCCATGTTGTATCCGCAAAAGGGCACCATCGCGAAGGGGTCTCGGCGCACTTCGCCGAGGGTGCCCTCGGCGGCCGCGGTTTTCTCCGACGCCATGGTGGCTCCGAGAAACACTCCGTGTTTCCAGTCCCTGGCCTCCACCACCAGAGGCATCGTGGTGGCGCGTCTGCCACCAAAGATGATCGCATCCACGACGACACCCTCGGGGTCATCCCATTCGGAGGCGAGGCTCGCGCATGCTCCGAGCTTGACGGTGAAACGTGCATTGGGGTGGGCGGCAAGTGCGCCCGAGTCTTTGTCGAAGGGCTGACCCTGCCAGTCGGTGAGACCTTCGGGAGCTTCTTTCGTCATGCCCTCCCACCACACATCGCCCTCGGAGGTCATCGCCACATTGGTGAAGACGGTCTGCGAGGAGAGCATGTCCATGGCGACCGGGTTGGTGCCGGCACCGGTGCCCGGTGCGACACCAAAGAATCCCGCCTCGGGGTTGATGGCGCGAAGGCGTCCGTCTGCTCCGGGTGCCAGCCAGGCGATGTCATCACCCAGGGTTTCGACCTTCCAGCCGGGGAGAGTGGGCTGCATCATCGCAAAGTTTGTTTTGCCACAGGCGCTGGGGAACGCCGCAACCACCCGGTAGGACTTGCCCTCCGGGCTGGTGATTTTCACCAGCAGCATGTGCTCGGCCATCCAGCCTTCTTCCCTCGCGAGCACGGAGGCGATCCGCAGAGCAAAGGCTTTCTTGGGGAGCAGAGCGTTGCCGCCATAGGCGGAGCCAAACGACCAGATTTCTTTGGTCTCGGGGAAGTGGGAAATGTATTTGGTCTCATTGCAGGGCCAGGCGGTGTCGCCTTGACCCTCCTGGAGCGGTGCTCCGACAGTGTGGAGGCACTTCACCCAGGAGGCGCCCTCGGAAATACCGGCGAGCACTTCGGGCTGAACCCGGACCATCATGTGCAGGCTCAGAACCACGTAGGGGGAGTCGGTGATTTGAACACCGAATCTCGCCATCGGGGAGTTGAGCGGTCCCATGGAAAAAGGAACGACGTAGAGGGTGCGACCGCGCATGGCGCCCTGGCTGAGACCCCGAAGCGTTTCGCGCATGGCGGTCGGGTCTTCCCAGTTGTTGGTGGGTCCCGCATCCTGCGGGTCCTGTGAGCAGATGAAGGTGCGTGATTCCACTCGGGCCACGTCGGTGGGTTCACTGCGGGCGAGGTAGCTTCCGGGACGCAGGTCGTCATTGAGCCTGGTCATGGTTCCCTGGGCCACCATCACGTCAATCAGGTGCTGAGCTTCTTCGGGGGATCCATCACACCACACCACCGTGTGTGGCTCGAGCAGAGCGGTGGCTTCGTTGACCCACTCCTGGACGTCGACGGGGCGGTGGGTGGCAGAGGTGCGGGTTTCGGTGCTTCGCTGATTGAGAGTCATAGACATAATCGCTCCTTGGTGGTGGTCTGACTCTAGTTTTGTCAAGACTGAGGGGTGTGTTTGACCAAAATGCTTGTCAAAAAACGCTGTTTTTGCGATATCGTCAGAGAATGGTAGAAATCTTGGCGCTCGGACAACGCGTCCGGCACGCACGACAACAAGCAGGGCTCACCCTGGAGGAACTCAGCCAGCAGGTGGGGGTGACCGCAAGCCAGCTCTCCCTCGTGGAGACCGGCAAACGAGAAGCAAAGATCAGCTTGCTCTCCTCTCTCGCCAGCGCGCTCTCCGTCGAGGTCTCCGAACTTCTCGATGAGACACCCCCCAACGAGCGCGCTCGATTGGAGCGTGAGTGGGCTGCCGCCCAGTCGAGCTCGCTGGTGTCGTCCTTGGGGTTGCCTGCTCTTCGGGTGTCGAAGTCACTCTCTGATGAACACCTCGCCGTCATGGTGGGGCTCTATCACGAGCTGGTGCGACGAGAAAAGCTTGCGCTTGCCACACCCGAGGAGGCGCGCCGCGCCAACACAGAGCTTCGCCACCGGATGCGCGAGCTCAACAACTATCGCGACGACTTGGAGGAGCTCTCCGAGGATCTGGTGCGCTCGGTGGGACACACCTCCACCGGTGCGCTGACTCACCGCGAGGTGGCGATGATGGCCGGAAAGCTGGGACTGGAGATTGTTCACGTGGGGGATCTGCCCCGCAGTGCGAGAAGTGTCACCGACTTAGAAAACGGCCGGATTTATCTCCCGCCAGCGTCCATCCCCGGTGGTCACGGGTTGCGATCCCTTGCCCTGCAAGCAATCGCCCACCAGGTGCTCTCCCACCCGGTTCCGAAAACCTACGAAGAGTTCCTCCAGCAGCGACTGGATATCAACTACTTCGCCGCCGCCTGCTTGATGCCAAAAACCCAGGCCCTCGAGTTTTTGCACGCCTCGAAAAAGTCCAAGAACCTCGCGGTCGAGGACTTCCGTGACGCGTTTGGTGTGACCCACGAGGCAGCCGGGTTGAGGTTCATGAACTTAGCCACGGAGCACCTCGGTTTGCCCCTGCACTTTCTTCGCGTCGGCGATGACGGCTTGGTCTATAAGGCGTATGAAAACGACGGGTTGGTGTTGCCAGAAGACGTCACCGGCTCCACCGAGGGCCAGATTGTCTGCCGGCACTGGAGTGCCCGGGAGGCTTTTGTGAGAACCAATCGCACCACGGAGTACTACCAATACACCGACACCCCGGAGGGAACCTTCTGGGAGTCCACCCAGATTGGAACCTCCACCGCGGATGAGTTCTCCATCACGGTGGGGGTCAAGTTTGAAGACGCCAAGTGGTTCCGGGGTCGAGACACCACCGAGCGCAAGGTGTCGAAGTGTCCCGATACCGAGTGTTGTCGAAGGCCCGTTGCGGCCCTTCGAGACAAGTGGTCAGGCAAAGCCTGGACCAGTGCCAGGCTCCACGCCCACGTGCTGTCTCCTCTTCGAGGCGGCATGTTCCCAGGGGTCGATGATGTGGAACTCTTTGAGTTCTTAGAAGTCCACGAGTCCCCGGATGCGAGTGCTGATGCCTAGAAAGTGCCCCCAGTAGGATTCGAACCTACGGCCTTCTGCTCCGGAGGCAGACGCTCTATCCCCTGAGCTATGGGGGCTCGGTGGGGCACCCTCCAGGCTACAACCTCGAGGCCCTCCCGGGAGCCCCCGCTACTAGGATGGGGCGTTGTGGACCCCCGAGCATTAGCGGCACTCATTCGAGAGAGTGCTACGAAACATCTGGCGGACGCACCTGCTCTGACCGAGGACGATATTGCCCTGGAGCGCCCCAAGAATCGCGACCACGGCGATTGGTCCACCTCGGTCGCCCTGAAGCTTGCCAAAGTAGTGGGCTCTAACCCGAGGGACCTGGCCACCGCCATTGCTGCAGAGCTACTCACCCACGACGGAATACGCTCCGCCGAGGTCGCGGGGCCTGGGTTTATCAACATCACCCTGGACGCCGGCAGCGCCGGCGAACTGGTCAACACCATCGTGGAGGCAGGCGATTCCTACGGAACGGGCACCGAGCTTGCCGGTCAGGTCATTAACGTCGAGTTTGTCTCGGCAAACCCCACCGGGCCCCTCCACATTGGCCACACCCGCTGGGCGGCACTGGGTGATTCGTTGGTCCGAGTGCTCCGGGCAGCGGGCGCGAGTGTCACCTCCGAGTTTTACATCAACGACCAGGGCGTCCAGATGGACAAGTTTGGTCTCTCCGTCATTGCCGCAGCACAAGGGTCCGAACCCCCGGAGGACGGCTATCAGGGCGACTACATCGCCGAGTTAGCGACCAGGGTTCTGCAACGGGTCCCAGGCCTTCTCGATATGCCAGAGCCCACCCGCACCGAGACAGCGCGGGATCAGGCGTATGAACTTCAACTGGGCGACATCAAGGATTCGCTCTCGCGCTTCAACGTGGACTTTGATGTCTGGTTTTCCGAGCGAACCCTGCACGAACAGGGCACTGGGGGAACCAGCCCGATTGATGACTCCGTCGAGCGTTTGCGCGCGGGCGGTCACGTCTTTGATGAGGAGGGTGCGACCTGGGTGCGCACTACCGATTTTGGTGACGACAAAGATCGCGTGATTCGCCGAGCGAATGGCGCTTATACCTATTTCGCGGCGGACGCCGCGTATTACTTGTCGAAGTCAGACCGGGGTTTCTGGAAGAAGATCTACCTGCTCGGGGCAGATCACCACGGCTACATTCACCGTCTGAAAGCTTTGGCCGGTGCGGCCGGGGATGACCCCGAGGTCAATGTGGAAATCCTGATCGGTCAGTTGGTCAGTATCAACGGGGCAAAACTGTCCAAGCGTGCCGGCAACATTGTGGAACTGGATGACCTGCAAGAGTGGTTGGGAACCGATTCGCTGCGCTACTCCCTGGGTCGCTATCCCGCGGACTCCCCGTTGACTCTTGACCCCGACATCCTCACCAAGCGCAGTAATGACAACCCGGTGTTCTATGTGCAATACGCTCACGCCAGAACCCACCAGGTGGCGAGAAATGCTTCAGCCGCCGGGGTGACCAGGGACACTTTTGAACCGGGAACCCTCACCCACGACACCGAGTCCACGCTGATTGCCTCGCTCGGTGATTTCCCGCGGGTTGTTGCCCAGGCTGCTGAGCTTCGCGAACCACACCGGGTTGCCCGCTATCTCGAGGAGGTCGCCTCGGTGTATCACCGCTGGTATGACGCCTGTCGGGTCACCCCGCAGGGGGATGACCCGATGGAGGCAGTGCACGGCACGAGGCTCTGGCTCAATGATGCGACCGGCCAGGTGCTCCGCAATGGTCTGGCCATGCTCGGTGTGAGTGCGCCTGAGCGCATGTAACTATTGCCCCCAGCAGTGATTCGCTATCCTGGGGGAGGCTTCAGGGACCAATCCGGGTTCGCTCGCCTCACACTAAGACTGCGACTCGTGAGGTGAGTGCTGTGTCTAATCCCCTAGCGCCGGAGTGGCTGTCGCCCCCGGTCGATGCGAATGCCCTGCATTCGGGGTTGTGGCCTGCCAGCATGCGGAGGGATTCCTCCGGCGCCCTCGAAGTGGGGGGAGTGGCCGTCGCTGACTTGGTGCAGCGCTATGGCACTCCGCTGTATGTGTTTGACCAGGACGATCTGGTTGCCAGGGCTGCACACGTCCAGGGCGCCGTGACCGCTGCCTGCGCCCGGCACGGCGTGACCGGAAGCGTCTACTACGCCTCCAAGTCCTTTATCTCCGGACACGTGGTGGCGTGGATTGAAGGAGCCGGACTGGGCTTTGATGTTGCGACCGCCGGAGAAATGGCGGTGGCGATTGCCGGGGGAGCAAACGCCGATCACCTCGAGTTCCAGGGCAACAACAAGTCTGAGGATGAAATCGCTCAGGCGATGAGTGCCGGGGTGGCGACCATCGTGATCGATGCGCCCATTGAAGCTGCCCGCATTCAGAAGATTGCGTCCTCAGTCGACACCCGCCAGAAAGTCATGATCCGCGTGAACACCGGTGTTCACGCGGACACCCATGACTATTTGGCCACCGCGAGGGAAGACCAAAAGTTCGGAGTGTCTCCCGAGGAGGCCATCGCTCTGGTGTCCACGATTCGTGAGTCCTCACACCTGGATTTTGTGGGGTTGCACTCCCACATCGGGTCGCAAATTTTCCGCACCGAAGGATTCCTCGAAGCCGCCACCCGCATGGTGGAGGCCTATCAGCAGGTGCGACGAGACGACGAGCCCTTCACCCTGAACCTGGGTGGCGGTTTCGGTATTGCCTATACCGAAGCTGATCAGCCGATGGAGGTGGGGGAGCTGATTGACGCCATCGTGGATCACGTGGCGGCACAGTGCGCCGCGCACGGGATGCCGGTTCCGAACCTCGCGTTTGAACCGGGTCGCATCATCTCGGGCCCCGCCGGAGTGACTCTCTACAGCGTCGGTGTGACCAAGCCCGTGACGGTGCACGAGGGTGACCAGGTGGCCACCAGGCTGTATGTGAGTGTCGATGGCGGCATGAGCGATAACGCCAGGCCAGCCCTCTATGGCGCGAACTACAGCGCCCGGATTGCCTCCCGGGAATCCGGGGAGTCTCCAGTGCTCGTGCGGGTGGTCGGTAAGCACTGTGAAAGTGGCGACATCGTGGTGAACGCGGAATACCTTCCCGGTGATGTCGCACCGGGTGATGTTCTGGCGGTTGCTGCCACCGGAGCGTATTGCTATTCCCTGGCCAGTAACTACAACGTGGTGGGACGCCCTCCGGTTGTTGCGGTCTCCGGTGGCTCCTCTACCCTGATGGTGGCGGGCGAGACTCTCGATGATGTGCTGGCCAGAGATCAAGGACTCTCGAGAGGTCAGGAATAGGACAATGCGCGAGAACTATAGAAAACTTCGGGTCGCCGTCTTGGGTGGTGGAACCGTGGGCGCTCAGGTGGCCCACCGTCTGCTGGAGAACGCCGACGAGCTGGGGTCGCGCTCCGGAGCCGGTCTGGAACTGATTGGCGTTGCCGTTCGCGACCTGTCCGCGAAACGCTCAGTTGCCTTGCCGAAAAAACTGCTCACCACTGACCCGCACTCGTTGATCGTGGGAGCGGACATCGTCGTGGAACTGATGGGTGGGCTCGAGCCAGCCCGCACCCTGATCCTGGAGGCTCTCGCCTCGGGTGCCGATGTGATTACCGCCAATAAGGCACTCTTGGCTGAGCACGGCCCTGAGCTCTTTAGTGCCGCCGCCAAGGTGGGTGCGCAGTTGTATTACGAGGCGGCCGTGGCGGCAGCGATTCCGATTATTCGCCCGCTGCGGGATTCTCTGGCCGGAGATCACGTCACCAAAATCATGGGAATCGTGAATGGCACGACGAACTACATCCTGGATGAGATGGACACCCTGGGGCTTGGCTTTGATGAGGCACTCGCGGCGGCAACCAAGCTCGGTTACGCCGAGGTGGACCCCACGGCCGACATTGAAGGGTATGACGCTGCCCAAAAAGCATCCATCCTCTCCTCCCTCGCGTTTCACACCGCGGTCCCGCTGGCTGACGTCTACCGGGAGGGCATCACCGGTGTGAGCGCTGGACAAATTGAGGCTGCCAAACGCTCCGGGCACGTCATCAAGTTGCTGGCTATTTGTGAGCGACGTGTCGATGCCCACACCGGTCAGGAAGGTGTCAGCACTCGCGTTCACCCGACCCTGATTCCCAGGACCCACCCCTTGGCTGCTGCCAGCGGAGCCAATAACGCGGTCTATGTGGAGGCTGAAGCTGCCGGTCCGCTGATGTTTTATGGCGCCGGTGCTGGTGGCCCCGAGACTGCCTCTGCCGTTTTGGGTGACATAGTCTCTGCCGCGAGGCGACACGTTGCCGGAGGTCCGGGCGTGGGGGAGAGCACCCACGCTGACCTTCCGAGCATTCCGCTCTCCCACGTCGAGAGCAGACTCCAGATCACCCTGGTGGTCGCAGACCAACCCGGTGTGTTGGCCGCCATTGCGGGAGTCTTTAGTGAGCACCAGGTCTCCGTGGAAACACTCCACCAGAGCGTTGCCACCACCGAGGAACCGGGAGTCCAGACCGCTACGCTTGTCATCCAGACACACCTTGCGTCCGAAGAGCGCACGCAGGCCACCATTACTGCTCTCGAGCACAATCCGGTGGTGTTGAGCGTGTCCAGTGTGTTGCGAGTAGAGGGATAAGGCAGATGGCGTTGTTCGGTTTCACCCGACCCGAGGGCCCCCGGCATCGCATGGGGTCTCGTCAGTGGCGCGGCGTCATCCACGAGTATGCCGACCGTCTTGACGTCAGCAAGAAAACTCCCGTGGTCACCCTGGGCGAGGGTGGAACACCGCTGATCGAAGCCCACCGACTCTCCGAGATGACCGGACTGAAGGTATTTATCAAGTTCGAGGGGATGAACCCCACCGGGTCGTTCAAAGATCGCGGCATGACCATGGCGGTCACCAAAGCCAAAGAGCACGGCGCGAAAGCCGTCATCTGTGCCTCCACCGGTAACACCTCCGCCTCGGCCGCCGCCTATGCCGCCTATGGCGGCCTGACCGCTGCCGTGTTGGTGCCCGATGGCAAGATTTCGATGGGCAAGCTCAGCCAGGCCGTCATTCATAACGCCCACGTGTTGCAGGTCGGTGGCAACTTTGATGACTGCCTGGATATCGCTCGCGAGCTCGCCGAGAACTACCCCGTCCACCTGGTCAACTCGGTCAACAACGACCGCATCGAAGGCCAAAAGACGGCGTCTTTTGAAGTCATCGATGTGCTGGGTCGAGCACCGGACTACCACTTTTTGCCGGTCGGAAACGCGGGAAACTACACCGCCTACCACCGCGGATACAAGGAAGAGGCAAAGCGGGGTCGCACCTCTCGCATCCCCCGGATGTTTGGATTCCAAGCCGCGGGGTCGGCGCCGTTCATCATCGGGGAGCGGGTCAAGAACCCCGACACGATTGCGACGGCCATCCGGATCGGTAACCCTGCCTCGTGGGACTTGGCGCTTGCCGCCCGGGAGGACAGCAACGGCTACTTCGGAGCGATTGACGATCAGGGAATTCTTGCCGCCCACAAGCTTCTCGCCAAAGAGGTCGGTGTTTTTGTGGAACCGTCCTCGGCGATCAGCGTTGCCGGTTTGATGGAGCGGGCTGAAGCAGGGGTGCTCGAAAAAGGCGCCACCGTCGTGTTGACGGTGACCGGCCACGGGTTGAAAGACCCCCAGTGGGCGCTGAAGAACCTGGATGGGTCTGACGCCGAACCGACCAAAGTCCCCGTCGATGTCGCACACATCGCCGAGGTGCTGGGATTGAAGGCCGGCGCATGACGAAGACTCTGCCGATGGGGCGCCATGTGGTGGTGGAGGTCCCCGCGACAACGGCCAACCTGGGCCCTGGTTTTGACACCCTCGGAATGGCCCTGACCATCCACGATCGCCTGAGTGCGACCGTGGTGGAGGGCTCCGGCGTTCGGGTTGATGTCCACGGTGTGGGCGAGGGCGACGTCCCCACCGATGAGACCAACCTGATTGCTCGCTCGATGGCGCACGCGTTTGCGTCCAAAAAGATTGCGATGCCGGGCATTCATATGGAAGCCCACAACGTCATTCCCCACGGTCGAGGACTGGGGTCCTCGGGGGCAGCGATTGTGTCCGGTGTGATGGCGGCGAAAGGTCTCTTGGAGGGCATTGCGGAGTTCAGCTCCTCTGAGCTGCTGGCTCTCGCCACCGATATGGAGGGCCACCCCGACAACATTGCTCCTTCGCTGTTTGGTGGGCTGACCATTGCGTGGATGACCGATGAGGGTCCCAAGCACAAGAAACTCAGCGTCCACCGCGGTGTCTCGCTGGTGGTTGCTGTTCCCGAGGACGCGAGCATGTCCACCCAGCTGGCGAGGAGCCTCCAGCCAGAGACCGTCCCCCACCAGGATGCAATCTTCAACCTGTCGCGATCAGCCCTGCTGATTGCGGCCCTCATTCAGAGCCCAGAGCTCCTCTTTGAAGCCACCGAGGACCGACTCCACCAGAACTACCGGGCGAGCGCCATGAAAGACACCGATGCGCTCCTGCAGAAGCTCCGCGCCAAGGGATATGCCGCAGTGGTGTCCGGCGCTGGCCCCTCAGTCTTGATTTTGTGCTCAGATCCGGGGCAGCGCCTGGACATTGCGGGGCTTGTGGATGCTCATCAGGGAGGTACGTGGACGAGCCACATGCTGACCGTCGATGAGCGAGGTGCTACAGTAGAGGAAGTTCCGGCGCTCGCCGACTGACCCCAGTTAGCGCTCCGGATCGCCTCATCACTACAACGCCACGTTCGTTCAACGGCGTGAGGGTCCACCGTGACAGAGGGAGCTAAGGCTCCATCGGACCACACAGCGTCAAGTAGATGCAGGCAAATCTGATGCCGCAGTCGCGGCGTATTAACAAGGAGAAAACGTGGATTCAGAGAATCAAGAATCAACCCCTGAGGCAACCGAAGCACCCGCTTCGACTCCCAGGAAGCGCGCCCCCCGTCGAGTGGTCTCAACAGATCTTCCCGAGAAGGGCGCCGATGCAGCTGCTGAGAGCAAGCCTGCAACCAGTAGGTCAGCAAAGAACACAGAGGACACTGAGGGCGGTGCGGAGAAGCCCGCCACAGAGCGTCCCCGTCGTCGCCGTCCCACAGCCGACAAGAGTGAGTCCGCTCCCGAGTCTGACTCCTCAGAGTCATCTGATGACTCTGAGGGTTCCGACGAGAACGGCGAGGGTGGCGGCTATGGCCGTGGCCGCGGTCGTGGACGTGGACGTGACCGTCGACGCGGTGGCCGCAGCGGCTTCAGCGAAGATGGCGAACCAGAAATTTCTGACGATGACGTCCTGATTCCCATTGGCGGAATCCTGGACGTCCTCGACAACTACGCCTTCGTGCGGACCCAGGGATACCTTCCTGGACCCACCGATGTGTATGTGTCTCTGGGCCAGGTCAAGAAGTACAACCTGCGAAAGGGTGACGCCGTCATTGGCGCCATCCGTCAACCTCGCGAGGGTGAGAACCAGGGACGCCAGAAGTACAACGCTCTGGTGAGTGTTGACACCGTAAACGGTCAGAGTGTGGATGAGGCCGCTCAACCGCGTGGACTTCCAGGCCTTGACCGCCGTGTACCCCACCGAGCGAGTGCGACTGGAAACCACCAAAGACGAGCTTGCCGGCCGCATGGCCGATGTGTTCACCCCCGTGGGTAAGGGCCAGCGCGGTGTGATTGTGGGACCCGCAGGGTCTGGCAAATCACACATGGTGGCTGCCTTGGCAGCAGCTGTTGCTCAGAACGCTCCCGATGCTCACCTGATGGTGGTCCTGGTCGATGAGCAGCCTGAAGCCATCACCGAAATGCAGCGCGGAGCGAAGGGTGAGGTCATTACCTCCACCTTCGATCGCTCCGCCGATGACCACACCACCATTGCGGAGCTCGCGATCGAGCGCGCGAAGCGTCTGGTGGAGCTCGGTCACGATGTTGTGGTGTTCCTGGACTCCCTGACCCGTCTCGCTCGTGCCTACCAGCAGAGCATTGGCGGAACCAGCCGCGGTGGCGGATCAGACTCAGCCTGGGTTTACCCCACCAAGAAGCTGTTCGGTGCTGCCCGCAACGTGGAGGGTGGCGGTTCGCTGACCATCATCGGAACGTTGGCGATGGACACCGGCATGAGCCTGGATGATGTTGTGGCCAACGAACTCTCGGGCACAGCAACGATGGAGCTGCGCCTGAGTCAGGCCGCTGCAGCATCTCGCCTCTTCCCCGCAGTGGATCTTCGTCACTCGGCAACCCGCAAGGATGACCAGCTTCTCTCCGCTGATGAGGCCCGCGCGAGCGCGGACATCCGTCAGGGTGTGGGAGCCATGGACTCTCTTGCCGGATTGCAGAGCGTTCTCGAGGGCATGAAGTCCACGGCCTCGAACGTGGAGTTCCTGGTTGCTATGCCGAAGAAGTTCTAAAGAGGGCATCACACCCAATGTTTGAGTCTGTTGACGCGTTGATTGCGGAGTACGCCGAGCTTCAAGAGCAGCTCGGCGACCCCGCAGTCCACGCTGATCCAGGCCGCTCGAAGAAACTGAATAGACGCTTCGCTGAGCTGTCCAAAATCATCGCCGCTCACGAGCGGATGACATCGCTCACCGACGATCTTGCGGCAGCGAAAGAGTTCGCCAGCGAAGATGCGTCGCTGGCCGCTGAAGTTCCCGCGCTCGAAGAGGCGCTGGTGGAGGCAACCGAAACCCTCCGTTCGCTCTTGATTCCCCGGGATCCCGATGACGGTCGTGACGCGATCATGGAGATCAAGGGTGGTGAGGGCGGCGAGGAATCGGCTCTCTTTGCAGCGGACCTTCTGCGGATGTATTTGCACTACGCGGAGTCCAGGGGCTGGAAGACCGAGGTCTTGGACAAGACCGAGAGCGACATGGGTGGGTTCAAAAACATCCAGGTCGCCATCAAGTCCTCCGCAACAGACCCCGCTGAAGGTGTCTGGGCGAGCCTCAAGTATGAGGGTGGTGTTCACAGGGTTCAGCGTGTTCCGGTGACGGAGTCTCAAGGGCGCATCCACACCTCCACGACCGGTGTGTTGATCTTCCCCGAAGTGGACGAACCCGAAGAAATCGATGTCAACCCCAACGATCTGAAAATCGATGTGTTTCGATCCAGTGGCCCCGGTGGTCAGTCGGTCAACACCACTGATTCTGCGGTGCGGATCACCCACCTTCCGACCGGGATTGTGGTGTCGATGCAGAACGAGAAAAGCCAGATTCAAAACCGCGAAGCCGGCATGCGCGTGCTGCGCGCTCGCTTGCTCGCTCGCCAGCAAGAAGAAATTGCGGCGGCGGCCTCTGATGCGCGCAAGAGCCAGATTCGAGGGATGGATCGCTCCGAGCGCATCCGCACCTATAACTTCCCCGAGAACCGAATTGCTGATCACCGCACCGGCTATAAGGCCTACAACTTGGACCAGGTCATGAATGGCGCTCTCGGTCCCGTGATTACCTCCTGTATTGAAGCCGATGAGGCAGAACGGCTGTCAGCTCTGGGCGACCCTGCATGAGTCTTGCGACTGTGCTCGCAGACACCACGGCACGTCTCACTCGTGCCGGTGTGACCTCACCCGCTGTGGACGCTGAGTTCCTGCTCGCCCATGTGGTGGGGATGAGTCGTGGGGAAGTGCTGGCGAAAGTTCACCAAGGGTTTGAGCTCACCGAGGCGCAGGCCGCTGATCTTGAGGCGCTGGTGGTGAGGCGCGAAGCGAGGGAGCCACTGCAGCATCTGCTCGGCAGTGCACCCTTTATGTCGTTTCAGGTTCGGGTGGGTCCGGGGTTTTTGTGCCGCGGCCCGAAACCGAGTCTCTTGCCGAGCGAGCAATCCAGACCGCGTCCACCATGGCAGTCGGTGACAGCGGGCTTCGCATTGTGGATCTCTGCTCCGGTAGCGGTGTCCTGGCCATTGCTCTAGCGAGAGCAATTCCGCACGCCACCGTCCAGGCAGTCGAGGTCTCTGATGATGCTCTGCCCTACCTGGTTCAGAACGTGGAGGATTTAGCCCCGGAGGTTGTGATCACCCACGGCTCCCTCGAGTCCTTTGCATCAGGCGTTGCACCTGCCAGCCTGGACCTCATCGTGTCAAACCCGCCCTATGTTCCGGATGCGGAAACCCCCAATGAACCCGAAGTTCAGAACCATGACCCGCGTCTTGCTCTCTATGGCGGGGAGGACGGGCTTGATCTGATTCGCGTCATCGCGGAGGCTGCCTCCAGGGCGCTTCGCCCCGGGGGAGTGGTGATGCTCGAGCACTCCAATCTTCAGGGAGCCGCAGTCCGGGATGTGCTGGAGAGCCACGGGTTTCGAACAGTGTCAACCGAACAAGACCTGGTCGGTCGAGACCGCTTCACCCAGGGTTATCGACCCTAGGAGCGAGACGCCACAAAAGCCGTGATGGCCTCTTTCACACTGTCGCCGGTGTCGGAGGGGGAGAACCATTTCGAGGTAATGCCCACCTCTTCTGCTCCTCGGATGTTATCCGGGTGGTCATCCACAAAGAAGGTGTCTTTGCTCTCACAGCCATAACGCTCCAGCACCCGAGAAAACACGGTGGGGTCGGGTTTTCTTGCCCGGTAGTGCGCGGTGGCGAACATGTGCTCGCCAAACAGGGGGACCAGGTCCGGAGCCACCTCCTGAAGGTGCTCACCGATCAGCATTCCGTTATTGGTCAAGAGGGTGACCTGGCCGTGCTTCGACGCATGCGAGACAGCGTCGGCAACATCGGGGCGAAATTCCATCGCGGCTTTGCGAATATCGACCCAGGTTTGGCGGGGATGGAGGAGCCAAAAGCGTCATTGACCAGGCGGAGGTATTCATCCCCGGTGTCGGGATCTCCCGCCTCGGCTTTCCACTCACCATCGTCGTGCCACCACCGGGCGCGCAGGTCATGAAAGTCGTGACCGGTGAGCTCTGTGAGGGACTCCATTCGGATGCGCCAGTGGTAGTCATAGAGGACGTTGTCCATGTCAAAAATAAACAGCATGATGGTCCAAGCCTAAGCCCCAGGGTCATGGCACACTCCCGAACTACACTGGGGTGTGTGGGCGCTGTCATGATCGATTCCTCCGACCCTCTCGCGTGGGAAGAGGGTCAGCGTGTTGCCCTGGAAGCCCTGAAGGCCGGCCAGAGCATCATCATGCCAACCGACACGGTCTACGGCATTGCCTGTGACGCTTTCTCCCCCACAGCGGTCAACACCCTGCTCGCCCACAAAGGACGCGGTCGGCATATGCCACCGCCGGTGTTGGTGGCCTCAGCAGAGGATGCCAGCACGCTCGCGCGGTCAATTCCCCCAGGGGTTGACCTACTCATGCAGGAGTTCTGGCCCGGTGGCGTCACCGTCATTCTGGAGGCGTCCCCCGAGGTCGAGTGGGACTTGGGCGACACTGGGGGAACCGTCGCTATTCGGATGCCAGACCACCCTGTGGCGCTGGACTTGTTGCGGGTGAGCGGACCGCTGGCGGTGTCCAGCGCAAACCTCACCGGTCAGCACTCTGCGGTGACCGTGACCGAAGCGTATGAGCAGTTTGGTGACGCACTGGAGGTCTACATTGATGCGGGACCGGTCGGTCAGGCCTACGCCGATGCACCGGGTAACCCCGGCAGCACGATTGTGGATGCGAGCAACCTGGACTCCGGGGGACCCTGGCGGGTTCGTGCGCCACGGCGTCGTGCCGTATGAGGACATTCAAGCAGTGACCGGCGGAGTGTGGGAACAGTGAGTTTCTACCTGGTCGTTGTGGGCACCGCGATAGCGGTGAGCTTCTTGTTGGCGTTGGCTCTGTGGCAATTGGGTATTCGCTACGGATGGCACCGAGAAATTCGCCCGCGAGACGTTCACCAGGAACCCACCCCGAGGCTTGGCGGAATAGCGGTGTATGTCGGCATGGTTCTCGCTGCACTGGTGGCGAGCCAGGTTCCCCAGTTTGAGGAAGTGTTCGCCAACCCCAGACCGATCATCGCGGTGTTTGTGGCGGGACTGATCGTGGTGGCCCTGGGGGTTGTCGATGACCTCATTGACCTGGACTGGTTGACGAAGCTGTCCGGACAGTTCATCGCTGCCGGTGTGGTGGCGTGGCAGGGGGTTCAAATCGTGTCCCTCCCTGTGGGCGGAATTACCCTGTTTTCCCCCACGCTCTCGATTGTCCTCACCGTGCTGGCCATTGTGTTGGTGATGAACGCCGTCAACTTCATTGATGGTTTAGACGGGTTGGCAGCCGGTGTTGCTCTGATCTCTAACGGGGTCTTCTTCCTCTACGCCCTGGTGCTCTCGCTCGGAGAGGGGGGAGCGCCCTACTTCGGTCTTGCCACACTGCTCGCTGTTTTGCTCGTGGGGTCACTGCTGGGGTTCTTGCCCCTGAACTGGCACCCCGCGAAGTTGTTCCTCGGGGACTCGGGCGCGCTCTTGGTGGGCCTCATTATGTCGGTGAGTGCCATCTCGGTGACCGGGCAAATAGATCCCGGTGCGATTAGCCCCACCCAGTTGTTGCCCGCCTTCTTGCCGGTGATTCTTCCCCTGGCTGTGTTGATTGTTCCCCTGGTGGACTTTTCTTTGGCTGTGGGGCGCAGGCTTCGCCGCGGAATGTCACCCTTTGATGCCGACCGTGCTCACCTGCACCACCGGCTCCTGGATATGGGTCACTCCCACCGCCAAGCGGTCTTGATCCTCTACTCCTGGACCGCGGTGTTGGCCATTGGAACCCTGATGTTCCTCTTTGTTGCCTGGTATGTGGCAGTGGGCATCATTGTGGTGGGTCTCATCGGCTCCACCGTCGTCACGCTGTCCCCCGATAACCGAGCACCGAACGACCCTCTATCCGTGGAGGAAGGAACCCCGTCATGACTGTGTCCCAGATTGCCAAGCGAGCGTTGCTCGCCGGAGTCGTTGTCACCTCCATCATCGCCATCATTGCCGCCACAGCCGGTGCCCTGATCTCGGGGCTTGCGGGAATGTTGGGCGCTTTTGTGGGGGCTGCACTGGGCTATGCCTTACTTGGGCTCACGCCACTGAGCATCATGTGGGGGTTTAAGCTCGGCAAAGGTGACGTCTTGTCGCCGGGGTTCTTTAGTGCGGTGCTCGGAACCTGGCTGCTCAAGTTTGTGGTCTTCCTGGCGGCAGTTTTTTGGCTGGGCGATCAGGAGTGGCTGGATCGCCTGGTGTTGTTCATCACCATCGTGGCCTCTGTGTTGGCCTCACTGGTCACCGACCTGGTGGTGGTGGCTAAATCTCGAATGCCCTACGTGTCCGACATCACTCTGCCGGGAGATGCCCCGAAAGATTAGTGTCCGGTGAGTGGCGCGATGAGTCGAGATATCAGAGACCTGCGCCCCGTTCGCTGCTCAATCCGGTCCGCAAGGTCCACACCCATAATTGCGGCGGTGGCTCCGAGGTAGCGCAGGGGTTCCACCTCCCAGTTGGGTGAGCGGTGTCCCACAAACGGCAACGTCGTGCGCTCGGTGGTGGCGCCCAACGCCAGGTCAGCCAGGGTGAGCCCTGCCAGATGAGACAGCCCCACACCGTCTCCCACATAACCGCCGGCGCGACCGATGCCGGTGGTGGTGTCGAGAGTGACCGAGGCATGCCAGTCCCGGGGAACACCCAACACCCCACCCCAGGTGTGGGTGATGGCAACATCTCCGATTTGGGGGAACATTTCCTTCAGCGTGGTTTCCAGTGCCTGGAACACCCGCGGCACCCGATCAAACTCCGGCGAGATGGTGCTGCCCCAGTGATACGGCGCACCTCGTCCTCCAAAGGCGATCCGGTTATCCGCGGTCCGCTGGCCATAAATCACGAGGGAGCGGAAATCAGAGAATGTCATGCCGTGAGGCATACCGATGTCGTCAAAGACAGCGTCGGGGAGCGGCTCGGTCGCAATCATCAGCGAGTAGAGCGGCAGTGAGGCTCTCCTGGTGGGGCGAAGCTGGCTTCGATAGCCCTCCATGGCGTCGATGATGATGTCACCGTGAACGTCTCCAGCGTCCGTCGTCACAACTCCTGGACGGTAATCAATGACGGCGGTCTTCTCCGCAATGCGAACACCAGCAGAATCAGCGGCCCTCGCCAACCCCCGGACCAATTTGGCCGGGTGAATCCTGGCGCACGCGGGATCAAACACCGCACCCTGGGTGTGGGTTGCCTGAAGGGTGTCCGCTGGTTCTTTCCACTCCGGGGTGTCAACCGGGAGCAGTGCTGCCTCCTGCAAGGAGGCTTCTGCTCGCTGACGGTGGATGTCCGCTCTGGCCAGGGAGGTTGTCCCGCCCTGAACAAAGTCGCAGTCAATGTCGAGCTTGGCGGCCCAGGTGCCGACCGAGGGCACGCAGTCGACCATTGCCTGGCGCATCGCGGTGGCGGCGGGCACTCCATGCTGGTGGATGAGTGCTCGGGTGCTGGTGGGGAACAGTGCGGAGACCCAACCCCCATTTCGACCAGAGGCGCCAAAGCCCGCAATCTCTTTCTCCAGAACCAGCACTCTGGTGGTGGGGGATTGCTCCACCAGAGACAGTGCCATCCAGAGCCCGGTATACCCGGCACCCATGATGATGACATCCCAGTGCGCGGAGCGCTCAGCAGGGCTGAGAGATGACCGTGGCTGGAGGTCATCTCCCACGCCCTCATGCCAGAGCGACAGGCTTCGGTAGTCCGTCACGGACACTAGATCAGCTTGGACGCCCGGGTCAGCACATCGCGCAGGATGGCTTCGATTTCGTCAAACTCCGCTGGCCCAATGGTGAGCGGCGGTGCCAACTGAATCACGGGGTCTCCTCGGTCATCAGCGCGACAGTAGAGGCCTGCCTCAAAGAGTGCTTTGGAGAGGAAGCCGCGGAGCAGTTTCTCGGACTCTTCATCCGTGAAGGTTTCCTTGGTCACCTTGTCCTTGACCAACTCAATGCCGAAGAAGTACCCGGCTCCTCGAACATCTCCCACAATCGGGATGTCGAGCAGGCGCTCCAGTGCTGCGCGGAACTTCGGGGAGTTCTTGCGCACGTGCTCGTTGATGCCCTCTTCTTCGAAGATCTTCAGGTTCTCGAGTGCCACGGCAGCAGACACCGGGTGCCCACCGAAGGTGTAGCCGTGATAGAAGGTCGTGTCGCCCTTAGCGAAGGGCTCAAACAGCCGGTCGCTGGTGATCATCGCGCCAATGGGGGAATACCCGCTGGTCATACCCTTGGCGCAGGTGATGATGTCGGGGACGTAGTCAAAAGCGTTGCAGGCGAACATCTCACCGATGCGCCCAAACGCACAGATCACTTCGTCGCTGACCAGCAACACATTGTGCTTGTCACAGATCTCTCGAACCCGCTGGAAGTATCCAGGCGGTGGGGGGAAACAGCCACCGGAGTTCTGGACGGGCTCCAAGAACACGGCGGCAACGGTGTCGGCGCCCTCAAACTCGATCATCTCTTCGATGCGGTTCGCTGCCCACAGACCGAACTCTTCCTCGGTCCCGCCGGGGAAACCCATTTCTTCGGCGCGGTAGTAGTTCGTGTTGGGAACACGGAAACCACCGGGGGTGAGGGGTTCGAACATGGCTTTCATGGAGGGAATTCCCGTGATGGCCAACGCTCCCTGAGGTGTCCCGTGGTAGGCCACGAAGCGGGAAATAACTTTGTGCTTCATGGGGTGACCCATGAGCTTCCAATACTGTTTTGCCAGTTTGAATGCACTCTCGACAGCTTCACCACCACCGGTGGTGAAGAAGACCTTGTTGAGATCACCCGGTGCGTAGTCGGCCAGCTTGTCCGCCAGCTCAATGGCGGCTGGGTGAGCGTAGGACCAGAGCGGGAAGAATGCGAGCTCCTCTGCTTGCTTCCTGGCCACCTCGGCGAGACGAGCTCGTCCGTGACCGGCGTTGACCACGAACAAACCGGAAAGACCATCGATGTAGCGCTTGCCCTTGTCATCCCAGATGTGGTGCCCGTTGCCTTTGACGATGACGGGGACGTCAGCGCCGCCCGAGAGAGGGCCCTGACGGGTGAAGTGCATCCAGAGGTGGTCGCGGGCTTTGTCCTGCAGCGTCTCTGGTTTCTTGCCGCGCTTCGCCTTCTTCGGCGTGAGGTGCTTCAGCGGTGTCTTCAGTTTCAGTTTGTCGATAATCGTCATCGTGTTCCCCAGTCGTAGTGTTCTTTTTCTAGTGATAGGTAGGTGAAGGTTTCGGTGTCCGCGACACCCTCAATGGTGCGGATAGAGCCGTGCAGAATCTCCCTCAGTTCGTGATCATCCACACAGACAATTTCGGCCAGGATGTCAAAGCGCCCCGTGGTCAGCACGAGATAGTCCACCTGGTCAATGGCTTTCAGAGTGTTGGCAACCTTCCGGGCGTCGCCAGTCACGCGGATACCGATCATGGCTTGGCGGTGGAACCCCAGTTGCGCGGGATCGGTGACCGCGACGATTTGCATGATGCTGGCGTCGGTGAGCTTGCTGACCCGCTGTCGAACAGCGGCTTCGCTGAGGCCTACGGCCTTGCCAATTTCGGCGTAGGACTTCCTGCCATCGCGTTGGAGCTGGCTGATGATTTCCTTCGAGGAATCATCCAGAGCCACAGCCCGGGTCGACGCTGATTTCGGCATAGTGTGATTTTCGCACTCTTTTACCGTTTATGCAATCGAAAACACACCATAACGGCAGTTTCTCAACGAAATAGTGACCCAAAGGGCCCCTAGACCTCCGGCTTCATCCTGGGTTAGGGTATCCCCATGACTACACGCACACTGAAAAACTTCGTCAACGGCTCCTACGTCGAGGCCAAGGGCAAGGATGCCCTCGAGCTTGTCGACCCGGCAACAGAGGAGGTGTACGCGCACTCACCGATTTCCTCTGCAGCAGATATCGATGCTGCCTACCAGGCAGCGCAGGCCGCTTTCGAGACCTGGGGGGACACCACACCGGGTGAGCGTCAACTAGCCCTGTTCCGCATTGCGGATGAGATGGAGAAGCGCGCGGATGAGTTTGCGGACCTCGAGTCCCAGGACACCGGAAAGCCCCGCACCACGCTCGTGGATGACGAAATCATGCTCAGCGTTGACCAGATTCGATTCTTTGCCGGTGCGGCCAGAAACCTCGAGGGTCGAAGCGCTGGCGAATACATGGCGGATCACACCTCCATGATTCGCCGGGAGCCCATCGGCGTTGTCGGCCAGGTCACTCCCTGGAACTACCCGTTGAACATGGCGGTGTGGAAATTTGCTCCCGCGGTTGCGGCGGGAAACACCACCGTGCTGAAGCCCTCCGACACCACTCCGCAGAGCACCCTGCTGCTGGCAGAGATTTGCTCGCTCCACCTGCCCGCCGGTGTGGTGAACGTGATCACCGGAGACCGCACCAGCGGTGCCGCGATGATTGACCACAAGATTCCGCAGATGGTGTCGATCACCGGCTCGGTTCGCGCCGGCATGGAGGTGGCGAAAGCTGCCTCGAGCGACCTCAAGCGTGTTCACCTGGAGCTCGGTGGGAAAGCACCCGTCATCGTCTTTGATGACGCTGACATCGAGAAAGCTGTCGAGGGTATTGGAACTGCCGGGTATTTCAACGCCGGTCAGGACTGCACCGCAGCCACCCGAGTCCTCGTCCACAAGGATGTCCACGACGAGTTCGTGGCCGCTCTCACGAAGTGGATTGCTGCGAACGTGCAAACCGGTCTGCCCAGTGACCCGGACACCTTCTATGGCCCGGTCAACAACCAGAACCAGATGACCCGCGTGATGGGCATGATCGACGCTTTGCCGAAAAACGCCACAATCGAGACCGGTGGTGTTCGCAAGGGCGACAAGGGGTACTTCATTGAACCCACCGTGGTCACCGGCTTGAAGCAAAAAGATGACGCGATTCAAACGGAGATCTTCGGACCGGTCATCACGGTGCAGCCCTTCACCCAGGAGAAGGAAGCCATGCAGATGGCCAACGATGTTCTCTACGGTTTGTCCTCCAGCGTGTGGACGAAAGACCACGGCCGCGCGATGCGCTTCGCCAAGGGCCTCGACTTCGGAGCTGTCTGGATTAACTGCCACATCCCGCTGGTGGCCGAGATGCCCCACGGTGGTTTCAAGCACTCCGGCTATGGCAAAGACCTCTCCCAGTATGGGTTTGAGGACTACACCCGGATCAAGCACGTCATGTCGTTTATTGGAGAGTAAGGACAACACCGTAAAAGAGAGTTACCAGGCTGTAACACTCGGCGTCCTCAAACGCTGTGTGGGAGGTCTAGTATCAAAACAACCCTTGTGCACCAGCACGTTAGTGAATGAAGGAGTTCAATGATGAATCGCCCACTTCCCCAGGACCCCATGGTCCGCAGCCTCGTCAAGATGGCCCGCACATCACAGCTGTCGAGGCGTTCGTTCCTCGCCGGAGCTGGTGGTGGTGCCGTGGCACTCGGATTGTCCGCGTGTGCTGCTGGTAGCAACTTGACCGCCGCTGAAGACATCTCAGCCTCTGACCCCACGCTGAACTGGTCCAACTGGCCGTTCTACATCGACGAAGACGACGACGGCAACTACCCCACCTTGGTGCGTTTCCAAGAGCAGACCGGCATTGCCGTCAACTACATGGTCGACTACGACGACAACAACACCTACTACGCCAAGGTTCGCGATCAGCTTCAGCTGGGTCAGGACATCGGGGCGGACATTGTTGTTCCCACCGAGTGGATGGCTGCCCGTTGGGGTCAGCTCGGTTTCGTTCAGGAACTGAACGAGTCCAACATCCCCAATAAGGCCAACGTCGTGGACTCTCTTGCTAACCCAGGATGGGATCCCGGTCGCAAAATGAGCCTCCCCTGGCAGGGTGGTTTTGCTGGTTTGGCCTACAACACCGAGAAGGTCGGTGAAATCCGCACTGTCGAGGACCTCTGGGCTCCCGAGCTGAAGGGCCGCGTGGTGGTTCTCTCCGAGATGCGCGACACCGTCGGTCTGCTCATGATGGCCAACGGGGTTGACATTTCCTCTGACTGGGGTGCCGACGAATTCAACGCGGCACTTGACGTCCTGCGGGAGCAAGTTGAGGCTGGTCAGATTCGTAACGTGCGAGGCAACTCGTACACCGAAGACCTCGTCAATGAGGATGCACTGGTGGCCATCGGCTGGTCTGGTGACATCACGCTGATCAACTTCGAGAACGGCTACGACGACGGTGAGAAGTGGAGATTTGTCATTCCCGAGTCTGGCGCCACCATTTGGAACGACACCATGGTCGTACCCATTGGTTCACCGCGCAAAGCCAACGCAGAGGCTCTCATGAACTACTACTACGAGCCTGAGGTTGCTGCCGAGGTTGCCGCATGGGTGAACTACGTGACCCCGGTGAAGGGTGCTTACGAAGCCGCCATGGAGATTGACCCCGAACTGGCTGAGAACAAGATGATCTTCCCCGATGAGGCAACACTGTCTCAGGTGAAGGCCTTCCGCACTCTCACCTCTGACGAGGACAACGAGTACCAGGCGGCCTTCCAGGCAATCGCACTCGGTGCCTAGTCACTAAGGGTCGACGACGTGATGTCTGACGCTTCAGCAAAACAGTTTGCGGAGGCGGGTGCCGACCTGTCCCTGGTGAGGGTTACTAAACGCTTTCCAGGGTTCACGGCAATTGATGACCTCACGTTGGAGATACCCGCAGGTTCCTTCTTTGCCCTGCTCGGGCCAAGCGGTTGTGGGAAAACCACGACGCTTCGGCTCGTAGCAGGGCTGGAGGAGCCCACCGAGGGCCAGATTCTGATTGGCGGGAAAGACGTCACCGCCACCAAGGCGTATCAGCGCCCGGTGAATACGGTGTTCCAGTCCTACGCACTATTCCCCCACATGACAATCCTCGAAAACGTCATGTTTGGGTTGAGGCGTCGCAAAATTGCCGATGCTGAGAAGCTGGCGCGCGATGCACTTGCTCTGGTGGAGCTCGCTCACGTTGCCACCAGAAAGCCCTCGCAACTCTCCGGAGGCCAGCAGCAGCGCGTTGCGCTGGCCCGCGCCGTCGTGAATCGCCCGGCGCTCCTGCTTCTCGATGAGCCCCTGGGCGCCCTGGATCTCAAGTTGCGTCGCCAGATGCAGCTCGAGCTGAAAGACATCCAGTCCGAGGTTGGTTTGACCTTCCTCCACGTCACCCACGACCAGGAGGAGGCCATGACCATGGCCGACACTGTCGCGGTGATGAACCAGGGCCGGATTGAGCAAATGGGTGCTCCTGAGGAGCTCTATGAGTCGCCCCAAACAGCGTTCGTGGCGACCTTCCTCGGCCAGTCAAACCTCTTCGGAGGCACCGTCTCTGGCACCACAGCGAACGTGGTGAGCGTTCAGGCCGCAGGGTATGAGCTCCGGGTTCCGAGCAATCGCGCTGTTGCTCACCGAGGAGTGGTGAGCGTCGGTATTCGACCGGAGAAGGTCACCCTGCACCAGGGCAAGCCCTCGGGTGGCTCAGACGAGACCGTCGTGGGACCTGGTCGCGTGGTGGATGCGTCCTTTAGCGGTGTGAGCACGCAGTACCTGGTCGATCTGCCAGGCCTGGGGGAGATTACGGTCTTTGCCCAAAACACCTCGCTGGGTGAGCACGCCAAAACTGGTGACGAGGTCTACCTGTCATGGCAGGTTGCTCACGCCTTTGGTCTTGCGGATGCCCCGCCCCGGGAGGATCGTTTCCAGGCCGACACCGACACTGCAGCCGTGGCTGTTCAAGAGCGGGAAAAGCTAGAAGCTGAACTCGAGGAGTCCTAGTGGCTTTTGGAGCTTTTCAAACAGCAGCCCCTGCGGGAGGGCAGGCTCCTGTTGCCCAGGTTCAGAAGAAATCTCCGGTGGCCCTGTGGTTGTTGCTGCCGGGGATTTTGTATCTCATTCTGTTCTTTGTCACGCCACTGTTTTCCCTGGTGATCACCAGTTTCCAGGCACCGGTTCCCGGCGGGTTTCTGGGTGAGTTTCAGACCGCCTTCCGGTGGGAGAACTATGCAGAAGTGGTCTCCACCTACTTCTCCCATATTTCTCGCTCCTTTATCTACGCGACATTGGCCACCATTTTTGCCCTGCTCCTGGGCTATCCCATCGCCTATGTGATCGGGGTGAAGCTGCGGAAATATCCGCTTCTGCAGGCACTGTCGCTGGTTCTCCTGATCGCCCCGTTCTTCATCTCCTTCTTGCTTCGCACTCTGGCGTGGAAGCAGATTTTCTCCGATGAGGGGTTCCTGGTGGGGGTCTTGAAAACCTTCCAACTCATTCCCTCCGATGCCTACCTCACCGGCACACCGTTCTCCGTGGTCTTTGGTTTGACCTACATGTTCCTGCCCTTTATGGCGCTTCCGATTTACACGACCCTGGAGAAGCTGGACCTTCGCTATGTCGAGGCGGGTGAAGACCTCTACGCCAACCCGTTCACGGTGTTTCGCACGATTACCTTCCCGCTCTCCATCCCCGGCGTGATTTCGGGAACCCTGCTCACCTTCATCCCCGCCACCGGTGATTACATCAACGCGAGCCGCGACTTCCTTGGCTCCACGGACACGGCGATGATGGGAAATGTCATCGAGGCCAACTTCCTGGTCCTCCAGAACTTCCCCGCAGCAGCGGCACTGTCGCTGATTCTGATGGCGTCCATCTTGGTTCTGGTGTCCGCGTATGTGAGGCGAAGCGGAACGGATGACCTGCTATGAGGGGTTTTGGCAAGTACCTGCTCTGGATTTACACGGGGATGGCGATGGTGTTCCTGCTCATCCCGATTGTCTACACCATCGTCTTTTCGTTCAATGATTCCCGGCGCACCAACATCATTTGGCGTGGTTTCACCTTCGATAACTGGCTGGATGTCTGTAATGCGCAGGATGTCTGTTCTGCGTTTGGGAACTCGATCCTCGTCGCTGCTGTCGCCACAGTCCTCGCAACAGCCATGGGGACTGCAATAGCGATTGCGCTGGTGCGCTATCGATTCCGGTTCCGCAACTCCACCACCCTGTTGCTCTTCCTGCCCATGGCCACGCCGGAGGTTGTGTTGGGCGCAGGGCTTGCGGCACAGTTCCTGCAACTCGGTGTCCAAAAAGGCCTGCCCACGGTCATCATCGCTCACACCATGTTCTGCATCAGCTTCGTCGTGGTGACCGTGCGAGCACGGGTCGCGGTCCTCGACCCCGCCCTCGAAGAGGCGGGCCGCGACCTCTATGGGTCACCCGCCCAGGTCTTCTGGCGAGTCACGTTCCCACTGCTCATCCCCGGCATCATGGCCGCAGCGCTGTTGTCCTTTGCGCTGAGTTTCGATGACTTCATCATCACCAACTTCAACGCGGGTCCCGCGATGACCTTCCCCCGTTTTGTCTATACGGCAGCGGCTCGAGGAATTCCTGCGGAAGCCAATGTGATTGCCTCTGCTGTGTTCTTCGCGGCCATCATCCTCGTTCTCATTGCTCAGGTCAGCGGCGCCATTAAGCGCAAAAGGCTCACGCTCGCTGGTTAGACCCTCCACCCGATAGCCATGAAGGGACACTGTAATGTCTGTTGACCGCACCCGTCTCACGCGTCTGGTGGCCGACGAGGTTGCCCGGTTTGAAGCCGAGCGACCACACTCGAAAGCGCAGTTTGAGGTTGCCAAGAGTCGGATGCCCGATGGTGTTCCGATGCTCTGGATGGCCAAGTGGCCAGGACCCTGGCCCGTCTATGTGGAGAGCGCGAAGGGCGCGCACTTCACCTGTGTGGATGGAATCGACCACGTTGACCTGTGTTTGGGTGACACCGGAGCGATGGTGGGGCACTCACCGGACCCGACGGTTCGGGCGGTCACTGCCCAGCTCGCCAAGGGCATCACCACCATGCTGCCCACCGAGGATGCAGCAATTGTGGCGGGCATGCTGGCGGATCGCTTTGGGGTGCCGATGTGGCAGTTCACTCTGACCGCTACCGATGCCAACCGCGCCATGATCCGCTATTCACGCCAGGTGACCGGGAAGAGCAAAGTCCTGGTCATGGACTACTGCTACCACGGCAGTGTTGACGAAACCTTTGCCACCCTGGATGACCAGGGCTCGGTGGTGGAGCGTCGCGGAAACATTGGTGCTCCGGTGGACCCCGATGCGACCACCGTTGTGGTTCCCTTCAACGATGTGGCCGCTCTGGAGAAAGCTTTTGCCTCGGGAGATATTGCCTGTGCTCTGGTGGAGCCAGCGATGACGAACATCGGCATTGTGTTGCCCGATGAGGGCTGGCACGAGGCACTGCGCGAGCTCTGCACGACGCACGGTGCAGTCCTCATCATCGATGAGACTCACACGGTGTGTGCAGGGCCCGGAGGTATGACACTGCGGGATGGCCTGAAGCCCGACGCCGTGGTGATTGGGAAAACCATTGCCGGGGGCATCCCGGCTGGCGCCTATGGCATGACGGGTGAGCTCCAAGAGCGAGTCAGTGCCTCGATTCACCTCGAAGACATTGATGTCGGAGGAGTGGGTGGCACCCTGGCGGGGAACGCGCTTTCCTTGGCTGCCATTCGAGCAACCCTCGGGGAGGTCCTCACTCCCGAGTCCTACCCCGAGATGATTCAGCGCGCCACCGAGTGGACCGAGGGTGTTCAGACCACCATCGATGAGTTCGGTGTTCCGTGGCAGGTGACCCAGTTGGGGACGAGGGCGGAGTACAGCTTCCTTCCGCACGCGCCCAAAGATGGGGCAGAAGCAGCACACGCCGATGATTTTGAGCTCCAGCAGTATTTGCACCTGCACGCTCTCAACCGGGGAATTCTTCTGACCCCGTTCCACAACATGGCGTTGATGAGCCCCGCGACAACGGCTGCGGATGTTGCTGCTCACACGGCTCACTTCCGTGAGGCCGTGGCAAGCTTGTTTGCGTGAGCACCGAACTGTTTAGGACCGCCCGGAAGGCGGAGCTCCTCCAGGGCATGCGCCATGCCCGGATGGCAATCGGGCGGGGCCAGGTTGTGTGTATCCCCACAGACACCTCCTACGCCCTGGTGGCAGACGCCTTCAAAGCCAGTGCGGTGCAGGCTCTTCGCGACGCCAGGGGCATGCCAGACGGGGCACCGCTGTCGGTCTTTGTCCCCGGAATCCCCACACTCCGGGCGTTGGCTGCTGAGGTGGCTGAGGACGTAGCCACCCTGGCGGGCGAGTTTTGGCCAGGAGCCCTCACGCTGATTGTGCCGGCGGGTGAATCCCTGAGTTGGGATCTTGGTGACACCAAGGGAACCGTCGCACTGCGGATGCCGGCCAACCGTATTGCCCTGGAGCTCCTGAGCGAGACCGGGCCCCTGGTTCAATCGGGTGCGTGGGCGAGCGGGCAGAAGCCGCTGGTGTCGCCCACTGCACTCCAGAAGAGGTTTGACGGTGTGGTTTCGGTGGTTCTGGGGGCAGCGGAGGAAAAACCGGGAACAGCCGTCTCCACCGTGATTGATGCAACCTCCCTGGATGCACCCCAGGGCAAACTTCGCATCGTGCGGGAGGGTGCGGTCCCGGTGACCGATATTTTCTCGGTGATTCCACCTGAGCGTTTTGCCTAAACCATCGCTGGAAGGCTAATTAGTTTCTCCCAGGGGTGCTTTGCTAAAGTCATGAGAGACGACATTCGCCGCGCTCATGTGCGCCCCGAAACTGGAGACAGAGCTGTTAACAGAAGCCACTGACACGCTGTTCCAGTTAGCAGCCGGCGAAACCTTTAGTCCTCCGACGATCGAGGAATTTTTCCCTCCCGCAGTGCTCTTTGAGGGCACCTGGTTCGAGATGAACCGCATCATTTTGGTGCGTCTTCTGGCTGTTGTGGCACTGGTCTTGGTCTTTTGGCTGGGAACCCGCAAGATGCGCACCGTTCCTGGCCGATTCCAGGGAACGGTGGAGCTGGCGTTGAACCTGGTTCGCGTCAACATCGCTGAGGATCTGCTCGGCGAGAAGGATGGCAAGCGCTTCCTCCCGCTACTCACCACGATTTTCTTCATGGTCTGGTTCATGAATGTGACGGGAATCATTCCGGGTCTCAACATTGCCGGAACCAGCATTATCGGAATGCCGCTGGTGTTGGCGATTGCCGCCTATGTGGCCTTTGTCTATGCCGGTCTTCGTAAGCACCCGGTGGCGTTCTTGAAGAACTCGCTGCTTCCCCCGGGTGTTCCGTGGCCCCTCTACATCATCGTGACGCCGATCGAGTTTGTCTCCACCTTCATTCTTCGCCCGGTCACGCTGACTCTGCGTTTGCTGATGAACATGGTGGTGGGTCACTTCCTGCTGGTGCTGTTTTTCTCCTCCACCCACTTCTTCATTCTGTATTCCGACTCCTGGATGGCATTCTTTGGTATCGGGACTATCGCGTTTAGCATCGCGTTCACCTTTTTTGAACTGTTGGTCGCAACCCTGCAGGCCTACGTATTCACCCTTTTGACCGCCGTCTACCTCCAGCTCGCGCTGGCGGAAGAACACTAAACCTCAGCCCGATACGACATCGGGCTGACAACATGGAAGGAAACACCTGTGGACACAACCTCGGTAATCGCCGAACTCTCCGGAAATATTGCGACGGTCGGTTACGGCCTCGCAGCAATTGGCCCCGCCATCGGCGTGGGTATCGTGGTGGGCAAGACCATTGAGTCTGTTGCTCGCCAGCCTGAACTTCAGGGCCGCCTCACGGTCTTGATGTATATCGGTATCGCCTTCACCGAAGCACTGGCGTTCATCGGTATTGCCACATACTTCATCTTCACTGGATAGGCCTGAGCATGCAGACCGAAGCACTCCTTCTCGCAGCGGAAGGGGAAGCAACCAACCCGTTGCTCCCCGCGATCTATGACATTGTCTGGTCGATCATTCCGTTTGCTTTGGTGTTGCTGCTGTTCTGGCGCGTGGTGTTGCCCAGACTGCAGAAGACACTGGATGAGCGCTCCGAGGCTATCGAGGGTGGAATCGCCCAGGCAGAGAACGCCCAAGCTGAGGCTAAGGAAGCGTTGGAGAAATACAACGCCCTCCTCGCCGAAGCCCGGGCTGAAGCTGCCAGCATCAGAGATCAGGCCCGCACCGAGGGGACACAGATTCTTCAAGAAATGAAGACGAATGCCCAAACGGAAGCGGACCGGATAGCCCAGAGCGCGCAGGCACAAATCGAAGCAGAACGCCACCAAGCTGTGCTCTCCTTGCGCAAAGAGGTCGGCAACCTGGCGCTCGATTTGGCTTCCGCCGTCGTGCAGGAGCGCCTGTCCGAGGACGCGAAAGCGGCCTCCGTCGTGGACAAGCTCCTCGCGGATCTCGATAAAGAGGCCAAGGCTCCCGCAAAGAAAGCACCTGCGAAGAAGTCCGCAGCGAAGAAAGCACCCGCGAAGAAGGCGACTAAGTAACCATGGGCGCACAGACCACACAATCCCTCGTCAAGGCTCGAGAGAGCCTGAGTGGGCACTCGGCAACCAGCGAGCTTGCCGCTTCGCTGTTTGCTGCTGCCCTGGGATTGTCGGGGTCGACAGCGCTTCGGGGTGCACTGGCGGATTCCTCGGCAGAGCAGAAAGCCCTCCAGGCGCTCGCGAAAGGTGCTTTTGCGTCGTTGTCCACCGACGCGAAAGCCCTGATTGGCGAGCTGGTCACCCTGCGCTGGTCGAGCCCGCTATGACCTGCAGGCAGCCCTGGAGGAGCTCGGTATTCGAGCCTCGCTGCGGTATCCGGTGGGTCCTCTGACTTAGTCGGTGAGTTGCTCGCGGTGTCGAAGCTGATTCACTCCGACCCCGAGGTGGAGCTCGCTGTGGGATCCAAGCGCGCACCCGCCAACGCCAAAGCGACAGCTGGTGGGTGCCCTTATCGGTGGGACAGTTTCGGCGGAAGCAGAGGCCATTGTGCGCCACCTGGTGGCGGACCCCAGAGGTCGCCGGATTGGACGCATGCTGATGACTGCAGCGGAAATTGTTGCCGACCAGGGCGGCAAGGGACTCGCCGTTGTCTCAGTCGCTAAGCCGCTGAGTGCCGCCCAGCTGGGTCACATCGACGATCTGGTGCAGAAGAAGTATCACCGCCCGCACTACATCGCGCAGCAAATCGACGACAGTGTCGTCGGGGGAGCGCGAATTCGTGTGGGCGATGACGTAATTGATGGAAGCGTGGCCACCAGGCTGCAGGACTTGAGAATGAAACTTGCCGGCTAGCGCTGGCGATACACGTGCGAGTGCACACAACCAAAGGAAAAACCATGGCTGAACTCACAATCAACCCGGACCACATCCGCGATGCGCTGAAAGACTTTGCGAAGTCTTATGACCCCGGCACCGCGGCCACCACTGAGGTGGGCCACGTGCTGGATGCGGCTGACGGTATCGCCCACGTGGAGGGTCTCCCCGGCGTTATGGCCAACGAGTTGGTCAAGTTCCAGGATGGAACCCTCGGGCTCGCCCAGAACCTGGACGAGAACGAAATCGGTGTCGTGGTCCTGGGTGAGTTCAGCGGTGTGGAGGCTGGCCAGGAAGTCACCCGGACCGGTGAGGTTCTCTCCGTCCCCGTAGGTGATGGCTACCTCGGTCGCGTCGTTGACCCACTGGGTAACCCGATCGATGGCATGGGTGCCATCAAAGCTGAGGCCCGACGGGCTCTGGAGCTTCAGGCTCCGGGCGTTATGGCCAGGCGCAGTGTGCACGAGCCCCTGCAGACCGGTATCAAGGCGATTGACGCCATGATTCCGGTGGGTCGTGGTCAGCGTCAGCTCATCATTGGTGACCGCCAGACCGGTAAGACGGCGATTGCGGTGGACACCATCATCAACCAGAAGGCGAACTGGGATTCCGGTGACCCGAACAAGCAGGTGCGCTGCATCTATGTGGCGATTGGTCAGAAGGGCTCGACCATCGCCGGTGTGCGCGGCGCTCTGGAAGAGGCCGGCGCCATGGAGTACACCACCATCGTGGCGGCTCCCGCGTCTGACCCCGCAGGGTTCAAGTACCTGGCCCCCTACACCGGGTCTGCCATCGGTCAGCACTGGATGTACAACTCCAAGCACGTCCTGATCATCTTCGATGACCTCTCCAAGCAGGCCGAGGCCTACCGCGCTGTGTCACTGCTGCTGCGTCGTCCCCCGGGCCGTGAGGCATACCCCGGTGACGTCTTCTACTTGCACTCCCGTCTGCTGGAGCGCTGTGCGAAGCTCTCCGACGAGATGGGTGGCGGTTCGATGACGGGCCTGCCCATCATCGAGACCAAAGCCAATGACGTCGCGGCGTTCATTCCGACCAACGTGATCTCGATCACCGACGGTCAGATCTTCCTGCAGTCCGACCTGTTCCTCGCCAACCAGCGCCCCGCCGTGGACGTGGGTATCTCGGTGTCCCGCGTGGGTGGAGACGCTCAGGTGAAATCGATCAAGTCGGTGTCGGGAACCCTGAAGCTCGAGCTTGCGCAGTATCGCTCGCTGGAGGCCTTCGCGATGTTCGCCTCCGACCTGGATGCCGCCAGCCGTCGCCAGTTGGCTCGCGGTGCCAGGCTGACCGAGCTTCTCAAGCAGCCCCAGTACTCCCCCTACCCGGTGGAGGAGCAGGTGGTGTCCATTTGGGCGGGAACCAACGGAAAGCTCGACACCATCGCGGTGGAAGACGTTCTCAAGTTTGAGGCAGAGCTGCTGGACCACCTTCGTCGCAACACCAAGATTCTCGACACGTTGCGGAAAACCAACGTGCTCGATGATGACACCAAGGCCGAGTTGGAGAAGGAAGTCGACAAGATTGTGGTCGCCTTCCAGAGCTCCGGCGCTGAAGGTTTAGGTGCTCCGGGGAGCGAAGCGCACGACGCGCTTGCCGAGGACGACATCAACCAGGAAAAAATCGTCAAGCGCAAGCGCTAGACGACGACTAAAGGACTAAGAACTCATGGGTGCGCAGCTTCGGGTGTATCGGCAGAAGATTCGTTCTGCCGGCACAACCAAAAAGATCACGAAGGCTATGGAGCTGATTTCCGCGTCGCGGATTCAAAAAGCTCAAGCCCGGATGACTGCTGCCACCCCCTACACCCGCGCGGTCACCCGCGCCGGTGTCGGCAGTGGCCACCTACTCCAACATTGATCACCCCCTCTTGACGGAAGCCGAGAACCCGAAGCGCGCCGCCATGGTGATTTTCACCTCCGATCGCGGTTTGGCCGGTGCCTTTAGCTCGCAAGTGCTTCGCGAGGCGGGCGAGCTGCGCGAGCGCCTGCAGGGTGAGGGCAAAGAGGTCATCAGCTATGTGGTGGGCCGTAAGGCGGTCCAGAACTTCACCTTCCGTCAGCGTGCTGTGGAGAAATCGTGGACGGGGAACACCGACCAGCCCGAGTTTGAAACGGCCAAAGAGATTGCCCAGACCTTGATTGAGCAGTTCATCAAAGACGAGGCGGAGGGTGGTGTGGATGAAATCCACATCGTCTATAACCGCTTCGTGTCGTTGGTCACTCAGACACCTGAGGTTGTCCGGGTGCTGCCTCTCGAGGTTGTCGAAGGTGTGGAAGAGCCCGGCAACACCGAGGTGTTTCCGCTGTATGAGTTTGAGCCTGAGCCCGATGACGTGCTGGATGCTTTGCTCCCGGTGTACATCGAAAACAGAATCTTCACCGCCATGCTGCAGTCCGCAGCTGCCGAGCACGCAGCTCGCCAGAAGGCGATGAAGTCGGCCAGCGATAACGCCGACAAGCTGATCCGCGAATACACCAGCCTTGCGAACAATGCTCGCCAGGCTGAGATCACCCAACAGATTTCCGAAATCGTGGGCGGCGCCGACGCCCTCGCTTCGGCGAAGTAAAGAAAGAGAAAAACGAGATGACTAAGACCGCCACCACACACGCAACTGCCACGGGTCGCGTTGCCCGCGTCACGGGGCCCGTTGTTGATGTCGAGTTCCCGCACGATTCGCTGCCGCAGATGTATAACGCCCTCAAGACGGAGATCACCATGGGTGGTGAGACCAGCGTCTTGACTCTCGAGGTGGCGCAGCACTTGGGTGACGATCTCGTTCGCGCGATTGCCCTGAAGCCCACTGACGGTCTCGTGCGTGGCCAGGAGGTGCGCGACACTGGCGGACCCATTACGGTTCCGGTTGGTGACGCCACCAAGGGCAAGGTGTTCAACGTTCTCGGCGAGGTGTTGAACTCCGATGACAAGATGGAGGGCGTGGAGCGTTGGGGTATCCACCGCCAGCCACCACCCTTTGACCAGCTGGAGTCCAAGACTCAGCTGTTTGAAACCGGCATCAAGGTCATCGACCTCCTCACCCCCTATGTGCTGGGTGGAAAAATCGGTCTCTTCGGTGGAGCCGGTGTGGGCAAGACCGTGTTGATCCAGGAAATGATTCAGCGCGTGGCTCAGGACCACGGTGGTGTGTCCGTATTCGCCGGTGTGGGCGAGCGCACCCGTGAGGGTAACGACCTCATCCACGAGATGGAAGAAGCCGGCGTCTTCGACAAGACCGCACTGGTGTTTGGCCAGATGGATGAGCCGCCCGGAACCCGTCTGCGCGTGGCTCTGTCCGCACTCACGATGGCGGAGTACTTCCGTGACGTGCAAAACCAGGACGTGCTGCTCTTCATTGACAACATCTTCCGGTTCACCCAGGCAGGTTCCGAGGTCTCGACCCTCCTGGGTCGTATGCCCTCGGCCGTGGGATACCAGCCCAACCTCGCGGATGAGATGGGTATCCTCCAGGAGCGCATCACCTCGACCCGAGGCCACTCGATCACGTCTCTGCAGGCCATTTATGTGCCAGCCGATGACTACACCGACCCCGCACCGGCGACCACGTTCGCTCACTTGGATGCGACCACGGAGCTCAGCCGTGACATCGCCGCCAAGGGTCTCTACCCCGCTGTGGACCCGCTGACCTCGACCAGTCGTATCCTTGACCCGCTCTACATCGGTGAGGACCACTACCGAGTGGCGACCCTGGTGAAGCAGATTCTGCAGAAGAACAAGGAACTGCAGGAGATCATCGCCATCCTCGGTGTTGACGAGCTCTCCGAGGAGGACAAGGTCACCGTGTCGCGTGCGCGTCGCATCCAGCAGTTCCTCTCCCAGAACACCTATATGGCGAAGAAGTTCACCGGTGTGGAAGGCTCCACGGTTCCCCTCAAGGAGACCATCGAGTCCTTCGACGCCATCGCCAAGGGTGAGTTTGACCACGTGGCCGAGCAGGCCTTCTTCAACGTCGGACCGATTAGCGACGTCGAAGAGAAGTGGGCGACCATGCAGAAGGAAATGGGCTAGGAATGTCCTCTCTCACCGTCACTGTTGTCTCCGCGACCGCCGAAGTGTGGTCGGGGGAGGCAACGATGGTTGTTGCGCGCACCACGGAGGGGGAGATCGGCATTTTGGCCGGCCACGAACCCACTCTCGGTGTTCTCGCCGCGGGCGAGGTGCGCATCACCACGACGGATGGCCAGAAAATCACCGCGAAGGCGGAGGATGGTTTTCTGTCCGTGGACAATAACCAGGTGACGATTGTTGCCGGTTTGGCAGAGATTACCTCCTAAGCATGCTGGTCCTGCTGCCACCCTCAGAGACAAAAACTGCCGGTGGGGAACCAGGAACATCGCTCGATATCGGGCAGCTGAGCTTTCCGGTTCAGAACGCCGTGCGCAGCACTCTGCTCGAGCAGGTGGTGGAGCTCTCCGGTGATGAGGCGGCAGCTCTGACAGCTCTGAAGCTGGGGCCTAAAGGAGCTCCGGAGGTCCAGCGCAACCGCGACGTCCTGAGCTCGCCTGTCATGCCAGCCCTGGAGCGATACACCGGAGTGCTCTTTGATGCCCTGGATCTGTCAAGCCTGCCCCCGAGCGCTCACTCCTGGGTCATGGACACCGTGGCGGTGTTCTCTGCACTGCTGGGTGTGATTCGAGCCTCGGACCCGATCCCCGCCTACCGGTTGTCCTTCGATTCAAAGCTCTCCGGTGGCCCGTTGGCCAGCCAGTGGGCTGTGGTCGGAAATACTCTGTGGGAGGAAGTCCCAGGCTTTGTGCTGGATTTGCGAAGTGAGGGCTACCGAAAGCTTGCTCCCGTTCCCGCTGATCGGGGAGTGTTTGGGGCGTTGGTCAAGGAGGGCCCCCTGGGGTCACGACCAGCGCTCGGACACGCTAACAAGTCCGTGAAGGGGACGCTTGTTCGCGCATTAGCCGAATCAGGCGCTGGGTTTGAGAGCGTCCAGGATGTGGTGTCGTGGGGTGTAGCCCACGGCTATCGCTTTGATCCGGAGTCCTTGCGGGATGGCGTGATGGACTTGGTGATTAGCGGTAGCTGATGTTTTCTAAGCCCAGGAGCTTTTCCTTGGTGGGAATGCCCTCGCCACCGCTGTATCCGGTGATGCGGCGGTCTGAGGCCAACACTCGATGGCAGGGAATCACAATGGGGAGAGGATTTGCCCCCACAGCGCCTCCCACGGCTCTCGCGGACCCTGGCTTGCCAATGGCGCTGCCAAGCTCGCCATAGCTGGTGGTGTGTCCATAGGGAATGTCTTGCAAGGCCGACCAGATGGACTGCTGGAACTCGGTTCCCCGGGCTTTCAGCGGAAGATCAAACGTGGTGCGTGTCCCGGCGAAGTACTCGTCCAGTTGCTGGGTGGCTAACTCGATGACGGCATCGCTCGAGGGTTGGGAAACACGTGTTCCAATGTCCAGACCGATGAGGAATTCGCCATCGGAGGTCAACGCGAGGGGGCCCAGGGGGCTGTCAATACTGACTTGAGACGTCATGGACCCAGCGTACCGAAGCTGAGTCCGGCGGTCGAGGGTGCTCTCACTTGCTGGGGATAACTATTCTTCAATGTCGGTCGGGGGAGGGGTGAGCTCCTCCTCGGCTTCCAGGGTGACATTGATTCCCTGATTCAGCTCAGACACTTCGTCGTTCAAAACATTGAGTTCCTCGAGCAGAGTGTTGTATTCATCGATTTTGGTCTCCAGAGTTTCACGCATCGATTTGAGTCGGGCTTGGCGTTCGATCAGGGCTCCGCGTTCCGCTTCAAACTGCGATCGAGAGGGGGACGAATCCGTGGGAGGGATGCTCGCACGCTCGTTGAAATTCAGGATGTCAGCATTGAGGATTCGGTTCGTTTCTTCGTAGGTGAAGCGCAGCCCCTCAATCTCTGCGTTTCGGGAGTTGAGTTCATTACTCAGTTGCTCCAACTCGGCTTGCAGGGTGTCGAATACCAGGTAGACGCGATCGGCTAGGTCCACTACTTTCGACCGGTCGTCAAAGTACCGGGAATAGTGGGCTTCGAGTGCGTCGGGGATCTCGCGGATTTCCGTTCCGATGATGGAGTAGAGCTCGGGAATACGAGATGCTGGGTTATCGGCTTCGTACGTCGCAATGCGCTCAACCAGTGGGTGCTCTGCTCCCAGAGCCGCAAAGGCTTCCTCGAGTAGCGGGGCTAGGGCATCTCGTTCGGCTGTGGTCTTTCGAAACCAGACTGCGTGGAGCATTTCGTGGGCGGCAACTACCGGCTCAATGCTTTCCAGCCGGGGATCGGTGACGTCGTAGAGGTAGATCCGGGAATCGCGGGTGGTGTAACAGCCCAGAACCCCGATGCCTGGTTCGTTCCGTGTGCAATAGCGACCAAACTCGAAGGAGGGAACAACGCGGGGCAGCGATGCTTTGAGGTAGAGCGCCCCCGTCTCAGACAAGCCGGCTTGCTCGATGTAGGAGGCCACTGATTCAGGGGTATCAAACTGGTACGCCACCAGTTGGTCTTTGATGTTTCGCTCGTTCTCGACTACCCACAGAGCACCCCAGGCAGCACCTCCCTGGAGGGCGAGCGCGCCAAGAGCCAGCAGCGCAATACCTGCGCGAAGTATCTTTGACCCGATGCTCACGGTGAACCCTTTCCCGGCTCCCCAATTGTCCAGGAGTTAACCAAGAAAACCCTGGAGTCGAGCGCGCGTGGCGATACCTCGTGTGTGCTCCCCGGATGGCTGGGGGATGCTGTGTACCCTGACGTTCAATGAGTCTTTTTGATGCCCAAACGGTGACACCTCCCTCGCCCTGCAGTCGTTGCGGCGAGCAGGTCCCGGCATCGAGCCTGTTTTGCGCCCAGTGTGGCCAGTCCATGATTCGACCCAAACCCGCGCCTGCTCGCCCCGATCCTGTTGATAACCCTGAGCCAGAGGCCGAGAGCCCGCCGCAGGAAGAGGACGAGCCGGACACCCTCTCCAAAGCCACAGGATGGCTTCGGCGGAGTCTGAACTTGGGGAAGAAAACCGACATTAATCCTGAGCCTGGCTCCGAGGCTCCGCAACCGGGTCCCCCGATCGAGGAGGAACCCACCCAAGTCATGTCCCTGTTTGACATTGAGGAGGCGGAGCGGACTGCTCAGCAGAAACCCCGCACTCAGCGCGTGCCTATTCGGTTCGTGTTGAAGTTTGCCCACGGACCTCAGGTCACTGTGGGGGAGATGCCGGGCATTATCGGGGTGAAGCCGGTGAGTGAGGATGAGCCCGCAGAAATTCAGCGCATCACCGTGGATGATGACACCGACACCGTTGCTCCTGAGCATCTGGAGTTTGGGGTGAAAAACGGGGTCTTTTGGGTTAAGGACCTCAAAACTGTCAACGGCACTGTTGTGGAGGAACCCGGTGCCAGGCCTTTGCAGTGCATTCCCTATGACACTTACTCGTTGGTGCGCGGTTCCACGGTGACTCTGGGCTCGCTGTCCTTCACTCTGCACTAAAGCTGTCCCCAGCCAGGAACTCTGTCAAGAGTTTCTCCCCTCTCGGAGGGGTGTCACGGTCGCAGTGGTGAGCGTGCTCTACTTCCCCGGTGCAGAAACTCCCGGTGCCAATTCCCCCAGTGGCCGCAGCACCCATCCCCGTCCCGTGGATTGCGGCTCTCACTCCGGTGATGTTGGCTCTCCTGATGTCCCTGATCTTCCAGCAGGTGTTGGCACTCATGATGGGTCTGATTGGTCCCGCCATGGTGTTGGGAAGCTGGTGGGAATCCAGGCGTCAAGCTACCCGGGCCCACGCCCGTAGCCAAGAAGAGTTTGCTGTGGCCCAGGCGCAGCACGTCCGGGAAGTCTCAGATATGCGTGTGCGAGAGAAAGCGCGGGCTCTCGCACTACTTCCACCACTGATCGACGCAGCCGGTCAACCACTGTGGCGACGGTCTTCTCTTCTGGAGCACGGCTGCCGGATAGGGCTTGGCTTTGCGCAATTTCCTGAGGGCCATGGCCTCTTGGGGAGTGAGGGGATGCCCGGAATGCCCTGTGTTCTTGACCCCACCCAGAGTGTGACCCTGGTGGGTGATGAGAGTTGTCGGGGAATCTGGCGGACTATTGCGGTGAGTTGGGTTCTCTCGGGTTCCACCACCCTCCGGGTGGACGAGCACGGTGAGCTCCCTCGGCAGGTGAGCGGGTTATCTGACGCTTCGTGGGTGGGCACCCTGGAGGACGTGCCTGAACAGTGCAGTGTCGTGATTGTGTGTGGCGACAAGCCCACCGTTGATGTTCGAACATCAGGAGTGAACTCTTTTTCCACGATTCCCGACCGGCTCTCCAGCGCTGAGGCGCTCTGGATACTCCGGCGCCACCGCGCGATTGAGGAGGATGCTGGCACAGGTGTGGAGCGCGATGTGGGTTCGAGAAACCAGCTCTGGTGTTCCCTATCCCAGGCCTCACCGACGTGGGATCTTGTGCGGGAAGGACCCCATGGGGTTATCTGGGGGGCAACGGGAAGCGGCAAGAGCGTCACGGTCACGTCCCTCGTGCGAAGCCTCGCTGAGCGTTATCCACCCGAATCCCTTGTCTGTGTCCTGATTGATTTCAAGGGTGGTGCCGGGCTTCGACCCCTTCACGATCTCCCGCACACCATTGGCTCGATTACCGACATGGAGGGTGCTGGAGCGTCACGCGCCCTGGTGGGCCTGCATTCTGAGCTTCTGCGGCGGGAGAGAATCCTGCACGAACACCAGGTGGCAGACATTTCCGAGGTGGATACGTCGGTTGCTCTGCCCCGCCTGGTGGTGGTGATTGATGAGGCCGCCTGGCTGCTGACTAACTTCCCGGAGTTTCACTCTGCGCTCTCCGATGTTCTGGCCAGGGGCCGATCCTTGGGCGTCCATGTCATCATCTCCACCCAGAGGGTGACGGGGGTCCTCTCTCAGGCGATGATGGCCAACATTTCGCTGCGCATTTGCGGGCGCGTGGTCGATGACACTGATGCCCTGTCCTGGATTCCTGATCTGAGCCCGCAACTCCGAGCCCGGGTTAGACACCTGTCTCCTGGTGAGGTCGTGTGTGCCGGCGCATCCGCCACCCCCTCCCTCCACGAGGTCACCTCGATCCGAGGCGCCCTGCCAGGCGGTAATCCCTCGACCTGGAGAGTCTGGGCGGATCCGTTGCCAGCTGAGGTGGAGCTCACAGCCGAGAGCTGGGGCCTTGTGGATGATGTCCCAGCCCAGGCTCATCGGTCGCTGGGTCCTGCTGATGCTCCCGCAGGTTCCTGCCTGATTCTGGGGGATGCGGGGTCGGGAAAAACAACGGCGCTTGGCACTCTGGCTGCCCTTCGACCACAGTCACGGCGAGCGCCCACGCACCCACTGCAGTTGTGGCTCTGGTGGACGCAGAGCGTCACCCACCACGACAGTGTGTTGCTTGATGATGTTGACCAGACGCTGGCTCTCGCGGGCCCCGATGGTGCTCATGTTCTGCTGGAGCTCCTGCAGAACTTCTCAGGAGGGATGCTGATGAGCGCGAAGCCCGATTCTCTTCACCAGCGCGCTCTCTCCAGAATGTGTGGCAGCAGCATCGTGTTGCCGGTGGAAAAAGCAGAGACGAGGGAGGCTCTCCACGGGCTTCACTCCTCAATCCCTGGACGCGCCAGGTATCAGGGCGAAACTATCCAGATTGCACGGGGTCCGGTGCCACCGGAAGAACCCCAGTGGGAACCGGTACTTCCCGGCCCGGGATGCTGTGTGATTACTCGCTTCCCCGAGAGCTGGGCCGGGGCGCCCATTTCCCGGGTGCTCTCACCTGAGGAGCTCGCGAGACAGTGGCATGAGGTGGGCGAGGGAGCCGACATCATTCTTGACCGGGTCAGCCCGCTCGATGTCCGGGGGGCAACGCTTGGTCGCATTCACCCGCCGCCACTTCCCGTTCCCGACGGGATGGTTCTGGTGTGGCGACGAGACCGGTTTGACGTAGCTGCTAGAGCCTGGTGGAAGGAGTGACCGCATCGATGCCGTGCGCAACACCCACGGCTTCGTTGGTCAGAATTCCTGCGTCAGTGTTCAAACCCAACGCCAATCCCGCGTCCTCGGCAAGAGCTTTCTTCCAACCCTTGTTGGCAACCGCAGAGACATAGCGCATGGTGGCGTTGGTGAGGGCAACGGTGGAGGTTTGGGGGACAGCTCCTGGCATGTTGGCCACGCAGTAGTAGGTGCTGCCGTGAACCTCAAAGGTGGGGTCCGCGTGGGTCGTGGGCTTTGATCCCTCGAAACAGCCACCCTGGTCCACCGCGATATCCACCAGAACGCTGCCGGGCTTCATTCGAGAGACCAAGTCAAGGGAGACAAGCTTGGGGGCTTTCGCTCCGGGAATCAGCACGGAGCCAATGACTAAGTCAGCAGCCAAACAGGCGCGCTCAATTTCGAGCGAGTTGGACGCGGCGGTTTTGATGCGTCCCGCGTACAGAGCGTCCAGTTCTTTGAGTCGCTGGAGGTTGGTGTCGAGGACAGTGACCTCGGCGCCAAGACCCACGGCAACAGACACCGCGTTGGTTCCGGCGACTCCACCACCGAGAACCACGACGTTGGCAGGCCGTGTGCCAGGCACTCCCGGAACCAGAAGCCCCATTCCTCCCGCTGGCTTCAGGAGGGTCGCCGCCCCCACGATCGAGGACAAACGCCCGGCAACTTCACTCATCGGAGCGAGCAGTGGCAAACCGCCGGTGGGTCCTTGAACAGTTTCATACGCAATGGAGGTGGTCTGTGCGCTCAGCAGAGCGTGGGTGAGCTCAGGCTCCGCTGCGAGGTGCAAGAAGGTGAACAGCAGAAGGTCAGAGCGGAAGTACTGGTATTCACTCGCGATCGGTTCCTTGACTTTGACCACCATCTCTGCCTGGTTCCAGGCAGACGCAGCGTCAGCGGCAATGGTTGCTCCCTCGGCGGCGTAGTCGTCATCGGTGATTCCCGAACCAACACCCGCACCCGACTCGACGGTGACCTGGTGACCGTGGGTGACGAGATCTCTGACACCCGCCGGGGTCATTGCAACCCGGAATTCGTTGTTCTTGATTTCGCGGATTACCGAAATCTTCATGCGATTTCACCTCAAATTGTGGGATTGTGTGGTCGATTCACGCCCTCGTGAGTCAACCGGTCAGAATTCCATAGAATCCTGCACCTCTGAGACTATAGCCGGACTTCCAGAGCCCCAATAATGGCCTTCCCGCCACTCACCGGGTGGGCCATTCGCGCCGAGAGTGTGGCGGCATCTGCTGGAAGAAATTGCCCCCACCATTTCTAGTGCGGCGAGGGCAACGAGGGAGGTTGCTCGCATGGAACCATCCAGGATTTTGATGGCCACCGCCACACCTGAGGGTGTCCCGATCACCACGAGGCCCTCCGCGCCTATTTTTGCGATGCCGCCGAGAGTCTCAATAGTGACCGTGTTATCTCGTCCCTCACCATCGATAGCCCAAGCGTTATCGCGCACCGCATGCAGGAGTTGTTGCTCGTGTTCGCTTTTCCCCGCGGCGACCCTCGCGATACCGCGCGCGAGACCCCGAAGACTGAGTGCGTGCAGGGGAGCTCCACACCCGTCGCGGGAGGTGAAGGTGGGGGCTTCACCGGTGTAGCCGGTGATGGTCTCCACGATGGCTTGCTGCAGGGGATGGTCAAAGGCGAGGTAGTCCTCGGTGGCGAAGCCAGCGTGCGTGCAGGCAGCGAGGAACCCAGCGTGCTTGCCCGAGCAATTCATGGCCAGAGCGCTCGCCTCGTGCCCCTCAGCGAGGTACTGGGCTCGCTCGGTGTTACCCAAGGGCCAGTCCTTCGGGCACTGGAGCGCCGATTCGTCGAGTCCGTACTCCTCGAGGAGGGCTCGAATGGCGTCTCGATGGTGAGCGGACCCGCAGTGGCTCGCGGTGGTGAGGGTCAGGTTGAGAGGTGACAGCTCGATCCCTGTGTCCAGGACCGCCAGCGCCTGCAGAGGTTTCAGAGTGGAGCGGGGGTAGACAATGGCGTCGGGGTTTCCGCGCTCCAGGAGTGTGGAGCCGTGCTGGTCCACCACGGCGAGCACTCCGTGGTGGAAAGACTCCGTAAATCCGTCACGCACTAACTCGGCGACCACCACAGCGTCGCTGGCTTCCAGCCAGTGGGCAGTCATCGTGTTAGAGCGAGGAGAGCGCGTCATCCATCACGGTGACAGCTTCGTGGAGCTGTTCATCCGTGATGACCACGGGAGGCAGGAAACGCAAGACGTTTCCAAACGTTCCCGCGGTGAGAATCAGAACACCGGCGTGCAGGGCATGAGTTTGGACGGCCTTGGCTGCCTCTGGGGCAGGCTTACCGGTGGCGGGGTCCATGAACTCGATGGCGAGCATGGCTCCCACTCCTCGGACATCCGCAATCACCGGGTGCTTTTTCTGCAGATCCAGGAGAGCCGGCTTCAGTGTTTTCTCTACCCGCTTTGCCTCGTTCAGGAGACCGCGCTTTTCCACTTCAGAGAACACGGCAACCACAGCCGCTGACGAGACCGGGTTTCCACCAAACGTTCCGCCCAATCCACCGGGGTGTGAGGCATCCATGATCTCGGCGCGTCCGGTCACAGCGGCAATCGGCATACCGCCACCAATACCTTTGGCGCTGGTGACCAGGTCTGGCTCAATACCGAAGTGCTCACTGGCGAAGTAGGCACCGGTGCGGGCCATTCCGCTTTGAACCTCATCGGAGACATACACAATGCCATTCGCGTGACACCAGTCCACGAGTGCCTGCAGGTACCCTTCGGCAGGAACGATGAAGCCGCCCTCACCCTGGATGGGTTCCACCACGAGGCAGGCAATTTGGGTTGCCCCCACGCGCTTCTCGAGGAAGGTAATGGTCCGCTCGGCGGCTTCCGCTCCGGAGAGACCGTCGTGGAAGGGTGAGGAGTTGGGTGCGTGGTGCACAGATCCGGCCAGTGGCCCAAAGCCGGTGCCGTAGGGGTGCATGTTGTAGTTCATGGCCGAGGTCAGGTTGGTCCGACCGTGATACCCGTGGTGCAGGACCGCAACCTCGGTTCGACCGGTGTGCTTGCGGGCAATTTTGACCGCGTTCTCCACCGCTTCCGCACCGGAGTTCACCAGCACGGACTTCTTGGCAAAGTTTCCGGGTGTGTGTTTCGCGAGCAGCTCACACACCGCGATGTAGGGCTCATAGCCCGCAACAGCGAACAGCGTGTGGGTCACCTTGGAGGCCTGGTCCGCAACAGCGGCCACCACGGCATCGTTGGTGTGACCGACGGTCATCACGCCGATGCCTCCGGTGAAGTCAATAAAGCGGTTGCCATCGACGTCTTCGATGATCGCGTCGTGGGCGTGTGCCGCATAGATGGGGAAAGTGGCCGCAACACCTGCGGACACGGTCTTCACGCGCCGCTCGTGAAGCTCTCTGGAGCGGGGACCGGGAATCTCGGTGACGATGCGAGCAGAGGTGCTCGCGGGGGCCTGCGAAAGCGTGTCTGTCATAGCCCCTCAGTGTAGACCTGCAACCTTGTAAAACATGGGTGCCTGACGCCTAGAGTGGTGGCATGAAGCGCCACACCTTCGAGCTGGAGACAATCTGGGTGGGTAACCAGGGGACTGGCACCAGTGACTATCGCGCCTACTCGCGCGCGCACATTATTCGTGCGGAAGGAAAACACGAGATTCAGGGCTCCTCCGATAAGGCGTTTCACGGTGATGTCACTCGCTGGAACCCTGAGGAGCTCCTGATCGCCGCCCTGTCGCAGTGCCACATGCTGAGTTTTCTGCACGTAGCCCAGGCGGCCGGTGTCATCGTGGAACTGTATGAGGATCAGGCATCAGGTGTGTTGGAGACCAGACCGGATGGTTCCGGTCAGATCACCGAGGTCACCCTTCGGCCCACGGTGGAGATTTCGGGGGGCGATGCAACTGCAGTGCCCGACCTGCACCATCGAGCCTCACAGTTGTGCTTCATCGCGAACTCGGTGAACTTTCTTGTTCACCACGAACCCCTCACCCGGGTGCGCTCCTCAGATTGATTGCATAGGGCAGACCTGTCAGGATGGCGGAGTTGTTCTGACCTCATCGAAAGGCTTCTGGTGAAGCGATCTCTTTCCGTTGCCCTTAGCCTGTCTAGCCTTCTCGTGATTGCTGGTTGTGCCGCCGACACCACCGAGGAGAGCGTTGAGCAAGCGCTTGCCGTCGCGGAGGGTTGCACCCCCAGTGGCGCAGAGGTCGAAGCAGTCTCCGTGTCGGGTGAATTTGGCGCCGCACCCGAGGTCACGTTTGAGGCCCCACTCTCTGCAGTATTGACGCAGCGCTTCGTCGTCATTGAGGGCGAGGGCGTCGAAGTTCAAGATGGCGACATCTTGTCCATCGACTATTCGCTCTATAACGCGGCGACCGGTGACCTCATTGAAGAATCCGGCTACACCGAAGTTTCTCCCACCGTCTTGACCCTCGACACTGAGGCTCCCAACTTTGTGGGAGTGTCCCTGACCGCTGCGTGCTCGACCGTGGGGTCGAGGGTTGTGGGACTGATTCCACCACTCGAAGCATTTGGAGCCGATGGCGCACCTGAGTTTGGTTTGGGCGCCGGAGAGTCCCTGCTGTTCATCGTCGATGTGATTGAGATCAAGGCTCCACCTGAGCCCCCATTGGAGCGCATCGAGGGTGAGCCAGCCGATCCTCCTGCAGGTTTCCCCGAGGTGACCTATGACGCTGATGGCGCCCCGACGGTCACCATTCCCGAGGGAGACGTTCCCACCGAGTTTGCTCTGAGCACCGTCATTGAAGGCGCTGGAGCCGAGGTGGGCGGTGGTGACGTTGTCGTCGTTCACTACCACGGTGTGAATTGGAACACCGGCGAGGTGTTTGACTCAAGCTGGGAGCGAGGCGCTCCCGCCAGCTTCCCCACCGGAGGAGTGATAGCTGGGATTCCGCGATGGCCTGGTCGGTCAAACTGTGGGCTCGCGCGTGATCATCGTCATCCCACCGGAGTTGGGCTATGGACCCTCTGGCGGAACGCCTGATGGTTCCATTGGGGCGACCGACACGATCGTGTTTGTCGTCGACATTCTCGGGCTTCAGTAAGAGCCGGATTTTTCCAGTCGCTCGATGCGCTCCTGGGCGCGCTTGCGACTGGTGGACTCTGTTCCGAGCGTGCGGCTAATGACGGTCAACATCACGCGGGTCAGGAACGAGGCTGGCCACCACGGTCTTTTGAGCCCCAACATCGCCCGATATTCCGGATCTATCGTGACGATAGCTCCCGCGATCAAGATTGCATAGGGAAGTCGCGCCAGGCGAGGCAGCGGTGGTTTGGTCAGAAACGTGAGGGCTTCGCGGACCCGATCATCTGCTCTGAGGACGGGGCGAAAATCTTCGATCATCTGCTCGAGCTCCGCCACGGAGGTGGGCGGATTGGTCATTCCCATCAGGCGACCAGCCTCAGCCCATTCCCGGACGTAGCGATCCTCACCCGATTCGCCCTCACGCTCGATGGGGATCTCATCGCCCCACTCGCGGTGGGCTCGGAGGAAGGCGTCGGTGAACACGACGTGCACCCAGGCGATGAGATCTTCGTCATGGGCGGAGTACTGTTTGGTCTCCTCGGGTGGATTACCCGGCTGGTAGTCACCCTTGACTCGAGTGTGCAATCTGGACACTCGGGAGGTTTCGTTGCTGACGGTGTCCTTTGCGCCAAAGGTTGTGGTGACCACCCAGCGCACAGTCCCCGAGAGGCGCCCGATCGGGTCACTGGCGTAGCGGGAGTGGTCGTGAACCCCGGCCATCGCACCCGGGTGAAGGGTTTGCATCAGTAGTGCTCGAACACCGGCGACGATCACGGGTATTCCTCCGTTGACGTGCCAGACCGCAGATCCAGGACCGAAGTAGCCTGTGTCAGAGCCCTCACTCATGACGGTGACCCAGTCGGGTTCCCCGTCTGGGTCACCGGAGAGCATTGTCAGAATCTGACCTCGAGCCTTCATGCGCAGGCGAGTGAGGGGGTTTCTGGAGGGCACGAGTACTACCGTGTCAGAGGGTCGCTGATAGTAGGTGCAATACCCTAGGGGGTATATACTGTGGGCATGACTTCAGCCACGTCCCTTCCTCACACAGTCGTCATTATCGGAGGAGTTGCCGGCGGTATGTCCGCGGCAACCCGACTTCGTCGGATCCACGAGAGTGCCGAAATTATTGTCATTGAGCGCGGTGGCGCGGTGTCATTTGCTAACTGTGGTCTCCCGTATCACGTGGGAGGAGTCATCCCACACCGCGGATCACTGGTTCTGCAACAACCAGAGCAGCTCAAGAAACGCTTCAACATCGATGTCCACCTGCGCACCGAAGCCACCGCCATCAACCGTGACGCGAAGACGGTGTCGGTGACGAATCGTGAGACGGGTGAGTCTCGCGATATCGCCTATGACGCGCTTGTCTTGAGCCCCGGCTCCACGCCGTTTAGGCCTCCCATCCCCGGTGTGGAGGACGCACACGTGCTGTGGAACCTCGACGACATGGATCGTCTGATGGCGGCTGCAGAGACCGCGAAGAGTGCCATCGTGGTGGGCGGTGGTTTCATCGGGTTGGAGCTGGCTGAGAACCTCGTCCACCGCGGCATCACCACAACACTGGTCGAGGCTCTGCCCCAGTTGATGCCCACCCTCGATGTGGAGATGGCCTGGCCTCTCGTGGAGCGCGCGCGATTCCGTGGCCTTGATGTTCGCCTCCAAGCACAGGTCCAGGCGATTACCGATGCCGGAGTAACCCTTGCCGATGGCTCCACCATCGACGCCGACATGACCGTCGTCGCCGTCGGAGCACGCCCCAACATCGAGCTCGCTGTTGAGGCGGGACTCGAGATGGGTGAGGCCGGTGGCGTGGTGGTCGATGACCAGCAACGCACCTCGGACCCCCACATTTGGGCCGTCGGCGACGTGGCGCAAAAGAAACGCCCCGATGGCTTCAGCCTTGTCCCCTGGCGGGGCTCGCCAACCGGCACGGCCGTTTGGCTGCTGACTCCATTGCCGGCAGGCCAGCGAAAGCGGTCACGGCGTTTGGAACCTCGATTGTGGGCTTCTTTGGCATGGCCGCTGCGTCCACCGGATACACCGAGCGGGTCTTGGCTGCCAAAGGCCGCGCGATGCGGATTATTCACACCCACCCCATCAACCACGCCGGCTACTACCCCGATGCCGTCCAGATGGCACTGAAGCTGATTGTGGATCCGGAGACCGACCTGATTCTTGGAGCCCAAGCGCTCGGGGAAGAGGGCGTCGATAAGCGCATTGACGTCATTGCCACGGCCATGGCCGCGGGCCTGACGGCGACCGATCTGATGGACCTCGAACTCTCCTACGCTCCCCAGTTTGCCTCCGCGAAAGACCCGGTCAACATGCTGGGCTATGTCAACGAGAACCGTGCCACGGGCGAGAATGCCGTGCAGTGGCACGAGGTGGAGACCCTGATTTCCGAGGGGTGGCGTCTGGTCGATGTTCGCACCGAGGGTGAATACACCAGAGGCGCGATTCCCGGTTCTGAGTTGATTACACTGGATGAGCTTCGTGACCATGTGGAGGACTTCCGCGGGCACAAGGTCATCGTGTCGTGTCGTGTGGGACAGCGCGGTCACACCGCCGCCAGTATCTTGGCCCAACACGGTATTGAGGTGGCAAACCTTGATGGTGGATACCTCACCTGGCAGATGGGGATGGCTGCGACCACCCAACCCGAGCTTGTTGGCGCACCCTAGGGCACTCACGAAGGAGAAATCATGGCAGAGGCAACATCCACAGATATGAAACCGGTCATCAACCGGCTACGTCGCGCTCAGGGGCAACTCGGTGCGGTGATTTCCATGGTGGAGCAGGGCAAAGATTGTCGCTCCGTCGTCACCCAACTCTCCGCGGTCTCCAGCGCGCTGGACAAAGCGGGGTTCGCCATCATCGCCACCGCGATGAAGGAGTGTGTTGCGGAGGACGGCAAGCCCGCCAAAGATGGCGATTTGAGCGTGGATGACCTGGAAAAGCTTTTTTTGAGCTTGTCCTAGCCAGCAACCCCACATCCCCTGACTTGTAGGCTTATCCCATGCCTACCCGCGTTGCAGTTGTCGGTGCTACCGGGCGCCTGGGAACCCAGGTCTGCCAGGTCATCGAGTCCATGCCGGACATGGAGCTCGTCGCCAGCCTCGACTCACACTCCGACCTCCACGACATGTTGGGCGCTGATCTCTGCGTGGATGTGACCCTGCCGGGTGTGTCCAGCCAGGTGGTTGAGTTTGCCATCGCCCAGGGCATCAAAGTCTTGGTGGGAACCAGCGGTTGGTCAGCGGACCGTCTTGCCGCCCTGGAGAAAACGCTAGCTGCGACCCCCGCAGCGAGCGTCTACATCGTCCCCAATTTTTCCCTCGGTGCAACCCTCCAGATGATGATCTCGAAGACAGTGGCGGAGCACTGGGAGTCGATTGAGATCGTGGAAACCCATCACGCGGGCAAAGCAGATTCACCCTCCGGGCACTGCTGTTCGCACGGCCGAAGAAATCGCCGCGGTCCGGCGTGACCGTGGCGGGGTCATTGCCCCGCACTCCAACCAGAGCGCCCGCGGAGAGCAGGTGCAGGGAATTCCTGTTCACTCGTCTGCGACTCACGGGAGTGCTCGCGAAGCAGGACGTGGTGTTTGGTGGGGTGGGGGAGACCCTCACCATCACCCACGACACTCATTCTCGTGACGCCTATCAGGCAGGAATCATCATGGCGCTGCGCTTCATGGACTCTCACACCGGTCTCGCCGTGGGACTCGAGCACGCGTTGCGTCCCGCCGCCTCATGAATCGCCCGATGATTGCTGCGCTCTTCATGGCGCTGCTGCTCCTGATTTATCTGGCGTTCACCGTCAACTATGCGTGGATCTTGATTCGAGACGCCTCGCTCTTGGTCAACGCCATGGGGTATGCCCTGGCGATTTTGCCGGTGCTGGGGGCGTGGGGGTTGGCTGCCGAGTTGGTGTTTGCCAGGCGCTCAGCCAAGCTCACCACCGAACTGGAGAAGAGGGGTCTCCTGCCGGGTGAGGAGCTTCCCTCCCTCACCAGTGGTCGGCCCCATCGGGAGGCCGCGGAGGCCGCGTTCCCCCAGTTCAAGAAAGACACCGAAGACAACCCCGAGTCGTGGGAGTCCTGGCTTCGCCTAGGACTCGCCTACGACGCCTGTGGTGACCGCCGGCGCGCCCGCTGGGCCGTGAGACGAGCAATCGCCCTCTCCCGAAGTGCCTAATCCCGGGCGAGCAGTCGGCTGATCGCCGAGTCCAGGGTGGTGTCATCGAAGCTGAAACCCGAGTCCACCAACCGCGTGGCAACAATTCGCTGCGAGGTGAGGAGAAGTTCCCTCCCCGCCTCACCCATCAGCAGAGATATCGCAAAGGTCGGCAGTCCCAACCAGTGGGGGCGACCCATCTGTGCGGGCAAGCTCCTTGGTGAGATCAAGAGCGGTTGCTGGTGTGGGGGCCACAAGGTTGAAGATTCCATAGGTCGTCTCGTGGTTGACCAGGTGGGCGAGGGCTCGAACTTCGTCGTGGAGGCTAATCCACGGCCACCACTGAGACCCACGTGCCAATAGGTCCTCCCACTCCCAGGCTGGTTTGGAGCTGGAGTGGCGCCATGGCGCCACCCTTCCCCACGACCAGTCCGGTGCGGGCGTAACAGATTCGGGTGTCGGAGCTCTGCGCCGGTGCTGCCGCAGCTTCCCACTGCTCCACCACGTCGGCCAGAAATCCGTCGCCTTTCTTGCTTCGTTCGGTCAGCTCGGAGTCAGAGCGATCACCATAGAACCCGACAGCGCTTCCCTGAACCAGCAGGCTCGGAGAGGTTGAGGCATCCCGAATAGCGGTGGCCAGAGTGGTGGTGGCGTTGATCCGGGAGTTCAGGATCTTCTGTTGGTAAGCCTTGGTCCAGGGGATTCTGCCAATCGACGCCCCGGAGAGGTTCACCACCACATCGGTGTGCTCGAGGATGCCCGCCTCGATTTCCCCGGTGTCCGGGTTCCACTGGTGTTCCGAAGCATCCCGGGGTGTGCGCCTGACCAGAGTGTGGACCGCGTGGCCCTGCTGCCTCAGCAGCGCTTGCAGGGGTGTTCCGATCATGCCGCTGGCGCCCGAGATGAGGACGCGAAGACGCCGTGACGTCTTCTTGATAACCCTTCAGCATTAACGCAGTGTCGCCTCAAGGGTGATGGGAACCCCCGCGAGTGCTTGGGAGATAGGACAGTTCGCCTTGGCGTCCTCGGCAAATGTCTGGAAGGTCTGGTCGTCCATGCCGGGAATGCTGGCAGACACCAGAAGGTGAGAACCGGTGACGCCTTCGCCGGGGACAAAAGTCACGGCGGCGGTGACATCCAATGACTCCGGGGGAGACCCCGCACCGCTGAGAGCGTGGGAGAGCGCCATGGAATAGCAGGCTGAGTGCGCGGCACCGAGAAGCTCTTCCGGGTTGGTGACCCCGGTTTGGCCTTCGCTGCGTGCTGCCCAGGTGACGTCAAATGTTGCGGCACCGGAGGAGACCAGGGCTGTGGAGCCGGAGCCTTCGACGAGTGAGCCTGACCACTGGGTTCGTGCTTCGCTGGTGACTGCCATGATGGGTTCCTTCCAAAGGGTGGATGTGTCCTAATCGAACCACTATCTGAGTCTTTTCGCGACACCTTCCAGGGCTTTCCCACCCAAACGCTAGGCGGAACGGATGATTTTGGCTCGCACCAGCAGCGCATACATTTCGCAACCCAAGCACAAACCGAACACCGAATTCAGAAATGCTGCGATGAAGGCGACCGCTGCGGCACCGACCAATCCGTAGGGGACTCCGAGGAGGTGGAGGACCACTCCGGTAATGGAGACCAGGAAACCCACAAGCTGAGCAAAGGTGGGGGGCTCTGGCTCCTCCAGGTAGGCGGGGGCTCCCAGGCGGGGGCGAATCAGTGCCTTGAACAGGGCACCGTAGGGGTGTCGAGCAATTCCGGCAAAGGCGCCCCACGCAAACACGGCGGTGATGGCAGCCAGGAGAAGGAACGCGGGCTGCACAGCACGTTCCGCCAGGGGTGCCGCAGAGGCCGCTGTGCCCAGGCCCAGAGCAATGGTGACGAGCAGGAGGACTGCCGTGATTCCTGCGCCAAACCGTGGACCGCGGGGGTCAATGCCGGCGGGGGACTTAGATGAGGTACTCATCAGATTGTGCCTTTCGTGTCGTGAGTGCTTGGTGAACTTCCTCGGCAACCACGGGAGGCTTTGCTGCGCCGTGGATGCGAGAAATAATGTGGCCACTCCTGGTCACCAGGAATGTGGTGGGCGTTTGGGATACTTTCAGAGCGCTGGTGAGCTCGGGGTGCTCGGTGATGTCGATTTCCCGGTGGGCAACGAGTCCCTCACTGCTCGAGGCCTCTGCCCCCAGGACACCGCGCATGGCTGCGCAGTAGGAACAAAAAGGTCCCGAGAACTGCAGGAGAGTGATCACCGCTGTCTGGTCCACCAGGGTGTGGGGAACATCGGGTGGGAGCGACGATAACGCTCTCCTCGAGACAGACCCCTGAGTGTTTTGCCAAGCAAAGCCCGCGAGCGTTGCCACAGCGAGCAACGCTCCCAACACCAGGGCAATCTGCAGAGCATCCATGTGTCCATACCCTAGGCGTGGATGCCCGGGGCACGCACGGATATGACGAAGCGTTACCACCAGCCAAGTAGGCTGGTGGCATTGTTTCGAGGAAGGCAGTGCGGGTGGCAAGCGAACAGATTGAGTTTCGGTCTGATGTAACGGTGGAGCTCGTTCGTCACAGTGCTAGCGATGCAGATGTCCTCTTCGCCGCCAGGGTGAGCACGCAGGGTGAGCAAACTCTGGAGGCTGCAAGCTCAGGAGCGCAAGCCTCCGAGCGGGACCGCGGATTGATCAACTATTTGATGCGCGACCGTCACGGGTCGCCGTTTGAGCACAACTCCTTGACCTTCTATGTTCAGGCCCCGATTTTTGTCTTCCGTGAGTTCATGCGTCACCGGATTGCCTCCTACAACGAAGAAAGCGGTCGCTACCGCGAGCTTCGACCCGTCTTTTATGTTCCCGGTCCTGAACGAAAGCTTGTCCAGGTGGGCAAGCCCGGCGCATACGACTTTGAAGATGGAACGCCGGAGCAGACCGCGCTGGTCCGCGACGAGGTCGTCGCGGTGTGCACGGCGGCCTATGAGAGCTACCAGCGCATGCTGGAGGCGGGTGTGGCTCGAGAGGTGGCCCGGGCGGTTCTCCCGGTCACTCTGTACTCCAGCATGTACGTGACCATGAACGCTCGAAGCTTGATGAATTTCCTGAGCCTGCGCACCAAACGCGAGGGAACACACTTCCCGTCATTCCCGCAGCGCGAGATCGAAATGGTGGCCGAAAAGATGGAAGACCTGTGGGCGCCACTCATGCCGATGACTGCGGAGACCTTTGACCAGAACGGTCGCGTAGCGCCCTAGGGGTGTGCGCCTGGGGCTCGCTAACGCTAGCCTTGGGGCGTGGTAACTGAGAATCCGTTCGGCCAGGTCCTGGTCGCCATGGTCACTCCGATGACTGTTGATGGCGAAGTGGACTGGCCAGGCGTTGAATCCTTGATGGAAAGCCTGATTAGTCATGGCGCCGATGGGATTGTGGTCACCGGCACCACCGGGGAAACCAGCACGCTCACCGACGCGGAGAAGATTCAGCTGGTGAAAACGGGTAAGTCTGTGTCGGCCGGTCGCGCCAGCATCGTCACCGGCGGCGGGTCCAACGAAACTGCGCACGCCATCGAGCTCTACAAAGCCAGCGAAAAAGCGGGCGCAGACGGCGTCATGATCGTCACCCCGTATTACAACAAGCCCACCCAGGCCGGGGTTCTCACGCACTTCCGCCTGATTGCCGATGCCACCGACTTGCCCGTCATTCTCTATGACATCCCGGGGCGCTCCGGCATCGAAATCACCTACGACACCATTCTTCGGGCAGCCAAGCACCCCAACATTCGGGCCGTTAAGGACGCGAAGGGCGACTTGGCTGAGGTCTCGCGCGTGCTGAACCAGACAGATTTGCTCTACTTTGCCGGCGATGACGCGAACGCTCTGCCCACGTTGGCCATTGGCGGCACCGGGCTTATCGGTGTCACCGCGAATATCGCCCCCGAGCCGTATCGGATCATGGTGGACGCGGTCAACCGCAGTGACTTGGAAGCCGCAACCGCTCAGCACAAGCTGTTGGAGCCTCTGGTGCGGGCGACCATGACTCATGTTCCCGGCACGGTGGCAACGAAATACATTCTCCACGGCCTGGGACGCATCTCCTCCCCCGAGTCCGCTTGCCACTCGTGGGTCCCGAAGAATCCGAGGCAGCACTCATCGAGAACGACATTGCGCTTGTGCGTGATGTTGTCGGTGCCGACTTCTCCAATTTCCGCCCCGACCGCAACGCGGCCGCTGGGGGTGCCCTGCCGAAGGTGGCAGGCACTACCCGCTAACGAAGGACCTCATGCCCCAACCCTTGGTGGACCCACCAGCATTACTGTCCCGGCACTCTCCGCGTCATCCCGCTCGGCGGGATTGGTGAAATCGGTCGCAACATGACCGTCTTCGAGATCGATGGCAAGTTGCTCATCGTGGACTGCGGTGTCCTCTTCCCCGAGGAAACCCAGCCCGGCGTTGACCTGATCCTGCCTGATTTTGAGCCGATCAGAGATCGTCTCGATGACGTGGTGGCCATCATGCTGACCCACGGTCACGAGGACCACATCGGAGCGGTTCCCTACCTGCTGAGGCTGCGCCAGGACATCCCCCTGATTGGCACAACCCTCACCCTGGCTCTGATTGAGGCAAAGCTCAAAGAGCACAGGATTGCTCCCCTCACCATGTCGGTGGAGGCGGGAGGTCGCGAGAAGCTGGGACCCTTTGACCTCGAGTTCGTGGCCGTGAACCACTCGATTCCCGACGCTTTGGCTGTCATGATTCGCACGAGCGCTGGTTCTGTTCTTCACACCGGTGACTTCAAGATGGACCAGCTGCCCCTCGATGGACGACTGACCGATCTTCGCTCGTTCGCCAGACTCGGGGAAGAAGGGGTTGACCTGTTCTTGGTGGACTCCACGAACGCGGATGTTCCAGGCTTCACCCCGCGCGAAGCGGACATTGGTCCTGTGTTGGATCAGATTGTGCACCGGGCGCCCTAGGCGCGTCATTGTCGCAAGCTTTGCCTCCCACGTTCACCGTGTTCAGCAGGTCATTGACGCGGCTGCAGAAAACAATCGTCTGGTCGCGTTGGTCGGCCGCTCGATGGTGCGGAACATGGGTATCGCCCAGGAGCTCGGATATTTGACCGTGCCCGAGGGACTCCTGGTGGATGCGAAGAAAGCCGTCGAGCTTCCCGATGAGCGCGTGCTCTACATGACCACAGGCTCTCAGGGTGAACCGATGGCGGGTCTCTCTCGGATGGCCAATCGCGAGCACCCCACGATTGAGATCGGACCGGGCGACACCGTTATCCTCGCCTCCAGCCTGATTCCCGGCAACGAGAACGCGGTCTACCGGGTCATCAACGGCCTCATTGATTTGGGAGCAAACGTCGTCCACAAGGGCAACGCCAAAGTCCACGTGTCAGGTCACGCCGCCGCCGGTGAGCTCCTGTACTGCTACAACATCGTCAAGCCTCGGCAGGTCATGCCCGTCCACGGCGAGGCTCGTCATTTGCGAGCCAACGCCGAGGTCGCCATTTCCTCGGGCGTACCCCGCGAGAACACGCTGGTGGGCGAGAACGGCACCGTGGTGGATTTGACCGCTGGTGTCGCCTCGCAGGTGGGCCAACTCGATATCGGTTTTGTCTATGTTGATGGCTCAACTGTCGGGGAAATCACGGAAGCAGACCTCAAAGATCGGCGAATTCTTGCCGAAGAGGGCTTCATCTCCATCTTCATCGCCATGGACCCGCAGACCGGCAAAATCATCGTGGGGCCCGAGATTCACGCTCGTGGTTTTGCCCCCGATGACTCCGTCTTCGATGAGGTTCGCCCCGCCATCGTGAAAGCACTCGAGGAAGCCTCCGCCAATGGAACGAGGGACACCCAGTCGTTCCAGCAGGTCGTGAGGCGCACCATTGGCCGCTGGGTCAACACGCAACACCGTCGTCGCCCCATGATTATCCCGGTCGTGATTGAGGCCTAAGGTCTCAAACCACGCTCGATTACCCGTGGAAGGCGCGCAGGCCGGCGCCTAGAGCTACTGCTGTGGTGCGCCAGCAGGCAGGGCGTTTCGCACCATCGGAATGATGAGCGCTCCGGCGACCACGTGCATCACGTTGAGCCAGACCGCTGCCTCAAACCCTTGGACGCCACCAAAGGGGAGAACAAAACTGAGTGCCAAGGCAATCAGGCTGATTGACAGCCACACGTTGCGTGGTGATTTGGTGCGCGACGCGATCCATCCCACAATCACTCCGCCGACGATGCCCTGAAAAATACTGAACATTGCGGGGGCGAAGAAGGGAATGGCCATCGGCTCGCCCTGCGCGAGCAAGAACTCTTGCCCAAATGCCTCGGTGGCAACGAAATACAGAATCTGGTTGATGACCGCGGCAATCAGTGATGCGACGACGAGTGGGCGAAAAATAGCTTTCATGGTTTGGTCTCCTCAGTGAGTTCCACCGGCAAAATAATGGGCCCGGTTTCCAGTGCCAAGTCGGCCTGAACAACCACGTCACTTGTCCTAGCGGTTTGAGCTATGACGATACCGCCGAAGACGACGGTGGCGCCAATCACCTGCCAGGTGTTGAGGGCTTCTTGAAGCCATAGCCAGGCGGTGACGAAGGCAAAGATGATTTCGCTGGTGGCGACAATGCCAGCAGCCGTTGCCGAGAGCCTCTTGAGTGCGCTGAGGGAGAGGAGGAACGGAGCAAAGGATCCCAGCGTCACGTTCCAGAGAATCAGGAACCATACGGGAACAAAAACGCTCTCAAAGTTTCCTCCCAAGGAGGTGGCGGTGGTGAAGGTTTCGGGCTGTGAAGGTCCACCAGCTAGAGAAGGGGGCCCAAAACAGTGTTGCCACGGCCATCGTCCAGAACGACAGGGCGAGCGGGGAAATGACTTTCAGTTGACGCTCACCCACGAGAAAGTAGGTGGCGAGGGTGACCGCTGCGCCTAGCGCCCAGAGAACACCGACCGGGTTCAAGGTCGAGGCCCAGATCTCGGCCACCGCGATGAGACCCGCGATGACCAGGGCAATCGCGATCCACAATCGGATGTGGACTTTTTCTTTGAAGAAGAAAAAGGCCACCAACGCAACAATCAGGACTGCCAGGTATTCGAGCAGCAGAGCGATCCCCACGGGGAGCAGCTCGATGGCAAAAGCGTAGGTGGCCTGAAGAAGCCCCACTCCCACAACTCCGAGCACGACAATCACGGGCCATTGGCGCGGGGGAAGACGGAAGGAGCGCCGATCAAGAATCAGAAGGACAATGCCGGAGATGACCGCAGCGCCCAATACTCGCATTTGAGTAAGTTGCAGCGCGCTAAAACCGGATTCGATGATGACCTTGCTGACCGACCCATTGGCGCCAAAGAGGAAGGCGGCAAGAAGTGCATAAAAATAGCCCACTATCGGACTCGAGACAAGGATTGAACCGCGTGGGAGGAGTGAATCACAGGATAAGCGTAGAGCCTCTCGGGACTGTTTTTGACCACGCGTGAGATGCAATCTGAGGATGTCCCTCAGAGGTGTTCTCTACGCTGTTGTCTATGAACACATATGTGCTTGCGGGCGGTTGCTTCTGGTGTCTTGATGCTGCCTATCGGGTGCTGCGCGGGGTGAGCTCGGTAGTGTCCGGTTACATCGGCGGCGACACGGTGAATCCGACCTACGAGCAGATTTGCACCGGCACCACCGGTCACGCCGAGGCTGTTGCCGTGACGTTTGATCCTTCCGTGATTCCCTCCGACGTAATCCTGGACGCCTTTTTCACCATGCATGATCCTCGTCAACTGAACCGTCAGGGCAACGACGTGGGAACCCAATATCGCTCCGCGATGTTTTATCGAGACGACGAGCAACAGGCTCTCTTCGAAGCTGCTCGCGAGCGCGCAGGCGAGATGTGGGGCGAAGGCGTTGTCACGGAAATCTCTCCTCTGGGAGAGTTCTATGAGGCAGAGGATTACCACCAAGACTTTTTTGCGAAGAATCCCACCCAGGGTTACTGCCTGGCGGTCGCGGTTCCTAAGGTGTCAAAAGTGCGCAAGAGTTTCGCTGAGTATCTGAACTAGCCCTCGTCTGTCCACAGCTGAGCTCTTCACCTAGTTCATTCACAAAATCCACTCTGGGCGTGAGGCATCTCCTCGTGTGCCTGCACAGTGTCGGCATGCCCGCACTGCAGGCGAGGGCATACCCCCAACAGCCTGCGCCACGAAAGGATCCATCATGACTGACCAACTCACCCTGACCGGGCTTATTGCCACCACCCCTCGCCACATCGTCACCTCAGAGGGCCTCGCCATCACCAGCTTTCGGCTCGCCTCGCAGCAGCGCTGGTACGACCGCAAAGTCGGCCGTTGGAGTGACGGCGAGACCAACTGGTACACCGTGACCGCGTTCCGCGATCTCGCCGTGAATGCGTCCCAGTCCCTCCACAAAGGTGACCGCGTGGTGACGGTGGGACGCCTCAAAGTTCGGGATTGGTCCAACGATGACAAGTCGGGGACCAGCGTTGAAATTGAGGCTGACAGCCTGGGCCACGACCTGTATTGGGGCGTCACCGATTACACGAAAGTGTCCAGGACCATCCTCGAGGAAGACCCCGACGAGGACGAAGAAGACGAGCTCTAGTCGCCAAGCCCCGGCAGCCAAAGTCCCTAGACTAGGAACCTATGGCTGAATTCATTTACACAATGGTCCGCGCCCGCAAAGCGATCGGCGACAAGCTCATCCTGGACGATGTCACCATGTCTTTCTTCCCCGGGGCGAAGATTGGCATGGTGGGCCCCAATGGTGCGGGTAAATCCACCATCCTGAAAATCATGGCGGGGCTTGACACCCCCTCCAACGGTGAAGCAACGCTCACGGCGGGGTATTCCGTCGGAATCCTCCTGCAGGAACCCGAACTCGATGAATCAAAGACAGTTCTGGAGAATGTGCGCGATGGTGTGCGCGAGACACACGACATGGTTGTTCGGTTCAATGAGATTTCGGCCGCAATGTCTGATCCCAACGCAGATTTTGATTCGCTCCTCGCCGAGATGGGCACGCTCCAAGAGGCGATTGACGCAGCCGATGCCTGGGATCTTGACTCCCAGCTCAGAGCAGGCCATGGATGCTCTTCGATGCCCACCCTCGGATGCGTCCATTACCCATCTCTCGGGTGGTGAGAAGCGTCGGGTGGCGCTGTGTAAGTTGCTGCTCGAGAGGCCTGATCTTCTGCTTCTGGATGAGCCCACCAACCACTTGGACGCCGAGAGTGTGTTGTGGCTCGAGCAACACCTGTCGAAGTATCCCGGCGCCGTAATCGCGATCACCCACGATAGGTACTTCCTGGATCACGTGGCGCAGTGGATTGCCGAGGTCGACCGCGGCCGCCTCTATCCCTATGAGGGCAACTACTCGACCTATCTCGAGAAGAAATCTGAGCGACTTCAGGTGCAAGGAAAGAAAGACCAGAAACTTGCCAAGCGTCTTGCGGACGAGCTCGAATGGGTTCGCTCCAACGCCAAGGGTCGCCAGGCGAAGTCCAAAGCTCGTCTTGCTCGGTATGAGGAGATGGCGGACGAGGCGGAGCGGACCAAGAAGCTCGACTTTGAGGAGATTCAGATTCCTCCGGGACCACGATTGGGCCAGCAGGTCTTGGAAGCGCATTCGCTCAAGAAGGGTTTTGGCGATCGAGTTCTGATCGACAATTTGAGCTTCTCCCTTCCGCGCAACGGAATCGTCGGAATTATCGGACCCAACGGTGTGGGAAAGTCCACCCTGTTCAAGACAATCGTCGGGCTTGAGTCACTGGATGGCGGAGAGTTGATTGTGGGGGAGAGCGTGAAGCTGTCCTATGTTGATCAGGATCGATCCGGCATCGACTCCTCCAAGACCCTGTGGGAAGTGGTGTCGGATGGGCTTGACGTTATCCAGGTGGGACACGTCGAAATACCCTCGCGCGCTTACGTCTCCAGTTTTGGATTCAAGGGTCCCGACCAGCAGAAGAAGGCGGGTGTCCTCTCCGGTGGAGAGCGGAACCGCTTGAACCTTGCGTTGACGCTCAAGCAGGGTGGGAACCTGTTGCTCTTGGATGAGCCCACCAACGACCTCGATGTGGAAACCCTTTCCAGCTTGGAGAATGCTCTGCTGGAGTTCCCTGGATGTGCTGTCGTGATTACTCACGATCGGTGGTTCCTGGACCGAATTGCCACCCATATCCTCTCCTACGAGGGGACTGAGGCGGACCCGGCAAATTGGTACTGGTTTGAGGGAAACTTCGAATCCTACGAAGCCAACAAGATTGAGCGGCTAGGTCCCGATGCGGCCGCACCTCACCGCTCGACCTATCGCAAGCTCACCCGAGATTAGAACGGCTTGCAGGCTGTTGACGATTCGGGTTCTGGTCAACCAGCTCTGATTTTCTCTACTGCGGAACTCGAATCATTCCCTCTTGGGCAACTGAGGCAACCAAGGTTCCATCCTGGGCAAAAATTCGCCCGAGCGAAAGTCCTCGACCGCCCCGAGCTGACGGGGACTCCTGGGAATACAGGAACCATTCGTCGGCGCGGTGAAAGCGGTGCCACCACATGGCGTGGTCGAGGCTTGCCATCTTGAGTCCCGGTGTTGCCCAGCTGATGCCGTGAGCTCGCATCACCGGCTCGAGGATGCTGAAGTCACTGGCATAGGCGAGTGCTGCTCGGTGAAGATTGGGGTCATCGGGCAGCGTATCGAGTGCCCTCATCCACACTGCCTGATGCGGAATTGCTTCACCCTCCACGCTCGCATAGACCGAGGAGGGGTGGTGGCGCAGATCGAATGCTCGAGTCTTCGCCCACACATCGGCGGCGGGATGGTTGATGCCCTGCAGAACCTCCGCGGCGCTGGGGAGTGACTCCGGATCGGGCATGCCCTCAGGCATCACTGCCTGGTGGTCAAGCCCTGGGTCCTCGTCCTGGAAGGACGCAATCATCGAAAAGATGGGCTGACCTTTTTGGTAGGCCTGGACCCGCCTCGTTGAGAAGGATCGTCCGTCATGGATGCGGTCGACCGAGAAGGTGATTTCCTCCTCGATATCCCCGGGGCGCAGGAAATAACCGTGGAGGGAGTGAATGATGCGGTCCTCCGCGATGGTGTGCATTGCCCCCACCGCAGCCTGAGCCATCACTTGGCCGCCAAAGACGCGCCCGTGCGGTTGCCACTGGCTGGGTGCGGTGAAGATGTCTTCACGAGTGCGCGCTGACGTGCTCGAGAGCGTCAGCGCGCGCAGCATACTCTCGACCGGAGGAAGGTTCGGGGTGTCCCCCTGGGAAGGTGTCATTGGTTGTAGTTTAGAGAACGCCATGGGACACACCTTCACTCTGACGCCCGATGCGGCACGTCAAGACCTTGTGACTTTTCTTGAACGAGCGGCTCGCGTCAATAACGGGTCTGCCCGGTTAGTCGCCGCGGGAGGTCACCTTCAGGTCTATGTGGGGATTCTTTTCCCCAGAGGTCTCCTGGATAGGACCCCCACTGTTCTTGGCTTGCGCGTGTTTGCGCTGCAGGAGTCTCAAGAATTTGATGTGGTGGTGCCCATCGACGCTCTTGTCTCCCGCGTGACAGCAGCGCTGGAGCGTGAGGAGAAGGAACTGGGAACACCCGGTGAGGTCGCTTCTCTGGCCTGGGCGGCCATTACGCCTCCCCGGGAGGGGTGGCGCCGACGGCTCAGTGTTGCCAACTCTGTTCTTTCGGAGGCCGCCGCGGCGGGCATCACCGCAGTCGCGGAGGCGGTGCCGGGTTCCATTGGGGAATCAGTGCTGCAGAAAGTTCGCGCGGAGGTGTGGGGTTCCCCCATTGCCCAGAATAAGAAGATTCCCGCGGGAGCCGCTTTTGCGGCGGACGCTCTGGGTTTCCTGGGTGACAAATCCCTGCAGGTCCATACTCTCGAGAACTGGCTGCGCCTCTCGAGTAAATCTGGTTACGTGATGGTCAAGTTCCCCGGTGGCCACGATTTCGGGCCAGATGAGGGGGACTAGTCCTCGAAGGTGTTGACCATGGAGAGCGCCGCGCGCTCAAAGTAGTCCCACATTTCGCCGTCATCCAGGGGTGCGAGCTCCAGAGTGTTGAGCGCTTTTCTCATGTGGGTGAGCCACCGTTCCCTCGCCTCGGGGTTCACTTTGAAGGGAGCGTGCCGCATCCGCAGGCGCGGGTGACCGCGCTGTTCGCTATAGGTTTGCGGGCCACCAAAGTACTGCTGGAGAAAGGCCGAGAGTCTCCAGATGGCTCCCTCGAGATCATCCTCGGGATACAGCGGCAACAGCACTGAATCTGTTCGGATTCCCTCATAGAAGGCCCGGACGAGAAGATCAAAAGATTCTGACCCGCCGATGCGGTCATAGAGTGCGGGGTGTGCGTCCGGCATCGAGCTAGGCGTCGTCCTTCGAGGCCTCGCCTGCGGCGTCAGCGTCAGAGGTGCGGCGCCCCGAGCTACGGGACCTCTCGGAATTGTCGACCACCATGCGGTTCAGCGCCGGGATGTCGACGTGTCGCTGGTCGAGAGAGTCTTTGAGTGCTCGATACAGAGCTCGTTCGGCGGCCCACTGTTCGCCGGCTCGCACTTTGACGACGAGTCGCAACGTGACGGCCTCCGCGCTGAGAGATTGAACCCCCCACACCTCGGGGTCTTCCATAATCTTTCTGCGCCATTCGGGAGCTGGCGGCAAACTCTTGTGCTGATTCGAGGAGCAGGTTCTGGATGTCGTCGATGTTGGAGTCGTAGGGAACCGGAAGGTCAAGGATGACTCGTGACCAATCTTGGGTCTTGTTCCCCACCCGAAGAATTTCGCCGTTTCGCACAAACCACAGGGTTCCCGACACATCCCTGATTTCGGTAATGCGGATGCCCACACGCTCGACGACACCTTCGGCAATTCCCAAATCCACCACGTCGCCCACCCCGAGCTGATCCTCAAACACCATGAAGAGACCGTTGAGCACATCCTTGATGATCGACTGGGCCCCAAATCCCAGAGCTGCCCCGAGGATTCCCGCACTGGCCACCAGAGCGGTGACGGAGAAACCCAGTTCGGTGAGCGCAAGAATCGACACCACAATCACAATGACCCAGGTCGAGGTGTTGTTGAGAACGGACCCCAATGTTCTCGTGCGCTGCACCGAGCGCATTGCGGAGATAGGACTGGCGTTGAGCTCCTGGGTGTCGTCCACCTTGTTGGCTCGCTTCACGCCTTGCACCACCTGGTTCACGATGCGGCGAATGACAACACGCAGGATGAGACTTGCCGCAATGCCGGCGACGACAACACCGATGATGCGAAGGGCTGACCCGTATCCACCGAGAGCGTCGGTGAACGAGTCCCAGAGGTCCGCTAGCTCCATACCCTCATGCTAGAGCGTTGGCCTATGAGCCGGCGTGTGCCGCATCTACAGCCTGAACTCTCAGTGCTCGCTCCACGCCGGCAAGATTCTCTTCCACAATTCGTCGAAGCGCGGGGATTTTTGGGTGAGAATCCAGCCATTGGCGAGATTTGGTGACGAGGTTCTTCGACGCGAGGGAGCTGGGATAGAGACCCTCAGCAAGGTATTCCGCAATCTTGTAGGTCCGCTGATTCCAGATGGATTCCACCATGGCGAAGTACTCATCGACAAGTGGCTCCAGTGCGCTCTGATCATTGACCAGGTCGTAGCCCAGTGTCAACGAGCGCACAATCGCATTGGGGGTGTCATCTGAGGAGACCAGCTGGTCAAAGACCGCTTTCTTGTCCTTCCCTCCCGGCAACAGTGACCGCGCTCTGGCGGCTGCTTGCTGACCGTTGGAGGTGTTGTCCTCTGCGAGTGCTGCGTCAATATCTCCTGGCCCCACGGCGCCGCAGAGTGCGAGCCCTGACAGGAGCTCCCAGGAGAGGTCAGTGTCAATGGTGAGCCCCTCGAGACGGAGGTCCCCTTCGCGCAGAGAACGGAGAATGTCGGCGTGCTCCGACGTGGAGGCAAGGGTGGCAAATGCTTTGACTAGTTGAAATTGTGCATCGCTACCGGCGGCCGCAGAGCGGGCCAACTCCCACACTCGAGTCCCCACATCTTTGAGGACTGCAGCGCGCCTCGCGGGGGAGACATAGTTTCGCGCCACCAGGGACAGTTGCCCGAGGGCTGTTCTGATGGTGGTGCTCTCAGATTCGTGGGCAATGTTTCCCAGGACAAGCTCGATGAATTCTGCAGGAGGGGTTTCGGCGTCCCTCGTGGAATCCCAGAGGCTACCCCAGATGAGGGCACGAGCCAACGGGCTTGCCACCCGGGAAAGGTCTGTGACAGCGGTGACCCGAGAGTGCTCATCGAGGCGAATCTTTGCGTAGGCGAGGTCGTCGTCGTTGATCAGGATGAGTTCCGGGCGAACCTGGCCGAGAGCTTCGGTCACCTCCGAGAGCTCACCGTCAATGTCGAGTTCGGTGCGCCAGACTCGCTGGAGAACGCCGTCCTCTGCGGAGTTGTAGAAGCCCACCGCCAGACGGTGTGGCCGAAGCGTCGGCCACTCGTCGGGGCGGTTTGTCTAATCTGGAAGTCCGTGATCACGCCGGCAGCATCCACCGAGACCTCGGGGTAGAGGGTGTTGACTCCCGCTGTTTCCAACCACAGTTCACTCCAGTGGCGGAGCTTGCGGCCAGAAGTATCTTCGAGTTCCTCCAGCAAATCCGACAGGGTGGCATTACTCCACTGGTGTTTCACGAAGTAGTTGTGCACTCCACGGAAGAACGCCTCTTCACCCACCCAGGCCACCAATTGTTTGAGAACTGAACCACCCTTGGCGTAGGTAATGCCATCGAAATTAACCTGGACATCTTCGATGTCTCGAATATTCGCCACAATCGGGTGGGTGGAGGGCAGCTGATCCTGGCGGTAAGCCCAGGACTTTTCCATGGCTTGGAAAGTCGTCCACGCCTCTGTCCACTCAGTCGCTTCGGCGGTGGCAATGGTGGACGCCCATTCGGCAAAAGATTCGTTTAGCCAGAGATCGTTCCACCAGCGCATGGTGACGAGATCCCCAAACCACATGTGCGCAAGCTCGTGGAGGATGGTGACCACTCGGCGCTCGCGAACAGCATCGGACACCTGGGACCGGAAAACATAGCTCTCGGTGAAGGTGACAGCACCCGCATTCTCCATGGCCCCCGCGTTGAATTCCGGCACGAAGAGCTGGTCGTATTTCTCAAACGGATAGGGAACACCGAAGCGCCTTTCGAAATACTCAAACCCCTTCCGGGTGATGTCGAGGATGTAGTCGGTGTCGAGGTACTGGGAGAGCGACTTCCGGGAGAAGACGCCCAAGGGAATCGTTTTTCCACTCGAGCTCACCAGTTCATCCCGGACGGCCTCGTAGGGCCCGGCAACCAACGCCGTGATGTAGGACGAAATACGCGGGGTCGCACCAAAAGCCCAGGTCGAGCCGTTCTCGGTCGCAGTGGGCTCGGGTGTGGGTTGGTTGCTCACCACCTGCCAATGGTTCGGCGCGTGGATGGTAAAGCGAAAAGTTGCTTTCAGGTCGGGTTGCTCGAATACCGGGAACACTCGCCTAGAGTCGGGAACCTCAAACTGCGTGTACAGGTAAATTTCGTCATCCACCGGGTCAACGAATCGGTGTAAACCCTCGCCGGAGTTTGTGTAGGAAAAATCTGCCTCAATCTCGAGGGTGTTGTCCGCTTTCAGTCCAGTCAGCAAAATCCGGGAGTCGTCAAACACGTCTGCCGGGTCAAGCTCCTGCCCGTTGAGAACAACGCGGTGGACTGTGTGGGCAATGGCGTCGATAAAGGATGACTCCCCGGGTTCGGCAAGGAAGGTGACGGTAGACGTAGTGCGGAAGGTAGGCGATGAGGCCACTTCCCGGAGGTCAATCTCGATGTCGTAGCCCTTGACGGTGATGAGCCGTGATCGTGTGAAGGCTTCTACTTTGGTGAGATTCTCGCCGGGCACACCGTCTCCTTAACACGTCGTGAGCGCGGAGAGACACTCCGCTCGCCCCACAGGGGCGCATCACAACAAGCCTACGACCTCGCGGTCGACCGAGTAGCCGAGGTTACTTCTGGTCGCTCTCGATGTCGATGGTGACCGGCTCTGCCTCTGGCAGGGGTTCTTCAGCGCCCGATCCGCCCGTAATCAACTTGGTGTCTGCTGTGAGCTTCGGGGGCTGAATGTTGGTGATTTCCATGTCGACCTCGGTCGCCGCCTGGCGCATCCGCTGCAGGTAATCGTTGAGGTAAGACTGCTGACGACGAATGTCGGAGAGCTGACTCTCGGTGTCCGAGAGCATCGTGTTGACAAGCTCTTCGGTGTCGCGGGCGATGGCTCGAGAGCGCTGAACTGTTTCCGCGATCAGACGCTCAGCGTAGCCACGAGCTTCCTTGGTGAGTTCGTCAGCGCGACGCTGTGAGGTTTCCAAGACCTGATCGGCTTCTTGTCCGAGGTCTTGGGCGCGCTTGGCGGCGGTTTGAACGTGCTCGTCGGCTTGCTGATAAGCCTTCTGGGCGTAGTTGTCGGCTTCTTCGTGAATGGCCGCGCGGGCGCGTTCCGCCTCATCGATTTGCTGACGAATACTGGCGTCGGTCGCGACGGCCCGCTCTTGGGCTGCGTGCAGAAGTTCGGATGCTTCGCGCTTGACCTGTTCAACCTGACGAGACGCCTCAGCCTTGATTTCTGATACTTGTTTCTCCGCTTGGCTCACCATGGTGGCCGCAGCGCGCTCTGCGCGGGTGCGAGTGTTGGTGGCCTTGGCGATTTCGTCTGCTGCCTGCTGGCGAAGTTGTGCGGCCTCGCGCTCACTGTCGAGACGGAGGTCCTCTGCCGCGCGCTGCGCGTCGGACAGGATTTTCCGTGACTCTTTTGCGGCGGTTTCCCTGACTCGGGTGGCTTCACTTCGAGCGTTCCCGAGAACCTCGGTCGCCTCACCGGCTGCCTCTTCGGTGATCTTGCGGGACTGCTCTTCGGCAAGACGGAGGGTCTCTTCGAAGGCGGAACCGAGTTCAGCGAAACTGGGCTTTGCGCGGGATGCGCGCTCATTGGCGTCTTGCGCGTCACGGGAAAGGCGCTGAATGGTCCGTTGGTTCTCGGCGCGCTCGTTCTCTAGGCGCTCGAGGCGCTCCGAAAGGTCGCGAACGAAACGTTCGACGTCATCGGTGTCGTAACCGCGTACCGCACGACGAAAATCAGGAATGCTCACACCAAGGCTCCTTGCCACAGACGCTTCCCAGGATAGGGGAAAACGCGGTGTCCCGCATCGTCGTAACTAAAACGGTATCGATTTGCGAAACGCGCCCACTTTATAGACTGAGGGCATGCGCATCCATATCGCCACCGATCATGCAGGCCTGGAATTTAGTAAGGACCTCAAAGAGCATCTGGAGCTCGAGGGTCACGAGGTCATTGACCACGGTCCGGAGGCTTTTGACCCGCTGGATGACTACCCGAGTTTCTGTATTCGGGCCGCTCGGGGAGTGGTGAGCGACCAGGCCGCAGGAATCGAGGCGCTCGGCGTGGTGTTCGGAGGCTCGGGAAATGGTGAGCAAATGGCTGCCAACAAGGTGATGGGGGCTAGGGCCGCACTGGTGTGGAATGTGGACACCGCTGTGCTTGCCCGCGAGCACAACAATGCCAACGTGTGTGCCATTGGGGCGAGGCAACACAGTATCGATGAGGCTGTCCTCTTCATCGACACCTTTATTCGAACTCCTTTTCCCGGTGACGAGCGCCATGTTCGGCGGATCACTCAGCTGGCGGAATACGAGACAACGGGGGCTATTGCCGGTTTCTCTCTCGAGGACTAGGACTCTCCATGCCTGAGGGTCACACCGTTCACCGGATTGCGGGGCTGTTTCGTGACGTTTTTCAAGGCCAGAGCGTGGCGGCCTCGTCCCCTCAAGGCCGGTTTCACGACGGCGCCCAACTGATTTCGGGCTCGGTTTTGGAACGCGCCGAAGCCCGGGGCAAGCAGCTTTTTCTGCATTTTGAGCGAGATCGCATCGTGCGAGTGCATCTGGGAATTTACGGGGCCTGGGATGTGATGACACTGCACGGTGAGAGCGTGCGCGCGGGGTCACCCCAGACGCTATCGCTCGGGGCTCCCCGAGCGACCAGGCGTCGCATCGGAGAGCGCGAAGAATCCTTCGACGCCGATGAGCCCTTTCCCCCAGCACCGAGAGGGGCTGTGCGCTTGCGGCTGGAAACTCTCGATGTTGTCGCCGATCTTCGCGGGCCCACGGCGTGTGAGGTTCAGACACCGGAGGAGGTAGCCGCGGTCATGGCGAGGCTGGGGCCTGATCCTTTGCTGGACAAGGGAATTCGGGGTCAGCGTGAGTTCGTCCGCAGAGTCAGTTCCACCTCCCGACCGATTGGGATGGTGTTGATGGATCAGGCGGTCGTCAGCGGAATCGGCAATGTTTATCGCGCGGAGATTTTGTTCCGACACGCTCTTGACCCCTACCGACCGGCGTCCTCACTTCCCGAGGAGACAGTGGTGACGCTCTGGAAAGATTGGGCAAAGCTTCTCGCCGACGGAGTGAAGACCGGTGTGATGCTCACCAGACATGATCTGGATGCCTCCGGGCGAACGCGGGCTTTGCGTGTGGCGAAGGACCGCTATTTTGTCTATAAGCGCGAGGGCCTGCCCTGTCGCGTTTGTGGCACTCACGTCCAGATGGCATTGATGGCGACTCGTAAGCTCTATTTCTGCCCTCACTGCCAAGCCTCCTGAAAGGACCACCCGTGATTCTGACTCGCGCGAAACGCTGGGGTTCCCCGGCCGGTGAGCTGGTGGACATTGTCATCGAGGGCGAGTGGATCACGCAGGTTGTTCCCTCAGGGACCGCTGCCCTCGGGGATCACGAGGTCATTGACCTCGAGGAGCGGGTGGTCACTCCCGGTTTGTGGGATGAACACGTCCACTTCACGCTCTGGGCCCAACACCGCCGACGCGTTTCTTTGGTGGGGGCATCCTCCGCAGCTGACGCAGCGAGAGTCATGGGTGAGGCTGTGGCCACCAACGCCTCCCAGTCCACCCCTGATCCCCTCGTCGTCGGTGCTGGCTATCGAGATGGTCTCTGGAAAGACCAGAAAACGACGAAGCTTCTGGATGAGGCCACCGGTGACACCCCGGTGATTCTGATTTCGGTGGACGTTCATTCGGCCTGGGTGAACTCGGCGACGTTGCGCCACTTTGGGGTGACGGGTCACGACATCGATGGTGTGATCACGGAACGCGAGTGGTTCGATTTAGCCCGTCGAGCCAACGATTTTGATAACGCCACCCTTGACGAGTGGGCCATGGATGCCGCTCGGCATGCTGCCAGCCGCGGAGTGGTCGGCATCGTGGATTTGGAAATGCGCTACAACGCTCCCGATTGGATTCGACGGGCTGAGGCGGCGGGCGGTCGCTATCCGCTTCGAGTGGAGGCCGGGGTGTACCCGGATGACCTTGACCAGGCCATTGCGGAGGGGCTTTCGAGTGGCCAGGAGCTGGCTCCCGGTGTCACGGTCGGACCGTTCAAAATCATCACCGATGGGTCTTTGAATACTCGCACCGCGCACTGCACCGAGCCCTACCTCACCGTGTCGCCCCCGGAATACGGGGCGATGAACTTCCCACCCCACGAAATTGCAGCGATTCTCACGAAAGCTCAGGCCGCAGGTTTTTGGCTGGCCGTCCACGCGATTGGCGATGAAGCCAATCGCATCATCCTGGACATTTTCGAGGAGCACGATTTGCGCGGTCGGATTGAGCACGCTCAGTTGGTGCGTGAACAAGATTTTCCCCGCTTCAGTCAGCTCGGCATCACCGCGAGCGTTCAGCCCGAGCATGCCGTAGATGATCGCGATGTGACCGACGTCTACTGGGCTGACCGGGTTAATCGCGCGTTTGCGCTTCGTCGACTGGTGGATTCCGGAGCCTCGCTCGTGTTGGGGTCTGACGCTCCGGTGTCACCGTTAGATCCGTGGGTGAGTATTGCGGCGGCAGTCACCAGGACTCGAGATGGCCGGGAGCCTTGGCACCACGAACAAGCATTGAGCCTGGAAGAAGCCCTCGGTTTCTCCCATCGAAGCCAGCTGGAGGTCTCCCAGCCGGCAGATCTTGCGGTGCTGGATGCGGACCCGCGGTGGCTCATGGATGCTCTGGCTGGCGACATGGCTAAAGCCAGTGATGCTCTTCGCCAGATGCCGGTTGCGCTCACCATCTGTGCGGGAGTCGTGACGCATCGGGAGCTGTAAACAGTGGAGGGGATGACGGGAATCGAACCCGCACCATCAGTTTGGAAGACTGAGGCTCTACCATTGAGCTACATCCCCGAGGGTGGTGTTACCAATCCATGATGCTACTGCATCGGGAGCCAGCGACACTTCCTTCGGCGCACATTCCGGCTAGACTTCCTAAGGTTGTTCGCCGGGTCACCACACACCGTGCCACGAAGGTGAATCGCTGTGGACCATCGGGGCGTAGCTCAGCTTGGTAGAGCACCCGCTTTGGGAGCGGGAAGTCGCAGGTTCAAATCCTGTCGCCCCGACGGAAAGAAAAAACACAAGTTAGTTGGAGAAAAGCTGTGCCCACCACCACAAAAGAGTCCCTCAGCCCCACCCGTGTTCGCCTGAGCATCACAGTCACCCCGGAGGAGCTCAAGCCCAGTCTTGATCACGCCTACCAGCACATCGCGGAGGAAATCCAGATTCCTGGTTTCCGCAAGGGCAAGGTTCCCCCTCCCATCATCGACCAGCGGGTCGGTCGCGGCGAGGTCCTCAACCACGCCGTGAGTGAAGGGATCGATCGTTTTTTCCAGCTCGCTGTTGCCGAGGAAAAAGTTCGGACCCTGGGTCGCCCCGAAGCGGATGTGACTCAGTGGCCGAGCGACAAAGATTTTTCCGGTGACTTAGTTGTCACTGTTGAGGTCGATGTTCGACCGGACTTTGAGCTGCCGAAGTTTGAGAAGTACACCCTCGAGGTGGAGCCCATCATGATCACCCAGGGCAACGTCGACGACGAGCTGGACGCTTTGCGCTCTCGCTTTGGAAACCTGGTCACCGTGGACCGGCCCGCAACTAAAGGCGACTTCGTCCAAATTGATTTGATTGCCAAGATTGGTGACTCCACCATCGACTCTGCTTCCTCCATCAGCTACGAGATGGGCTCCGGTCAACTCATCGATGGCATCGATGAGGCACTGGACACCTTGACCGCAGGGGAGACCACCACCTTTGAGTCCAAGTTGCTTGGCGGTGACCGCGAAGGAGAAACGGCTTTGATTGAGGTCACCGTGTTGAGCGTGAAGGAGCGGGAGCTTCCCGAAGCCGATGATGACTTTGCTCAGATTGCGAGCCAATTCGACACCATCACAGAGTTGCGCGAAGACCTCAAGAAGCAGGCTGAGCGCAAAGGAATGTTTGGTCAGGCCCAGGAGGCTCGGGACAAACTGGTGGAAAAGATGCTTGCTGAGGTCACCATGCCACTGCCCCAGGGTGTGGTGGATGCCGAAGTTAACCGCCACCTCGAGCAGGAGGGTCGCCTGGAGGATGACAAGCACCGAGCTGAGGTCGTCGAATCCACCGGGAAGAGCCTGCGAACCCAACTCCTGCTCGATGCCCTAGTCGAGAAGCTAGAGGTTCAGGTGTCCCAGGATGAGCTGACTCAGTACTTGATGCAGTCGGCCAGCCAATACGGCATGGAGCCCACCGAGTTCATCCAGTCGCTGGACCAAAATGGCCAGATTCCCTCCATGGTGGGTGAGGTTGCTCGCTCAAAGTCACTCTCCGTTGCGCTGGCTCACCGTGAACGTGAAGGACACCAAGGGCAAGAAGGTTGACCTGAGCGAGTTCACCAGCACCGCCACCGATCCCGTGGAAGACGCAGTGGCTCAGGCTGTTGCGGATAACCACGAGGACCACGACCACTAAGCCACGCCACTCTGCCGAGGGCGAACACCCCCGGTTGGCGCCTGGTGCTCTGTGTACGCTCGGGGTACCAAGGCTTTGAATCCGTAGAGGAGAACACCATCGTGACCATGGCAGAAACCATGATGCAACCCAATGTCTTTGACCGGTTGCTGAAGGATCGCATTATTTGGCTGGGCTCTGAGGTTCGTGATGACAATGCGAACGAGATTGCCGCGAAGCTGTTGCTGTTGGCTGCCGAAGACCCCGAGAGCGACATTTACCTCTACATCAACTCTCCCGGTGGGTCAATCACCGCGGGCATGGCGATCTACGACACCATGCAGTTCGTGCCCAACGACATCGTGACCGTCGGTATCGGAATGGCTGCCTCCATGGGTCAGCTTCTGCTCACCGCTGGAACCAAGGGCAAGCGCTACATCACCCCCAATGCTCGCGTGCTCTTGCACCAGCCCCACGGTGGCTTTGGTGGAACCGCCAGTGACATCCAGACTCAGGCGCACCTCATCAACGATATGAAGAAGCGCCTCGCTCAGATCACGGCCGAAGCAACGGGCAAGACCGTGGATGAAATCATGGCCGATGGTGACCGTGACCGCTGGTTCTCGGCTGATGAAGCACTCGCGTATGGGTTTGTTGACCACATCCGCGCCTCCGCGAGCGACGTTGTCGGCGGCGGCGGAACTGACCAGGGCAAGAAGAAGTAGGCGGAACTGATGGAGATGATTACCCCCCAGTCAGGCATGACGGCGTCCACCCCCGAGAGCCGGTACATTTTGCCGACCTTCGAGGAGCGCACCAGCTACGGCTTCAAACGTCAAGACCCCTACGCCAAGCTTTTCGAAGACCGCATCGTGTTTCTGGGTGTTCAGGTTGATGACGCCTCAGCTGATGACGTGATGGCGCAATTGCTGGTTCTGGAAAGCCAGGACCCCGACCGCGACATCGTGATGTATATCAACTCTCCCGGTGGCTCCTTCACCGCCATGACAGCGATTTACGACACCATGCAGTACGTCCGGCCCCAGATTCAGACCGTGGTGCTGGGTCAGGCAGCGTCCGCTGCCGCTGTGATTCTTGCCGGCGGCGAGCCAGGCAAGCGTCTTGCTTTGCCAAACTCCCGAATCTTGATCCACCAGCCCATGATGGGTGAGGCCGGCCGTGGTCAGGCTTCAGACATTGAGATTCAGGCGAAGGAAATTGCGCGCCTTCGCGAATGGTTGGAAGACACCCTGTCTCGTCACTCCCATAAGACCCCGGAAGAGGTCAACCGCGATATTGACCGTGACAAGATTCTGACGGCTCCAGAAGCGCTCGAGTATGGCCTGATTGATCAGGTGCTCTCGACCCGTAAGTCAGTGGGTAACCCCACGCCGGCTAAGGGTCCTGAGGCTCTCGCCGCTAAAGCTAAGTAGCGTCGCGTTTCTGGCGGATGCGCCAGACAATCCAGACCACCACCGCGATACTGACAAGGCTCAAAAAGCCCACAATCAGGAGTGGGTCGCGCGGGGGCTCCGCGGCGGCCTCGTCTGTAGGTGTGGGCAAGGCAACGGGGCGAGATTCCTCGACCGGGGTGTCCCTCGGAACCCCACACTCGGCAGGTGTGTCATACCCTGTGGCTGCTAAGTGGTCGGCGCTTGGCTCAAATATGAACTCGTAGCGCTCCGACAGGCTGTGGCCATCGGCGGATACGAATTGGTAGGTGATCTCGTAGGTCCCGGCTTCTCCGAGCTCCGCACGGGCGGTCATTGTCCGCTCACTCACGTCGACACATCCGTTGCCGTAATACAGCCCGCCACTATCGCGCACCACCACACCAAAACCTTTGGCCTCGCCGCCCAAATCCAACAACGTGTCATCGGTGGTGAGAGAAATCGCTACGGGGCTCTCGGTCACGGTGGAGTCCGGCGCGGGGGAGCGGTCCTCGACCACATTGTGGGCGTAGGCGGGGGAGGCTCCCACGAGCAAGACACCGAGCACAGTTCCGCAGAGAAGGCGTGAAAGACGATTCGTTCGGGAAGTCCGTGTCATGAGTCCCTCAGTCTAATCTCGCCACACCGAGCGAGCCTGTGGAATGTCCGCCGGGCGAAAGCATCAAAAGGTATGCTCCAAGGTGTCGCTGACCGTTGTTAAGTGGAGGTTTCCCCATGGCGCGCACCGGAGAATCAGGCGAGCTGCTCAAATGCTCGTTCTGCGGTAAAAGCCAGAAGCAGGTTCAGCAACTCATTGCCGGACCGGGCGTGTACATCTGTGATGAGTGTGTGGAACTCTGCAACGAAATCATCGACGAGCGCCAATCTGAGGGCCGCGAGACAGCTACTGCAGACTTTGAGCTTCCCAAGCCCAAGGAAATCTATGACTTCCTCGAGGAGTACGTCATAGGCCAGGAGGATGCCAAGAAGGCGCTCTCGGTGGCGGTGTACAACCACTACAAGCGTGTGCGTGCAGCGACGTCCCCGCACGCGGTGGATTCCACCGACGATATCGACATCCAAAAGAGCAACATTTTGTTGATTGGTCCCACCGGATGTGGCAAGACCTACCTCGCACAAACTCTGGCCAAAAAACTCAATGTTCCCTTCGCTGTGGCCGATGCGACCGCGCTCACCGAAGCTGGATACGTCGGTGAAGATGTCGAAAACATCTTGCTGAAACTCATCCAGGCTGCGGACTATGACGTGAAGCGTGCGGAAATGGGCATCATCTACATCGACGAGGTCGACAAGATTGCCCGCAAAGCAGAAAACCCCTCAATCACCCGTGATGTCTCGGGGGAGGGTGTCCAGCAGGCACTCTTGAAGATTTTGGAAGGCACGGTGGCTGCGGTTCCGCCCCAGGGCGGGCGCAAGCACCCTCAGCAAGAGTTCATTCAGATTGACACGACCAACGTGCTCTTCATCGTTGCCGGGGCTTTTGCCGGCCTTGAGGAAATCATTTCCCAGCGCGTGGGCCGCCACGGTATTGGTTTTGGTGCACCCCTGCACAGCAAGGACATCCACGAAAACCTCTTCAGCCAGGTGCTCCCGGAGGACCTCCATAAGTTTGGTTTGATTCCAGAGTTCATTGGGCGACTCCCCGTCGTCACCACGGTTGCGCCCCTGGACCAGTCCGCACTGATTGACATCCTGACCGGCCCAAAGAACGCCCTGGTCAAGCAGTATCAGCGAATGTTTGTTCTCGACGGTGTTGCGCTCGAGTTTGAGGAGGCTGCCCTCGAGGAGATTGCCGATCTGGCATCCGAGCGTCAAACCGGAGCGCGAGGCTTGCGTGCGATTTTGGAAGAAGTGCTGGGTCCGGTCATGTTCGACATTCCCTCGAGTGACACCATCGAACGGGTGGTCATCACCCGGGATGCAGTCTTGCGCCAAGCGCCACCCGTCATCGTGCAGAAGCCTGCGGCGAGACGAGAAAAGTCCGCCTAACCGCGGAGAATTACGCCGTTATCGAGCTCCACGACAGCGCGATTTTCCAACCACGTCAGCGTCCAGCGCAGGGTCGTCCGCTCGTCATCGCTGAGGGAATCTTCGACCTCCTGGATTCGAGCGGCTAACTCGGCGGGAATGGCTCGAGGGGTTTGCCCCACCGAGAAGCGACTTCCCAGCTGCATTACTGACCCACCTCTCTCTCGTAGGTGACCCAGGTGGCGGCGGTTGCCAGCGTGTCATACAGACGCCTCGCGCGGTCATTGTCGGCCGCAGTGATCCAGCGCAGAGTGCCACCGCCGTGGGCGGTGGCGTAGGCATCGAGGGTGGAAATGAGAGCTGTGGCAACTCCGTTGCCCCGCGCATCGGGGTCGGTGAATAAATCGTCGAGGAACCATCCAGCACCCGCCGTGAAGGTGTCGTGTTGGAATCGCAGGTGGGCAAAACCGACGACCACACCCTCAATTTCTGCGACAAAACAACGAACTGGGTGATCCTCAGACATGAGCCAGCGCCACACACCGTCGACCACGTCAGGTGGGAAGTCTTCGGTATAGAACACGCCATAGGCGAGGAAGAGCTTCTCCCACCGCTCACGGTCGCCTACTGCCACCGGCCTCACGAGCACCGGGTTTTGGCTAGTCATCGAGGGACCCCCATTCAATATCGCTCAGCACAATCGCATCCGAATCGCCCCAGGTGAGGGTGTGGATTTTTCCCACGGCGGTGAGGTCAGCTTCAGCAAGGCGCAAGAGGGCTGGGCCGCTCAGCGTTGCGCTGTGAATAGGCATCTTCTGGGCCACCTGTTGGTCGGTTTTCGAGCGTCGAATGGTGATCAGAGCCTCGCTTGCGAGAGCGAGCAGGCCCTCTGATTCCTCGGAGGAGGTCGGCAATTCTTCAGTGCGTGGCCAGGGGGCGAGGTGAACACTGCCCTCATGGGTCCACGACCACACCTCCTCTGTGGCGAAGGGAATTACCGGAGCGAAGAGTCGGACCAGAGCGTCAATAGCCAACTGCAGTGACGTGACGGCACTGCCTCGATCTGCGGGGTTCCCGACGTAGGCGCGATCCTTGACCAACTCCAGATAGTCATCGGTAAACGTCCAAAAGAAGGTCTCCGCCACCTCGAGTGCTCGCGCATGATCAAACGCGTCATAGGCAGTCGTGGCCTGGGTGATGACGCGACCCAGTTCGCTCAGCATGTCCAGGTCCAGCGGGTGAGTGACCTCGCCCGTGGCGCCCTCGAAACTGTACACAAACTTTGCGGCGTTCAGAACCTTGATGGCGAGCCTGCGGCCAATCTTGATTTGTTTGGGATTTTGCGGGTCAAAGGCTGCGTCGGTCCCCAAGCGTGAGGATGCAGCCCAGTAGCGCACCGCGTCAGACCCGTGCTCGTCCAACATGGACTGTGGGGTGACGACGTTGCCTTTGGATTTCGACATCTTTTTCCGGTCCGGGTCCACAATGAACCCCGAAATTCCGGCATTTTTCCACGGTAGTGTCCCGTGTTCCAGTTCGGCGCGAAGCATGGTGGAGAACAGCCAGGTCCGAATGATGTCTTGGCCTTGGGAGCGCAGGTCGTAGGGGAAGACCAGAGAGAACAATTCGTCATCGCTACCCCAGCCGCCAGCAAGCTGAGGGGTGAGGCTCGAGGTTGCCCAGGTGTCCATGATGTCGAGCTCACCGAGGAACCCGCCGGGAACACCTCGCTGGTCTTCGCTGAAACCGGGTGGGGTGTCACTGGAAGGGTCAACGGGCAACTGGTCATGTGTCGGGGTGATGACTTCGCCTTCGCGGGGGTTGCCCTCCTCATCCAGGGGATACCACACAGGAATGGGCACCCCGAAGAATCGTTGGCGAGAAATCAACCAGTCACCGGAGAGACCATTAACCCAGTTCTCGTAGCGCACCCTCATGAAATCCGGGTGGAACGCAACATCTCCACCACGGCTGAGCAGGCGCTGCTTGAGATCTTCATCGCGGGCACCGTTTCGGATATACCACTGGCGAGTGGTCACAATTTCGAGAGGCTTGTCACCCTTCTCAAAAAACTTGACCGGGTGCACCATGGGGTCGGGTTCGCCCTGTAAATCTCCCGAGTCTCGCAACATCTCCACCACGGCGGCTTTGGCACTGAAGACAGTTTTCCCGGCCAGCTCTGCGTAGGCATCCTGACCCTCGGGGGAGCTGATCCAGGCGGGGGTCTCCGCAATGACGCGGCCGTCTTTACCGAGCATTGGCCGTGTCTCGAGCGAGAGTTCGCGCCACCAAATGACGTCGGTGACATCGCCAAACGTACAGACCATCGCAATACCGGTGCCCTTGTCCTGCTGTGCGAGGTGGTGAGCGACAATGGGCACCTCGACACCGAAAATGGGAGAGGTAACCGTAGAGCCAAAAAGCGGTTGGTATCGCTCGTCATCGGGGTGGGCCACCAGGGCCACGCACGCGGGAATCAGTTCAGGCCGCGTGGTCACGATGGTGACATCATCAATGCCGACGCCGTGGAAGGTCACCTTGTGATAGGCGGAGGGTTGTTCGCGGTCCTCAAGTTCTGCCTGCGCCACCGCAGTGCGGAACGTGATGTCCCACAGAGTGGGGGCATCCGCCCGGTAAGCCTCATCCCTCTCGAGGTTCTTCAGAAACGCACTCTGGGCCACCCGTTGAGAGTTGTCGTCAATGGTGCGGTACGTGAGTGACCAATCCACACTGAGCCCCAGGGTGCGCCACAGGTCCTCGAACTGCTTTTCGTCCTCAACCGTGAGAGTTTCACAGAGCTCAATGAAGTTTCGTCGGCTAATCGGAATTTGGTCGCCAGGTTTTGAGCCATCCGCGCTAGCGCCTGCTTCCAGCGGTGGCACAAAATCGGTGTCGTAGGGGAGCGATGGATCACACCTCACCCCGTAGTAGTTCTGGACTCGGCGCTCGGTGGGCAGTCCGTTGTCATCCCACCCCATCGGGTAGAAGATCTCTTTGCCCCGCATGCGCTGGTATCGCGCTTGCAGGTCCATGTGGGTGTAGCTAAAAACGTGACCAATGTGGAGGCTTCCCGATGCGGTCGGGGAGGAGTGTCAACAGCAAACAGGTGGTCTTTTCCGCGCGCCAGCGCCGATTCCCGGTTGAACCGATACGTTCCCTCAGAGTCCCAGCGGGTGCCCCAGACCTCTTCGAGTCCCTCGAGAGCCGGTTTGTCGGGAATCGCTGTGCTCATGGGCACCTTCTTCGCTATAGGCGGCACCGCGTCCACTGTGCCTTGGTGTTAGTGCTCCCATGCTACAAAACAAATGGGGTCTGGGTTCCCCGAAGGAAACCCAGACCCCACGCTGTTTGTGGTTAGGCGCCCGTCCTCGCATAGGCGGGCTCTGTGTTGCTAATCGCCATGCGACCAGCCTGGAGAGTTGCCAGGAGGGTGATCAACGCCAGCCCGGCCAGCACAATCGCTGGGTGCCACCAGGCGTTGTTGGTTGCCGCACCAATCGTGAGAGTCACCGCTGGGACGAATCCGGACACCACGGCGGCAATGGAATACGAGAAGCCCAGTGCCGAGTATCGGTAGCGCTCATCGAAGAGATCGCTATAGACACCTCCCAAGGCGGCCCAGCTCATGGTGGGCAGGATGCCTCCGATCAGCATCATGGCGACCAGAACACCGAAGTCGGCGAACTGAAGGAAGTAGTAGATCGGGAACGCAACAAGAAGCGTCCCCAGCGCACCCCAGGCCACAACGCTGGTCGAGCCAATCCGCACGGCCCATCGCCCAAAGAGCGGGATGGTGATGAGCTGCAAGAGACCACCAATGGTGGTGGCAATCAACAACTCGTAGTACTCAAAGCCCAGCTGCACCACTCCGTAGTTGATGGTGTAGGTGTTCATGAGGGAGTAGGAACCGATTCCCAGCAGAGCAACACAGACCGCGATGAACACGGCAAAAGGCTGTTGCCTGAGCAACGCGAAGAAGGGAACCTTGGGGCGGCGCTGCTGCTTCACCACTTCCTCGAAGACGGGAGTCTCGGTAATGGCGAGTCGCAAGTACAGCGACACCAAGAGCAGAGGGATGGCGCTCAGGAAGGGCAATCTCCAGGCCCACTCCACAATCTCCTCGTTGGTCAACGCGAGGGTCAGCCAGATAAATGCTCCGGCCGAGAGAATGGAGCCAATCGGAGATCCCAGCTGCGGCATGGCCGCAGCAAAGGCTCGTTTGGCTCCGGACTCGTGCTCGGTGGCAACGAGAATTGCCCCGCCCCACTCTCCACCCATGGAGATGCCCTGAAGGAGTCTCAAAGCCACAAGCACCGCTGCACCCAACCAGCCGGCCTGGTCGTAGGTGGGGAGAACTCCGATGAGCCCGGTGGCAACACCCATCAGCGTCACCGTGGCAATCAGGGTCTTCCGGCGGCCGATGCGGTCACCGATGTGACCAAACAGGATGGCCCCGACGGGTCGAATGATGAAGGCCAAGGCAATCGAGAGGAAAGCTGCCAGCGTTCCCCCGAAGCCTCCGAGAGGGTCGAAAAATAGTGGGCCGACGAAGAACGCGGCGAAATATGCGTAGATGTAGAAGTCGTAGGACTCCAGGGAAGTCCCGACAAGGGACGCCCATCTGGCCTTTCTGGCCATTACGGGATCGGTCTTAATCATGGGGTTCCTCCTAGAATCCGCTACAGTGATGAATTATTAGACTGCGTACATAAATTAGGTACTACTTCAACTATAGGGGACTAGATGGCGGCCCGAGAACGGGGGAGACCCCCGATGTCCTCGGTGGCAGCACTGGAGGACGCCGCAATGGAATTGTTCCTCGAGCAGGGTTACCAGAACACCAGCATTGACGAGATTGCCAGGCGCGCGGGAATCTCCCGGGCCACCTTCTTCAATTATTGCGACACAAAATCCGATGTTCTGTGGGTGGATGTTGATCGCGCCCTGGCAAGCCTCGAGACTCTTCTCGGGAGCGCTCTGTCGTTACGGGAAGCACTCCATTCGGTTGCATCGGCCCAGCCGCGGGAGCGAATCCCTCTCGTGGCCAGCCAAAGCGAGGCTATGGGTCTCGGAGACGAGTTGGCTGCCAGCGCGGGAGTTCGCCTCGACAGGCTTCGCCTGATTATCGCGGGCTCTGGGGTGGAGCACCAGGATGTCTGGCTTGTGCTCGGAGCAATCGTCGGGGCACTGGTGAGCTGGGCCAGGGCACCCTCCCCGCGAGAGGAGCTGGTGGGACTGCTCGATGAGCAGCTCCAGCGAATACGGGGCGCACTGGGTCAGCACAGTGTGGCCACCCTGTTCTAGACTGTCGGCAACAGCGCTGAACCGGCCATCACCGGGGAGCTGCCGGAAGAACAGAATCCCTGATTCTCAGTAGAACCGGTCGGGTTGGCCCGTTATCGCCTGACATGAAGTGGCTTAGAGAGTTTCTAAGCAAGCGGGGTGGTACCGCGTGTGAGAAATCATGCGTCCTCGCAGCCCTCATCCACCTGTGTCAGAGAGATCACCCCCATGGCTTTCCCCCGTCACCTCCCCGGCTCCTCGGTTGAGCCGAGCCCATCTTTTCCCGAGATTGAGCACCGGGTCCTCAAGGGCTGGAAAGAAGGAGACACGTTCCAGAAATCCATTGACCAGCGAGAAGGCTGCGATGAATGGGTGTTCTACGACGGCCCCCCTTTCGCCAACGGGTTACCCCACTACGGCCACCTCCTCACCGGGTATGCAAAAGATGTGTTCCCCCGCTTCCACACCATGCGCGGAAAGCAGGTCCACCGCCGATTTGGCTGGGACACTCACGGTTTGCCCGCCGAGCTGGAAGCGGAGCGCCAACTCGGCATTACGGACAAGAGCCAAATCGAGGAGATGGGCATTGCGGCTTTCAACCAGGCCGCCAAAGAATCCGTCCTGCGCTACACCGCCGAGTGGCAAGAGTATGTGACGAGGCAGGCCCGCTGGGTTGACTTCGAGAACGATTACAAGACGCTTGACATCACCTTTATGGAGAGCGTCATCTGGGCGTTCAAGCAGCTGCATGACAAGGGACTTGCCTATGAGGGTTACCGGGTGTTGCCCTACTGCTGGCGAGACCAAACGCCACTGAGTAACCATGAGCTACGAATGGACGACGACGTCTACAAACCGCGTCAGGACCAGTCCGTCACGGTGACCTTCCCTCTGCACGGGGATAAGGCCGCAGCTGCACACCTCGACGGAGTCCTCGCACTCGCGTGGACCACCACGCCGTGGACGCTCCCCACCAACGCGGCTCTCGCCGTGGGACCAGACATCACCTATGCACTGGTCCCGGCAGGACCAGAGGCTTCGCACTCCGGTGTCACCTACCTGATGGCCGAGGACACCATCGGCAACTACCGCAAGGAACTCGGATACGCCGAGGTCGCGGATGCGATCGCGGCGATCACCAGACGCGTTCAGGGCTCTGACCTTGGCGGCATCGAATACACCCAAGTTTTTGATTACTACGCCGACCGTGAGGCCTGGGGCATGGAGAACGCCTGGCAGATTCTTGTCGCGGAGTATGTCGCCACGGGTGAGGGAACGGGGATTGTCCACCAAGCACCGGCCTATGGCGAGGACGACCAGATCACCTGCGCGGAGGCGGGAATCCCGGTCGTCATTTCTGTGGACGATGCTGGTCGATTCCTTGACCAGGTCTCCGACGTGGCGGGTGTTCAGGTGTTCGAGGCGAACAAAACCCTCACCGGACTGCTCCGCACCAGTGGGCGCCTGTTTGCCGAGCGCTCCTATGACCACTCCTACCCGCACTGTTGGCGGTGTCGCACGCCCCTGATTTATAAAGCTGTCTCCAGCTGGTTTGTTCGAGTCACCGAAATCCGTGACCGGATGCTCGAGCTCAACGAGGAGATCACCTGGGTTCCCGCGAACGTGAAGGATGGCCAATTTGGTAAGTGGCTCTCTAACGCGAGGGACTGGTCCATCTCCCGCAACCGCTACTGGGGCTCACCGATTCCGGTGTGGAAGAGCGACAACCCTGATTTCCCGCGAATTGATGTCTACGGGTCCCTCGAGGAACTCGAGCGGGACTTTGGCGTAAAGCCCACTGACCTGCACCGCCCGGCCATTGATGAGCTGGTGCGCCCCAACCCGGATGACCCCAGCGGACACTCGATGATGCGACGCATCCCCGATGTGTTGGACGTCTGGTTTGACTCAGGGTCGATGCCCTTCGCTCAGGTTCACTATCCCTTCGAGAACCCTGACTGGTTTGATTCTCACAACCCCGCCGACTTCATCGTCGAATACATCGGCCAAACCCGTGGCTGGTTTTACACGATGCACATTTTGGCCACGGCGCTGTTTGATCGTCCCGCGTTCAAACAGGTCATCTCCCACGGAATCGTTCTGGGCTCTGATGGCCAGAAAATGTCGAAGAGCCTGCAGAACTATCCGGATGTGTCCGAAGTGTTTGAGCGCGATGGGGCCGACGCGATGCGCTGGTTCCTGATGTCAAGCTCGGTGATTCGAGGCGGAAACCTTGTGGTCACGGAGGAGGGAATCCGTGAGGGTGTCCGTCAGTTCCTCCTGCCCTACTGGAGCACCTACTACTTCCTCAGTTTGTACGTGGGCGATCACGAGCCAGTCTGGCGAACAGACTCCCGTAACGTTCTTGACCGCTACATTCTGGCGAAAACACGAAACCTGATCGAGGTGACGACAGCAGAATTTGAGGCGCTTGACTCACCCATGGCGGCAGCCGCCATCCGCGATTTCGCGGACGTGCTGACTAATTGGTACGTGCGTCGCAGTCGCGAAAGATTCTGGGATGGCACCAATACCGACGCTCTGGACACCCTCTACACAGTTTTGGAAACGGTGTCCCGCGTTGCCGCCCCCCTGGCACCCCTGGTGACCGAGGAGGTCTGGCGTGGCCTCACCGGTGGTGACAGCGTTCACCTCACGGACTGGCCCGAGGCGTCCGACTTCCCCGCTGATGATGACCTGGTGTTCGCGATGGACACCGTTCGTGATGTTGCCTCCGCCGGATTGGCGCTTCGCAAATCCCACGGATTGCGCGTGCGGTTGCCGCTGACCTCGCTCACCATCGTGACCGAGAACGCAGCCGGCGTGGAGGGCTTTCTCGATATTTTGGCTGAGGAGCTCAACGTCCAAGAGGTCATCACGCGGGAACTCGATGACCGGGTCGCCACCGAGTTGGGGATCGGCAAGAAACTGCTCCCTCAGTCGCGGGTCTTGGGGCCACGGCTTGGGTCCGGAGTCCAGAGCATCATTCAGGGTGCGAAGGCGGGTGACTGGTCCATTGAGGGCGGTGTCGTCACCGTGTCAGGCGTTGCCCTGGAGGAGGGCGAATATGTGCTCGAGTTCACCTCGGAGGGTGACGACACCGCGGTGCAGTTCTTGGCAAGTGGAGGATTTGTCCTCCTCGACACCACGGTGACCCCGGAGCTTGCGGCCGAGGGTCTCGCGCGCGATGTGGTGCGCTGGATTCAACAGGAGCGCAAAAACGCGGGGCTCGATGTCTCAGACCGCATCGTGACGGTCCTCGAAGCGGATCAGGTCGCCCAGGAGGCACTCGCGACCCACCAGGACATGGTTGCCAGCGAGACCCTGTCGGTGAGCATTGAGTGTGTTGATTTAGCTGGCGGTGACGATGTCCTGGCCGTGGGGGAAAACTCTAAGATTCGTGTGAAAGTGTCGAAGAGTGGCTGACACCCCCTCTGATGACCGCCTTGCCGCTGCCGCCGTGGAGGAAGCCCTTTACGCGCGAATCGGGGAGGGAACCCCCAAGCGGCGATTGGAAGCAACGAGGCGGGCAGTTGAATTACTCGGTGATCCTCAACGCATGTATGGCGTGATTCACATCGCCGGAACGAACGGGAAAACCTCCACCGCTCGGATCACCGAGAGCCTGTTGCGCTCCCACGGTCTTCGGGTGGGGCTCATGACCTCGCCCCACCTGCACCGGTTGACTGAGCGCATCGTGATCGATGGTGAACCCATCTCGGATCGGTTGTTGGCAGAGAACTGGGCGGATGTGGAGCCTTTCCTGCAGATGGTGGATGCGGAACTTCTGGCGAACTCGGAGCCTCCGCTGACCTTCTATGAGGCCCTCACCGTGCTCACCTTCGCGTGTTTTGCTGATGCCCCCGTGGATGTTGCCGTCATCGAGGTGGGCATGGGTGGAGAGTGGGATGCCACCAATGTGGTGGTCGCAGATGTCGCCGTATTGACACCCATCGCGATGGATCACGCAGAATTTTTGGGCGACACCATTCGAGAAATTGCCCGAACCAAAGCCGGCATCGTGAAGCCCGCGTCCCGAGTAGTGAGTGCCGTCCAGAGCGAGGACGCCATGGATGAGATTCTGCGTGCCTGCACGCTCTCCGAAGCAACGCTTCGGGTCATGGGACGCGACTTTTATCTGACCAACATGGAGAGTGCGGTGGGCGGTCAAATGATTTCGGTGTCCGGAATTGCCGGGGAGTATCGGAATCTGGGGCTACCTCTCTTTGGTGACTATCAGGCGGATAACGCTGCACTCGCTATTGCCGCGGTGGAATCGTTCTTGGGCAATGGTGAAATCCCGCTGGGTGCTGAAGTGGTGGAGGACGGAATCCTGTTGTCCTCCAGTCCGGGGCGCCTGCAGATCATTGACCACCACCCCACGGTCATTATCGATGCCGCTCACAATCCACACAGCGCTGAGGCTCTGTGTCGCGCGATCATGGGGTCGTTTAGTTTCTCCCGGCTGATTTGTGTCCTCGGAATTCTGCAAGAAAAAGACGTCATCGGCATTGTCGAGGCCCTGGACCCTGTGGTGGACCACTTCGTGGTCACCCAGTCGCATTCGGACAGGGCTCATCTCGGTATCGGATCTTGCCGACACCGTCTCCGCAATCGCCGGTCCTGATCGGGTCGATTCCCGGGGAGACGTCGATTCCGCTCTCGAGCGCGCCAAAGAACTCAGTGGCGTCGAGGGAGGGGTCCTGGTGACCGGCTCCATCACGCTGATCGGTGAGGTTCGAGGGGGCTCAGGCCATGGCTAAGCGGGAAAAGAGCGCGACCGAATCACTGCTCCAGATTGCACTCGGATTGGAAATGGTGGTTGTGTTCTTCGGGGCACTCGTCATCAACGGTTTACGTCTCTACAGCGGACCGGTGGTGCTGGTGGGGGCGCTGGTGACCTTCGTTGTGTTGGTTCTTTTGTATGGCTCGGTGCGCTATCGAATCGGGCAGATTCTGGGGCACGTGTTTCAGGTAGTGCTGCTGGGGAGCTTTGTCTGGGATGTGGCCATCGGGCTGTCCTTCGCGGTCGTGGTGGCGTTCTGGATTTTTGGAGCAATCCGAGGCCCCCTGTTGGATCGAAACAAGCCGGAATCGAGCCAGTAGGCTCGGTGACAACCTCAACACTAAGGAGTCCTTCGCATGTCTGCACCCCAGGAAACACTCGTCCTCATTAAGCCAGACGGTGTTGCCAGAAACTTGACGGGAGAGATCGTCTCCCGGATTGAAGCGAAGGGGTATCAGCTGGTGGATATTCGCATGGTGCAGCCCGATCGCGATCTTCTGCGTGCGCACTATGCCGAACACGAAGGTAAGCCGTTTTTCGACCCACTGGTGACGTTTATGGAATCAGGTCCCGTTGTGGCTATTCGGGTCGCCGGGAACCGCGTGATCGAGGGAATTCGTTCGCTCTGCGGAGCAACTGATCCGACGGCGGCGGCACCGGGGACTATTCGTGGCGATCTGGGTCGGGACTGGGGATTGCCGGTTCAACAAAATCTGGTTCACGCCAGCGATTCACCCGAAACAGCGCAGCGCGAGCTGGCTCTCTGGTTCTCCTCCTAGAAGGAGAACAGCAGAGGGAACTGGATCAGGATTGACAAGCCGATGACGGCGTAGTTGATGACAATCAGAATCCAGCTGTAGGGGAGCCATTGAGCCCCCAGTTTCTTAAGCCGTGGTGAGGACCCGAGAATTCCCTGCTTCATGGCCCAGGGCAGGAAGATCCACCACAGAATCATGTGGATGGCCCACACCACCATGCAGTAGAGGCACAAGAAACCAATCACGAAAACGGCTTGGTAGAACATCCACATGAGCCAGAAGTAGGACGCAAAAAGGCCCAGGGTTGTGAGAACCCAGAAGCCGCGTTTGAATGTCGAGCCCGTCATCACTGCGGCACCGATAGCCGCCACCACGGCGTAGCCGCCAATCCCGTAGAGCTGGTTGGGGATGTCAAAGAACAGGGTGGCTTGCCAGCTCTGCATGACGTTGCCGCAGGAGAAGAACGGGTTGATATCGCAACTGGGCTTCTCCCCGGTAAGCGCTAACCGGTAGCCCTCTCCCGCGAGAATCAACGATGCTGACCCAGCCTGCAAGACCGCTGACCATCAGAAAAAGTCCCATGCCGGTGGCGCGTCTCGTGGGGTAATTCACGAGCTGATTATGACAGCACCCCGTGAGAATTAGGTGACGGTGTGCGATACTGGTCGTAGCGCCATCGCCAGAGACGACGAAGCGCAACCACAAGATTTCTCGGATGACCATCCGAATACGGGGAAAACCCCTACAACCTAGTTTTTTCAATGCGTCTATGCACGTATTGCCGAAGCGCAATTGTGTTCCCAGCCAGTGGTGCCAGGGAATGTGTGAGGAGTACGCCAGTAATGGTGACACGAAAAAAAGAAGACGAAAAAAAGCCTGACAAGAAGCCTGCGGCAGCCAAGAAAGTTGCCGCAGACAAGCCAGTAAAGAAGGCTCCTGCCGCGCCAAAAGTTGCCAAGACCACGAAGGCGTCGGCATCAAAGGCCACCAAGCCAGCCGCCCCGACAACGACGTCCCTGGTGTTCCAAGCGCCAGACCCCGGGTTGTTCCCGACCTGGACACCAGGCTCCGAGTCCCCGGATGGCGAGACTGTTGTTCGACGGCGCTCGCGCGCAAACCGTAAGCCGCTCACCGAGGACAAAAAAACGTCCGAGGCCTCTGCCGATTCCGGGAAACCTCAGAAAGTTCGAGGGTCCACCCGTCTGGAGGCCAAGCGTCAACGCCGTCGTGATGGTCGAGAGGGCAGTCGTCGTCGCGGAACCGTGACGGAAACAGAGTTCCTCGCTCGTCGTGAAAGTGTCGATCGGGTGATGGTGGTCCGTGAGACTACCGATCGCACCCAGATCGCTGTTCTCGAGGACAACGTTGTCGTGGAGCACTACGTCGCACGATCCGAAGAGTCGAGCCTGATCGGCAATGTCTATCTCGGTCGCGTGCAAAACGTGCTGCCGAGCATGGAGGCCGCCTTCGTCGACATTGGTCGAGGTCGAAACGCCGTGCTGTATTCCGGTGAAGTCGATTGGGAAGCTGCCGCGGAAGGCGGAGCGACGGGTCCGCGTCGCATTGAACTTGCTCTGAAGACCGGCGACACCGTCTTGGTCCAGGTCACCAAGGACCCCGTGGGCCACAAGGGCGCCCGGTTGACCAGCCAAATTAGTCTTCCCGGTCGCTACCTCGTGTATGTCCCCGGTGGAGCCATGAACGGTATTTCACGCAAGCTCCCCGACAAGGAGCGCACCCGCCTGAAAGCCATCCTGAAGCAGGTGCTGCCCGAAACTGCTGGTGTCATTGTGCGCACGGCAGCTGAGGGTGCGACGGAGGAGCAGCTCACCAGTGATGTGGAGCGCTTGCAGAAGCAGTGGGCAGAGCTGTCCGCTCAAGCGGAGAAGAGCCAAGCGCCTGCGCTGTTGCACTCGGAGCCGGACCTGCTTGGTCAAGATCATCCGTGATGTGTTTAACGAGGACTTCCAGAAGATTGTCATCTCTGGTTCTCACGCCTCGACGACCATTGAGAATTACCTCACCCAGGTGGCACCTGACTTGATTGCGCGCATGGAGGCGTACGCCTCCGACGCCGATCCTTTCGTGGAGTACCGGGTCAATGAGGGAATTGCGAAGGCGCTTGATCGGAAGGTCTGGTTGCCCAGCGGTGGGTCGCTGGTCATTGACCGTACCGAAGCGATGACGGTAGTCGATGTCAACACCGGGAAGTTTGTGGGGTCGGGGGGAAACCTCGAAGAGACGGTCACGAAGAACAACTTGGAAGCGGCCGAGGAAATCGTCCGCCAACTCCGCCTCCGAGACATCGGTGGAATCATCGTGGTCGACTTCATCGACATGGTTCTCGAATCCAACCGTGACCTCGTCTTGCAGCGCCTGATGGAGTGCTTGGGACGCGATCGCACAAAGCATCAGGTTGCCGAAGTCACCAGTCTTGGACTGGTTCAGATGACCCGGAAGAAGCTGGGACTGGGACTGTTGGAGACCTTCAGTGAGACCTGCGAGATTTGTCAGGGCCGAGGCTTGATTGTCCAGCATGAGCCGGTGTCGCGGTCCAAGTCGGAGAGTGCGCCGTCGAAGAAGCGCAAGTCCTCTGGTTCCTCACAACCCACCGTTGCCCCGCACCAAATAACGGATGACGCGCGCAATGCAATCGCTCAGATCGCGAAGAGCACTGTGGGGCACGCATCGGCTTCGTCGCCTGAGGCAGACAAGCCCGCCGCAGCGGCATCCCGTCGAGCAAAAAAGCCGGCAGCGGAGAAGCCCGAACTGCTCGACTCTGTCTTGGCCGCGCTCCCCGAAGCCCCAGCACCTGGGACGTCCAAACGGCGCCGTCGAGCAACGAGCGGGTAACGAGCTTTTTCGCAAGCTCCGGGAGATAGCCTTCAGCCATGAGACGCCTGGTTCCCCTCGCGCTTCTGCTGGGGCTTGTGGGCGTGATCGCGCTGCGATCGTGGACGAGCGAAAATTTGGCTCCCTTTCGGGGCCAACTTCAAGACGTCATCACTCTCGCTCTTTCATTGCTGATTGAGTCGCTTCCCTTCATTGTCCTGGGAATTGCGCTGTCGATAGTGGTTCAGGTGTTTGTTCCGCCTTCCTGGCTGGAGAGCTGGCTCCCGAAGAATCCGTTCGCCAGACGCGCGATCGTGTCACTTTTTGGGATGTTCCTGCCGGTGTGTGAATGCGGAAACGTGCCGCTCGCTCGCGGGCTGATGGGGCGCGGTTACGGGGTGGGTGACTCTGTCACCTTCCTGTTTGCTGCCCCGATTGTCAATCCGGTCACCATCATTACGACTCATCAAGCCTTTGGTTTCGATGATGGCATTTTGGTCGCACGTCTGGTGGCGGGCTATCTCATTGCGAATCTGCTCGGCTGGTTGTTCTCTCTCCACCCCAACCCCGAGAGCCTTCTGACCTCACAGTTTGTTCGCGAGTGCGCGCTCCCGGCGACGCAGCGAGGCGACACACAGTTGCAGAGGGTCGGGTCGCTGTTTGTTTCCGAATCCACCGCCCTCATGCCAGCGCTGACCTTGGGCGCCTTTATTGCGGGAGCAATTCAGGTGGGGGTGTCTCGGGAAGTGCTGTTGGCGCTCGGGACCGACCCCATCGTCAGCGTGGTGGCCCTGATCATTCTGGCTTTCGTGATTTCTGTGTGCGCCAATGTGGATGCGTTTTTCATTCTTCCGTTTGCTCAGACATTCTTGCCCGGCTCGATTGTGGCGTTTCTCGTTTTTGGGCCACTGATTGATATCAAGATGGTGGCGCTCCTGCGCACCACGTTCGCCGGCCGGACGATTGCCCTCATGGCGGTAGTGGTGGGTCTGTGTTCGCTGGCGTTGGGGATGGTGATGAACAGTGCTGGATAAAGTCATCGCGTGGCGAGGAGTGTTTGCCATCGGAGTTCTCACACTGGTGACGGTGTGGCTGGGCTGGCAGGGCATGCTCGGTTTCTACATCCACCCCCGATACAACCTCTTCACCCTGGCGATGGCGGTGATCGGGGTTACCCTGATGGCCATAGCGTTCTTTGTCCCTCACACCGGGCACTCCCACGCTGGTCATAAACATGCGAAGGGCCATTCTGTTATGGAGTGGCTGTCCCTCAGCCTCATTGCCGTCGTCGTCGTTATTGCGCTGGTGCTGCCGCCCACCACTTTGTCGAGTTACACGGCCGAAAACCGGAGTTTTGGCACCGTCGCAACCTCACCCGCCGCGGATGCCATTGACGTCGACTCAACAACCTCGGGCTTTGAAAATCTGACCGTTCGAGACTGGGCGAGCCTGTTGATTCAAACCCAAGACCCTTCCTTCTTCCGGGGCAAACCATTCAGCGCGTTGGGCACCATCACCGACAGCGGAGACCCTGATGTGTTCTTCCTCACCAGGTTCGTCGTGACCTGCTGTGCGGTGGACGCTCAGCCGGTGAGTATCCCGGTGTACTACCCCGGCTGGGGTGATGACTTCGCGGTTGATTCCTGGGTCACCGTGAACGGTGGGTTCCAGGTTCTTCCCCAGGTGGCAGAACCCGGGAACCTCGCCGTCGTGCCAGCCGACGTGGTGGACGAGGAGGTGCCGCGTGAGCCTTACCTTTTCTGACCGCGGTGTCACCCCCGGCGCGACACATTTTCGCACCCTGGTGGTGGTGATGGTGACCGTGTTGGCTCTGGTGATTGTGGGAGTTGGCGCCTGGAGCATGCTCCAGGGCCCCAAGCTCCGGGATGTTCAGATTGACGAGTCGTCCCTGCATCAAAGAGCTGGCGCCTTTGTGTCGCTGCGCTCTGATCGCGCCATTGACCCGGTCGCCATCGACCAGGTTCGGATCACCCCTGACGCCCCCTTCACCCTGAACGATGATGGGCTGAGTGTTCGGCTGACCTTCGAGCAGCCCTTACTTGCCGACACCGAGTATCGAGTGGATATCTCGGGAGTGCGCCCCTCGGGCCTTGGCCAGGAGGGCTCCTGGTCCACGACCTTCACTACCGGCGGTTTTGATTTCGTGTTCCTGCGCGACCTGGGGGACACCCGGGAAATCCACCGCGCTGTGCCAGGTGCGGCAGGGTCAGAGGTTCTCTATTCGGCTCCGGGGATTATCTCGGTCACTCCGGTGGCGTCCATTCTGGCGGCAGTTCGGGAAGTGGGTGATGAGCGCTTGCTTGAACTCATTGACCCGTCCACCGGGGTGGCGGAGCGAGTGGTTCTTCCGCCTGGGTACGAGATTGTGGATCTCGCCAACGCCTCCTGGGGCACCACACTGGTGACCATTCAAAACGTGACCCCGCCCGCCGTGGGGTCAGTGTTTGGGGCCCTGGTTCTCCTCGATGTGCTCAGTGATCGCACGCCAGAGATTGTTCGTGGGATTGCCGGCCAACCCCTCTCCGTTCGCTCCGTTGCCGTGTCACCGCAGAGCGGTGAAATCCTGGTCTGGCAGAAAAACCAGGAACTGGTGAGGTTCAACCCTCTGACCCAGGTGGTGTTGCCGGTGGGGACCGCAGCCGAGCTGTGGGGTTTTGATTCCCTGGGCACACAGGCCTTGTATGTGGATGGGTTGGGGACTCTCTCCCAGGACCTCGCCACCGGGGAACTCACTCGTGTCCCTCGCGGAGAATTTGAGGGGACGTCGCTACGCCATCAAAAGTTTGCTCTTGCCCCGGACGGACTCCGTCTCCACCGCGCTCAGTTGCCGGGTCTGGGGGAGGGCAATCCCTACTCGATTGTCACCAGGGAGGATTCCGAGGGAATCCACACCCTCGTGACCGGGTCACTGGACACCCCCGGCAGCATCGGGAACATTGGGTTGTCGCCCAATGGGCAGTTCCTGTTGGTGGAGTTCAACCCGGAGGGCAGTCCGCTGGGGTATCAGGGTTTGACCGCCGAACAGATCACCACCGGCACAGTGATTCGAGTGCTGGATCTTCGCGACAACACGGTCGTGGGGGAGTTTCCAGGCTTCGGCTTCGTCTGGTGATTCTCCTGGTTGCCCAGGGCTCAGCAATGGTCTATTCTTGACCCTCGGTGCTGTTTTCGGTATTTCTCAGAGCATCCTCACTTTCTAGGTAACAAGGCAGGTTGTCATCGTGGTTTACGCGGTTGTGCGCGCAGGTGGGCGCCAGGAAAAAGTTGAAGTTGGATCCATCATTACGGTGGACCGACTTTCCGCCCAGGCAAAAAAGTCGTTGACTCTTGCTCCGGTTCTCTACGTTGATGGTGACAAGGTCACTCACGACAAGGCAGAACTCGCCAAAATCACGGTGAGCGCTGAGGTTATCGAAGACCTTCGCGGCCCCAAGATTGTCATCCAGAAGTACAAGAACAAGACCGGCTACAAGGCTCGTCAGGGATTCCGTGCGGATCTGACGAAAATTAAAGTCACCGGCATCACGAAGAAGTAAAGGGCTAGCTCATGGCACATAAAAAAGGTGCGTCCTCGACTCGTAACGGTCGCGACTCCAACCCCCAGTACCTGGGAGTGAAGCGCTTCGGCGGTCAGGTCGTCAAAGCCGGCGAAATCATCGTGCGTCAGCGCGGAACCCACTTTCACCCCGGTGACAATGTCGGTCGCGGTAACGATGACACCCTGTTTGCCCTCGCAGCAGGCGAAGTGAAGTTTGGCACCAAAGGCGGCCGCAAAGTAGTCGCTGTGGTCGACTCCGCCACCTAAGATTTTCACACTGTAGTGCGAGGGCGAGCTTCGGCTCGCCCTTTGCGCTTAGTGGCCAGATGACAGGAAGGTGACTCCGATGACAACGTTCGTTGACCGCGTTGTGTTGCACCTGTCTGCGGGTCATGGTGGTCACGGCTGTGTCTCCGTTCACCGCGAGAAGTTCAAGCCTCTGGGCGGTCCTGATGGTGGTAACGGCGGTAATGGCGGGGACATCACGCTGCTGGCCGACCCCCAAGTCACGACCCTGCTGGATTACCACCACCGACCCCACCGCACCAGTGGAAACGGGTCACCGGGTCAGGGTGACTCCAAGCATGGCAAGAGTGCCCCTGATGTGACGCTTCCGGTTCCGGTGGGGACTGTGGTGCGAGATGACTCTGGCGAACATCCTGGTGGACCTGGATCGCCCCGGGATGAGCATTGTGGTGGCGTCGGGCGGCCGCGGCGGGCTGGGAAACGAATCGCTGGCCAGTAATGCCAGGAAAGCTCCGGGTTTTGCGCTGCTTGGCACCCACGGGTTTGAGGGAGATATCCACCTGGAGCTTAAGGTGGTGGCCGACGTGGCTCTGGTGGGGTTCCCCAGTGCTGGAAAATCAAGCCTGATTGCCGCGGTCTCGAAAGCTACGCCCAAGATCGCTGACTACCCGTTCACGACGCTGCATCCCAATCTTGGCGTGGTGGACGCCGGCGGTGTTCGCTTCACCATGGCCGATGTTCCAGGGCTGATTCCTGGAGCCAGCGAGGGGAAAGGGTTGGGGCTTGAATTCCTGCGCCACGTGGAGAGGTGCAGTGTTCTGGTGCACGTCCTGGATTGCGCCACGCTGGAGCCCGGTCGTGACCCCCTGACCGATCTTGACCTGATCCTCCAGGAGCTCGAGAACTATCCCCTGGGTGAAGACCAGGTTCCCCTGACCAATCGACCCCAGCTGGTGGTACTCAACAAAGTCGATGTGCCCGAGGGCAGTGGCCTCGCAGATCTGGTGAAGGCTGACCTGGAGGAGCGAGGCTATGGGGTATTCCCACTCAGCACTGTCTCCAAAGTGGGTCTCGAAGACTTTCTCTATGCACTCGGCGGTCTGGTCACCGATCACCGCCAGAAGATGGTGGAGGCAGCAGCGAACCCGCCTCGTATTGTGGTGCGACCCAAAGCTGTCAACGAGGCGCCGTTCACCGTGGTGGTGGAGGGCGGAACCGAGGGGCCGCTGTATCGCATCCTGGGGGAGAAGCCCCAGCGGTGGGTGGAGCAGACCGATTTTGCCAACGATGAAGCAGTCGGATTCTTGGCTGATCGCTTGATGAAAATTGGGATTGACGAGGAATTGTTCAGAGCTGGCGCAACACCCGGGGCCACGGTGATGATTGGACCGGGCAAAGGCCAGGTCTTTGATTGGGAGCCCACGCTCTCCAGTGCCGCAGAGTTGATGGCTGCTCCCCGAGGAACAGACCCACGCCTGGAGGAGAACACCCGGGCGACCCGAGCTCAACGGAAACTCGGCTACCACGAGCGAATGGACGCAAAGGCTCGCGCTCGGGCAGAGTTGGAGGAAGAAAAGAAGGCAGGTTTTTTCTCTGATGATGACTAGAGACCAAGCCCACACCGCATCCCGCGTTGTCGTCAAGGTGGGGTCATCCTCGATCAGTGGTGAACGAGAACACCAGATATCTGGCCTCGTGGATGCCCTGGCCGCGTGGCAGAAAGCTGGCTCCGAGGTCGTCTTGGTCTCCTCGGGCGCGATTGCCGTGGGGGCACCTTTTTTGAAGCTCAGCGATCGCCCACAAGACCTTGCCACCCAGCAGGCCGCCGCGGCTGTGGGACAAAACCTCCTGATGGGCAGGTACCAGGGACTTTTTGACACGTTCTCCATCATCACCGGTCAGGTGCTATTGACCGTGGGGGATCTGGAAAACGGGACCCACCGCACGAACGCGTTGCGCACCATCGAAAGGCTCTTGGGCCTGGGAATTATCCCGATTGTCAACGAAAACGACACTGTGGCAACCCAGGAGATTCGCTTTGGCGACAACGACCGCCTGGCCGCCCTGGTGAGCGAACTGGTGGGTGCGGATCTCCTTGTCCTCCTGAGCGATGTGGATGCGCTCTACACGCACCCCCCGACGGACCCTCGAGCCGTCAAGATTGACACCGTGCCCTTTGGGGACCCCTTGGAGGGTGTTGAGCTTGGGGAGGCTCTGGTGAACAGTGTGGGCACCGGGGGCGCTGTCACAAAAGTCAGTGCCGCCAAAGTCGCCACCACGGCGGGGATTCCCACCCTCTTGAGTGCGACAGAGTCCCTCGGGGCCCTGGTGACGGGGGAAATCCTCGGTACCTGGTTTGAGCCAGCCCACATACACTAACTGTCATGGCTGGCCCCACCATCACCCTTGCTCCTGAGCTCCTGGAGTTATTTCGTGCCTCGAGGGTTGCTGCCAGGGCTTTGACCACAGCGTCTTCCGCCCAGCGGGATCAAGCACTCGCAGCCATCCAGGAGACTGTGAGCTCCCATTCCCGACAGATTATCGAGAACAATGCCGAAGACCTCGAGCGGGGTGCAGCCGAGGGGATGGACGTCAGTCTCCAGGATCGCCTCCGCCTGACCGAGGAGAGAGTCCAGGGGCTTGTCGACTCTGTTGGCGTGATCCGATCGTTGCCGGACCCGGTGGGGGATGTCATCCGGGAGATGACGTTGGCCAATGGTCTTCAGGTGACGCAGGTGCGGGTGCCTTTTGGCGTGATCGGGGCGATTTATGAAGCCAGGCCCAATGTCACCGTGGATATCGCCGCACTTGCACTCAAAAGCGGCAATGCGGTGGTGATGCGAGGCGGCGCTGCAGCGCTGGAGAGCAACAAGTTGCTGGTGTCACTGATGCGTGATGCTCTGACCTCGGTAGGCCTGCCAGCAGACGCGATTGCCACAGTGGACGATTGGGGTCGAGAGGGCGCTCAAGCACTCATGAAGGGTCGAGGCTTCATTGATGTGCTGATTCCCCGAGGGTCTGCGTCGCTCATCGAGACGGTGGTCACAGAATCCACCGTTCCCGTGATCGAAACCGGGTCAGGAATCGTCCACATCTTTGTGGACGCCACCGCGTCTGGCTGAGCAGGCGGTGGAGATTATTCACAACGCCAAAGTTCAGCGACCCAGTGTGTGTAACTCGGTCGAAACCGTGCTGGTTCACCGGGATGCACTGGGCCTTGTTCCGGCAATTGCCGAGCGCTTGGTGGCTTCGGGAGTCACCTTGCACGCCGATGAGGCCATTCGTGAGTTGGTGCCCACTGCCGTGCCCGCTACCGAGGAGGACTGGGCAACGGAATACCTCTCCCTCGATCTGTCTCTCAAAGTAGTGGCGAGCCTTGATGAGGCCTTGGAGCACATTCGCACCTACTCCACCCAACACACCGAATCCATCCTCACTGCAGACATGGCCAATGCGGAGCGGTTTCTCACCGAGGTGGATTCCGCGGCTGTCATGGTGAACGCCTCAACCCGCTTCACCGATGGCGGTGAGTTTGGCTTTGGTGCGGAGGTGGGAATTTCCACCCAAAAACTCCACGCCAGGGGCCCGATGGGTCTGCCCGAGCTCACCAGCACCAAGTGGATTGTTCGCGGTCGACGGCCAGGTTCGCAGCTGAGTGCAAGGCGCCGCGCATCTTCCTCCGGTAGATTAGAGTCACCCGCATCCAGGTAAGGAGAACACGAGACCTCATGACCGACACCATTATTGCCGCCGGTGAAGTTGTTAACGAGCTGCCCTTCCCCGCTCTGGTCTACGGCGCTGTCTTTCTCGTGGGGTTCTTTGCGCTGGGCTGGTTGACCTACAGTTACCGCAACGTCGCGAACCGGCACCGCCTGAAAACTCAGGGCTCCAGCGACGCCTCCGCTCACCACTAGGACGCAATGTCTTCGAAGCGCCGCCCCCGCATTGGAATCATGGGTGGAACGTTCGACCCCATCCACCATGGCCACTTGGTGGCAGCGAGTGAAGTCCAGGTGGCGCTAGAGCTCGATGAAGTGATCTTTGTCCCCACAGGTAAGCCGGCGGACAAACCCGACGTCTCAGAGGCCGAGCACCGCTATTTGATGACGGTCATTGCCACTGCCTCGAATCCCCGGTTCCGCGTGAGTAGGGTGGATATCGATCGGCCTGGCTTCACCTACACCGTCGACACGTTGCGCGATATGCGCAAAGAATTGGCTGGTGCGGACCTGTTCTTCATCACCGGAGCGGACGCCATTGCTGCGGTGTTGTCGTGGAAAGACGCCCCTGAGCTCACCACCCTCGCGCACTTCGTGGGAGTGTCCAGGCCCGGCCACGACCTCCGGGTCGATTCCCTCCCGAGCGAGCATGTGACAGTCTTGGAGGTGCCTGCGTTGGCGATTTCGTCCTCCGATTGTCGAGCTCGAGTCGCTGAGGGTAACTCTGTCTGGTACCTGGTGCCCGATGGGGTTGTTCAATACATTGCCAAACACGAGCTTTATCGGGACGACACGTGACCTACATTCCTCCGGCTCAGCCGATGACCAGACGGGAGAGGCGCCAGCTCGAAGAGCAGAGCGTTCTCTCGCAGGGGTATGTCCCGGAACCTCCGGCGGAGGTGCCGGTAGCGCAACCTGCGCCTCTGGTGGCGCCTGCCGCGGTGCCGGCGGCACCGATGACCAGGCGTGAGCGGAAAATGCTGGAGGAAACCGGCGCTATTCCCATTCCCCCCGAATACCAGCAACCGGCGCAGTCTTCCCCTTTGCAGGACACCTCCTTGGTGGAAGTTACCCAAGTCGCCCCCGCCCCACCTTCTCCCGGTCCGGAGGAGCCACTTCCCCCGGTTTTCGGCCCACCGCAGACCAATCCCCTGCCCGAGGTTCCCGCTGCGCTTGCTCCGCAGCAGAGCGCACCGCCGGTGGCTCCCTCCGACACAATTTTTCCCAGCCGGGTCGTGGGGGATGTCACGATGGCCACCAGCTCACTCATCTTGCCCACCACTCCGATGGTGGACATGTCGGGGCCGGTGGGCGACACGGGAGAAATTATCGTGACGGGGCAGATCACCTTGCCCAACCGGGTCTCTGAGACGGGCACAATCCCCTCGATGAGGGAAGACCGGGATGACGAGGAACGCTTTGATGCCTATGTCACGGGCGAACTTGCGGCCATGGCCCACCCCATCCGCGCGGTGAAGGCCGTGTCAGGTCAAGGAGATGACACGGATATCCTGCTCGTGAGGCGGGTGCGATGGGGAACCGCAGCAATTCTGACCGCCACGGGGGCGGGAGTATTAGGAGTTGGAGCTGTCGCCCTCCTCGTGCTGGCACTTCTTACTGACACACTGGTCTAAATGGCTGGGATAAGGAATCTATGACCGCGAGCGATAGCGCTTCGCACCGCACCGTTCTTGCCGCCACCGCAGCGAGTGACAAGTTGGCCACCGATTTGGTCGCTCTCGATGTGTCAGAGCACATCGCTCTGACCGACGCTTTCCTGATCTGTAGCGGCCGGAATGAACGAATGGTGCAGGCCATTGCTGATGAGGTGGAGGAGCGCCTGGGGGAGGATGGCGCCAAGCGCATCCGGCAGGAAGGCCGTGCTGAGGGTCGCTGGATACTGCTGGACTTTGGTGACGTGGTCGTGCACGTGTTCCACGAAGAGGAGCGGCTCTACTACCAGTTGGAGCGTTTGTGGCGGGATTGTCCGGTGATCTCGCTTCCTCCGGGTCTCGGTGTTGAGAGCGACCCTGGCACCCAGGAAGGGCTGTAGTAGGCTTTCGATTGCTTTGCACACAGGGGCCTGTGGCGCAGCTGGTAGCGCACCTGCATGGCATGCAGGGGGTCAGGGGTTCGAGTCCCCTCAGGTCCACAATTTTCTCGGGAGGTGCCAGGTCATGAGTGACGCTTTATCCAAGCGCCAGGACTATGGGTCGCTGTCCCTGGAGGAGGGCGCTCTGCTGCCGGATCCCCTAGAGCAGCTCACTCTCTGGGTGAAAGAGGCCGACGAGGCAGAGATTTATGAGCCCAACGCTATGGTGCTCTCCACCCTTGATCCTGACGGGGAACCCTCCTCCCGGACGGTGCTGCTGCGGGGTATTGATGAGCACGGTCTGTATTTTTACACCGACTATGGGTCCCGCAAAGGGCTCGCTCTGTTGGCGAACCCTGCGGTCTCGGTGGTGTTCCCCTGGTATCGCCAACACCGCCAAGTAATCGTCTACGGTCACGCCACACCCACCAACCCCGAGGTGTCCGACGCCTACTTCCAGACCCGTCCGCGCGGTTCTCAGATTGGGGCCTGGGCGAGCGACCAGTCACGTCCGATTGACTCTCGCGATCTCCTGGAAGCAAAAGTCCAGGAGATGGAAGCTCGATTCGCTGGTGACGACGCGATTCCACGGCCAGAATCGTGGGGTGGGTTCCTGATTGAGCCCCAGCGCATGGAGTTTTGGGCGGGACGAACATCTCGGTTGCACGACCGCATCAGTTTTCAGCGAGACGCTGAGGGGTGGTCCGTCACCCGCCTTCAGCCCTAGGGAATATTTCGCCCCGGCGCACGGTTACTTCTGGAGTCTGACCAGGTTCACCTGGTACTTTCAGGCCACGATATGTGAGGGGAAAAGCCCATGAAGGATGTTCACTTCGGTCTTGGCACGTTTGGTGATGTCACCCACGGACCCGGCGGTGTTCCCCTGCCCTATGCCGACGTTATTCGCAACGTTGTCGCCCAAGCGGTCCTCGCCGACGAGGTGGGCGTGGACGCGATCATCCTGGGCGAGCATCACCGCGATGATTTCGCCATTTCGACTCCGGAAACAATCCTTGCCGGTATTGCCACCACGACCTCTCGCATCATTTTGAGTTCCGGGGTGACGGTGTTGTCCTCGGATGATCCCATCCGGGTGTTCCAAAGATTTGCCACGATTGATGCGCTCTCCGGCGGGCGCGCGGAGATTATTGCCGGGCGCGGATCCTTTACCGAGTCCTTCCCGCTGTTTGGATACGAGCTGGAGAACTACCAGGTTCTCTTCGAGGAGAAACTCAACCTTCTGTCCGAACTGCTGAAGGAGACCCCGGTGACGTGGTCGGGCACCACCAGGCCAGCCCTGTCGGACCAAGATGTCTTCCCCAAGTCTCACTCCGGAAACATTCGGACCTGGGTGGGGGTGGGCGGGAGTCCAGAATCGGTGGTGCGCGCTGCTGGCTATGGTTTCCCTTTGATGCTCGCCATCATTGGGGGAGAGCCCGAGCGCTTTGCCCCCTACGTCGATTTGTACTACCGGGCACTGGAACAGCTGGGTAAGCCCGTGCAGCCCATTGGTGTGCACTCACCCGGCCACATCGCACAGACTGACGAGCAAGCCATCGAAGAGCTGTGGCCGCACTACGAGGCATCCTTTGGCCGTATCGGGCGTGAGCGTGGTTGGGCTCCGCTCACCAAGGAGCACTACCTGAACGAAGTCCACCACGGTTCGCTGTTTGTGGGATCACCGGAAACCGTTGCCCGCAAAATTGCCCGGGTTGTCGGCGCGTTGGGGCTAGCAAGGTTCGACCTCAAATACTCCACTGGCCCGATGTCTCACGAGACGTTGATGAGCAGTATCGAGATGTATGGCACCAAGGTCATCCCGATGGTGCGTGACATCCTCGCGAGCGGAGTGACCGCTCACGAGGCAGCCACACGCTAGTTGATAACGGGTACTCCGCTGTAGTTGCTCGCCTGTTCGACGCTTCCACCATTGATCATGCTGGTGAAGCCCATGTTGGACATTTGCGAGATGGCCTGACCGGACCGGTTACCGGAGCGGCAGTAGATGAAGTAGTCCTCGGTGGGATCGAGCTGACTCACCTGGGCAGCAAAGTCTGGGGATTGGACGTCGATGTTGAGGGCACCTTCTAGGTGTCCGCCGGCGAATTCAGCGGGGGTGCGAACGTCAATAATCACGGTTCCCTCTGCCAAGCCCACGGGTTCGGACGGTGTGGAGCACGCGGCAACGCCTAGCGTAACGCCGAAAACCAACAGTATGGCGGTGAGGATTCTTTTCACGAGAGACCTTTCTGGAGAAGCAGGAGATACCTCAGACTATATCAAATACCCCCTGGGGTATAGTTCAGGACTCGTCCAGGATTCCGAGTTTTCTCAATTCTGAGGCAAGTCCCGCTCCATTAGGTGCTGACACCCAGGGAATGGTGAGGGGATTGTGGGTGCGATCAAAATGTCTCCTGCCACCAGCCAGGAGGGCCTCAGGCGCCAACAGCTCCCGAATCGCAATTGCCCGGACACTCTCGGGGCGGGCCATCGCCAGTTCTGCATAGAGCGTTTCGTCGTGCTGGCCGTCATCGCCGATCAGAATCCACTTCAGGTGGGGGAACTCCGCAGCTAATCGCTGGAGGTTGTGGCGCTTGTGTGAGCGGCCACTGCGAAACCAGCGGTCATGGGTGGGTCCCCAGTCGGTCAGCAGCAGTGGGCCCTGCGGATAGAGGTGGCGGGAGAGGAAACGGGTGAGCGTGGCCGCCACATTCCACGCACCGGTGGAGAGATAGACGACTGGGGCATCCGGGTTGTCCCGCTGTAGTCGATCGAGCAGAACGGCCATGCCGGGAACCGGCCGACGAGCGTTCTCGTCCCGGACGAACGAATTCCAGGCCGCTAGGAGAGGCCGGGGCAGAGCCGTCACCATGACGGTGTCATCGATATCGCAGATGATCCCCAGGTCTGCCGTTTCGGGAACGACTCGGATGCGGGCGGCGACGGGGAGTGAGTCGTCGCTCGCGAGAGTGATGGTGTGCCAGCCCGGCGGTAGGTCCACCGGAATGACCTGGTCAATCACCCCACCACGATCCGCGGTGACCTCGAATTCCTCATCGCCAATATGGATGGTCACACATGCCCCGGCGACGGGGACACCGGTAAAGCTTCGCCAGCCACGCACCTTGCGCTGCTTCCCGGTGCTACTCGGCCGAGGCTTCAGAAGGAGGACTCGGGAGAGCACTCGAATCCAGCCCTCCGAGCCGTAGCCGGTGAAGGGCATGATGTGGGTGGTGTGACCGCGGGAGCGTCCCCACTGGCAACGAAGACGCTGTACCCGATCCTCGAGAGCCGATGCGCGGTGGACTTTCTCAGCACGTTCAGGGGAAACCCTCGAGGAATTATTATCCACAGGTGTTAGTTTCGCAGACACCTGGCCAGTCATCTTTTCACTAGGCTCACTGTGACCTCATGGCGGGCCAAATATGTCACTATCATTCTTGTGATCGTCATGATGGCGTCCTCGTCACCATTACGGAGCAGTCCCTCAGAAGGGTGTGTGTACCATCAGCATCGTCGACAATCCCGTGTCTTACTCTCCCTTGACCCCTATTCGGGTGGAGCCTGTCCAAGCGCGCAGCGCTGCCAGGGTGGGAGCGCTTCTCGATGCTGCCTGCCAGACCATGCACGAGGTGGGCTATGAACAGCTGACCACGGCCATGGTGGCCGAGCGCGCGGGAGCTTCTATCGGCACGGTGTATCGCTACTTCCCCGATCGCGTTGCTGTCTTGCAGGCCGTGGCCGCCAGAAACCTTGAGAGAGTGACGCAGGCTTTGCGCGCAGACCTCAGCCAAGGCTGCGCCCGCCACCGTGAATGCTGCGCTGGGTACAGCACTGGACACTCTCACGCGCTTTTTCCGGGAAGAACCGGGATTTCGTTCACTGCGAGTGGGTGATGTTCTCGACATCCGCCCCCTGGCGGGCAGCCGAGGCGGTAACGCCGACATTGCAGCTGTCATCAAGGACTATCTGCACGATGCTCACGGCCTCCGTCTTGATTCGGCCGGACGAGTAGCCATCGAGACAGCGGTTGATGTGGTGGATGCGCTTCTGGGCAGGGCATTCATGCACTCAGATCGCGGGGAGAGCACCGTGCTGTCTGAGGCCAAGCGGGTTTCCCAGTGCATCGTTCAGGAGTTCACGAGCTAAGTTCCGTGGAGCACCACCGGCTGTTCTTCCCTGAGTGTCCCGTGGGAGTTGTCGGTGGTCGGGTTCGCGTGAACTGGCAAGGGCTGGTTGACTGGGGTATTCCTGGTTGCCCCGAAAGCCCTGCGGAGATTGTTCATGATTCAGTTCAGCTCCGTGCGCAAAGAATATTCCGGTGGCACAGTTGCCGTTGAAGATTTCTCCATGACAGCACCCACGGGATCGGTCACCGTTTTGGTGGGCTCCAGTGGTTGCGGGAAGACGACCCTCCTGCGGATGGTCAATCGCATGGTGGACCCCACCTCCGGTGTGGTCTCCATCGATGGCACCAGCGTGGCGGAGCGTGACCCGGTGCACTTGCGCCGCTCGATCGGGTACGTCATGCAAAGCGGCGGGCTCCTTCCCCACAAAACAGTGGCGGAGAACATCAACACTGTTGCCACCTTGCGCGGGGTCCCGAAGCTCGAGCGCGAAGCGCGCAGGGAAGAGCTGATGGCCACCGTGGGGCTTGATGCCGAGCTTGCAGACCGATACCCCGCGCAGCTCTCCGGTGGGCAACAGCAACGGGTGGGGGTTGCCAGGGCGCTGGCTGTGGACCCCAACATCTTGCTCATGGATGAGCCCTTTGGTGCTGTTGACCCTCTTGTTCGCTCCGATCTCCAACAGGAACTTCTGGCGTTGCAGAAAACGTTGGCCAAAACAGTTCTCTTTGTCACCCACGATATTGATGAGGCGTTCCTGCTGGGTGACTATGTCGCCATTGTGGAGGTGGGTGGCCGAATCGTGCAGCACGGGACTCCGGAAGACATTGTGGCGAACCCCGCCAACGATTTTGTGGAAGCTTTCATTGGGGCGGATCGTGGAGCGCGGGCGCTCCGAATTGAGGAGCGCTCAGGCCAGAAGATTGTTGTCGATGGCACCGGCCGGGTCGCCGGTCGCCTCACCGAGAGCTGACGCCCATGGAGTGGTTTTTTGCTAACTGGGAACTCGTGGGGTCGCTCACCCTCGATCACATGCGTATCTCGCTCATTCCTATTGTTCTGGGATTCCTCATTTCTCTCCCGATTGGCTGGTTTGCCCAGCGCGTTCCTGCTACCCGGGGCCTCGTTCTGGGTGGGGTGGGAATCTTGTACACGGTCCCGTCCCTGGCACTGTTCATGCTGTTGCCTCCGGTGCTCGGGATATCTCAGTTCTCTCCGAAGCAAACGTGATTATTGCGCTCACCATCTATGCGGTGGCGATCATGGTGCGGACCGTGGCGGACGCGTTTGCCAGCATCGAACCCCGCGCCTTGCGCGCCGCCACCGCGTTGGGATATGCCGAATGGGGTCGCTTTTTTGCGGTCGAATTACCCCTCGCTGGACCGGTCTTGCTCGCCGGCCTGCGGGTGGTTGCCGTCAGCACGGTGAGCTTGGTGACTGTGGGGGTGTTGGTGGGAATTCAGAGTCTGGGGTATCTCTTCACCGATGGTTTCCAGCGACGAATCATCCCCGAGGTTCTCACCGGGGTCATCATGACGTTTCTGGTGGCGCTGCTGTTTGATGCCGTCCTGGTGGCACTGGGCCGCGTCATCATGCCCTGGTCGCGCCTCGCCACACAACCCGCACAGGCAGGTGCCTAATGGATCTGTTCCTTGAGGCCCTGGCGTGGTTGTTCTCGCCGGAGCAGTACCGGGGGAGGGCTCACTTCCCCAGCGCACGCTGGAGCACCTTGCGTACACCGCGGGTGCGACCCTGATTGCTGCCCTCATTGCCGTGCCGATTGGATACTTCATCGGCCACACCGGCCGGGGAGGGACCTGGGTTGTGGGAATCACCGGAGCTGCGCGAGCTCTGCCCTCTTTTGGGTTGATACTTCTGCTGGTGCTGCTCTTGGGTGTCTCGGAGCGGGTCACCGCCTCTCTTGTGGCACTTGTTCTCTTGGGAATTCCCCCGTTGATGGCCGGAGCCTATGCGGGAATGCAGCAGATTCCTCGGGCAACGATTGATGCCGCCCGCGCTCAAGGCATGACGGAGTGGCAAATTGTGGGAAAGGTCGAGATTCCTCTGTCCTTGCCCCTGCTTCTTGGCGGCCTCCGAGGAGCAGTCCTTCAGATTGTTGCCACCGCGACACTCGTGGCCTATGTGGGACTGGGGGGACTGGGGTATGACATCATCCAAGGAATCCCTCTTCGCCGTTTCGATCAGACGATGGGGGCAGCGCTCGTCATCGTGGTCGTCGCGCTCACCCTCGATGGGTTACTCGCCGCAGCAACCAGGTGGGTAACTCCCCGTGGCGTCCATCAGGGACGCCTCGCCGATGTCCGTGCGAGAGACTCGCTCTCCCGCACGGCCCCAGTGGCCTCCGCGGTCGCTAGCCCAGAAAAAGAGATAACACAGCAAAGGAAAACAACATCATGATGAGAACGAAAATGACTGGACTGGCGGGGCTTGCACTTTCTGCCGGTCTTGTTCTTGGCGGCTGTGCCGCTGGCGGTGCCAGCGACGAGCCCATTGTGGTCGGCTCACAGGCCTACTACTCCAACGAAATCATCGCCGAGATTTACGCTCAGGCGCTGGAGGGTGCTGGCTTCGAGGTGGAGCGTGCGTTCCAAATCGGTCAGCGCGACGCGTACTTGCCTGAGCTGGAGTCCGGAGCGGTGGATTTGTTCCCCGAGTACACCGGAAACCTGTTGCAGTATTACGCGCCCGACACCATGGCCACCCAGGCCGATGAGGTCTACTCGGAGCTCGCTACCGCGCTTCCGGAGGGTCTCACGGCGTTGGAGATGTCACCCGCCACTGACCAGGACTCCTACAACGTGACCGCTGATTTCGCGGCCGCAAACGGTCTGGTCAGCATTGCTGATCTGGCCAGTGTTGACGGTCTGATCCTCGGTGGCGCCCCCGAGCTCGAAGAGCGTCCCTATGGACCCCAGGGCTTGTTGGAGACCTACGGCGTGACCGTGGCCTTTGACGCTACGGGCGACATCACGGTGGACGCGCTGCTCGAGGGCGTCATCAACGTCGCCAACGTCTACAGCGGTGACCCCAGGATCGCGGACTTCGGTCTGGTGACCCTGGCGGACCCCGAGGGCCTCTTCTTGGCCTCTAACGTTGTGCCCATCGCCTCCAGTGAGGTCGCTGATGCGATTGCGGGGATCATCAACCCCATCAGTGCCGCACTGACCCCTGAGGGTTTGGTGGCGTTGAACCTGCAGAGCACCAAGGGCCAAATGTCCGCGGCTGATATCGCCACGGAATGGCTTGCTGCTAACGGCTTCTAAGCCACTAGCGGGGTGTGGGGGTGGCCCTGGGCCATCCCCACACTGCGTTTAAGGGGTGTGCTCAGGGTCGTCATCGTCGTCCGGATGGGCAAACCGGTTCAGAATTTGTTTGATGACAAACAGCAGGACCAGCGACACCGCAAAAATTCCGATGAAAATCCATCCGGCTTGGTCGAGGGTGTCTTTGAGACCCCGATAGGTCTCCGCGGCTCCCGAGCCAATAGACACATAGAGAAAAGCCCAGATGATGGAGGCCGGGGTGAGCCAGCTCATAAAGGTTCGATAGCGCATCACCGACATCCCCGCGGTAAGCGGCACCACGGAGTGGAAGACCGGCAGAAATCTCGAGATGAAGACGGCGATGCCACCGCGTCGCTTCACGAAGCGGTCTGCTTTTCGCCAGCGGTCCTCACCAATGCGATACCCGAGCCAGCTCCCGCGGAGCTTGGGGCCAAAGATTCGCCCAATCCAGAAGCCAAAGGAGCTTCCCAATAGGGCCCCAATAACGACCGCCACCACGGTAAAAATGAATTCCAGCACCGTGGTGACCCCGGTGCTGGAGACCAGCACAATGGTGTCACCGGGCACGATAAGCCCAATCAGCACGCTGGTTTCGAGCATGATGGCGATGCCGGTCAGGACAACGCGGAGCACGGGAGGAACGTCCTCGATGAACCCGAGGATGCTATCGAGGATTTCGTTCATTACCGGGGGAGTCTATTGCTAGCAGGGTGAATAAATGCCTCTAGGGCTGGGTGGGAATCGGCTGAGCGAGGGATAACCATTGGTGCTGCCACAACTCTCGGCGCCCAGGAACCATGCTCAGTGGAGGACCCTCCACAAATCCCGTCGCTACTCGGATGCCCTGCAGTGCACTGAGAATCCAGACCTCGGCTCCCTCGAGGTCGGACACGCTCACATCCTCCGCAACGACAGGGATGCCGGCACTCCGGGCATAGTCGGTGAGAACCGCTTCGGTGATACCGGGGAGGTGGGGAGTGGTGGGAGGAATCACGGTCGGGTAGTCGTTTCCCGCCAGCCAGATCATGAGTGAGCTGTAGGCGCCCTCCACCAGAAGGTCATCGGCGGTGGTGATGATGGCTTCGGTCGCTCCCAGGGGTGCCACCTGTGTGCGAAGAGCGAGCAAGGCTTCTAGGTCAGGACCCTTGGTGTGGGGGAACCGCCTCGGGTCGTGTGGCGCCCTGGCAATGACCACCTCGGAACTCCACGGCGGAGCGGGCCTTTCTCGATAGCGCAGCGTTGCACCACCGGGGGTCTCCACGGCTTCAATCCGGGGAAACCATGATCCCTCGGTGGGAAGAGCGCTCACCAGCGCCGACAGAAAAGCATCCAGTCGATTGGGAGTTATGTCCGTGCCCGAGAGCACAGAGTCAGAGAAACGTTCCAGGTGGCGCTCCAGTGCCACCACCAGGCCGTTCTCCAGGCGGAAAGAATCAGCGACCAGCGTGGTCTGCCGGGCCGGGTCGCACCACTCGATGGGAGAGAAGAGCTCCCCCGAGAACTGGTACAGAATCTGACTCATAGGCTAAAGGCTATGACGAAGGGCTTTCTGAGGCATCCTTTGCACCACCGTGCCACGCCCGCCGAAGCCTTCCATGCTCTCTGTGGAGAGAGCCCGAACGCCTTCTGGTTTGATCACCACGGTGAACGTGGCAGCGGAGTCTCCTATGTTGCTCTCGGCAGTCCGCTGACACTGAGTGAGAACTGGCGTGCTGAGGTTCGCTCAGCCTGGTCTGGTCTGTCCGTGCCAGAGGGCTTGGACCTTGGAGGCGTGCCGCTGGGCATCCACCTCGTCTTGCCCTATGAGCTGGGTTCCCACACGCTGGGCGTTGAGGACTCGGGTGACGCAATTCCACTGGCGTTTGTGGTGGACCGGGTGCTCGAGGTCCGCCACGACAGTGGCGAGCTCATCGCATGGGCGCTGGGCTCGAAAGACGCGCTGGCTCCCTGGGTGGAGAGCATTGAGCAGGCCCTCGACGCCATGTCGCCCCTGCCAGACCCTGTGCTCGATTCGGTGCGTGAGGTTACCTGGCGAGACTCCGAAGCGCGCTACCTCGAGATGATTCAGAGTGCACAGGACTTTATTTCTCAGGGGGACGCCTACCAGCTCTGTGTCACGACATCGCTGTCCGTCGGAGCACGTGTGGACCCGGTGGCTTTGCACCGGGTCATGCGGGAGTCCAACCCCACACACCATCAAGCGCTGATGCGCTTTGAGGACGTGACCCTTGTTTCGGCGTCACCGGAAACTTTCCTCTCGGTATCCCAGGAGGGGGAGATCATCACCCGGCCCATCAAGGGCACCCGGCCTCGCGGTGTTACCCCGGAGCAGGATGCAGCACTGAGTGCTGAACTCCTGGAGAGCGACAAAGAGCGTGCCGAAAACTTGATGATTGTGGATTTGATGCGCAATGACCTATCCCGGGTATGTGAGACCGGCAGCGTGCGAGTCCCGGAGCTCTTGGTCGTGGAGAGCTATGCCACGGTTCACCAGCTTGTCAGCACCATCACGGGCCAGATTCGAGAAGGCCTTGACCTCCTCGATGTCCTGGAGGCCGCCTTCCCCGCGGGTTCCATGACGGGGGCGCCCAAGAAGCGCGCGGTGGAAATTCTGCAAGAGCTAGAGGGTCGCCCCGGGGTCTCTACTCCGGAACCTATGGAGTGTGGCGGGCTGATGGAAGTGCAGAGTTCGCGATGACGATTCGCACCGCCATCGTGGGACCGGACTCACTGACGGTGGGTGTGGGCGGTGGCATCACAGCGTTGAGTGAGCCCCCGGAAGAAATCCGGGAAGTCGGGATCAAAGCCCAGGCTTTTCTTCGTGCGCTTGGCGTAGAGCAAGTTGGTTATTCTTGAGAAGTGATGACTTCGTCTGGTGCGCCTGAATCCGAGGGCGACCAAGCGTTTGACCCCCACGCGCTAGAAGCCAAATGGTCGGCCTACTGGGACGAAGCAGAACCCTTCACTGTTCCGCTGGAAGGCGATGATCGTCCCCGGAAATACGTGTTGGACATGTTCCCCTACCCCTCGGGCGACCTCCACATGGGTCACGCGGAAGTGTATGCACTGGGCGACGTTGTCGCTCGATACTGGCGGTCTGCAGGGCTTCCAAGTTCTCCACCCGATTGGCTGGGATTCCTTTGGGCTACCGGCAGAAAACGCTGCAATCAAGCGTGGAGTAGACCCGCGGGAGTGGACCTACTCGAACATCGACCAGCAAAAAGCCTCCATGAAGCGCTACGCGGCATCGTTTGACTGGTCACGTGTGCTGCACACCTCAGACCCTGAGTACTACAAGTGGAACCAGTGGTTGTTCCTGAAAATGTATGAAAAAGGCCTCGCCTATCGCAAAGACTCCTGGGTCAACTGGGATCCCGTCGATCAGACGGTGCTCGCCAACGAGCAGGTTCTCCCCGATGGGACTTCGGATCGCAGCGGCGCGATGGTGGTCAAGAAGAAACTCACCCAGTGGTATTTCACGATCACCGATTACGCGGATCGTCTCCTGGATGATCTCAACCAGTTGGAAGGCCGCTGGCCCGCCAAAGTCCTCGCCATGCAGCGCAACTGGATTGGCCGCTCGGAGGGCGCCGAAGTTGATTTCGTCATTGAGGGCAGGGACACCCCGGTGACCATCTTCACCACCCGCCCCGACACCCTCTTTGGCGCCACGTTCATGGTGGTCGCACCGGATTCTGACCTTGCCGCAGAACTCGTCGAAGGGTCCAGCACCGAGGTCCAGGAGGCCTTTGCCTCGTACCTGGAAGCAGCGCAGAAAGCGACCGAAATTGATCGTCAGGACGCGTCTCGAGAAAAAACGGGTGTTTTCCTCGAGCGCTACGGGATCAACCCGGTCAACGGTGAGCGGTTGCCGATCTGGGCGGCAGATTATGTCTTGGCTGATTACGGAACAGGCGCCATCATGGCTGTTCCCGCCCACGACCAGCGTGACCTCGACTTTGCCCTGAAATATGACCTTCCGGTTCGCGTGGTCCTGGACACCAACGCCCCCGTGACAGGCGCGATTCCCGTGGTGACCGAGGAGATGCTGGCCACCGGAGACATTCCACTGGCCAACCCTGCGGAGACGGGGGAAGCGCTGCCCGGCGATGGGCGCATGATCAACTCCGGTCCCCTGGATGGGTTGAGTAAACAAAACGCCATCACCCGGATTATCGAACTCCTGGACGACGCAGGAACTGGGCGGCGCGCAAAAACCTACCGACTGCGCGATTGGCTGATTTCGCGGCAACGCTACTGGGGAACCCCAATCCCGATCCTCTATGACGAGGACGGGAAAGAGATTCCGGTGGCACTCGATCAGCTTCCGGTGACCTTGCCTCCCAGTGAGGGATTGGATTTGAAGCCCAAAGGCTCGTCACCGCTGGGAGCGGTGACCGACTGGGTGGAGGTGGAGCAGGATGGGAAAATTCTGCGACGCGACGCCGACACCATGGACACGTTCGTCGATAGTTCCTGGTATTTCCTCCGTTTTCTCTCTCCCCACGATGACACCCAAGCGTTTGATGTGGCGCAGGCGGAGAAATGGGCGCCAGTGGATCAATACGTGGGCGGGGTGGAGCACGCCATTTTGCACCTGCTCTACGCCCGATTCATCACCAAGGTTCTTTTCGACCTGGGGTATGTCTCGTTCACCGAGCCCTTTACGTCATTGCTCAACCAGGGAATGGTCATTTTGGATGGCGCCAAAATGAGCAAGTCCAAGGGCAACCTGGTCTATTTCACCGAGGAGCTTGATTCCTACGGTGTGGATGCGGTGCGACTCACGATGGCCTTTGCCGGGCCTCCCGAGGACGACATCGACTGGCGGGACGTCTCGCCGGTGGGGTCACAAAAGTTTTTGGCCAGAGCGTGGCGCCTCTCCGGAGAGGTCTCCAGCACACCGGGTGTGCACGTCAGCGGAGGAGATGTGGCGCTTCGCCGCCATGTTCACCGGTTCCTAGCCGACATCCCGGGCCTTATCGAGAGCTTCAAGTTCAACGTGGCGGTGGCGCGCACGATGGAACTGGTGAACCACACCCGGAAGACCATTGACCAGGGACCAGGTGCGGCAGATCCTGCTGTTCGAGAATCAGCGGAAGCTATTGCGATCGCGCTCTCCATGTTTGCCCCGCACACCGCGGAAGACATGTGGGAGCGTCTCGGGCACGAGCCCTCAGTGGCTTTGGTGCGCTGGCCAGAGGCCGACCACACGCTCTTGGTGGAAGAGTCGGTGACCGCGATTGTCCAGGTAAATGGCAAAGTACGGGAACGACTGGAAGTCCCTCCCACCATTGGTGGGGATGATTTGGAAAAACTCGCGAGGGAGTCGCCCTCGATCATGCGAGCGCTGGAGGGCAAGACTGTCGTGAACGTGGTGGTTCGAGCTCCCAAAGTGGTCTCCATTCAGGTCAGCGACTAGTCCACATCCAACCCTCGCGGGCCCTTATTCCCAGGTGGGGGTCTCCGACCCTGAGACGGTCTCGGTGTCCTTTAGCGTGCGCGGATGGGCATATCTAAGACACTGTGGGAGATTCTTGACCACCAGCGACGCCAGCCGGCGATAGTTGACTCCCGTGACCCTGGGGCCACCGATCATTTCGCACCGCCGCGTCCCCTGCGCTGGAAGGTAGGAGTGAGCGCCGCCCTCGTGCTGATTGCCGGGGTCGTGGTGGTGGTTGTGGGAGGCAGCTTTGTTCGGTCGTTGGCCCCTGCTCCCGAGCCACTTCCCGTGGCGGAGGTTGCCACCACCACCGACAGTGTCGCGGAGGAAGTGGTAGTCGTCCACGTTGTCGGCGCGGTTGCAGACCCGGGAGTGGTGTCGCTGCCGGCCTCCTCCCGAGTCCAGGACGCACTCCTGCTGGCTGGTGGCGCCCTGGAGGAAGCTGAGCTTGCGGGGGTGAATCTCGCGCGAATTGTCTTCGATGGAGAACAAATTGTCGTTCCGCGCAAAGGCGAGCCCGTCGTGTCTGCCTCGCCTGGCGCTCCCGGGCCGATTAGTCTCTCGCGTGCCGACCAGGCAACGCTGGAAACCCTGCCCCGCATTGGCCCCGCAACAGCGGAGCGCATTATCGCCTGGAGAGAAGAGCACGGACCTTTTCAGAGCGTTGAGGACTTGCTGGCGATCTCAGGGATTGGCCCGGCGACCCTGGAGGGTCTCGCCGACCGTGTTGTTCCGTGAATGAGTCCGATACCCGAGCTGACACCCAAGGATCTGCAGGCTTCTCCTCCCCGGGGCTGCTCGGGTGGGGCTCTGCAGCTCTGGGGATTTGGCTTCGACCGGGGTGGGGAGGAGCCATCGCCCTGGGAGCTCTAGCCCTTATCTGCGTCTCACTGATCCGGGGCAGGCGAGAACACCCGCTAGTGCAGATGGCGGTGGTGAGCGCCATTGCTGCCCTGATGATGCTCTCGGTGGTGTTGGGGGCTCATCATCGTGAGCAACCTGCCTTGTCAGACCGCGAGGACTCAGAGGTGAGTGTCACGGTGTCACTGCGCGAGACCTACACCCCGGGTACCCGGTCGCTGAGTGTGAGCCTCACCTCGGTTGATGGTGAGGCAGTGTGGGGCGGGGAGTGTCCGCTGTACTCGTCGGTGCGGAATTGGGCGAGCGAACACCCTACGGCTCCACCGCAGCGGTGAGCGGGTACCTCCAAAAGTCCGACACCTGGGACAACAACAGCTGGACGGTGATGGTGCGCGGCGAACCCGAATGGGTTCAGCCACCCGGCTGGTTTCTGTCCAGCACTGACATGCTTCGCCAGGGGCTTCTGGATCGGTCGGTGAACTTAGACGGAGACGGTGGGCGACTTGCTCCCCGGTCTTGCCATTGGTGACACCAGTGCAGTCGATCGTGGACTGGTGCAGGCCATGCGAGACACCTCGCTGAGTCACCTCGTGGCGGTGTCGGGAGCAAACTGCGCGGTGGTGGTGGGCATCGTCGTGGGGCTGATTTCTCTTGTCCGCGGCGGAGTGTGGGCAAAGCTGATTGGTGGCACGCTGGCTCTGGCGGGGTTTGTGGTCTTGGTCACTCCCGAGCCCAGCATCATCCGCGCCGCCATCATGGCCGTCATTGTTCTGATTTTTCTGGCGTTGGATAAACCCTTGAAGGGAATCCCTGTCCTGGGGATGACCGTCCTGATTATTCTTGCGGCAAACCCCTGGATGGCACTCGACTTTGCGTTTGCTCTTTCCGTTCTGGCCTCTGGCGGAATACTGCTGTTGGTGGGACCGCTCAGTGACCTGCTCGGCACCGTGGCGCCCCGATGGCTGGCAGTGGTGGTGGCCATACCGATTGCGGCGCAGGTGGCCTGCCAGCCCGTGTTGATTCTGCTGAACCCAGTAGTTCCCGTGTGGTCCGTGGTGGCCAACGCCCTGGCGGCACCCGCTGCGCCCCTCGCCACCATCCTCGGGATGCTCGTCTGCGTCACCGGACCACTCCTTCCGCCCGTGGCTGACGCTCTTGCCTGGGCAGCGTGGTGGCCCTCAGCGTTCATTGCCTTTCTCGGCCGGTTCTTCGCCTCCCTCCCACTCGTCACTGTGCCTTTCGCATCCGGACTCCCGGGCGTGCTCCTGATGGTGGGGGTGGCGTGGGGCTCGGTCGCATTCTTCCTCCTGCGACATCCCGCGCAGAGACGGTGGCGGCGACTCACGGGAGCGATCGCGGCGTTCTCCCTGGTGGCCGTGTGGCTGGGATATTTTCTTCCGGGCACTCTGGCGGCAGCCTCCATCCCGAAAGAGTGGGTCATCGCTCAATGCGATGTGGGTCAAGGAGATGCACTGGTCATCCGCAGTGGAGGCAGAACTGTTCTCATCGACACCGGCAAGTATCCCGAAAAGCTCAGCAGTTGCCTCAGTTTTCTGGGTGTTCGACACCTTGATCTCGCCATCATCAGCTCACTTTGACTCTGATCACGTGGGGGCCTGGCCGGTTATCGCTGATCGGGTCGACCAGGTGTGGGTGGGGCCGGTCCTCGAGGACGATCATCGTGACATTGCCACCGCCCTCACATCCGCCGGCGCCACTGTTCTTGAGGTGAGTGCGGGGACCCAGCTGGATGTGGGTGATTACCGGCTCCGTGTTGTCTGGCCCTACTCCGAGTCTTTTGCTGAGCCCGGCAATGACTCCAGCGTGGTGGTGTCACTCGAACCCTCTTCCCAGTGCGGGTCGTGCGTGAGTGCTCTGTTCTTAGGTGACCTGGGAGAGCAACCTCAGCGCATTCTGATGGGTCGGGAAAACTTGGGAGCACTCGATGTGGTGAAGGTCAGCCACCACGGATCGAGGGACCAATATGACGGTCTCTACCGAGCAGTTCAGGCCCAGGTGGGGCTTATTGGGGTGGGTGAAGAAAACACCTATGGTCACCCGACGAGGGGAGCGCTTGACATTCTCCAGGCATCAGGCACTCTCCCTCTGCGCTCCGACCAAGAGGGAATCGTGACCCTGAGTGTCGACGCGGAAGGACAGCTCGTGGTCTGGAGCGAAAGGTGAGCCCGCTCTCAGTAGTCTGGACGGAAGAGCACGAGAGGGGCATCATGGCGGGACAGAGCGCACCGGTTGTGCCCTGGCACGGTATTCGCGAGACCGCCGTGATTCTTCTCACGGGCACCGAATCGTTCCTGGCTGATCGAGCTCTTCGGATTCTGACCGACCGGATGAAATCCAGTGACGCCGGTGTGGAAATCAATGACTTGGATGCCGCTGACTACCAGCAGGGAGACCTCCTTCAACTGGCAAGCCCCAGTTTGTTTGGGGAGCCCCGGCTGTTGCGGGTCCAGGCTGTCGAGAAATGCAACGATGCATTTCTCGAGGATGCGCTGTCCTATCTGAGCGCTCCCGAAGCTGATGTAGTCGTGGTGTTGCGCCACGGTGGCGGTAATCGGGGCAAAAAGCTCCTCGATGCCATCAAATCGGCGGGAGCGGCTGCGCTGGTGGTCGAGTGCAAAGAAATCAAGAAAGACGCGGAGCGCGTCACGTTTGTCCAACAGGAATTCCAGCGCCATGGGGTGACCATCGAGCCTCGAGCAGTTCGTGCACTGGTCGATGCGTTCAGCACCGACTTGGCCGAACTCGCTTCGGCCTGCTCGCAGCTCATTACCGATGTGGGGAGCGCTGGAATCACCGCTGCCACCGTGGAGCGCTACTACGGGGGACGAGTCGAAGCCACCACCTTCCAGATCGCTGATCAGGCAATCTCTGGGCATTTTGCGGAAGCACTGGCGCTCCTTCGCCACGCGCATGAACTCGGGTGTTGAGCCGGTCATGATTGTGGCTGCGTTTGCCATGAAGCTTCGCACCATGGCCTTGGTGGGTGGAGCGAGCGGAAGCATTGACGCCGTGGCGGGAGAGCTCGGGATGGCTCCCTGGCAAGCTCGAAATGCGCGCTCCAGTCTCCAAGGCTGGGATCAAGCCGGTCTGGGCGCAGCCATTCTGGAGGTTGCCCACACTGATGGAGCGGTCAAAGGGTCAGGACCCAACCCCGCGTATGCACTGGAGCGCATGGTTCGGGTGGTGGCGATGCGAGGAAAAGCTATGGAGCTGCGCGCAGGCTGAGGACTAGGCCCAGGGGCGGAAAATGTAGATGAAGCCCATGGCGATGAAGAGCACGGTGTAGAGCTGGAAGTTTCTTTTCACTAAAGCCCCCTTGTGAGGGGGAGAGTAGCAAAGCAAGGTGGTGATTACCCCTGTGTCGGAGTATTTTCCTGAATGCTCCACATCTCGCGAAACTGCTAGCTTTCAGTGATGGCGGGGATAGTCGCAGTGTCAGCAGTTCTGCCTGAGTTTGTCCACCCCCAGTCCGACATCACCGAGGCTCTCGTGGCGGGTTTGGGAGCTGACGAGAAGACGGCCACCGTGATTCGTCGTGTTCACGCCGCCACCGGCGTGAACACCCGGCATTTGGTGATGCCGATTTCGGAATACACGGCACTGGATGGTTTCACCCACGCCAACCGTCTCTTTCGTGAGCTGGGGCTTCCTCTGGTTGAGCGGGCTGTGCGGGAAGCACTCAACACCGCCTCCCTCGCCCCCGAGGACATCGATTTTCTGTTCTTCACCACGGTGACTGGTGTGGGCGCGCCCTCGTTGGACGCTGAGTTGATTCAGGCGGTCGGGCTCAGGCCCGATGTCGAGAAGAATCCCGAGCTTTGGGCTTGGCTGTGTGGCGGGAGCCTCCGCGCTGGCGCGCGTTGCTGATTTGTTGCAGGGGCATCCGGGTGCCACCGCACTGGTGGTCTCCATCGAATTGTGTTCTCTCACAGTCCAGTGGGATGACCGTTCCATGGCCAACATCGTCGGAACGGGACTCTTTGGTGATGGTGCCTCAGCCGTCGTGATGGTGGGTGCGGATCACCCCACGCCTGCCTTCGCGAAGATTGTCGGGTCGCGCAGCGCTCTCTATCCTGAGAGCTTGGACGCCATCGGGTGGACCATTGGCTCGTTTGGGTTTCGCTTGATGTTGACCGCAGCAGTTCCGGAACTGATCGCCAGCAGCCTCGCGGCTGATCTGGATCAGCTTCTTGCGGATCATCGGCTGGAACGCTCAGATATTGATGTCTGGGTTGCACACCCCGGAGGTCCCCGCGTTTTGGAAGCGTTCTCGGACTCTCTGGGTCTGGAGCCCGCCGATCTTGCCGTGAGTTGGGATGTGATGGCGGAGGTGGGGAACCTGTCCTCGAGCGCCGTGCTGCACGTTCTGGAGCGACAAGATCGCCACCCTGCAGGACATAAAGGAGTACTTTTTGCGGTGGGCCCCGGCGTGAGCGCCGAACTCGTTCTTGTGGAGTGGACATGATTGCTTTTACGCTGCTCGTCTTGGCAACAGGATTCGAGCGCCTGTATGAACTGCGAGTCTCGATTCGCCACGCTCGAATCGCCTTTGCCCAGGGTGGCAAAGAGTTTGGTCAAGCCCACTTCCCGTGGATGGTGGTGCTCCACACCAGTTTGCTGTTTGGCGCTGTGGCCGAGGTGTGGCTGTTGGATCGACCCTTTATCCCCGTGCTGGGCTGGACCATGGTTGTCCTGGTGGTTCTGAGCCAGGCTGGTCGTTACTGGGTCATCTGGGCCCTGGGTTGGCAGTGGAACACCCGAGTGATTGTGGTTCCCGGTGCCGCCCGCGTCACCCGGGGACCGTATCGGTTCCCGTGGCTCGCTCACCCGAACTACTGGATTGTGGCGGTGGAGGGTATTGCCCTTCCGCTGGTCCACTCAGCCTGGATCACCGCGATTGTCTTCACCGTGTTGAACGCAGTGCTCCTGTTGGGATTCAGAATTCCCGCTGAGAATCGCGCCCTGGAGATGCTTCGATGACCCCCGGGTGGTTGTCGTGGGTGGAGGGCCGGTGGGCCTCGCCTCGGCAATATTCGCACAGCAATCGGGTTTGTCCCCGCTCGTTATTGAATCGGGAGTGCCCGATGGGGACAAAGCCTGTGGGGAGGGGCTGATGCCCGGTGTCGCCCCCTGTTGGCAGAGTTGGGAATTGATCCTCCGGGTCACGAACTGGTGGGGGTCAGCTATCGCCAGGATGGCAAATCTGTCGAGCATAGGTTTGCTCATCGCTCGGGTCGAGGGGTCAGAAGAACAGTGCTGATCGAGGCTCTTCGTGAAAGGGCTGATGCCCTGGGTATTGAGCGCAGGAGCGCTCGGGTCACTGACCTCATCATGAATGCGTCCAGTGTGTCCCTGGGACTTGCCGAGGGTGGTCGGGTCGAGGCGGACTATGTGGTGGCGTGTGATGGGTTGCACTCGACGATCGCGAAAGAGTTGGGGCTGATCAAGCCGTCGACAAAGCGCGGTCGCCGCTACGGGTTGCGCCAACACTTTGCGGTGTCCCCTGGTCGTCCTTCATCGAGGTGTATTACGCAGGGGCCGCCGAGCTCTATGTCACTCCGGTCGATGAGAACACCGTCGGCATCGCCGTGCTCGGGACCCAAGGGGGTCAATCTTGACGAGACGGTGGCGGCAATTCCCGAAATCAGCCAGCACCTTGAGGGCGCGACAAGTGTCTCGGAGCTCCGGGGAGCGGGTCCTTTCCCTCACCGGGTCAGGAAAGCCCGGGTGGGACGGGTGGTCTTGGTGGGCGACGCAGCTGGCTACGTGGATGCGATTACCGGCGAAGGGCTCAGGGTGGGTTTCGCCCAAGCCCGAGAGGCGATTTCGGCTATCGCCGATAATCGACTGGCGTCCTATCCGAGGAGATGGCGCGCGGTGACTCGGGAGTTCAGAGTCCTCACCCGAGGCCTGGTGCTGCTGGCTTCCTCGCCGCTTCGACGCTCCATTGTTCCTCTTGCCAGAGCTCTTCCCAGTGTGTTTGGGATGGTTGTCAACCGCCTGGCGAGGTAGCGAGGTGTCGACACTGGGGGCGCTGATTCGCGCCACGCACCCGGGCCCCACCCTGGCAGTGACTGCTCTCGCAGGGCTCCTCTGCGCGGGCTTCGGTGTTGAGTGGGACACAGCGATTGTGGTGGTCCTCGCAGTGTTTCTCAACCAAGCCTCAGTTGGCATTTCCAATGACGCCATAGATAGCCCTCGCGACACCGAGGCAAAGCGTTGGGAGAAACCCATTCCCGCCGGTGATCTGTCACTGGGACTCGCGTGGAGCGTCGCCGGCATTGCGGCGGTGGCGTCACTGGTTCTGTCCTTCCTGGTGGGTCCCCTGGTTGCTCTCGCGCAGGCTGTCTTTCTGGCGGCGGGGTGGCTCTATAACCTCGGCCTGAAGGCCACAGTGTGGTCGGGAGCCTGCTACGCGGTGGGGTTTGGGTCCCTGCCGGTCGTGGTGTCATACGCCGCACCATCCCCGCAGTTTCCCCCGGTGTGGGTCGTGGTGATTGCCGCACTCTTGGGGCTCTCTGCCCATTTTGCGAATGTGCTCCCTGATCTGGGGACGGATCGAACTCAGGGGGTTGTGGGCCTGCCACACGTGCTTGGACCCCGAGTCGTGCCGGCAGCTCTCGTGGTTCTCACCCTGGTTTCTGGGGTGGTCTTGGTCGTGGGGGCTGGCTCCGCCGGCTTTGTGGCAACAGCTCCGTCTGCGGTAGCGGCGGCGGCTCTTGGTTTCTGGGCCGCCTGGGCTTCGCGAAAACCTGACCCGGGTGCCCTGCCTTTTCAGCTATCGATGGCGGCGGCTCTGGTGCTCGCAATGGGTCTGGCCGTGGGTCTTACGACAGGGTGAGGCCTGGCATCTTTCCATCGCCATAGGTGGCGCTCACTTCAGAGATGATGACCTGGTATCCCTCGTACCATTTCGCATACTCTTTCTTGGCGCGAACGTGCTCGGGAAACCTGGCGAAAGTATCCACAGTGTCGCGATCGGTAAAGAAGTAGACCACATTTTTGGCAGTTTTATCCTCAGACCACCACCGGTCAACCCCGACGAAGCCTTCCAGAGACTTCGCGTAATCGTCGATGACCTTATCGAGCGCAAAAAACTCGTCATCGAGTGTGCCAGGGGTGAACATGAAGGAACACGCGAACATGGAATAAGTGTGGCAGAACCCGCTTAACAACGTTGGGCCCCACCGTGATGATGGGACCCACAGTCGTTAAGGCTTTAGAGGGCTGCTGCCTGCTTAGCGATGGCTGACTTACGGTTCGCTGCCTGGTTCTTGTGCAGAACACCTTTGCTGGCGGCCTTGTCGAGCTTCTTGGTAGCCAGCTTGACGGCTGCTGCAGCCTTGTCTTTGTCGCCAGACTTGATGGCTTCACGAGCTTGACGCACGGTGGTCTTGAGCTCGCTCTTGACCGCACGGTTGCGATCGGTTGCCTTCTGGTTGGTCTTGATGCGCTTGATCTGCGACTTGATATTTGCCACGCTGTGTCCTTTTTGGTGTGTTGTCAGGCCCAGGGACATCCTGGTGGGGCCTTGCGGCGAAAGTCAGGATGCGTTCCTAGCTTCAGAAGAGAGGGTCTGAGGCTAAGCGAGCCAATCGGCAACGATACCAGGTGAATACGCGCCTCGCCAACGGTTTCGCGTGGGACAATCATCTGACATGTCTCCTGACTCTGACCGCGATATCCAGCCGGCCTCCACCGATGTGTGGCGCCTGCGCAATTTTTCGATCATTGCCCACATCGATCACGGCAAGTCGACTCTGGCTGACCGCATGTTGCAGCTCACCGGAATCGTGCAGGATCGCGATATGCGGGCCCAGTACCTCGACCGTATGGACATTGAGCGCGAGCGCGGAATCACCATCAAGAGCCAAGCGGTGCGGATGCCGTGGACCGCAGAAGGCAAGACCTACGCGCTCAACATGATTGACACTCCTGGGCACGTGGACTTTACCTACGAGGTGTCCAGGTCTCTGGCTGCCTGTGAGGGCGCAATTTTGTTGGTGGACGCGGCCCAGGGTATTGAGGCACAAACGCTGGCAAACCTGTACCTGGCGATGGAAAACGACCTCACGATTATCCCGGTGTTGAACAAGATTGATCTGCCGGCTGCCGACCCTGAGCGATATGCCGAGGAACTTGCCCACCTCATTGGTGGCTCACCCGATGATGTTTTGCGCGTCAGTGGCAAAACCGGAATGGGTGTGGAGGCTCTGCTGGACCGGGTGGTGGAGCTGATTCCAGCACCCACAGGTGATGCGGATGCGCCAGCCCGCGCGTTGATTTTTGACTCTGTCTATGACGCCTATCGCGGGGTAGTGACCTACGTCCGGATGATCGATGGGTCTCTCTCGCCCCGGGAGCGCATCGAGATGATGTCCACCAGGGCGCAGCACGAACTGCTCGAGATTGGTGTGAGCTCCCTGAACCCACTCCCTCTCAGGGATTGGGTGTGGGGGAGGTGGGATATCTCATCACCGGGGTGAAGGATGTGCGTCAATCGAAAGTCGGGGACACGGTCACCTCCATCAAGAAGCGGGCAACCCAAGCGTTGCCCGGCTACACCGAACCCAAGCCCATGGTGTTCTCCGGCCTCTACCCGATTGATGGCAGTGATTACCCCGACCTTCGGGAAGCTCTCGACAAGCTCAAACTCTCTGATGCAGCACTGGTCTATGAGCCAGAAACCTCCGTTGCTCTCGGGTTTGGGTTCCGCTGTGGCTTTCTTGGGCTCCTGCATCTGGAGATTGTGTCGGAGCGCCTCGAGCGCGAGTTTGGCCTTGATTTGATTGCGACAGCACCCTCGGTTGTCTACACCGTGGAGCTCGATGATGGCACCAGCCAGGAGGTCACCAACCCCTCAGAGTTCCCGACCGGTCGGGTGACGTCGGTGCGGGAGCCGGTAGTCAACGCGGCGGTCCTTGCGCCGAAGGACTATGTCGGGGTCATCATGGAGTTGTGCCAGGACAAGCGGGGTGTTCTCCAGGGAATGGAGTACTTGGGGAGAACCGCGTGGAGATCAAATACACCATTCCGCTGGGTGAAATTGTCTTCGACTTTTTTGACCAACTGAAGTCCAAAACGGCCGGATATGCGTCCCTCGATTATGAACCCGCGGGTGACGCCGAGGGCGATCTGGTCAAGGTCGATATTTTGCTGCAGGGCGATCGGGTGGATGCGTTCAGCGCCATCGTCCACAAAGACAAGGCCTATGCCTACGGGGTCATGATGACCGGTCGCCTGCGAGAGCTCATTCCTCGGCAACAGTTCGAGGTTCCCATCCAGGCGGCCATTGGTGCGCGGATCATTGCTCGCGAGAACATTCGCGCGATGCGCAAAGACGTTCTCGCGAAGTGTTACGGCGGTGACATTACCCGGAAGCGGAAACTGTTGGAGAAGCAAAAAGAGGGCAAAAAGCGTATGAAAATGGTGGGCCGTGTGGAGGTTCCGCAGGACGCATTTATTGCAGCACTCTCCGGTGATGTCGAGAAGAAGAAAGGCAAGTAGCGCTCATCCCCAGTCGCTACGCTTAGGCCGTGTCTCCTTCCACTCTCCACCGCATCATCGTCTCGATCTATGTGGTGTTGAGCCTGGCGGCTCTGGGTCGCTCGAGTTTCCAAATTCTCACCAAATTCGAGGAAGCCCCCTCGCCTACAGCCTCTCGGCGTTGGCCGCCGTGGTCTATGTGATCGCGACGATTTCCGTGGCACTGGGGCATCGCCCGATTGCCCGACGGATCGCGCAGTGGTCGCTGAGTTTTGAACTCGCGGGTGTGCTCGGGGTGGGAGCGCTCAGCCTGATTGTCCCGGAGCTTTTCCCCGACCAAACAGTGTGGTCACAGTTTGGGATGGGGTATCTGTTCATTCCCCTTGTCCTGCCAGTCCTCGGGCTGTGGTGGCTGACCAAGCGAGCACGAGTATGAGCCCGGTATCGGTCAACTACGGACTCGACTCCCTTCCCGGTGACGGGACACGTCGAGCCGTCACGATTGGAAAGTTTGATGGCGTCCATCGCGGTCACCGTCAAGTTATTTCGCAACTTTTGTCGATGGCGGGGAAAGCGGAGCCCACCGTCATCACCTTTGATCGCCACCCCCACGCCACCTTGAAGCCGGGGAGTGCGCCGACCCCCATCCTCAGCGACAGTCAGAAAATCGAGCTGCTCGCCGCCGCCGGGGTCTCACGAGTTGTCGTGCTTCCTTTTGATGAAGAGCTCTCCGCATTGAGCCACGAAGACTTTTCGAAAACTGTTCTTGCGCAGGGCCTCTCCACGAGTGTCGTGCTGGTGGGGGAAGATTTCCGATACGGGCATGGCGGGGCGGGGACTATCGAGACCCTGCGTGCGGAGGGTGATCACTGGGGTTTTCGAGTGGAAGTGGTTGCTGATGTCTGCGAAGCGGAGGGCGAGCGCGTCTCCTCCACCATGATTCGACGATTGCTGGCAGCGGGAGAGGTTTCCACCGTCCACGGACTGCTGGATCGCTACCACTGTGTCCGCGGTGAAGTCGGGCACGGATTTGAGCGGGGTCGAGTGTTGGGATATCCCACCGCAAACCTGCGGGAGAACATTGAGGGGCTCCTCCCCGCCGATGGCGTCTATGCCACCCGGGTGATTCATCAGGGCACGTCCTATCCTGCGGCAACATCGTTGGGGGTGAACCCCACGTTTGGCGACGTGAATGAGCGCACCCTGGAGTCCCACCTGATGGACGTGACACTGGACCTCTATGGCGAAACCGTCACCATCGAGTTTGTGAAGTTCATTCGGGGGATGCAAAAGTTCCCCTCCCCAGACGCGCTTGCCGAGCAGATGGCGCGTGATGAAGAGGTCATCCGGGGAATCTTGGCGTCGACTCCGTGACCCCTAGGCTTGCCGGGTGAGCCCCTCGATTCGATCCACTCTCATTCTCGCGATGACGGGGATTGTTCTGTTTGCGCTCGGAATTCGCACCGGTGTTGCTGCGGTGTCGCCGCTGTCGGCGCGCATGGATCTGGACGTGCCACTGGAAGGTTTGACTCTGGGAATTCTGGGAACAATCCCTCCCGTGGCTTATGCGGTGTCGGCCGCATTGTCACCCTGGTTTGCACGGAAAGTGGGCCTCGAGGGTGCCGTCATTCTGGTGGGTGTGTTGGGGGCAGTGGCCCACGTCTGGCGAGGCATCTCACCCACCTACGTGTCGTTGTTTATCGCCACGATTGTGCTGATGTTGGCAGCTGGAGTGGGAAATGTGATTCTGCCCGGCTTGGTCAAGCTCTACGCTCCCGAGCGGATCGGACCCCTCACTGCTGCCTACGGGACGGCGATGGCGTTTAGCTCTGCCGCGCCCACCGTCCTGGGTGTGTGGCTGGCCGATGAATTCGGGTGGCGGTGGTCCTTGGCTGCCTGGGCTGTGATCAGTGTGGTGGGAATCATTCCCTGGCTGTTGTTGTGGCCAAAGGCGAAAGCGAAAGGTCTGCAGGAAGCGGTCATTACCGCAACGCTGCCCATTGTCACCGCACCGGTATCCCTGTTTCGCTCTCCGACAGCGATCTCTATCATGGCGATTTTTGCCGTATCGGGGGCGATGGCTTACTCCTGGTTTGCGGTTCTCCCCCCGGCTCTGATGGAGCTCTCCGGGGTGAGCGCGCAGTCCGCCGCCCTTGCGCTGGGGCTCTTCACAATCATGGGGTTCCCGATGTCGCTGATTGTTCCTCCGCTGACGGTCCGGCGGGGGTGGAGCGCGCCCCTGGTGGGCGCGTCCATGGTGTTCAACATGATGGGGCTCACGGGACTCTTGCTCGCTCCCACGGTCCTGCCGTTTCTCTGGGTGACGTTCCTGTCGATGGGTCCACTCACTTTTGCGATGTCACTGGCTCTCATGAGTCATCGCACGGTGAACCACCTCTCCGCGTTGATCTTGAGTGGGTTTGTCAACAAGTGGGGTTATCTCTTTGCCGCGGGTGCCCCCGTTCTGGTGGGTCTGGGTCGAGAAATCTCGGGGGAGTGGACGGCGAGCCTGTTGGGGCTTCTTGCACTCAGCCTTGTTTCTCTGCCGGCGATGTTGATTCTGTCGCGGGAGCAGATCGTCGATAAGGAGCTCTCCTCGCACCGCTAATGCTCATCTGAGCATAAGTGCCAACAATTGTTGATTCTTCTCCTGGCTGTCTCTACGCTGGAGATATGCCCACCCGGTCGCCCGTTGATGCTGATCTGCTCGCTGTGCGGGCAGCGGAGCTCTATTACCAAGAGGACAAGACCCAGGACGAGATTGGCTCCCTGCTCGGTATTACCCGCTGGAAGGTGGGGAGGCTTCTCACCGAGGCAAAAGCCCGCGGGATCATTCGGATCGAGATTGTTCACCCGCAGGCGAGGCGCCTGGGTATGGAGCACGATCTTGTCGACGCTTACGGCCTCGAGGCCTGTGTGGTGGTTCCCCACGATGACCCCGACGCGATTGGGGAGCGAGTCGCCCGGGCCGCTGCCGATTACCTGGTCGCGATGAGACCCCGCACCCACCGACTGGGAGTGAGCTGGGGCAAAACTCTGCACCGGGTCGCCCAGCTACTTCCCGAGGGCTGGGCCACTTCCCTCTCGGTTGTTCAGGTGAACGGAGGAGTAAGTCACAGCTCGCAGCCCGGCTTAGCTTCCGCCACTGCCACGATGATTGCCCAGAAAGCGGGCGGGTCCGTCACCCTGCTGCCAACGCCTGCCATTGTCGAAAAAGAAGACACCAAGCGCGCACTGGAGAAAGACAAAGGCGTCGCCGGGGTGCTCGAGCAAGCCCAGTCATCTGACACTTTTTTGTTTAGCGCAGGCCCCGCCACAGAGGTGAGCATTCACGTGCAATCGGGCTATATCGATCATGCCGATATCGCCCGATTGCAACAGCGCGGTGCTGTGGGCGATGTCTGGGGTCGCTACATCACCGCCGAGGGACAGATAGCGGATGACGCTCTGGATGGGCGAACTCTCGGGCTCTCGCTCGACGTTCTGCGCTCTGCTCCTCGGAGCATTGCGGTGGTGGCCGGAGCCGATAAACACGACGTTGCGCTCGCCATCGCGAAAAATGCCCTAGCGACCGTCATGATTACCGATGAAGCCACTGCGGCCTTTCTGCTGAGGGCCGCCCACACCGCGAGAGACGCCTCATGACCCGAGTTCCCGCAGTACCCCAGACGCCCCGGTCCCAGACAGTCCTCGGGGGCAGCCCCACCGAGAAAGCGCTGAAGCGCTTCCTCGAGGGAATCCCGGGTGTTGACACCGTGGGAGCTGAGGCTCGTGCTGCCGGCTTCAACACTCGCTCCCTCAAAACCTCCACCAAAAAGTGGGGTCTTGACACCATCATCTCCATGGTCGATTTGACCACTCTTGAGGGAGCTGACACTCCGGGCAAAGTGCGAACCCTCGCCAAGAAGGCAACTATGCCTGATCCCCACGACCTCACGGCCCCCAACGTTGCGGCAGTGTGTGTCTATGGCGACATGGTCGCGGAAACCCGAGCTGCATTGGGTGACTGGCACGTGACGAAGAGACCGGGTGGCGTTGCAGTAGCGGCAGTTGCCACCGCGTTCCCCAGTGGACGCGCAAGCCTTCCCGTCAAAATTTTGGACACGACGTTCGCGGTCTCGGAGGGTGCTGACGAGATTGACATGGTGATCGATAGGGGAGCGTTCCTCGCCGGCAACATAGGTCTGGTCTTTGATCAGATTGTCCAGGTCAAAGAGGCCTGTCAGCGCTCTGATGGCAGCTATGCCCACCTGAAAGTGATTCTTGAGACCGGTGAGCTCGCCACACTGGATAACGTGCGACGAGCCAGTTGGCTCGCCATTCTGGCCGGTGCTGACTTCATCAAAACCTCCACGGGCAAAGTGCAACCGGCAGCAACGCTGCCGGTGACCACCACCATGCTCGAAGTGATTCGTGACTGGCACGCCATGACCGGGGAGAAAATCGGGATGAAGCCTGCTGGAGGGATTAGAGCGAGCAAAGATGCGCTTCGCTACCTCGTGGCTGTTGCGGAGACTGTCGGCGAAGAGTGGCTTACTCCGGACCTGTTCAGATTCGGTGCCTCCAGCCTCCTGAACGACGTCGTCATGCAACGCCAAAAAATGACAACCGGTCACTACAGTGGCCCCGACTATGTGAGCGTGGACTAATCATGAGTTTCCTGGACTATGCCCCAGCACCCGAATCAACAGCGGTGCTGAACCTCAAAAAGAGCTACGGCTTATTCATCGGTGGCGAGTTTGTTGATGGCTCGGGGTCTTCTTTCCCCACAGTGTCACCGTCCACTGAGGAGATCATCACCACGGTGGCCGAAGCCAACCAGGCTGATGTGGACCAGGCGGTTGCCGCAGCTCGAAAGGCGTACGACAAGACGTGGTCTCGGATGTCGGGCAGCGAGCGGGGCAAGTATCTCTTCCGTATCGCTCGAATCCTGCAGGAGCGCGCTCGCGAGCTCGCGGTCGCCGAAACCCTGGATAACGGGAAACCCATCCGTGAGACCAGGGATGTTGATATTCCCCTGGTCGCCGCCTGGTTCTTCTATTACGCCGGCTGGGCCGACAAACTCGACTACGCGGGAGCAGGCCCCAACCCGAAAGCTTTAGGGGTTGCCGCCCAAATCATCCCGTGGAATTTCCCGCTGTTGATGCTGGCCTGGAAAATTGCCCCCGCGTTGGCTGCGGGGAACACCGTTGTTCTCAAACCCGCAGAGACCACCCCGCTGACTGCTCTGCTGTTTGCCGAGATATGCCAGCAAGCCGAGCTTCCCCCGGGAGTGGTCAACATTGTGACCGGTGCTGGACGCCACGGGCGCCGCCCTGGTTGCCCACCCCGACATCAACAAGGTCGCCTTCACCGGCTCCACTCCGGTGGGGCGAAAGATTGCCCAAACGTTGGCTGGGTCATCGACCAAGGTGACGTTGGAGCTCGGCGGCAAGGGAGCCAACATCATCTTTGATGATGCCGCGATCGATCAGGCCATCGAGGGTGTGGTGAGTGGGATTTTCTTCAACCAGGGCCACGTCTGCTGCGCTGGTTCGACGGCTGCTCGTTCAGGAAAACATTCACGACGATGTGGTGTCCCGACTGCAGCGTCGCCTGTCTACGCTGAGACTCGGTGACCCGCTCGACAAGAACACCGACATCGGTGCCGTCAACTCCCAGGCCCAACTGGAGCGCATCACCGAGATTGCCAACAGCGGTGATGACGAGGGCGCAATCGGTGGAGCGCTGCCTGCGAGATTCCAGCCAAGGGTTTCTGGTTCCCGCCCACAGTGTTTACCGATGTTCACACCAGTCACCGGATTGCCCGGGAAGAAATTTTTGGCCCGGTGCTCTCCGTGATGACGTTTAGGACACCCGATGAGGCTGTTGCCAAAGCCAACAACACCCCGTACGGGTTGAGCGCGGGAATCTGGACGGAGAAAGCATCCCGGATGCTGTCGATTGCTGACAAGCTCCGAGCCGGGGTTATCTGGGCGAACACGTTCAACAAGTTTGACCCGGCAAGCCCCTTTGGTGGCTACAAGGAATCCGGATACGGCCGAGAGGGTGGACGCCACGGACTGTTCCCCTACCTCGAATCCTCCGACTGGACGAAAGGCGGTCGATGATGGCCAGGCTCGCAATACCGAAGACCTACAAGCTCTACATCGGGGGAAAGTTTCCTCGCTCGGAGAGCGGATACACCTTTGAGGTGACCACCCCGAAAGGTGATTTCCTGGCCAATGCGGCTCAGGCGAGCCGCAAAGATGCCCGCGATGCTGTGTCAGCAGCGCGGTCTGCTCAGTCCGGATTTGCGGGGCTCACCGCCTATAACCGTGGCCAGATTCTGTATCGGATCGCGGAGGTTCTCGAGGGCCGGGTGGACCAGTTTGTCGAGGAGATTCGAGCCAGCGAGGGCGTGAGCGCTCAGGCTGCGCAGAAGCAGGTGGAGCAGTCCATCGACACCTGGGTCTGGTACGCCGGGTTTGCCGACAAGTATGCCCAAATTGCCGGAAATGGGAACCCTGTCGCTGGCCCCTACTTCAACCTCTCCACTCCCGAACCCACGGGTGTGGTGGTGGCACTTGCTCCCGCGGGAAAGACCGGAGAGAGCCTTCTGGGTCTCAGTGCGGTGCTTGGCTCCGATTCTGACCAGTGGGAACACCGCCGTGGTGCTCTCCCACCCCACCCAACCGCTCTCGGCCATCAGCTTCGCTGAGGTTCTCGCCACCAGTGATGTTCCAGGCGGTGTGGTCAATATTCTGACCGGGAACCCCGAGCCGCTCATGCCCTGGCTGGCCGCCCACGCTGACGTGAATGCCCTCGACCTCGCCGGAGGATCTGAGGGTGACTGGGTGAGCTGGCAGAGTGACGCCGCAGAAACTCTCAAACGGGTTCTTCCCCGAGCATGGGGATTCCCGCACGCAGTCTGGAGCGGATCGTGGCATTCACCGAGCTGAAGACGGTGTGGCACACCAAGGCTCTGGGATAGACCATGGCGTCCGGGATCGTCCTTGTGGATAAACCCCTGGGGCTGAGCTCTCACAGCGCTGTCTCCGGTGTTCGTAAAGCGCTGGACACCAAGAAAGTGGGCCACGCCGGAACCTTGGATCCAGCAGCGACCGGCCTCCTGGTGATGGGCGTGGGGGCGGGGACACGACTGCTGACCTACCTGGTGGGACTGGACAAGTCCTACACCGCAACCCTGCGCCTGGGGCATGAGACCACCACGGACGACGCCGAGGGCGAGAAAGTGGGGGAGACCTCCACAGAGCTTGGATCTCTCAGCGACGACGCGATTCGTGGAGCCCTTGAGCCTTTTCGCGGTGAGATCGACCAGGTTCCCAGCACCTATAGCGCGATCAAGGTGGAGGGCAAGCGCGCCTATGACTTGGCGCGTTCTGGCCAGGATGTGGAGCTCACAAGCCGACGGGTGACCGTGTCTCGCCTGGAGGCCGGGAGCATTGCGCGGGGTGCGGACTTTATCGATGTGGAGCTGGTCGTGGAGTGCTCGTCGGGGACCTATATTCGAGCTCTCGCGCGCGATATCGGGCGAGCTTTGGGAGTGGGTGGGCACCTGGTGGCACTGCGGCGAACGCGGGTGGGGCCTTTTAGTGTGGAGGGAACCCCTCGTCCTCAGGACGTGGAGGCGTCACAGCTGCAGGGGCTTGCCCTCGTTGCTTCACAGATCATGCCGGTGGTCACCCTCACTAAGACCGAGGTTGCAGATATTTCGCACGGTCGAGCGGTGCACGCGGAGGACTGGCCCTCACCGGGACCGCTGGCCGGGTGCGATGAGGACACCGGGAGCTTGGTGGCAATTCTCGAAGCTTCTGGAGGTCGCAGCCGTATCCTGATGGGAGTTCCCCACACCGAGCGCTGAGAGAGATTCAGCGGAGAGGATTCCCCCGTGGTCGAGTGGTTTTACTGGGTGCAGCTCTCTGTCGCAATTCTCGCCGGTGTCTTGGCGGTGGGCTTTGCCCTAGCCAAGCGCACCCCGAATGACTACACCCTGGGCTCGATTGCCCTCGTGGGTCTGCTTCTGCTTGTCCAAATTGTGGTGGCCATTGTTCAACCGGCACTGGGTAACTCACCCAGCGGGAGCTTGCTCGAGTTTTGGATGTATTTGATCACGGCGTTCTTGATGGTGATTGCCGGATTCGTGTGGGCGCTGGTGGAGCGCTCCATCATGTCCAACGTCATGCTGGGGCTGCTCGCTGGCTCGCTTGCGGTGATGCTGGTGCGAATGGACGTCATCTGGTTTGTGAACAGTGCCTAGTCCTGCCCCAGAGGGCGAGGTTGCGCCCCCCCATGGTCTGTTGCCGGCTTCTGCGTCCGCTGGCGCGGAGAGCAGAAACCTGGGACTCTACATCCACGTTCCGTTTTGTGCGGTGCGCTGTGGGTACTGCGATTTCAACACCTACACCGCCCAGGAGCTAGACGGTGTGTCCCAGGCCAGCTATCCCGCTCAGGCGATGGCGGAGATGACGTTTGCCAAGCGCGCCCTGGACGACTCCGGTGTTCTGCCACGGCCACTCTCCACAGTGTTTCTGGGTGGCGGGACACCCACACTTCTGGGGCCTGAACCCCTGGCTGCCATGCTCGAGCACGCGAGGAACACCTTTGGCCTGGAGAGTGACGCCGAGGTCACCGTGGAGGCTAATCCCGACAGTGTGAGCGCTCTGGACCTGCAGGCACTGGCTGGTGCCGGAGTGACCAGGGTGTCCTTCGGGGTGCAATCCAGTGACCCGTCAGTGCTTGCCACCCTGGATCGCACCCACGACCCGGAGCGGGTCCCAGCAGTAATCCAGTGGGCGAGGGACGCAGAGATCCAGGTCTCGCTCGACCTCATTTATGGAACACCGGGGGAGACCCTGGAGAGCTGGGGCACCACACTCCAGAGCGCTCGTGAGCTCGAGCCCGACCACGTTTCGGCGTACGCATTGATTGTGGAGAAGGGCACCGCGTTAGCGGCCAGGATTTCTCGAGGTGAGCTGTCGATGCCCGATGATGATCTCCACGCGGAGATGTATACCCTGGCTGATCAGCTCCTCGCGGAGGCTGGATACGCGTGGTACGAGGTCAGTAACTGGGCTCGAACCCCGGCCCACCAGTCGCGCCACAACCTGTCCTATTGGACCTCTGAAGACTGGTGGGGGATTGGCCCAGGGGCCCACTCCCATGTGGGAGGGGTTCGCTGGTGGAACGTCAAACACCCGTCTGCCTATGCGGCGCGCATCGGCGACGGTGTGTCACCCGCGCAGGCGAGAGAAATTCTGAGTGATGCCACAGCCCAGATGGAGCGGGTGCTTCTGGGCATTCGATTGCGACACGGGGTGGAGGTCACCGACATCGCGCCTGGGCACCAGGCCCAGCTGGCGGAATGGGTGTCTCGCGGTTTACTGGAGGGGCGAGAGTTATTGGCTGGTCGCGTAGTTCCGACCCTGCAGGGGCGCTTGGTGGCTGATTTTCTGGCACGTGAGCTGACCTGAGGCGCTCCACCAGCCATCCTCGCTACTATTAGCAATCAACAGGCCAGACTGCCAGTTTCTGTCTGAGGAGGTGACGATACGCATGGTGTCAGATCGCGCCCTCGAAGTGCTCCGCGTCATCGTTCAGGACTACATCGACTCCAAAGAACCGGTGGCTTCCAAAGCCATTGCTGATCGCCACGGTTTTGGCGTGTCAGCGGCCACTATTCGCAACGACATGGCCCTGTTGGAAGAAGAGGAGCTGATTGCCGCTCCGCACACCTCGGCAGGTCGCATTCCGACTGACAAGGGGTATCGGGTCTTTGTGGATCAACTGGCGGGGGTGAAGCCACTGACCTCTGCGCAGCGCCGAGCCATTGAGCAGTTTTTGAGCGAGTCCGCCGACTTGGATGACACTCTGACCAGGACGGTGCGACTGCTGTCCCAACTCACCAACCAGGTCGCCATTTTGCAGTATCCGAGCTTGAGTGTGGCGACTGTTCGCCACGTGGAATTGCTCCCGATGGGAACCCACCGGGTGATGACCGTCCTGATCACCGATGGCGGTTCGGTGGATCAAAACATTGTGGAGTGCCAGCAGGAACTAGATGAGGAACTGATCGGGGAGTTGCGCGCGCACCTCAACCAGCACTTGGTGGGGGTATCCCTCGCGCAGATGCCCGCCAAGCTGCGCGCTCTCCCCGCCACGGTGTCACCGCGTCGAGCGGAGTTGGTGGAGGCGCTCTGCGATGCGCTCCTGCACGCGGTGGAGGGCCACCGCTCTGATCGCATGCTGATGGCCGGCGCTGCCAACCTGGTGCGAGGTGAACAGGATTTTGCGTCGTCTGTGTATCCGGTGTTGGAAGCTATCGAACAGCAGGTGACTCTGCTCAAGTTGTTTACCGAGATGAAGTGGGAATCCGAAGAGGTCCAGGCCCGAATCGGACGAGAAAACGAGGGTCCCTTCGCTGAAACCGCAGTGTTGGCCTCCACCTACCAATCGGGCTCTGAGCACAGCGCTACCCTCGGGGTGGTGGGTCCTACTCGGATGGATTATTCGAGCAACATGACCGCAGTGCGCGCTGTCGCCAGCTATCTCACGCGACTGCTCGGACCGAACGAATCAGAAAGAGCGTAATTAGGCGTGAGTGTTGATCATTACGAAGTTCTCGGTGTTGCGCGAGAGGCAAGCCCGGAGGACATCAAGAAGGCCTACCGGAAACTAGCCCGAGAACTTCACCCCGACGTCAACGACGCCAAGGACGCGGAGGAGCGGTTCAAACAGGTCACCCACGCCTACGAGGTCCTCTCGAACCCCGAGCAGCGCGCGAGCTATGACATGGGTGGGCAAGCCGGATTTGGCGGATTTGGGCCATTTGGCGACATCTTTGAGACCTTCTTTGGTCAGGGCGGATCCCAGCGTGGTCCCAGCTCCCGGAAGGAACGCGGCCAGGACGCCCTGCTCCGAGTCGATGTGGACCTCAAGGATGTGATTTTTGGTGTGACACAGACGCTGGAGGTGGACACCGCCGTTGTCTGTGAATCCTGCAACGGGTCGTGCGCATCACCGGGAACACAGGCCCGTCGCTGCGACATTTGTGGTGGCACCGGCTCACTCCAGCGCACGGTTCGCTCGGTGCTGGGAAACATGGTCACACAGAGCCCCTGTGGAAGTTGCCGCGGATTTGGTGAGGTCATCGACAGCCCCTGCCCGACCTGTGCCGGGCAGGGTCGAGTCCGCGCCACCCGGTCGCTCTCGGTTGATATTCCCGGAGGTATTGAGACCGGGCAACGCATCCACCTCCCCGGTCAAGGCGAAGTGGGACACGGCGGCGGACCTTCCGGAGATTTGTATCTCGAGTTCACTGTTCGCGGCGACAAAATCTTCTCCCGCTCCGGTGATGACATCATCGCCACCATTGAAGTCGATGTCTTGGACGCGATCGAGGGTATTGATGTGAGCGTGGAGGCACTCGATGGTGAGGTCACCATTCCGGTGAAGCCCGGAACACAAAGCGCCGACATCATCACGGTGAAAGGTCGCGGTGTGACCAAGCTTCGAGGCAATGGTCGAGGGGACCTGCGCCTGGGTGTTCAGGTCCTCACCCCCTCCAAATTGGGCGCCAAAGAGGCTGAACTGATCACCAAACTTCGCGCCCTGCGAAAGCCCGCTCCGCCCACGCTGGCCGGAGCGCAACAGGGTGTGTTCCAGAAATTCCGCGACCGCCTCTTCGGGGGATAACCCGGTGGCTCACCTGTATTACGTGGGCGCGGGGGAGACCCTGGAGCCTGGCTCGAGCGTTCGACTCCAGGGTGATGAGGCCCGTCACGCAGCGAGCGTGAGCCGTCTGGCGGTGGGCGAAGACATCCTGGTGGGGGACGGGGTGGGAACCCTCGCCACAGCTCGCGCCACCGCTGTGACCCCGAAAGAAGTTCTCCTGGAGGTTCACGACACCACCACCCATCCGCCCCACCAGCCGGAGGTGTGGTTGGTGCAAGCACTTGCCAAAGGTGATCGCGATGAGCTGGCCATCCAAACCTGCACGGAACTCGGCGTGGACCGGATCATTCCCTGGCAAGCCTCCAGAAGTATTTCCCGATGGAAGGGCGACAAGCTCACCACAGGTGTGGCGCGGTGGCAAAAAATTGCCACCGAGGCATCCAAGCAGTCCCTGCGCGCCTGGATTCCCCAGGTGGAGCGGGCCATGACCACACAGGACATTGCGGATCTGGGCGACGCAGCACCAGTTGTTGCTGCTTGACCCAGACGCCACCGATGCCCTGTCTGCCTATATCCCCCAGCGCGAGAAGAATCTGCTCGTGATTGTGGGCCCGGAGGGTGGTGTGGACGCAGGCAGAAAGAGAGCTGTTGCTGAGTTCCGGCGCCGTTGACCTGAAACTGGGGCGCACCGTTCTTCGCACCTCCAGTGCGGGGCCGGCAGCGCTTGCCGTGCTCAATAGCGCGATGGGGCGCTGGTGATAACTGGGTGCGACAGGCAAGGCCCTCGTTCTAGACTGGGGTCTCATGAGCGAGCCATCGATTTTCACCCGGATTATTGCCGGTGAGATCCCTGCGGACATTGTGTTCCAGAACGACAGAATCATTGCTCTGCGCGATATCGCCCCGAAAGCTCCGGTCCACCTGCTGGTTGTCCCGACAACCGATGCCTACCGGGATGTGACGGAGCTCGCTGCGGGCGACCCGGCGCTGCTCCAGGAGATGGTGCAGGTGGCGAGCGACCTGGCTCACGAGCACGCCGATGGTGACTTCCGCCTGGTGTTCAACACCGGGGTTGGTGGCGGACAGACGGTCTTCCACGTTCACGCTCACGTCCTCGCAGGTGGCCTTGAAGAGGGATCACTTGCCGGCTAAATCACCGAATTCTGTGTCCCTCACGGTGGATGTTGATGATGTCGCCATGATTCGTGTGCTCGGCGTGCACGACCGAGTTCTTGCGCAGGTGGAGGCTGAATGTCCGGGTGTTGTCATTGTGGCCCGGGGAAACGCGATCACGATTTCTGGACCAGAGGACGACGTGGCCAGTGCCCACCAACTGGTGACGGATCTTGTTCAGATGGCCCGGGAGGGTGTTGATTTGGGAGCCAGGGATGTCTCCAGTGTTGTGGAGATCCAGCAGTCCACCGGGAAACAGGCAGCAGGTTTTCTGACCCAGCCCATCGTGTCCTCCCGAGGTCACACGATTCGACCGAAGACCATCGGCCAGAAGAACTATGTCGATGCCATCGAGGAGAACACGATTGTGTTTGGGGTGGGTCCGGCGGGAACCGGGAAAACCTACCTGGCGATGGCAAAAGCGGTTGCCGCGTTGGAGCGCAAAGAGGTGGACCGCATCATTTTGACCAGGCCCGCCGTGGAGGCGGGGGAGCGTCTCGGTTTTCTTCCGGGAACCCTGAGCGACAAGATTGACCCCTATTTGCGGCCACTGTTCGATGCGCTGCACGAAATGATGGACCCCGACCTGATTCCCAAGCTGTTGGCCAGTGGAACGGTGGAGGTTGCACCCCTGGCCTATATGCGAGGTCGAACACTGAATTCCTCCTTCATCATCTTGGACGAAGCCCAAAACACCACACCGGAGCAGATGAAGATGTTCCTCACACGCCTGGGCTTTGGATCAAAAATGGTGATCACCGGCGATGTCACCCAGATCGATCTTCCCGGTGGTACGAGCGGGTTGAAGCTGGTGGGCGGGATTTTGGAAGACATCGACGATATTCACTTTGAGTACCTCACCGCGAAAGATGTGGTTCGCCACTCGTTGGTCTCCGCAATTGTCGAGGCCTACGCGGTGCATGACTCCCAGAAGGACACCAAGAGTGTCCGTTGAGCTGACGAACGAGTCGGGCTTTTCCGTGGAGGAGGAGGCGCTCCAAGCGGTCACCCTGCACGCCATGGCTCAGCTGAAAGTCCACCCCGACGCTGAGGTGGCCATTGTCTTGGTGGACGAAAAGGCCATGTCAGAGCTGCACCTGCAGTGGATGGATGAGCCAGGTCCCACCGACGTGCTGAGCTTCCCGATGGATGAGCTGCGCCCCGGGTTGGAGGGCGAAGACGCTGCCGAGGGAATCCTGGGAGATATTGTCCTGTGTCCGACGGTTGCCCAGAAGCAAGCCGAGGCCGCTGGCCACTCTCTGACGGAGGAGCTCCAGATGCTCACGGTGCACGGCATGCTGCACCTGCTCGGGTTTGATCACGCCGAAGCCGAGGAAGAGAAAGAGATGTTTGGGCTGCAGGGAGACATTCTTCGCACCTTCCAGGAGAGTCGCTGATGGCCATCGCGTTTGTGGTTATTGCTCTGCTGCTGATTGTGGTGGGCGGTTTGCTGACCGCCATCGATTCGGCGTTTTCCTCGGTGGGAAAAAACGATCTGATTGAGGAAGCTGCCACGAGGCGGAACCCTCGAGCGCTCCACCGAATCGCCGCAGACTTGCCCGCTCACCTCACGGCGTTGCGCTTTATTCGCGTGGTGGTCGACACCATTGCCGCTGTGTTAATCACACTGGCGGCCTCGATGTGGCTGGAGCAGTGGTGGCAGGTGTTGTTGGTGGCCGGCGCCATTGTTACCGGGGTGTCGTTCGTGGTCGTGGGGTCCAGCCCCCGTGCTGTTGGTGCCAGAAACTCCTCCTTTATGGTCCGAACTTTTGGGGGGCTGGTGCGGGTGGTGCGCCTCGCGGTCGGCCCACTCGCCGAGGGTCTTGTGGTGTTGGGCAACATTGTCACCCCCGGTGTGGGGGCGGCTTCGACCCTCACCAGTGAGAACCAGTTCCGCAATTGGGTGGATGAGGCGACCGAGCGGGACATGCTGGAGGAGGAAGATCGCGAACTCCTGCACTCTGTTTTTGATTTTGGCGACACCATTGTTCGAGAAATCATGGTGGCTAGAACCGACATGATCACGGTGGACGCTGAGGACAGCATCAACGACGTGATGTCGGTGTTCCTCGACCGGGGCGTCTCCCGCATGCCGGTGATCGGAAAAGACAGCGACGAAGTCATCGGCATTTGCTATCTCCGCGATGTGGCCCGCATCACACACGAAAAGACAGCCGCGGCCCTCAAGAAACCCATCGCGACCCTGGCCAAACCGGCGCTGTTTATTCCGGAGAGCAAGAACGCCGATGACACTCTGCGGTTTCTGCAGCGGGAACAGAACCACCTCGCGATGGTCGTCGACGAATACGGTGGGATTGCAGGGCTGGTGACCCTGGAGGACCTCATTGAGGAACTCCTGGGTGAGATTTCTGATGAGTACGACACAGACGTGGACGACATTTACCCGCTCGGACCCGACACCTATCGAGTGTCATCCAAATACGCCGTTGATGACTTAGAAGACCTCTACGACATCGATATCGAGGATGAAGATGTCGACACCGTGGGTGGCTTGTTGACCAAACTCATCGGTCGCCTGCCCGAGGGAGGCTCCAGTGCCTCCACCCCGGACCTGATTTTGGTGGCGGAGAAGACGGAGGGGCGCAATCAACGCGTCGCCTGGATTCGGGTGTCCCCGACGGAGGGCTGGCTGGAGCGGAAAGCTGTTCGCCAAGAAATCGATCAGGCCAGTACCGGCGAAGTCCCGCTGCCATGAGTGAGGACACCTACCGAGCAGGCTTTGTCACGTTTGTGGGGCGCCCCAACGTCGGGCAAGTCGACCCTGATGAACGCCCTGGTGGGTGAGAAAGTCGCCATCACCTCCTCCAAACCCCAAACCACCAGGCACGCCATCCGCGGGATCGTGCACCGGGATAACGGCCAGCTCATCATTGTGGACACTCCGGGTGTGCACCGCCCGAGGACGCTGCTGGGTCAACGACTCAACGATCTTGTGCAGTCGACACTCTCGGAAGTCGATGTGATCGCGTTCTGTGTTCCCGCCACCGATGTCGTCGGCCCGGGCGACACCTACATCGCCAACGAAATCCTCAAATTCCCCAAAGCTCGAAAAATCGCCCTCATCACGAAAACCGACAGCGCCAGCCCGGAACAGATTGCGACCCGGTTGATGGAAGTGGACCAGTTGGCGGACTGGGAGACTCTGATTCCGCTCTCGGCGGTGTCCGGGGAGCAACTCGATGTGGTGGTCCGGGAGATTCTGGCCCTGATGCCAGAATCCGAAGCGCTCTATCCACCGGAGGACACCAGCGAGCAGAGCGTTGAGGTGCGCATTGCGGAGCTCATCCGGGAGGCAACCCTGGAGGGGGTCAGTGACGAGCTTCCCCACTCCATCGCGGTCACCATCGATGAGATGGGGGAGCGAGAGGATGGTCTAGCACCAGATTTTTGCCAGTTTGTGGGTCGAACGGGACAGCCAAAAAGGCATCATGATCGGCAAAGGTGGCGGGAAACTCAAAGACATTGGCTCGCGTGCGAGAGCCGAGGTTGAGGCGCTGCTGGGACACAAGGTGTACCTGTCCATTCAGGTCAAAGTGTCCAAAGAGTGGCAACGAGACGCCAAGAAGATCACCAAACTGGGTCTCTAGCGGGGTCACTGGGGTGCGTGTTACCCTACACAGGTGAGAAACGAGCTTCTCCTCCTTACCCGCCGCGCCGGGGTGTCTCTCTAGGCCATCCCCCCGTCGCGGCTCATTGGCGTTGGCCGCTCAGATTAGACGTAAGGGACACGAGCTCATGAAGAACACTCAACAAGCATCCTCGATGCCGATTCACAAGTATCGGCCGTATACGCAGAATTTCTCCGTTCAGCTGCCTGATCGCACCTGGCCGGACGCTGTCATCGATAAAGCTCCACGGTGGTGTGCCGTTGATTTGCGTGATGGGAACCAGGCACTCATTGATCCGATGAGCCCGGAGCGCAAGAAAATCATGTTCGAGCTCCTGGTGCGGATGGGGTACAAAGAAATCGAGGTGGGTTTCCCCTCAGCCTCGCAAACCGATTTTGATTTTGTCCGCAGCCTCATCGAGGACAACCTCATTCCCGAGGGTGTGACCATTCAGGTGCTCACCCAAGCGCGCGAGCACCTGATTAAGCGCACCTATGAGTCCCTGGTGGGCGCCAAGCAGGCGATCGTGCACCTCTACAACTCGACCAGCACCCTCCAGCGCGACGTCGTGTTCCGCACCGATAAGCAGGGCATCATCGACATCGCCGTGGAGGGCGCAAAGCTCTGCCGATCGATGGAGTCACTCGTTCCCGGCACCGACATCTACTACGAATACTCACCTGAGAGCTACACCGGAACTGAGCTGGAATTTGCCCTGGACGTGTGTAACCAGGTGCTCGAGGTTCTGGAGCCCACGCCCGAGCGCAGGGTGATCATCAACCTGCCGGCGACCGTGGAAATGGCCACCCCGAACCTGTATGCCGACTCGATTGAGTGGATGTCGAGGAACCTGAACCACCGGGAGAACGTCATTCTGAGCCTGCACCCCCACAACGACCGAGGAACCGCTATTGCCGCAGCAGAGCTTGGCTACATGGCAGGGGCTGACCGCATTGAAGGGTGCCTGTTCGGTAACGGTGAGCGCACCGGAAACGTCGACCTGGTCGCGTTGGGACTGAACCTGTTCACCCAGGGGATTGACCCTCAGATTGATTTTGGTGACCTGGATGAAATCAAGCGCACCGCTGAATACTGCAACCAGTTGGCCGTGCACGAGCGAAGCCCGTGGGCTGGCGACCTGGTCTACACCGCGTTTAGTGGCTCCCACCAGGACGCCATCAAAAAAGGCTTTGAGGCGATGGAGGCAGACGCCGAAGCGAAAGGCGTGGGGGTCAACGACCTGGAGTGGGCTGTTCCCTATCTCCCGATTGACCCCAAAGACGTCGGTCGAACCTATGAAGCGGTCATCCGGGTTAACTCACAATCCGGCAAAGGTGGGGTGGCCTACCTCCTCAAGACCGACCACGCCCTGGATTTGCCGAGAAAACTCCAAATCGAGTTCTCCCAGGTTGTCCAAGCCAAAACCGATGCGGAAGGTGGCGAGGTCACCAGCGATCAAATTTGGGGCATCTTCCAAGACGAATACCTCCCCGCCACCGAGGCAGAAGCAAAGTGGGGGCACTATGAACTGCTCGCCACCCGCTCGGCGAGTGATTTGGATGGCATCGTCACCCTGGAGATCAAGTTGCGCTCAGGAGATGACCAGATGGAGGCGACCGCGGAGGGCAACGGCCCGATCGCTGCTTTCCTCAAAATTCTCTCCGATCAGGGTATTCAGATCCGACTGTTTGACTATGTCGAGCACACCCTGAGTGCCAGTGGGGACGCCCTCGCGGCTGCCTATGTGGAGCTTGAGGTCAACTCCCGAACCCTCTGGGGTGTGGGAATCGATGGCGATATTTCCCTCGCATCGCTCAAAGCAATTGTGTCTGCGGTTAACCGGGCCCTGCGCTTTGAGGCACACGCGAAAGAACTCGTCGGAGCTGTCTAGTCGGCACTGCGGGTGTGCCCCGCAGGGTAAATGCGCTGTCGTGGCGGGATACTAGGGGCATGCCCACCTACCGAGACGATGCCATCGTGCTGCGCACGCATCTGCTCGGTGAATCCGACAAGATTGTGACCCTGCTGGGGCGCAGCCGAGGAAAAATCCGCGCCGTGGCCAAAGGAATCCGCAAAACTACGTCCCGTTTTGGAGCCAGGCTGGAGCCTTTCAACCAGGTGGATGCGATGTTTTATGAGGGCAAGAGCCTGGACATCATTCAGCAGGCCGAGTCACTGGGCTCCCACAGCCAGGCCATCGGTAAGGACTACGGCAAATACACCTGCGCGATGGTGATGGTGGAGACTGCGGACAAGCTCACCGATCACGACTACCAGCCCGCCCACTACTCGCTCCTGCTCGGCGGTCTTCGGGCCTTCGCCGCGGGCGATCACGACTCCAGTCTGATCGTGGACTCCTACCTGCTGCGCGCACTCGCGCTTGCCGGCTGGTCACCAAGCCTTGATACCTGCGCGGTCACCGGCGATGCCGGAGACCACAGTGCTTTTGCGGTGGACTTGGGGGGAGTGGTCTCCGACGAGGTGGCACCGCCGGGTTCCCCGCGCTTGCGAGAGGGCTCTAAAGCTCTGTTGCAGTCGCTGTTAGAGGGGGACTGGCCGGTTGCCGAGGACTCGGATGCTCTGACGAGGTCGCAAGTGTCGGGGTTGATAGCCGCCTACACGCAGTATCACCTGGAGCGTCACGTCAAATCCCTCGCCCACCTCGATCGCACCCCGAGTAGTAGGCCCAGTAGTAGGCCCAGTAAGGCTGTGTCGTGAGTTCACAGGAGTTCCTGCCCCTGGATTGGACGGGGGAGACACCGCCGCCCTTTGATCGGGAGAAAATCCCCGCCCACGTCGCACTCGTGATGGATGGCAATGGACGGTGGGCCAACGCGCGAGGTTTGCCTCGTGTGGAGGGTCACAAAGCCGGGGAGGCTGCGCTACTGGATGTGGTCGCGGGAGCCCTCCAAGCCGGGGTGTCACACCTCTCGGTGTATGCGTTTTCGACTGAGAACTGGAATCGCTCCCCCGAGGAGGTGCGATTCCTGATGGGGTTCAATCGCGACGTGTTGAGGCGTAGGCGGGACCAACTCCACCACTGGGGGGTTCGGGTGCGCTGGTCGGGTCGCAGACCCAAGCTCTGGTCCAGTGTGATCAAAGACTTGGAGGCGGCGGAGAAACTGACCGCCTCCAACACCGAGCTCACGTTGACCATGTGTGTCAACTACGGCGGTCGAGCAGAAATCATCGATGCGATGCGGGGAATTGCCGCTGAGGTGGCCACGGGATCGATATCACCTGAGCGCATTACCGAGAAAACCCTCGCGCGCCACCTCTATGTGCCCTCACAGCCCGATGTGGACCTGTTTGTGCGAACCTCTGGGGAGCAGCGCACCAGCAATTTCATGCTCTGGCAAAGCGCGTATGCGGAGATGGTGTTCCTGGACACCCTGTGGCCGGATATGAACCGCACCGCCCTGTGGGGAGCGATGAGCCAATACCAGTCCCGGGTGAGGCGCTTTGGTGGGGCTGTGGACCAACCGAAGACAGGGAACAAAGCCTCTAGCTAAGATAGAGGCTCTGTGCCGGGGGATTCCGGTCGCGAAACCAAGGGAGCACCATCAGTGGCAGCCACAAGCAAGCTGGATAACGTCATCGCGCTAGCCAAGCGCCGGGGCTTTGTCTTCCAGTCCGGTGAAATCTATGGTGGTTCTCGCTCCGCCTGGGACTATGGTCCCCTGGGTGTTGAGCTCAAAGACAACATCAAGCGTCAGTGGTGGCGGCGGATGGTGCAATCCCGCGCCGATGTGGTGGGTTTGGATTCCGCCGTCATCCTCCCGAAAGCCGTCTGGGAAGCCTCCGGGCACGTCGAGGTGTTCTCTGACCCGCTGGTGGAGTGCCTCAGTTGCCACAAGCGCTATCGCGCTGATCACCTGCTCGAAGAGTTTGAGGAAAAGAAAGGCCGAGCTCCAGAGAATGGGCTTGCCGACATTGGCTGCCCGCACTGCGGCAACAAAGGAAAGTTCACCGAGCCGAAAGCCTTTAGTGGACTGTTGAAGACCTATTTGGGGCCCGTGGATGATGAGGCGGGAATGCACTATCTCCGCCCCGAGACCGCCCAGGGCATTTTTGTGAACTTCAACAACGTCGTCTCGACCGCACGGATGAAGCCCCCCTTTGGTATTGCTCAGATCGGTAAGAGCTTCCGCAACGAAATCACCCCGGGAATTTCATTTTCCGCACCCGCGAGTTTGAACAGATGGAGATGGAGTTCTTCGTCAAGCCCGGTGAGGATGAAACCTGGCACCAGTACTGGATTGATGAGCGTTTTGCCTGGTACACCGACTTGGGGATTAACCCAGAGAACCTGCGGCTGTATGAGCACCCGAAAGAGAAGCTGTCGCACTACTCCAAGCGGACTGTCGACATTGAGTATCGCTTTGGCTTTCCCTCGGGAGAGTTCGGAGAGCTCGAAGGGGTTGCCAACCGGACAGACTTCGATCTCTCCACCCACAGCAAGCACTCCGGTTCCGACCTCTCCTTCTTCGACCAATCACTGGACGAGCGCTGGACTCCGTATGTGATCGAGCCAGCCGCGGGACTCACGCGATCCCTGATGGCGTTCCTGGTGGACGCGTATCACGAAGATGAAGCACCCAACTCGAAAGGTGGGGTCGACCAAAGGACTGTGTTGCGCCTTGATCGCCGACTCGCGCCGATCAAGGTTGCCATCTTGCCCCTGTCCCGACACGAACAGCTTTCTCCGCTGGCCCAGAAAGTCGCGGATGACCTGCGCCAACACTGGACCGTTGAGTTTGATGACGCCGGCGCTATTGGTCGGCGTTATCGACGCAACGACGAAATTGGAACTCCCTTTGCCGTCACCGTGGACTTTGAGTCCCTGGAGGACAATGCGGTCACCATTCGCGAGCGTGACACCATGAGCCAAGAGCGGGTGTCCCTGGACAAGCTTCGGGATTACCTCGCCGCAGCTCTTGTAGGGGCGTAATCGTGGCGGGGCCGGCACTCGCCCAGAAGCCGTTGTCTATCGGCCCGCTGGAGCTTGATGTCCCCGTTGTCCTGGCACCGATGGCGGGAATCACCAACACGGCGTTTCGGAGACTCTGTCGCGAATATGGCGTGGGTCTCTATGTCAGCGAAATGATCACCAGCCGGGCACTCGTGGAGAAAACCCCCACCAGCATGCGCCTGATCAAGCACCACGAGTCAGAAGTCCCCCGCAGCATCCAGCTCTACGGTGTGGAGCCCACCACCATCTCGGAAGCTATTCGCTTCCTGGTCGATGAGGACCGGTGTGACCACATTGATTTGAACTTCGGATGCCCTGTTCCCAAGGTGACCCGAAAAGGCGGGGGAGCGGCCCTGCCCTGGAAACGGAGCCTCTTTCGGGACATCGTGGAGAGCGCGGTGAGGGCTGCCGGAGATATTCCCGTCACCATCAAAATGCGCAAAGGCATCGACGACAACCACCTGACGTTCCTCGAAGCCGGGAAAGCAGCGGAAGGGGCTGGAGTGGCCTCGATTGCCCTGCACGCCCGCACCGCGTCACAGTTCTATTCCGGTCACGCCGACTGGGACGCCATTGGGGAGCTCAAGTCCCAGATCACCGGCGTTCCGGTGCTCGGCAACGGAGACATCTGGAGTGCTGAGGATGCCTTGGCGATGGTGAAACAGAGCGAATGTGACGGGGTTGTGGTGGGGCGCGGCTGTTTGGGACGTCCCTGGCTCTTTGGCGACCTGCAAGCCGCGTTCAAGGGTGAGGGTGTCCGCATTCAACCGGGTCTGGGAGCTGTTGCCGAGGCATTTCGTCGCCACGCAGAGCTTCTGGTGGAGTTTTTCGATGGCGACGAAGGACACGCCTGTCGCGATATTCGCAAACACGTGGCCTGGTATTTCAAGGGCTACCCGGTCGGCGGAAACGTCCGGGCACGACTTGCCACGGTGGAGTCTCTCCAGCAGATTGATGATTTCCTGGGTGAGCTGGACTGGTCTGCTCCCTATCCCACCGAAGGAGTGGAGGGTCCCCGCGGTCGCCAGGGGTCACCCAAGAAGGTCGCTCTGCCCGAGCGTTGGTTGGAGAGCAGGGAGCTGGCCTCCGGTGAGCGCGACACCCTGCGTCTTGCGGAAGTGGACTCCAGTGGTGGCTAAGACCTACACCGAGTTTGACCGTGAGCGCTTTGTTCCAGAAACCCACTCATCCTCGAGGAGTGATTTTGCGAGAGACCGAGGGCGACTTCTGCACTCCTCGGCGCTTCGGCGCTTAGCGGCAAAAACCCAGGTCCTCTCTCCGACAGCGGGCCTGGATTTTGCGAGAAACCGTCTCACCCACTCGTTGGAAGTGGCGCAAATAGGGCGAGAACTCGCCAATCGGCTGGGCCTTGACGCCGATGTTGTCGAAACCGCCTGTTTGGCCCACGATCTTGGTCACCCGCCCTTTGGGCACAACGGTGAGCAGGCGCTCTCCGAGTGGGCAACCCAGTGCGGGGGTTTCGAAGGCAATGCGCAATCCTTCCGACTGCTGGTGAGACTGGAGCCCAAAGCCGTGGACCCCCAGGGGGTTCCCCGAGGGCTCAACCTCACCCGGACCAGCCTGTTGGCGAGCATCAAATACCCGTGGAGCGCTGAAACACCCGATATTGACCCCAGCGGCCGGAAGAAGTTTGGCGTGTATGCCGATGACCAGGACGTCTTCGCTTGGGTGCGTCAGGGACTCCCCGAGCGACGGCTCACCATTGAGGCTGAAGTCATGGACTTCTCCGATGATGTGGCCTATTCGGTGCACGATTTTGAGGACGCCATAGTCAATGGCTACCTCGATCCATCGGCACTGGCCTCGGAAAAAGATCGAGCGGACATCCTCCACGACATGGCAACCTGGGTCGGAAAATCCTCTGCCGACTCGTTGGTCGCCGCGTGGGAGCGGCTCGCGAGCGTGCCGGGCTGGGTCACCGGCTTTCAGCCCTCGAGAGCACAATTGGCCACGCTCAAAAACCTCACCAGCACGCTGATTGGGCGCTTTGCTTTGGCGGCGACCATCGAGAGCGTGGAGGGCCTGGAGTCGTTGAGCGTTCCCGAGGACACTCAGGACGAAATTGCACTTCTGAAAGGTCTCGTTGCGGTCCATGTCATGTCCCACACAGCCCGTCAGCCGGTCTATCACCACCAGAGGGATGTCGTGAAAGCACTTGCCCAGGCCCTGAGCGACGATCCACTTCTGATGGACGCCGTTTTCCAAGCCGATTACGCCGCAGCCACCACGGACGCTGCGAGGCAGCGCGTGGTGGTTGACCAGGTAGCCTCACTCACCGATCAGTCCGCCATGGCGCTGTATGAGCGGCTTGGCATCTCCTAGTTCTCCACACCCATTTCTTCCCGGTGTGCCAGGAGCCTGGGCTAACTAGACTGGCGGTGTGGCGGGGTTGATTAAACGCGGAGACATCGATGAGGTGCGCCAGCGCGTCAACATTGCCGATGTTGTGGGCGATTATGTGACGCTCAAGTCCGCCGGGGTCGGCTCCATGAAGGGGCTCTGCCCCTTCCACGATGAGCGAAGCCCCAGTTTTCATGTGCGCCCACAAGCCGGTTTTTATCACTGTTTTGGCTGCGGTGAGGGCGGCGATGCCTATAGTTTTTGCAGAAAATCGATCACCTGAGCTTCCAGGAAGCTGTCGAGCGTCTCGCGGAGCGGGTGGGATACCAGCTGACCTATGACGAGGGCAGTGGTGGCCAACCGGCGGGTAACCGGGCGCGCCTGTATGCGGCCAATCAGGCCGCAGAGAAATTCTTTCGTGAGCAGCTGGTCACCCCGGACGCGGCACTCGGGCGAGCATTCCTCGGCGAGCGCGGTTTCGATGCCCTCGCGGCGGAGCGTTTCGGGGTGGGGTATGCACCCGCGTCCTATGACGCGCTCTCCAAGCACCTCGTGTCCGCGGGGTTCACCATTCAGGAGCTCCTCGACGCGGGGTTGGTGTCCCAGGGTGACCGGGGTGTGTATGACCGATTCCGCGGGCGTCTGGTGTGGCCGATTCGAGACGTCACGGGGCAGACTATTGGCTTTGGTGCGAGGAAACTCCGTGAGGATGACCAGGGGCCGAAATACCTCAATACTCCAGAGACCGCGGTCTATCACAAGTCACGGGTTCTCTATGGGTTAGACCTCGCCAAACGCGACATCGCCAAGCAGCGCCAAGTTGTGATTGTGGAGGGCTACACCGATGTGATGGCCTGCCATCTGGCGGGGATTACTACAGCTGTTGCCACCTGTGGGACGGCTTTTGGCGGAGACCACGTGACCGTGGTGCGGAGAGTCTTGGGTGACTCGGATGATCCAGCTCAAGCGACCAAGGGCGAGGTGATTTTCACCTTCGATCCCGATGAGGCAGGCCAAAAGGCTGCGTCCAGGGCCTTTGCGGAAGAGTCCCGATTCGCTGCGCAAACCTTTGTGGCAGTGCCACCGGAGGGTCTTGATCCCTGCGATGTGCGGATCACCAAAGGTGATGAGGCACTTCGCGAGGTCATTGCTCATCGCAGGCCCATGTATGAGTTCATGATTAAGCAGGTGATGGACCAGTGTGACCTGAACACCGTCGAGGGGAGGACTCTCGCGTTGCGAGCAGCAGCGCCCGTGGTATCAAAGATCCGCGACCGCGTCATCCGGGATGGATATGCCCGGGAACTCGCCGGGTGGTTGGGGATGAACCCGGACGATGTTCTGCGAGAAATCAAGGCGGGGGCGCCCAAAGCCGCGCCCGCAACATCGTCCACGGCGCCTGCGCCCGAGGGAGACAAGCCGTACACCATGTCCTCACTGTCCCCGGATCCGGTGACGACGTTGGAGCGGGACGTGTTGATGGTGTTGCTCCAGCACCCCGATATTGTGCCGGAGGAGCGCGCCACTGCTGTGCTCTCGACCCAGTTCTCCCATGCAGCCCTGGCCTTGATTAGGGACGCGATGCTCTCGGTCTTTGACCGCTATCACCACAGCGCCTGGGTCTCGATGGTGACCGGTGAGACTCCTGAGGCCCTTCAACCCCTGGTGGGTCAGCTGTCGGTAGCGCCACTACCGGAAAACAAGGACCAAACCGAGCGATACTGCATGGGGGTGACCGGAACCCTCTTAGATCGAGACCTCCTGCGTCAGAAAGCCGAGCTGATGAGCACGCTGCAGCGCAGTGACGCCGAAGCTGACCCGGCAGGACACCGCGCTGTTCAAGAACAGTTGGTGACCATTGAGGCCAGGCGCCGAGAGTTACGAGAAGAATGACGGAGATTCAGCACGAAGAGTGGAGTGGTGACCAGCGCTCTCACCCACCCCTGCAGGGCGGGCCTGTCTCGATGGAGCCTTTGCCACGGACATGTTTAGCGAGGCAGTGGCATCAGGCGGTGGCTCACTGCAACCACTGGATGAGACCACGAAGGGCCTGTTGTGGGTGAGCCCCTCTGGGGCTGATCAGCTCCACGAGATTCTGGAGCGGTATCCCGGAATCGAGTGGGTTCAGCTTCCCTGGGCGGGTGTGGATGCGTTTGCGACAGTGCTGGCCACCCTGGCTTCTCGTGGAGAGGGCTCAAGGCCTGTGGTCACCTCGGCGAAGGGCGCCTACTCGGAGCCCGTCGCCGAGCATGCTCTGGCCCTGCTGCTGGGGACCATGAGGGAGTTGCCCCGCAAAGCGCGCGAAGCCCGCTGGCAGGAGGAGCGAACCGGAATGTCGCTGTTTGGGCGCCACATCGTGCTGTTGGGAGCCGGGGGAGTGGCCCGAGCGTTTCTGGACGTGGTGGCGCCACTTCGACCACAGGTGACCGTGGTGCGGCGAAGCGGTGGAGATGTTCCCGGCGCCACACGCACGGTCACCTCTGATCAGCTCCACGCTGTGTTGCCAGACGCTGACGCCGTGGTGGTTGCTGCGGCAGCGACGACCCAGACCGCTCACCTGATAGGCCAGAGGGAGCTTGATCTTGTGCCCGATCACGCGGTGCTGGTCAACATTGCTCGGGGGTCGCTCGTGGACGCCGATGCTGTGCTGAGGGCTGTGTCGGAGGGGACACTCTTTGGCGCTGGACTGGATGTGATGGACCCGGAGCCGTTTCCGAATGATCACCCCATCTGGCAGGAACCACGAATCGTCATTACGTCTCATTCGGCGGATACGCCGCCGATGACAGCACCGCTGCTGGCCAGGCGAATCCGGACCAATGTGGCCTCCTATGTCGCGGGAGAGACGCTTCTCGGTGTTGTCGATGTGGAGGCTGGCTACTAGCGTTAAGGGGGCGTTGGGGCCTGGTGCCGCTCTGGTAGCATCGTGGCTTAGCGTCGTATTCCTCGATAGCTCAATTGGCAGAGCAACCGGCTGTTAACCGGTAGGTTCTTGGTTCGAGTCCAAGTCGGGGAGCCACCTCTTTACCCTCGAGTAATGCCCAACAGGAAAGGGGCTCATGTCAGACTTTCTGGCAACACAGTCCATCTGGTTGGTGCCGACCCTTGCCGGAGGGCTGGTTCTCTCCCTCGGTCTGATCATCTGGTTGGCCCTCCGAGCTCGAGGCGCGTCGGGGCCCTCCCAGGAGGCGCTGGACGATGTCTTCGATGGGTATGTGGAGAAGTCCGAGCTTGAGGTGAAGCTCGTGGAGCAGGCCGACCGAATGCGACTGATTGGTGACGTCCACGACGCCGCTGCAGCCACCCTCACAAGCCTTATTTCTCAAGCAGAGGGAGCCAAATTCACGGCGGTGTCAGACCCTCAGGTGGCTTCTCGGGCCGCGGAGGCTATTGCTGATTCCGCCAGGGCGGTGCTCAACGACCTGCGGCGCGTGGTTAACGTGTCTCGTGATGGCGCACACGAGGTGGCAAACCTGCCAAGCCTGGTCTCCATCCATGACCTCTTCGAGGCCATAAACTCTTCCGGAATCACGGTCAAGTTTGAGGAGAGCGGAACCCCGTTCGGCATCACGCCCAGTGCGGAGCTCGCCATCTTCCGAATCTTGCAGGAAAGCCTCAACAACACGCGTGCACACGGCGGGCCGGGAACCACCGTCAAAGTGGGCATGAGTTGGAGTGCCCAAGGATTGCACGTTCGCGTGGATGATGACGGGACTCGTGCGAGGCGTCGGTTTATGTCCCCCGATGACGCTCGATACACGATTGAGGAGGACACTGCCGCCCTGGTCGAGATTCTCTCGGGTCGAGGCATGAAAGAGATGCAGACCCGTATCGAAGCCTTTGGAGGCGTTTTTTCCGCCCACCGCGTTCCGGGTGTGGGATTTAGCGTGTCGGCAGCATTTCCGACCCTCAAGTTCCACAACGGTATTCACGGGGTGAACACCAGCCGTTCAGGTTCCGGTGGCTGAGGAATTCCAACAATCCCACAACCGTCGGGCGAGGGTTCAGGGTATTCAGGTGGGCCTGGCCGTCTCGCTGTATGGCATCTCCTTTGGCGCACTCTCGGTTGCTTTGGGGTTCAGTGTGTGGCAAACCATGGTGTTGAGTCTTCTGATGTTCTCCGGGGCGTCTCAGTTCGCCTTTATTGGGATTATCGGGACCGGAGGAGTGGCCGCCGCCGCAGCGGCCATCGCCTCCGCCGGGTTGCTGGGGATCCGAAACGGACTCTATGCCCTCCGACTGTCGCCCATCATTGGACCGGGGTTCTGGAAACGAGCCCTTGCGGGCCAGCTCACCGTTGATGAGAGCACCGCTGTTGCCGTGGCGCAGAGTGACCAAGAATCAGCACGACACGGTTTTTGGATGACCGCTGTGGTCCTGTATGTGGGGTGGAACCTTGCGACCCTGATCGGAGCACTCGCCGGGGACGCACTCGGTGATGTTCGCACCTGGGGTCTCGATGCGATGGCAGCGGCAGCGTTTTTGGGACTGTTGTGGCCCAGGCTCACGTCCCGGGAACCCATCGCCATCGCGATTGCGGCAGCGGCAGTGACGGTGGTGCTCCTCCCCGCGGTGCCCGCGGGCATTCCTGTGTTGGCAGCGGCTGCTGTGGGGATAGCACTCGCGGTGTATCGACACCGCGTCGCCCCCCACGCCCCCGAGCGGACCGAGGGGGAAGCGCGTGACGATCTGGATTGCTCTCGTGGCCGCAGGAGCGTTGGTCTGGGCCCTCAAGACCCTCGGCTACCTGGTCCCTTCTCGAGTGGTGGAGGGGGCACTGATGTCGCGGGTGGCTGGCCTAGTCACGGTGGCGCTGTTGGCGTCTTTGGTCGTCTCACAAACCTTTCAGCTGGGTAGTGGCCTTGCCCTGGATGCACGGCTCCCAGCCCTCGGGGTCGCGGCAATCCTGCTCTATTTCCGAGCACCATTTCTGCTGGTGTTGTTGGCCGCAGGTGCGGTGGCCGCTGGCCTACGCTTCTTCGGCCTCATGGTCTGATTCGTAGTCATCAACACCGGGAAGCCAGGATTCTCCGGGCTTCCCCCAGCCTTCTTCCCGGATTTCTTTCCTGGCGCGTCGTCTTGAGACGCCAGGGCAGTCTGTCGACATAGAGGGTTCCCTGCAGATGATCGAATTCGTGGAGGAAGATCCGGGCTAGCCAGCCCTCTGCGGTGATCTGCAGAGGCGTCTGTTGGGGTGTGGTGCCGCGGAGGACCACTCGGTGTGCGCGAGTGAGCGGGAATCGGAAATCTGGGACCGAGAGGCACCCTTCGAGGTCGTCCTCCGGGTCCGCGGTGCGTTTCTCGAGAGGTCCCACGTTCAGGGTGGGGTTGATGACTGCACCCTGCTGGAGGACTCCGTTCGTCGTCGGTCCACTCCCAGATAAACACCTGTTGGGAGACTCCTATTTGTGGGGCTGCAAGCCCCACACCGGGAGCGGCCCGCATGGTGTCGACCATGTCGGTGAGCAGCTCCTGGAGGTCATCGTCAAAGCGGGTGACAGGTGCTGCGGGGGAGTGAAGAACGGGATCGCCGGTGATGCGAATCGGGCGAATGGTCACGGACTGGACTTTAGCCGAGGTTTCCGTGAGGACTCAGGGTTATCCAGGGATACTCGGGAGACGGGCAATGCCGTGGGGTGATTCTTTTGTAACCAGGTGACCATGTGTTCGCGCACTTCACAGCGCAGATCCCACTGTGTGGTGGAGTCCTCTGCGGAGACCAGGAAGCGCACCTGGACATACCCTCCGGTGGCGTCCGTGACGAGAACACTGGAGGTTCTCTTGTCCCACAGGGGTTGTTCTTCAGAAACTTCTCAAACTCTGCTCGGACCTTATCCACGGGCACGCGCCAGTCGACATCCATATAGACCGTGCCCAGAACCTTGGAGGTCTTGCGTGTCCAGGTTTCAAAAGACTTGCTGGTGAAGTGGGTGGAGGGAACAATCAAACGCCGTTCATCCCAGATATGGACGACAACGTAGGAGAGGGTGATTTCACCGATGGTGCCCCACTCGCCTTCCACCACCACCACGTCGCCGACGCGGATGGCGTTACTAAAAGCCAACTGAATACCGGCGAAGAGGTTTCCCAACACGGATTGGGCCGCGAGTCCACCAATCACACTGAGAACACCGGCGGATGCCAGCAAGCCAGCGCCAATTCCCTGCACGGCGGGGAAGGTAAACAGGGCGAAGCCGATCGCAAGGATTGCGATGATGACACTGGCGAGACGTTTGATGAGGCGCAACTGGGTCGCGATTCTTCGCACCTCAGCATCGGTCTGGTCACCATTCTCAAACCGCTCGATGACCCGGGACACCGCGTAGTTGACGACCTCTTGAACCAAGAATCCACCCGAGAGAATCAGCAGAATGAGGAGACCCTGAGAGATGGCCACCCACCAGATATCGTCGGGGCGCTCGACCACCAAGGTGCTGACCAGGAGGGCAAAGGTCAGAACGAAGAATCGAAGCCTGGGGCGAATGTCTTCATAGGCGGCGGGAAGCCAGTCAATTTTCTTGCCCGCAACCTTCACAAAGATCCAGATGCCGAGCAATACAGCGAGGGCAACACCCACGGTGACGAGAGCGGACGAGCCGATAGTGAGCCAGATATTCATGAAATCCCCTAGTTACGTATGAGGTTTCTAGTCTAGGGCTGGGGTCGAAATGGGCCCGGAAATTACAGGATCTGGGACAAGAATTTCTTGGTGCGTTCCTCTTGAGGCTGGTCAAAGAGCTCGGTGGGCGTTCCCACCTCCACAATCTCACCATCGGCCATGAAGACGACACGATCAGCCACCTCGCGAGCGAATCCCATCTCGTGGGTCACCACGACCATGGTCATTCCCTCGGAGGCAAGCTCTTTGATGGCATCGAGGACCTCGTTGATCATTTCGGGATCGAGGGCCGAGGTGGGCTCATCAAAGAGCATGACTTTGGGTTTCATGGCCAGAGCCCGGGCAATGGCCACACGCTGCTGTTGGCCGCCGGAGAGCTGTGAGGGGAACTTATCTGCCTGCTCGGGAATCTTCACCCGGGTGAGAAGCTCCAGTGCTAGCTCTTCCGCTTGGGCTTTAGGCATGTTGCGCACCTGACGCGGCCCCATCGCCACATTGGTCAACACGGTGAGGTGGGGAAACAGGTTGAAGTTTTGGAACACCATCCCGGTTTCTTTCCGGATTTCCTGGATGTTGCGAATATCCATGGTGAGTTCGGTGCCATCCACGGTGATGCGCCCGGCGTCGTGCTCCTCCAGGCGGTTGATGCAGCGAATCAGTGTCGACTTGCCGGAGCCCGAGGGCCCAATGACGACGACAACTTCCTGCTTTCCGACTTGAAAGTTGATGTCTTTGAGCGCTTCAAAGTCCTTGAAGCGCTTATAGACACCGCTCATCACCACAATCGCGTCGGCATCGCCGCGATTGCCCGACATCTGTGTTGCATCGGTGAAAACTTTCTTGTTCATCGCTGACCCACTCCCAGTCTTTTCTCTAGTCTCTGGCTTTCTCTACTCATGACATAGGACCCCACCCAGAACAGGAGGCTCACAAAGGCGAGAGCCTCATAGATGTAACCCTGTCCCAGGAAGTCATCCTGCTTGGTAATTGCTTCACTGACTTTCAACAACTCCACGATGCTGAGCGCGGCCCCCGCCAGCGTGGTGTCTTTGAAGAGGCTAATGAACTGGCCAATCTGGGCCGGGATAACGTTGCGCAAAGCCTGCGGGAGGGTGATGAGGAAGGTGATCTTCACCGTGGAAAGACCCAACGCCTTCCCGGCCTCCAACTGGCCCTGAGGAATAGATTGCAGCCCGCCTCGGACAATCTCTGCCAGATAGGCGGCGGTGAAGAGCGTGAACACCGTCACCGCGCGAAATACAGAGCCTGGCGCGACATCTGAGGGAATGAAGAACTCCAGAGCCACTCCCGCGAGAAGCAGGAGAACAAAGAGCGGTGCACCACGAATCAGCTCGATGTAGGTGGTGCTGATGAGTCGAACAATGGGGAGTGTGGACTTTCTGCCCAGCGCGAGAAGCACACCGAGGGGGAAACACAGCACAATGGCGATGATGGCCATGTAGAAGTTGATCAGGAAGCCTCCCCAGAGGGATAGCTCCGATTGCATCAGCGTCAGTGAAATCAGGGCAATGGGCGCGATGAGGAGAACAAGGTGCCAGATGATGGCGGGGATTCGGGCCAACCAGGAGACCCGGTGCCGTGTGGTGTTGAGTACCCGTCCCACAGTCAAGGCCCCAACCACAGCTAGCGCCAGGGGAGCAGACTCTGTGGGCCCGGCCAACACCACGAGCAAGACCCCGAGACCAATAATCAGGCCAAACCGCTGGATCACATCCCAGATCCGCCTCGGCCAGGCGACCTGATCCTCCGGCGCTCGGGGTTTTCCGCCGAGAGCTGCTGCCAGCCAGAAGGTGATCGCGACGACGGACCCTTGAACCATCCAGAGAGACTCGGCAGGGAACTGGCCCACTAGGAGCAGCTTGAGGTTGACCTCGATGATTTCCCAGCGACCGGTGATGAAAATAAACTCCACGAGCGTCCAGAGAACCCAGACGGCGAGCGCTCCAAAAGCAAGGGTGAGGACACCGTCCCACCAGGTGCGGAAAAGGTTTCGTCGAATCCAGAGTCTCATCGCTCCACCAACGCCAATCTCCTATTGAAGATGTTGATGACCAGACTGGTGGTCAACGAAATCGACAGATAGACCAGCAGAGTGAGAGTGAACGCGGGAACCGCGGGGGAGCCATTCCCCACGGTAATCTGCGCAATCTGGAGTGAGCTCGAAATAGCTGATGGCCGCACCAAGCGATGAGTTCTTCAGCAAGTTCAACGACTGGTTACCAATGGCGGGCAAGGCAACCCGGAAAGCTTGCGGAAGAATCACGAGCCGCATCTTTCGTGGGTCCACTGAGGGCTAGAGCATCGGCGGCTTCCCCTTGACCTCGGGGAACCGCGAGGATCGAGCCCCGCACGATCTCAGCGATGTGGCTGCTGGTGTAGATGACCAAGGTGACCAGTAGGGCAAAGAACGAAGGGTCGAGGCGAAGTCCCCCGAGCGTTCCGCGGTCTTCCACGAAGGGCAAAGTCCACTGGTAGCCCAGTGTGAACCAGGACCCCAGAACCACCAGGACGAACACTGCTGTGCGCATACAGCAGGCCTCGCGCGGGCTTACCTGTCCGATCCGAGTACTTCCCGCGAAGCCAGGCGACGAGGCCAGCGATTACCAGTGCTGCAGCGAGAACGGTGAGCAAAGTGGTGCCTGAGCCCTCAAACCAGGGGATGGCAATCCCTCGGTTGGAGACCACAAAAAGGTCGAGAGGTTTCCACGCGTCTTCGATTCGGGGAAAGGTTTGGAGAACAACGGCCAGGTTCATGAACGTAAGGAGCACCAGGAGGGGGAGGTTACGAATGACCTCGACATAGGCTCCCGCCACGGTGCGAACAAGGAAGTTCTTGGAGAGCCTGGCCATGCCGATCAGGGTTCCAAAGAAAATCGACAGAAGAATTCCCACGATGGAGACCCGAAGAGTGTTGTAGAAGCCTTGGATAAAGGCTGACCAGACCGGGGAGCTCTGATTGAAATCATTACCCGGCATGGTGAAGTTGGCCGGATTGTCCAGGAATTCAAGTCCGGTGGGGATTTTGCTTTTCTGAATGTTGACTTGGTAGTTGTTGTACAGCCAGAAGATGATGCTGACAAAAATGGCGAGAACGACAAGTTGGAACACCCACTTGAGGACGCGAACGTCTCTCCACAGCGGTGCTTTGGTGGGAACGCCTGTTAGGGGGCTCACGAGGAGCCCCCTAACAGTTCGGTGTTACCGAAAATGCGCCTTACCTAGTTAGCGGTAAGGGGGTGCGTACATCAGACCGCCATCGGTCCACAGAGCGTTAACTCCACGCTCAAGACCGAGGGGGGTGAGGTGACGCTCGAAGATCTCGCCGTAGTTACCAACCTGCTTGACAACTTGGTAGGCGAAATCAGTGGGCAGTCCCAGACCGGGGTCAAGAACAGCGGAACCCTCATCCGTGGTGATTTCCACACCGAGGAAGCGCTGAATGGTGACATCCTCAGAGGTGAGGAAGCTGTCCACGTTGGCGCTGGTGATTCCGAACTCTTCGGCCTGAATGGTGGCCAAGATTGCCCAGTTCACAACCTGTGCCCACTGGGTGTCACCATCGAGAACTGCGGGTCCGAGGGGCTCCTTGGAGAAGACCTCGGGCAGAATCTCGAGAGAGTCAGCACCATCGGGGTAGGCGGAACGGAATCCGGTCAGCTGGCTGACATCGGAGGACCATCCATCACACTGGCCGGCAAGGAATGCTTCCTGCAGCAGGTCGGTGTCATCGAAGGGGCGAACTTCCCAGCCGAGCCCGAGTCGAGATGACTCGAGAGCAGCGTTACCTTCAGTGGTGGTTCCCTTAGCAACACAAACAACAGCGCCGTTCATGTCGGAAATGGAGTCATAACCACTGCCCGACTCAACCATCATGCCCTGACCGTCATAGAAGTTGGTCTGGACGAAGGTTGATGCTTCAGCGCCATCGCGAGAAGCAGTCCAGGTGGTGTTACGCACCAGGACGTCGATGGATCCACTCTGGAGCGCGGTGAAGCGATCAGAGGTTTCCAGGTCGACCATGTCTGCTGCATCGGCGTCACCGAGAACAGCTGCGGCGATAACACGACAGAAGTCGGAGTCAAATCCGACGTGCGTGCCATCTTCTTGCAACACAGCGAATCCAGGAAGCGCATCGCGCGTTCCACAACGGACCGCACCAGCCTCTTGAACGGCAGCGAGAACAGATCCAGCGCTAGCCGTTGGTGTCTCTGTCGTCGTCTCAGCAGCTGTTTCAGCTGCTGGTTCGGCGTCAGTGCTTGCTGCGCATCCACTGACCACGAGCGTGGCGGCTGCAAGTGCAGCCAGGATGCCAACAGTTTTCTTCATATATATCCCCTTACGTGATAATCAACGTTGCCTACACGACGGGGCTGAAGCCGACATCGTTGTAGACAGCTATAACCCAACCTACTCCTCGGGCGGACCCCCCTTTTTCTGAAGGGTTTATCGTTACCCAAGCGTGACTGCCACTGCCCAACGCGGGGTCGCTTTAGGATGAGAGGAGATAAGTTCCCACGGGATTTGTCAGGGGCGGTAGCTCAGCTGGTTAGAGCAGCGGACTCATAATCCGTCGGTCACGGGTTCAAGTCCCGTCCGCCCTACCGGTGCCCAGTTACGATCACCTTCTGCGGGTTAAGCGCTTATGTGTTAGGTTTCGGTCCAAGCCCTCGGCTCCCGCTTTTCCAGCGGTCCTTCTGCGAATGTCCACGTTTGACAACACGCTTGAGGGGTAAGTCGCACATGAGGAAGCTTTTTGGTCTGGCCGTTGTAGCAGCTGTTGTTTTTGTTTCGGGTTGTAGCGCCCAGGAATCGACAGATGTCAGCCCTCCTGCAGAGGTAGAAACTCAGGCAGAGTCCTCTACGGGGGACGAAACCCAGGCAGAGTCCTCTGCGGAACCGTGCGATCCGTCCGTCGCTCACCCCCAGGGTGCTTTTGAATTTGCCCCCAAGCTTGATGACAGCCTCCCCGCGGAGTGGCGAGAAGAGTTTGCTGTGATCCTGACCAACCTTCAAGAAGTCGCCCCCATTTCGTCGTGCCTTCATGACTTCACGGACTATGAGACCGGGGAAAATTCGGTGAAGTCACCCATGAGCATTTATGCCTGGAGTAACACGGTGAGTAACCCATGGCCCGAGGAGAAGCCCGGGATGGAAGGCACCAGTATCTCCGGGAACGGAAGCGACACGTGGATGATCCTGGAAATGCGTTCCGACGATTTGGCTGGCGGAAACATCTTCCAGTATTCCGTTATTGCCCACGAGTACTGGCATGTTTACCAACGAGGAGCCTGGATGGCAGATTCGCCTCCTCAGGGCAGTGGCTGGCCGGTCTGGATGTGGGAGGGCGGTGCGGGTGTGGTGCAGAACCTGTACACCGCTGAGCACTATGGTTCCAGCGACTTCGACAACAACTTGTCACCCGTTATCGCGACCGCCCTCAGTAACCCGTCAGATTTTGAACTCTATGACAGAGATGGCGGCGCAGCTCAAGGCGAGTCGGACATCAACGGCACCACTCAAACATTCATGGTGCTCGCTTTGGCGAAAGAACTCCAGACCACTCTGGGCCTCACCGAAGAACAAGCCTTCGCCCTCGCGCTGAATCCGCCCGCCAAGCCAGACTCCGAGACCGCATTCTTGGACGTGTTCGGGATTAGCCTTGACGCTTTCTACACCTCTCTGGCTCAGTACCCGGCCGTTGAAAGCGGTGAGGACTGGTTTGAGGGAACAGTTGTGAAGGCCTCGGTGGTGATGCCAAGCAAGGACTTGACGCTCACCGCGATTCTTCTAGCCAACCGGTTGAACTCTGAAGTGAAGGAACGCCACATTCCTGGCGTGAGCACGGGGTCAGAGCGTGTGCACATTAAGTGCACATCACCATCTCTCACCCCCCAACACCAGCCGCGCTACACCTCGCCTATTTGCTGGCATCCGAAACGGGAGCTAACGCCCTCTAACACGGGCTAATACCTACGCACCGAACTCATAATCCGTCGGTCACGGGTTCACGTCCCGTCCGCCCTACAGGGTCAAAAGTTTTCTCATCGGGATGAGAAGTCTGATTGTGTTGGTGGTTGCGTTGCGAGCGATCGCGAGAGCATTCGTTTGATGGCGGCTTCGCAGAGCGTTGCTTAGTCCTCCAGCGAGCGAAGATGGATGAATGTGGCCAAAAAGGCCGGGTTGCGATGCCTATCGTACTCACGCAAGAAGAGAAACGTAGCGGGCCTTCTCCGTGATCCAATCGTAGAGGTAAAGGGATTCAGTGTCTTGGGTGGCGAGAAATACCAGATCTGCCACGAGGCGGGAGGTTCTCCCATTGCCGTCGGCGAAGGGGTGAACTCGAAGAACTTCTGCATGCACTCCGATTCCAAACTCATGGGGGGTCCAGTCTGACGTGTTCCTCCATCGGAAATTGAGGGTGTCGAGGCTGCTTGTAATTTCGGTGGGAATCAGCTCCGGAGCTACCCCGAGGTTTATCTCATTAAGGCGAAAGACCCCCGCCCACGTCCATATTTCCCCATAGAGCGCTCGGTGAAGATTGCGGATAAATTGACTCGTCAAGATCGCATCGACCGATAGGTGACCAGTCAGGACATCGGTCATCAATTCCTGGGCCACGGTGACGTGAATCGCTTGTTCCAGGTCATAGAGGGCTGCCTTGTCAGGGTTCGCGCCGAGCAGCTCCGCAACCCGTGGCAGGAGCGAATCAAGTTCGTCCCCAGATAGTGGGGTGTCGCCGTAGTCCGGCAGAATGCCCATCAGGCTTTTTTACGCCGACTTTCGAGGTATTTCTCGACCTGAGGGGACCGCTCAAAGTTAGTGGGCACCACACGATTCTCTAGCCGGGCTGACGCACGTGTGGATTCTCTTGCCGCTTTCGTGATTACTTCCTTCGTGACCAAAAGTTTCTTCACTGCCGTCACCTCCCCTGAATTCGAGCGCGCTTTGTGAAGAGTAGTCTACCGCGACGAGGTGACGGGCGAGAGGTTTCCTCACAGCCTCCCGGTAGTCGCTGAGGAGTATCCCTTTCGTCACAAGAATGAGAAGGCGAGGGAGGCTTTACTTACTTGCCCGGACCTAAGCTTGTCTGTGGTGGCACGCTAAGCCTCACCTGTTTACTGGCATCCGCAACGTCAGCTAACACGCTCTAACACCAACTAATACCTGGGCGCCGAACTCAAAATCTGTCGGTCACGGGTTCACGTCCCGTCGGCCC
>JAGYJI010000006.1 GCA_018402295.1 Pontimonas sp.
CCGAGGTCGGCGAGCTAGCTCTTCGCAACATCATGTTGATCATCAATAACGCGGGGGACGCCAACCTCGTGATGACCGTGGTGAACACCGGTGGTGAAGATGTAAGCCTGAGAGTCCAATACACCGATGGCAGCAGACAAACCAATGAAACCCTCGATATTCCGGGAATCCCTGCCCTGACCCGAATCGGTGATGATCCCGCCGAGGGCATTATTCTCTCAGGGTCTGAGGTCGTCCCCGGCGGTCTTGCCCCGGTCTACTTCCAATACGCCGACAACCCCGGTGAACTCGTGATGGTGCCGGTGCTGGATGGAACTCTGGCCGAATACGAGCTTCTCGTTCCCTAACCGGGCTTTAGCCCTCGAAGCGATATCCCAGACCGCGGACGGTCACGATGATGGTGGGCTCTGAGGGATGGACTTCGATCTTTGATCGAAGACGCTTGATGTGAACATCAAGGGTCTTGGTGTCACCAAAATAATCTGACCCCCACACCCGATCGATGATTTGCCCTCTGGTCAGCACCCGTCCGGCGTTCACCATCAGAAGCTCCAGGAGCTCAAACTCTTTGAGCGGCAGAGACACCGGCTCTCCCCTGACGTGGAGTTGGTGGCGGTCTGAATCCAAGACGATGCCGTGATACTCGAGAATCCCATCTGCAGGGTCTGGATCGGTGGATCGGCGTCGCAGCACCGCCTTAATCCTGGCGAGCAGCTCCCTGGATGAGTAGGGCTTGGTGACATAGTCATCAGCGCCCAGTTCCAGACCGACCACGATGTCCACCTCGGAATCTTTGGCGGTCAGCATGATGATGGGCAGGGACGAGCGGTTCCTGACCTCCCGGCACACCTCGGTTCCCGCAAGACCCGGCAACATCAAATCCAGGAGCATCAAATCTGGTGGGGACTGATCCACTGCCTCCACAGCAGACAGGCCATTGTCGACGACGGAGACCTCGTAACCCTCTCGCCTCAGGAGATATGCCAGAGGTTCGCTGAGGGACTTCTCGTCCTCCACCACCAAGATTTTTGTCATGCGCTCCCTCTCAGGGTTTCGTGCTCGTTGTCATCCTCTAGCTCGACCAGGGGAATCTCGGAGGTGGCGCTGTATTGGGCCGGTCGAGCCGGCTTCCTACTGGTGTTCAGGGACACTACGTCGGACCCCTCGTCCTGAGCCAGGGCTTCTGCCGGCGCTTGACGCAAACGAATAGTGAAGGTGGAGCCTTTGCCCAACTGTGACCAGACCCGAACTTCGCCTTTGTGGTTGTTGACCACGTGTTTGACAATGGCCAGTCCCAGACCGGTCCCACCGGTGTCTCGTGAGCGAGCAGGGTCGGAGCGATAGAAACGCTCAAAGATGCGCTCCAAATCAGCCTCCGCAATTCCTTGACCCTGGTCGGTGATGGAGATTTCGACGAGATTGTTCTTCGCCGTGACCCCCACTCCCACGCGACCGGGACCCCTGGAGTAGGTGACTGCGTTTCGCACCAGATTGTGAACAGCGCTCACCAAGGAGGAGAAATCTCCCATCACATAGGCGTCAGATTTGGCTGAGGAGACCAAGGTGATGTCGGATTTCTCGGCAAGCACCTTATTCGTGGAGAGGGCTTGTTCGACGACACGGTCGATCGGGATTGGGTCCGGGTCCTCAATGGTCCCCAAGGACTGCAAACGAGTGAGCTCGATGATGTCGTTTGTCATATCGGCCAGGCGATGGCCCTCTTGCTCGAGCGTTGCCGCGAAGGATCTCACTTGCTCCGGGTCATCGGCCGAATAGTGCAGAGCCTCCGCCAGCAGGGACACAGCCCCGATAGGGGTCTTCAGTTCGTGAGAGATGTTGGCCACAAAGTCTCGTCTGACCGCATCCAGTCGATACATTTCCGAACGGTCATCAGCGACCAAGAGCATCAGGCGGAGGCCAAGCGGTGCCACTCTGACCAGAAGGTGGGTGGAGGGCGCCTGGCGGGAATCCCCTTTGAGTTCAAACTCCCGGGAGAGCGGAACCCCTTCCACTCGCGCTTCTTTGACCAACTCAAGAATCGGGCCGTACGTCAGGTCTCGATCCTTCACCAGACCCAATTCCATCGCCGACTTTGCGGCCCTGAGCACCCTGTTATCGGCATCGAGGACGATGCCTGTGGCACCAATGACTTCGAGGGCTGTGTCCACACCGTCTGGCACCGGCTGCTCCAGAACTGTTTCCGCGCGGCGCTGCCAGCGCAGAGCAAGCACCACCATGCTCGCGAGGGCGATGCCCAACGCGATGCCAATGCCGAGGCTCCAGCCAGCGGACCAGAACAGCTCCATAACTCCTTAGCCTACGGCGTGAGGATGAGCTTGCCGAGGGTGTGGAGCGCTAAACTGGCTCCCACAGAGCGAGTGTTAAGCAAAGCCTCACCGTTTGTTAACCCAACTGTGGGGGACTTGAGTACACACCGACAACGCTCGACCAAGGAGCATAATGCGCGACCTATTCCAACAAGAATTGCGGGAAGTCCAAGACCAACTCGTCTCCATCGCCGAACTCGTGGCGTCCTCCATCACGGACGCCGTGGAAGCCTTCAACAAGTCCGACGTGACACTCGCCGAGTCCGTCATCGCCCGCGACAACCAGATTGATGACGCCGTTGTTCAGCTCGATGAGCAGGCCATCACCATCCTTGCCCGCCAGTCACCCGTGGCGAAGGACCTCCGCATCGTCGTGAGTGCGCTTCGCATCAGCTCGTCGCTGGAGCGCATGGGCGACATGGCCGAGCACCTCGCCCAGCTCGCTCGCTACCGTTTCCCGGAGAAAGTTGTTCCGAAAACCATCCGCCCCACCTTCAAAGAGATGGGCTCACTCGACATTGGCATGGCCAACATGCTGGTGGAGCTCCTTCGCAATGGTGACACCGACCTTGCTCAGAAGATCCGCGATGAGGACGACAAGGTCGATGCCTTGCACCTCTCGGTCTTCGAGACCGTTCTCAGTGACACCTGGTCACAGGAGACCGAGACCACCGTGGACGCAACACTCGCGTCCCGGTATCTCGAGCGCTTCGCCGATCACGCGGTGTCGATTGCGAAGAAGATGGTCTATCTCGCCACCGGTGAGTGGAACCCCCAAACCGGGGCCATTCAGCTCTAGCGCTTCTTTTTCCCCTGGCTTGCAACAGCCGCTGATCCGGCTTGTGCTGCCTCAGGGTCGAGGTAACGCCCGGGTCCCTTCGGCTTCATGTCCTTGCTGAGCTCATAGACCAGCGGGATCCCTGTCGGGATATTGAGCTCAGCGATGTCCTCATCGCTGATTCCCTCGAGGTGTTTCACGAGACCGCGCAGGCTGTTGCCGTGGGCAACAACCAGGGTCACTTTGCCCACCGCCACATCGGTGGCGATATCGGAGGACCAGTAGGGCAGCATCCGGTCGATCACGATCTTGAGGGACTCGGTCTTGGGAACAAAAGCCTCGATATCGGCATAGCGGGGTCGCCCTGCTGCGCCCAGGTGTCGGTGGGGTCAATCGGCGGTGGTGGCACATCGAAACTTCTGCGCCACAACTGGAACTGTTCCTCACCGTATTCAGCGAGTGTTTGTGCTTTGTCTTTGCCCTGCAGAGCACCGTAGTGGCGCTCGTTGAGGCGCCAGGAACGCTTCACCGGAATCCACGAGCGATCAGCAGTATCCAGAGCAAAGTTTGCGGTCTGAATTGCGCGAGACAGCATCGAGGTGTGGAGGACATCAGGGAGCAGGTTGTGCTCTTTCAGTAACTCACCGGCCCTCTTGGCCTCCTTGATGCCTTTCTCCGTGAGTCGAACATCCACCCATCCGGTGAAGAGGTTCTTGTGATTCCATTCAGACTGGCCATGGCGCAACAGGATGAGAGTGTGAGGCATGGTTTAAGCCTAGTGAGCAATCAGCCCTCACACTCTCGAATGGCGGAGCTGCGCCGCTATCTGAGTCGGCCGAGCCTCGGAATATCTCTGGTCGCCCCAGCATCCACGGGAACGAGGACTTCCTGGTTGGCGATGACCGTTCTCCCACCCGTGATCACACTCAGCACCTCATCGACAGGTGTCATTCTCTTCAGCACTGCCAGGGCGATGGGCCCCAGTTCGTAGTGCCACGCTGCTCGAGTGATGCGACCCACGGTCTTCTCACCGAGCATGACGTCATCACCCGCGGAGGGCAACAGCGACTCTGACCCATCCAGGTGCAGCAGGGTGATTCGTCTGGGCGGATGGCCGAGGTTGTGGACTTTCGCCACCGCCTCCTGGCCTCGATAGCATCCCTTATTCAGGTGCACGGCGGTCCGCAACCAATCAAGCTCATGGGGAAGGGTCTTGTCATCGACATCAGCCATCGTCGGCCGTGCTGAGGCAATAAAGAGGGCCTCCAGGTGATCGGGTGTAACGGCCGGAACACTGATCTGGGTCAACTCCTCCTGCGCGATGACCACTGAATACATTTCCCACTCGTGCCCCGGGTGAACGTCCTCGGCATAGCCCACTGACCCGACACCCACGCGCGGCCAGGGATCAGAGAACACGACTCGTGGTGAGAGCCCCTCCAGGAGGGACTCCTGAGTGCTGGCAATAACCACGAGGTTCTCTGGTCGATCGAGCGTCACCTCCATCCGGAACACCATGGAGCGCAACCAGGCTTCGAGTGCGTCAGCTCGCTCGGCTGAGGTGAGAAGCCACGTTGTGGTGCCATCATCGGTCAGGAAGAACGAGTGCTCGACGCGGCCCTGGGGATTGAGCACCAAAGACTCCACCGTGTGACCGGGGGTGAGACCGAGAACTTCCTGGGTGATCAGACTGTTCAGCCAGATCAGACGGTCAGGTCCACTGACCGTGACGACCGCGCTGTTCTGGTCGTGCACGACAGCATTGCCCAGGGCAACATCACGCTGAGTCCGGAGAAAATCACCGGCTGCCCTCGAAGGGCCAGAGTGCTCTGGGTGAGCGGGACTCACGCGACTAGCGCTGGCCCTTATAGAGGTTCTTGAGGACGATGAACGACACCCATCCGATGGCAATCGATGCCAGGACCAACAGCCCAATAAAGAAGATTTCGATGGCGAGGAGCATGCTCTTAGTCTACGACGCTCAACACCTGAAAGACCACGGCAGCGCCTGCGGTTAACAGGACACTCCCGGTGAGAGCCAGGGAGAGCCGGCTCACCAACCCTTCCCGGTGGTACGCGACCACCTGAAGAATGAACGCCATCAAGAGCGATGCTGCGAGCACTGCCACCATGCTGGCCACCCGAGAGTCCACGTCAACGACAAAGCCGACAACCACAACTCCCACGGCCGTCACAATCCAGACCGGAATCACGTTGCTCATCACATGCGCCACCCCACAATCGTAGAGCGCCCTTAGACTGGTGGGGTAAGTCATGTCAGAGCTGGGAGGTGAGCCCCATGGCCAGCATCCTCGTGTTGAGCTCTGACGAAGGCTCCAGCGTCCTTCCCGCCCTCAGCCTGCTCTCGCACCGAGTTCGCACAATTCCCGCCCAGCCTGCGGCTCTGGTGAACGCCCCCACGGCCGATGTTGTCATTGTGGATGCCCGCAACGATTTGGCGGGAGCCAAAGCGCTCTGTCGGATTTTGACCACCACAGGCCTCTCCGCAGCGCTGTTGGTTGCGGTGAACGAGGGAGGCATGCCCGCGCTGAATAGCGAGTGGGGTTTTGACGATGTTGTGCTCGCTGGTGCTGGCCCTGGCGAGGTGGACGCAAGAATTCGCCTACTCACCACTCGGGCGAGCAAAGAGTCTGAAGATCAGATGATTTCTGCCTCCGGAGTCACCATCGACGAGGTCAGCTATCAGGCCAAAGTCAATGGTCGAGCCCTTGACCTGACCTTCAAAGAGTTTGAACTCCTGCGATTCCTCGCCGGACACCCGCAACGGGTGTTCACCAGAGAGCAACTCCTGAGTGAAGTGTGGGGGTATGACTACTTCGGAGGAACCAGGACCGTGGATGTCCACGTTCGGCGCCTTCGCGCCAAACTGGGCGACATGGAGTCCCTCATTGGGACTGTGCGGAACGTCGGATACCGCTTCACCGTTGCCGACACCTCTGATGAGGTCAAAGAAAAAGAAGAATCTGAGGCTCGCAGGTCCTCTGAGGCCTAAGCGCTTTACCCACCGTTTACCTTCTCACTCCCCGCCCACCGAGCATCGGTGACACAATGTCACCCATGAATGAGACGAATCACCCGGAATACGACGTCAGTGCTGGCGTCAGTGGTGATTTTGCCGACGATTTCGAGGACGTTCTCGCACCGGAAACCGATGACCTCCCCGCGGACCGCTATCTGGATCGAGAACTGAGCTGGCTTGCCTTCAATAATCGGGTGTTGGAGCTCGCCGAAGACCCCGATGTTCCGCTCCTGGAGCGGGTGAACTTCCTCGCCATTTTTGCCAGCAACCTCGATGAGTTCTTCATGGTTCGTGTTGCCGGCCTGAAGCGCCGCATCATGACGGGTATCGCGGTGCCCACCAACACCGGGCGATCACCCCAACAAGTACTGGATGACATCTCCGCGATGGCTCACGAACTGCAGGAGCGCCATGCCCGAGCGTTTCATGACCTCATCAAGCCTGCACTCGATGCCGAGGACATCCACATCGAGTCCTGGAGTGATCTGGGCGAGACTGACCGCGAGCGCCTCGATGATTTCTTCAGCGAGCAAATCTTCCCGGTTCTGATGCCCCTGGCCGTGGACCCAGCTCACCCTTTCCCCTACATCTCTGGTTTGTCCCTGAACCTGTCGGTTCGCATTCGAAACCCGAAGACTGACACCGTCGAGTTCGCACGCCTCAAGGTTCCCTCGATTCTCTCCCGATTCATTCAGCTCCCCGACGATGAATCGGGTCGACTGCGCTATATCGCCATCGAAGACCTCATCTCGAATCACGTCCAGGAGCTCTTCCCCGGAATGGAGGTGCTCGAACACCACGAATTCCGGGTGACCAGGAACGAGGACGTCGAGATTGATGAGGACGAAAGCGAGAACCTCATTCAGGCGCTGGAGCGGGAGCTCCTGCGCCGGCGCTTCGGTCCTCCCATCCGCTTGGAAATTACCGATGACATGGATTCAGTCACCCTGGATTTGTTGATTGGTGAGCTGGGGATTACCGAGAACGAGGTCTATCGACTTCCCGCACCGCTGGGACTCAACGGCCTCTTCGAAATCTCCAGCCTTGACCGCCCCCACCTCAAGTACTCACCCCATCTCCCGATTACCTCCACCCAGCTACTGCCCTCAGAGCCCACGGATGAGCCGGACATTTTCCGCTCGATTCGCGCGGGCGACGTCCTCGTCCATCACCCGTATGAATCTTTTGCGACCAGTGTTCAGGCGTTCTTGGAACAAGCTGCAGCCGACCCCCATGTGTTGGCCATCAAGCAGACTCTCTATCGCACCAGTGGTGACAGCCCGATTATCGAAGCCCTGATTCGGGCTGCCGAATCAGGGAAATCGGTTCTTGCCCTGGTGGAAATCAAAGCCAGATTTGATGAACAAGCCAACATTTCGTGGGCCAAGAAGCTCGAAAAGTCCGGCGTTCACGTGGTCTATGGTCTGGTGGGCTTGAAAACCCACTGCAAGTTGGCGCTTGGTCATCCGACAAGAATCTGATGGGACCCTGGGTCACTACTCGCATGTGGGAACAGGGAACTACAACCCGAAGACCAGTCGCATCTATGAAGACTATGGATACTTCACCGCAGACAAGCAGGTGGGGAAAGAACTCACCCGGTTGTTCAATGAGCTCTCCGGTTACGCCATCGAGAAGAAGTACAAGCGGATGTTGGTGGCACCCCGCTATCTGCGAAACGGGCTCCTCAAACACATCGCGGATGAAATCAAAAACCATGAGGCAGGCAAGCCTGCCCGCATTCGGTTGAAGTTGAACTCGCTGGTGGACGAGGTCATCATTGATGCGCTCTATCGAGCGAGTATTGCCGGAGTGCCTGTCGAGATCTGGGTGCGAGGAATCTGCGCTCTTGTCCCTGGGAAGCCTGGGCTGAGTGAGACCATCACCGTGGAGAGTGTGCTCGGTCGATACCTCGAACACTCCCGAATTTTCTGGTTTGAGAACGCCGGCAAACCCACCGTCTATATCGGCAGTGCCGACATGATGCACCGGAACCTGGATCGCCGCATCGAAGCTCTTCTGCAGATCACAGACCCCGCACATATTGACCAACTGGATCGCCAGATGACTCGAGGAATGAGTGAACAGATGCAATCGTGGTCGCTCAATTCCGACGGAGCATGGACCCGCAACTCACACGCCGAGGACGGAACAAAACTGGGCGATGTTCAAAACGAGACCATGATGGAGATTATGGGAAGGAAACGCGGAGCACCCGTCGCATGAGTCGCTCCCCCGACACAGTCGTCGCCGGCGGAGCAGTCTGTTGGAAAATTGTCGACGGCGAAGTCCGGATTCTTCTGGTGCACAGAAAACAGCACAAAGACATCTCGCTGCCCAAAGGCAAATGCGATCCGGGCGAGACAGTCCCCGAGACAGCACAGCGCGAAATCCTCGAAGAGACCGGACTCCACATCACCCTCGGCGCTTACCTCGGCCGAGTCGATTACCTCCTCCCCAGCAAGAAGCCCAAAGAGGTTCACTACTGGGCAGCGGAAGTGGATCCCGGAGAAGCCGAGCGGGCTCCTTTTGAATCCAACGACGAGATCTACGCGCTGGAGTGGGTCTCACTCAAAAAGGCACCCAAGCGCCTGACCTATGAACACGATGCGGATATCGTCGAGAATTTCCAGTCGCTCTTTGACAGCGGGCGCGCACGAACATTCCCCCTCATTCTGCTTCGTCACGCCAAAGCTATGCCCGCAGAAAACTGGGATGGCCCCGATCACACTCGACCGCTGCTGCACAGAGGACTCACCCAGGCGCAGAACATTGCCGGCGGCGTGATGTCGTTTGCCCCGGAGCTCGTCGTCTCAAGCCCCGCAGCCCGCTGTCAAGCGACCATCCAGCCACTTCTCGCACTGGCAGAGCTCACCGTCAAAACCTCGAAAAGCATCAGTCAAGACGACTATCACTCCAACGGGAAGAAAGCGTCCGCAGCAGTAGAAAAGCGGGTCACCACACGAACCCCCACCGTCCTGTGCTCCCACGGGCCAGTCCTCCCGCAACTGGTGATGGCAGCCGCCGAGATTGGTCACGGTGGGTCGAGCAAAGCTCTCCAGAAAGCAGCCAGTTTGTCCGTGGGAAGTTTCAGCGTGATCCACTTCTCGAAAGACACCGACAGCCCCCAGATCGTGGCGGTCGAAACTCACGAGCCCCCACAACGTAGAGAGCCGGACCGCAGAACGCCTCTCGGCGCGAGGCCGCTCGAAGCGGCTAGTGATGGAGCCCGGGGTTACTGCGGTCCGGCACTCACCAGTCTACCGAGCATCGCTCTGCTCACCCCGAGTGTTGGCTTAGGACAGAGTGCCCTTCCTGGCGCGAGAAGCACACCCCTCGAGCTCCTGGGCAATAACACTCCACTTCAAGGAACGCGACGTCAGGTAGGAAGCCTCCCGATCATCGGAGAGGGCCAGTGAAATAGCACCGGCGGAGACCGCCGTCGCAACAGCTGCGGCTCGCTCGAGCGCGTGAGCAAGCTCACCGTCAAACGCCCCCATGAGAATGTCATCGAGAACATCGGAGAAGCCTTCTGCGCTCAGCGGATCAGGAGCACCCGCAACGAGGGCGTCGATGGTGTGAAGTCCGTCGACTCCCTTCTGAAACAGCTGTGCAGTGTCGTGAGGGTTGTGGTGAACAACGGCTCGCACCAAGTACAAGCGCCAGAGTGCCCCGGGAAGGCTCAGCGGATGAGCCCTCGACCACAGGTCTGCCAACGTGTCGAGGCCGTGCTCATCAGCGAATCGAACCAGAGCTTCTCGGACCTGAACATCCTCCGAGGTTTGGCCGCGTGAGAGAAGAGCAGTCGCGGTGGCGTGAGCGATAGCGGAGACGTCGGCGGGGTCCATGACAAGTTCTGCAGGGTCCGTGATGGCAGCTTCCATCCGACTCGTGCTCATCCGAACTGGTTTGGAGTATTCACCACTCATGATTCCTCCACGCTAAACCACTCGCCCTGCGTCGATGCCTGGGAGTCAGGTTCTACTCTGTGAACATGACACCGGTTAATCATCACGCGAGATTTGTGTTCTTCCTCATTCTGTCCATCGTGGGCCTGGTCACTGCCTGGGTATTCAACGGCATTGCCAGCGTCACCGGACAGAACTACCTGGATGCCTGGTTTGGCTCCGCCGTCGACTGGGTGCTCTCCCTCGACATCCTGATTGTGGCGATTGCGGGATCCGCCTTCATGATTTTCGAGGCCCGGAAGCTCGGGATGAAGCGGGTGTGGCTCTATATCGTGCTCTCCGGCGTCACAGCCTTCGCTTTCACGTTCCCGCTGTTTCTTGCCATGAGAGAGCGCAAGCTGATGCACAGAGAAACCGTCGGTGCTAACCCTGGTGACTAGAAATTCCGGGTGATGGTCTCACCGTTTGACACATAGGTCACAAACCCGGGTTGAACTCCGGACGCAGTCGAACCAGCTCCAGGGGCGAGAAGAATGAAGGTCTTTCCCGGGCTCAAGTAGAGGGGGTTGCCCTCGCCGTCGTGAAGTGTGATGGGTTCACCGAGGGCAGTAGCATCGAAAACTCCCTCGACCATTTTCCCACCGGTCGCAATCAGAACGGTCTCCACGATTCCGCTGATTTTTGCCGACGGCAAAGCCTCAACGTCAAAGTAGTTGGGCGTAAAAATCAGGACATTTGTTGCCGAGATTTGGGTTCCATCGGCATCGAGGTCGGGGCTCCCGTTGGAAAGGAACTTGAGATACAAGCCCGAAGCCTGATCCCACTCCCAGACCGACTCAATTGCCTTACTGAAGGTGACACGGAGTGATTCAACATCATCACCGAGAAGAACCGCTGACGATTCAGCTGGATCAGTCTTGAACTCAAACTGCTGAGCAGGTGCTGCCAGGTTGGAATAACTGCTCAGAAGATCAGCTGCTTCAATGTGCAGATTCAGAGGAGCTGGCTTCCGGCTGCTGCGGAAGAAGAACTGGCCATCAGGCGTTCCCCCTGAGGTGTCGTGTTCAACGAGCTGAAGTCCTGCGCCACGAATAATCTCTCGAACGTTACTGTTCCCCACTCCGGAGAACACAAACACTCCACCGAGAGAGCGCACCAAATCAGCATCCTGTGGGCGTCCCGAGCGAACCGGCCCTACCTCATCAGGCACTGCCGTGTGGTACACCGCGAGGTAACGAGTGACCCCGCCCTCGACGAGTTCCTCAAAAACTATGTCCGCTGCCGCGATGCCTACCTGGGGCCTTCCGGCTGCGGTGTTGTCAATTTTGATGGCAATGCTTGGACCGGCGACAACGTTGCTCCCCAGTTCCACCCCGGTGAGCGGATGGCGAGGTGATTCAGGCCCTTCGACTACTTCTTCTTCAATGATCTCGATGACTGCTTCCTCGACGGGCTGCTCTACAGCGCACCCCGCGAGCGTGAGAAGGGTCACGGAAACAAGCGCGAGGGATGTGCGAAGGGAGAGGCCCATGAGATTCCTTGTGGTTGTGGAAGAAAACAACAAACACCACACTCTATTACACCTTTGAGGACTGCTCTGCACCGTTTTCGCGCCAACGGGCCACAGGTAAGTACACTGTTCGTGGGCCTCTAGCTCAGTTGGCAGAGCAACGGACTTTTAATCCGTGGGTCGTCGGTTCGAGCCCGACGGGGCCCACCAGCCGCACCGAAAAGACAGATCGGCTCATGACTCCAGTAGACAGCAGTGGCACAGTCTTCTTCATCCACCGGGGCCCACTGCAGCCCTACGTTCGAGCATCCATCCTTCAGGCCCACCAAGCGGATCCTGATTCCTCGATTGTCGTCCTCGGCGATCAGCCGAGAGAGGATCTCCCACCCGAGATCCGCTCTGTGGTGGGCTATGAGCTTCTCGATGACTACTCAGATCGTGCCGATGCCTTCGCACAGATATTCCGGTTCGAGGGGAACAACGGTTTTGACTACGAGCTGTTAAATTTCCAACGGTGGTTCTATGTTCTATCCTTCTGCGAAGCACACTCGCTGAGCTGGACCCTTCCTGGTTCTTGACTCAGACGCATACCTCTACCAGGCCATGGGTGCGGTAACGCCGCATCTGTCGACTCCCATGACGGTGGTCGACTCCGTGGGCCCACAGTTCACGTTTTTCCTCACGACCAAAGCGCTCGCTGACTTCACGGACTTTCTGACAGAAAGCTTCCGCACCGAGAGTGGGTTTGAACGCCTGAAAGACTTCGTGCGCGAATCCAACGATGCCGGTGTTCCGCATGTCAGCGATATGGCGGCATTTGGTGTGTATGCCCGCTCCCGCAGCCTGGAGGACCTAGGCGCCGCTGAGCGAGACGACGTCATCTTCTGCGAAAACATCGGATCACCCCAAGGCTTGGTGATGAGCACACTGGGGAAGAAGGTCACGACCCGACAGGGTCGTCGCTACTTCACAACACAGGATGGACGACACGTCCTCGCCGGTGGAGTTCACCTGCAAGGTGGGAACAAAGATCTGTGGCCCTATTTTGTTGACACCAGTGTGAAGCGCACCCTGGCTCAGCATTCCCCCCGCGACTATGCCGACGCACGTCGCAAAGCACGCCAAAAAGCATTCAGAATAGGCTTGCTAAAGACTTCAGCTCGAGTGAGGACACTGCTCACCCGCGGGTCGACCAAGAATCGATAGAGGACAACCCCATGGCAACCCCCGAACCCCTAGAGCGGGTCACTGACGACGCCACGGGAGCTGAGCTTGCCCTGGTCATCCGAGCAGGATTTGGGCAGCCGGGAATCAACTTCGTGACTGATGACGAGAGTGTTCACCAGCTGGGCGTTCTGAAGTGGCCACAAGGCCACCTCATTGACGCCCACGTTCATAACCCCATGGCTCGAACCATCGATTCCACCCAAGAGGTCTTGTTTATTCGCTCCGGCAGGGTTCGCGTTGACCTCTATGGTGACGACCAGATGGTATCGCTCATCACTGGAGCTCGGAGCCTGGAGACGTCATCTTCTTAGCCTCCGGGGGTCACGGGTTTGAAATCCTGGAAGATGCCGACATTGTCGAAGTGAAACAGGGCCCCTACCGAGGAGAGGGCGAGAAAACCCGTTTCCGCCCGACAGACAATCCCCATTGGAGTTCCTGACATGAACACATCACCCCAGGTATTCCAGGAATCTGCCGCGGTGTATGACCTGCTCTATGGCGAAAAGGACACTCTCGCGGAAGCGGAGTGGATTGCCACAACCCTGGAGAGCCATGGGTGCCCTCCAGCTGGCCGCCTTCTCGAGTTTGGTTCGGGCACTGGGCGACATGCTCGGATACTGGCGGATCGGGGCTACCTAGTCACCGGTGTGGAACCAAGCTCCGACATGCTCGAGCGAGCTGAACCCCACCCGCGGGTGACCTACCTCCACGGTGACACAGCATCCACGAGTCTTGAGGAGAAATGTGACGCCGTTCTGGCCCTGTTTCATGTGATGAGCTATCACACGTCCCTTCCCGAGCTTCATGCGTTTTATGAGACCGCATCCCGTCACCTTGACTCAGGCGGTCTCTTTGCTTTTGATGTGTGGTTCACTCCGGCAGTTCACTCCTTTGTTCCAGAAGCCCGGGTCCTCGAGAAAGCAAACTCCCACATCTCTGTCACGCGAACCGCGACACCTACTGAAGACATCGCCCAATCACTGGTCACGGTGACGTATGACTACACAGTGGAGGACCTGACTTCGGGCACGAGCTCCACCTTCACCGAATCCCACGCGATGCGGCACTTCACCCAGACCGAGATTGAGCTCTTGGCTAAGCAGCACGGCTTCGAACTCGTGGAGTCACGCGAATTCATGTCCAGTGCGAAGCCCAGTCGGAACACCTGGGGCGTCTGGTTCACCTTGAGAAAGATCTGAGATGGACTTCATCCCGGTTTCCACCCCCTCCCTCTCCAGCGAGGACGCTCACGCAGTTGCTCGGGCCATTGAGGATGGGTGGATTTCGTCGGAGGGGCCCCAAGTTCGCGAATTCGAGGAGAAGTTCTCTTCCGCCATCGGCGTCAAGCACGGTGTTGCGGTGGCCAACGGGACAGCTGCCCTCGACATCGCCTACGAAGCCCTGGGCATTGGACCCGGCGATGAGGTGATTCTCCCCAGCTTCACCATCGTGTCGTGCCTGAACCAAATTCTCCGCAGTGGCGCAACTCCCGTCTTCGTTGACTCTCTCCCTGACACCTGGAATCTGAACCCTGAGGACGTCAAGAACGCGATCACCGATCGCACAAAAGCCATTGTGGTGGTCCACATCTATGGCCTACCGGCGGACGTCGACCAGATCTCACACCTGGCGAAAGACCGAGGAATTGCCCTCATTGAGGATTCTGCGGAAGCTCACGGTCAACACCTCGACGGATCACCGCTCGGGTCCTTCGGAACACTGTCCACCTTCAGTTTTTATTCGAACAAGCTCATCACGACGGGCGAGGGAGGCATGATCCTCACCGATGATGACCACCTTGCAGCGCGGGCGAGAGAGTTGCGGAACCTTTCTTTCAACCCGGAGAAGCGTTTCGTGCACACAACCATTGGGTGGAACTACCGTTTGACCGCGATGCAAGCAGCACTGGGACTCTCCCAACTGAGCCGGATGGATGAACTACTTGCACACAAGAAAGAAATCGGCCACCACTACCAGGAGCTCCTGCAGGGAGTCGAGGAGCTAACTCTCCCGCTGCCCGAATATCGCGGGTCAGACAACGTGTATTGGGTTTTTGGAGTTGTTCTGGGAGCCGAGTCACGCTTGAGTGCGCAGGACGCCATGGAGGCGTTGCACCAACGGGGAATTGGCACACGACCCTTCTTTTTCCCACTCCACCAGCAACCGGTGCTGGAAAACTTCGGAATCACACACCAAGGGTCACTCCCTGTGTCGGAGTGGTTGGGCAAGCAGGGCTTCTACCTGCCTAACGGCGCCGACTCCACTCCGGAAAAGAGAGTACGTTGCCCAGCAGCTCCGAGAGGTTCTGGCATCATCGTGACTTCTCCTCGCCCGTTCACTGTGACAGTTGTGCTGTCTGGTCGCGCGCAGACCGGTGGCGGCTACCACCAAGCGCTCACCAGTCTCAGAATGCTGGTGGAGCGCTTCCCCCCACATTGTCGTCTCCGCGTCCTCGACGAAAAAAACACTTTTGGGGAAGCACTGAAACCCCTGATCGCAGAAGGTCTGCTCGGCCCTGGTGATATCGACACCGTGCCTCGCCGCATGCCCACATTTCGGGATCGGGTGGTGGTGGAGGATGGCCTTTTCTATCGCTTCGCCAGATGGATCCTTTCCCTCCGCGGAGTATCAATCGGCTCGAGCCCACTGGCCCGCTATCTCGATAACTCCGATACAGACTTGGTGTACTTCGTAACCCCCACGACTGCAGCGCACGAACTTCAAATCAAGCCTTTTGTCTGGACCCTGTGGGATTTATGCCATCTGGATTCCCCCGAATTTCCCGAGGTGAGAACCTCGGGAAAATTTGAGGCCAGAGAAGCCACGATCTCGCAGAACCTCCGCAAGGCTGCGCTGGTCATTGTCGATTCCGCAGAGCTCGAGGAGAACGCACGGCGGAGTTATGGAATCACGTCGGACAAATTTGTGACGATTCCATTCGCTCCTCCGGTGGGCATCCTCGAAAGCCACACCAAGGCCGTATCGCTCCCCCTGAAGTAAAGGACATCGCCGGAAGATATGTCTTTTATCCAGCGCAACTCTGGACTCACAAGAATCACCGACGGATAGCGGAAGCCATCGCGATACTGAAGGGCCGTGGGCACGACATCCACGCGGTGTTTGTGGGCAAGGACCACGGCGCTGGGGCCAGCCTCCGCCGAAGTATCGAGGCGCTCGGAGTAGCGGACAACATCCATTTCCTGGGATACGTCGATGACGAGATGGTCCCGGAGCTCTACCGAGCATCCATGGGTCTTGTCATGGCAAGCTACTTTGGCCCGACCAACATTCCCCCACTGGAGGCGCTCCTGCTGGGTGTGCCGGTGATTGCCTCGAAGCAACACACAGAGCAGCTCGGTGACGCTGCCGTGCTCTTTGACCCGGACGACGCCGACGAATTAGCCAGTGCTATCGAGTCACTCTCGTCACCCGCAACACGCAAGAAAGTCGCGGCGCGGGGAAAGACCCTCTTGGCCACAATGGACCGCCAGAGGTCAGAGGGCTATGACGAACTCTCTCACCGCATCGAGCTCTTGGCCAAGCGGCTCCTGCTTTAGAGCTCCAGGCGCTTTCGCAACATCTCCACGTGACCTGTTGCTTTGACGTTATAGAGCGCGTGCTCAAGCACGCCGTTCTCGTCCACAACAAATGTGGAGCGAATAACACCCATGACGGTCTTCCCATACATGGATTTCTCGCCAAACGCTCCATAGGCGTGGTGAACGCTCAAGTCTTCATCGCTCAGCAGGGGAAAGCCCAGGTTTTCATTCTCCGCAAACTTGTGGAGAGCCGGAAGTTTGTCCTTGGAGACACCCAGCACCACATAGCCAGCTCCCTGCAGTGACGCCATGTTGTCGCGGAAGTCACAGGCCTGGGTGGTGCACCCGGGGGTGCTTGCGGCGGGGTAGAAATACACGATCACTTTCTGGCCGCGATAGTCAGACAGCGAGTGTGCCTTGCCATCCTTGTCGGGAAGGGAAAAATCTGGTGCTGGTGAACCGGCTTCGAGTGACACGGCAGCCATGGGAACTCCTTGAGGTATCTGGAACAGGTGTGCTCATCATGGTAGAGCGTGAGCCTGACATGTTGCACTCTGTGACAATCCTCACCGTTCCACAACCCCTGGCGCAGTACACTAAAAACTTCGTGGAAGCCTCCACCACCGGCAGAATCTCACACAGACCGAGGAGGCGACACGATGACTGTGCAGACGGCCGTCTCCTTCGAGGTCTACCCTCCACGCTCGCCTGACAAGCTTCCGGGGCTCCACGAGTCGATCAGGGCGCTGGACTCGGTCTCACCGGAGTTCATTTCGGTGACCTTTGGTGCGGGAGGCTCCTCCACCAGGGATTCCTTGGACGTGTTGTGCTTCATCAAGGACAACACCCACGCAAAGCCCCTCGCCCACCTCACCTGTGTGGGAACAACGCGGGAGGAAGCTGAAGGGCTCATCACGAGCTTTGTGGAGAGCGGCATCACCGAGTTCCTCGCTTTGCGAGGAGATCTTCCTGAGGGAGAAACAGAACACCGAGGTGAGCTTCACCACGCTGTTGACCTTGTGGACCTGATGAACAACGGCATTTCGCACTCTGACTCAATCGACCGCATTGCGGTCGCTGCATTCCCCAATGGCCACCCCGAATCCGCCTCGATCGACGAAGACATTGAGACCCTGCTGACGAAGCAGAGTGCTGGCGCAACCCTGGCCATCACCCAACTGTTCTTTTATGTTGAGGACTACCTGCGCTTTGTGGAGAAAGCAACGCACGCAGGCGTGACCATCCCCATACTCCCGGGGCTTATGCCGATTACGTCCCCCACTCGCCTCGCTCGAGTTGTGGAACTCACTGGCGAGCGAAACCCTCACGAACTAGACCACAGACTCCAGGCCACAGAGGACCCCCAGCAAGCGAGCCGACATCGGTATTTCGTGGTGCGCGGACATGATTCGTGAGCTTGTCGATGCCGACGCCCCCGGTATCCACCTCTATGCGTTCAACCAGCACGAAACGGTACTCTCAGCCCTAGAACAGGCAGGGGTCAGATAGTCATGAAGGACACGTCGACACTTTCGATGCCGGCGCGCTCTGAGCAGCTCATGAAGGAGCTCACCGAGCGCGTCATCATCGCCGATGGGGCGATGGGAACGATGCTGCAGGATGCAGCACCGTCGATGGATGACTTCCAAGGCCTTGAGGGATGCAACGAAATTCTGAACGTCACCCGACCCGACATCATCGAGGGCATTCACGATGCCTACTTCGACACCGGGGTGGACTCCATTGAGACCAACACGTTTGGGGCTAACTGGTCAAACCTCTCCGATTACGAGATCGATGACCGCATCGAGGAACTCGCGGAAGCAGGCGCGGCTATCGGTCGAAAGTCCGCGGAGAAGCATGAAGCCCAGGATGGCCGGATGCGCTGGGTCCTGGGATCCATGGGTCCTGGCACCAAACTCCCCTCCCTCGGTCACACCACCTACCAACACCTGAAAGACACCTTCGCTCTGCAGGCACTCGGGCTCATCAAGGGTGGCGCTGATGCCTTCATGATTGAGACCTCGCAAGACCTCCTCCAAACCAAGGCAGCCATCAATGGCTGCAAGGCAGCCATGCTGGAGGCGGGAACCCGCCTCCCCCTGTTTGTTGAAGTGACCGTGGAAACCACGGGAACAATGCTGATGGGCTCCGAAATCAACGCGGCCCTGACCGCACTCGAGCCTCTCGGGATCGACATGATCGGGTTGAACTGCGCGACGGGTCCGCAAGAAATGAGTGAGCACCTGCGCCAGCTCTCCCAGCACTCACGCATTCCCGTGATGGTGATGCCAAACGCCGGTCTCCCCGTCCTCACAGCAAATGGTGCGAGCTATCCCCTCGGGCCAGAGGAGCTCGCCACCGCTCACGAGCAGTTCGTCAAAGAGTTTGGTCTCTCCATGGTCGGTGGATGCTGTGGAACAACTCCCGAGCACCTGAGCGCTGTGGTGAAGAGACTGGGTGGTGGAAAACCAGCCGCCCGCGTTCCTCAACCCGAGCCCGGTGTTGCAAGCCTCTACCAGCACGTGCCACTCACCCAGGACAACACCTACCTAGCCATTGGCGAGCGCACCAACGCGAATGGGTCCAAAGCCTTCAGGGATGCGCTCCTCGAGGGACGCATTGAGGATTGTGTCGACATCGCCAAGAAGCAGGTCCGCGATGGTGCCCACCTGCTCGATGTCTGCATCGACTATGTGGGGCGAGACGGTGTTGCCGACATCCAAGAAGTCGTGACCAGACTCGCCCAAGCCTCCACCTTGCCTCTGGTGATTGACTCCACAGAACCCGCCGTCATCAAAGCCGGTATGGAGCTAATTGGTGGTCGACCGGTCGTCAACTCGGTCAACTTTGAAGACGGCGAGGGCCCCGGTTCACGCTTTGACACCATCATGCCCCTGGTCAGGGAACACGGCGCAGCCGTGATTGCCCTGACCATCGATGAAGAGGGCCAGGCCCGAACTCACGCAGACAAGGTCCGCATCGCAAGCCGCCTGATTGACACCCTGGTGGATAAGTGGGGCTTGCGCATTGAAGACATCATTGTGGATTGTTTGACCTTCCCCATTGCCACAGGCCAGGAAGAAACCAGGCGCGACGCGATTGAAACAATCGAGGCCATCCGCGAAATCATGGCCAAATATCCAGGCGTCCACACCACCTTGGGTGTGTCCAACATCTCCTTTGGTCTGAACCCAGCCTCCAGGGCCGTGTTGAACTCTGTGTTCCTCCACGAAGCCACCGAAGCAGGTCTCGACACGGCCATCATCGATGCGGCCAAGATCATGCCGCTGGCAACCATCCCCGAAGAGCAGAAAAAGGTTGCTCTGGACATGATTTGGGACAAGCGGGAGTATGACGCAGAGGGCAACCTGACCTATGACCCGCTCTCCACCATGCTCGACATGTTTGATGGTGTGGATTCCGCAGCACTCAAAGACCAGCGCCAAGCCGAGCTTGCAGCACTCAGCGTGACAGAGCGCCTCGAGCGCCGCATCATCGATGGCGAAGCCAAAGGCCTCGAAGCAGATCTCGACCTCGCCAGAAGCGAGGGTGCGGCGCCATTGGACATCATCAACGACCACTTGCTCGCCGGAATGCAGGTCGTGGGTCAACGCTTCGCCAGCGGTGAGATGCAACTGCCGTTCGTGTTGCAATCAGCCGAGGTCATGAAGGCTGCGGTAGCACTTCTCGAGCCACACATGGAGAAATCTAGTGAGGCCGGCAAAGGCACCATGGTCTTGGCCACCGTCCGAGGTGACGTTCACGACATTGGAAAGAACCTGGTCGACATCATCCTGACGAACAACGGCTACAAGGTCGTCAACATCGGAATCAAACAAAACATCAACGACATCCTGGCTGCCGCTGAAGAGCACAACGCTGATGTGATCGGCATGAGCGGGCTTCTGGTGAAGTCCACCGTGGTGATGAAAGAAAACCTGGAAGAGATTTCCACCCGGGGACTAGCCAAGAAATGGCCCATCGTTCTCGGAGGAGCAGCCCTCACCAGGGCTTTCGTGGAGGAGGACCTCGCTGGCGCCTTCGACGGCGTTGTTCGCTATGCGAAAGACGCGTTTGAGGGTCTTGACCTGATGGAACCACTGGTTGCGGTCTCCCGCGGTGCTGAACCCGACAGTGTGGGGCTTCCACCGCTCAAGAAGCGCATTTACCCCAAGAGCACCTTGGTTGTCACAGAGCCCGAGAACATGCCAGAGCGCTCAGAGGTGGCCAGAGACAACGTCATTCCTGCCCCACCCTTCTGGGGAACCCGCATTGTCAAGGGTTTCCCACTGTCCGACTACGCCGCCTTCTTGGATGAGCGAGCGACCTTCATGGGCCAGTGGGGACTGAAGCCTGGCCGAGGCAAAGACGGCGCGAGCTATGAAGAACTTGTCACCACTGAGGGCAAACCGCGCCTGCGCTACTGGATTGACCGGCTTCTCTCGGAGAAGATCATGGACCCAGCCGTGGTCTATGGCTATTTCCCGGTTGTGTCCGAGGGTCACGACGTCATTGTCTTGCACCACGGCACGGACGATGGAGGAGCTCTCGGGACCCCAGGAATCCTCGCGCCTGATGGTGGATCTGGTGGAGAAATCGGCTCGGAGCGACTCCGGTTCACGTTCCCTCGTCAACGACGAGACCGTCACCTGTGTCTTGCCGACTTTGTGAAACCCCAAGAGTCTGGGCAGGTGGACGTGATGGCATTCCAGTTGGTCACCGCGGGTGCAAGCATCGACACTTTTGCCCAAACGCTGTTTGCCGGTGACTCCTACCGGGACTATCTCGAGCTGAATGGCCTCGCGATGCAACTCACCGAGGCATTGGCCGAATACTGGCACTCACAAATCCGAGCCGAGTGGGGTTTCGGTCATGAGGACCCGAGTGACCTCGCAGACATTCTCGGTGTGAAATACCGCGGAGCGCGGTTCTCCCTGGGATATCCGGCCTGCCCCGACATGGAGGATCGCACCAAAGTGGTGGAGCTTCTGAAGCCCGAGCGGATTGGGGTTGAGCTCTCCGAGGAACTCCAGCTCCACCCCGAGCAATCAACAGACGCTTTCGTCTTCCACCACCCCGAGGCAAAGTACTTCTCGGTCTAGCTAGTCCCTCGAATACACACGTCGAAGCGCTCGCAGAGCGGGTCCTCCGACGAGGAACAACGTGACCACCGTGGTGATGGCCCGAACGGTGTCCCAGGTGAGGGTGGAGGTCGCGAGGCTATAGAGAACAAAGCTCGCGACGTTCTCACCCAATGACGCACCGCTATCCAGCGAGATAGACGTCTCAGGACCCACAGCCAAAGGCCAGAACCATAGGTTCATGAGGATCCCAAACAGGTAGGAAGCAACTACTCCATAGGCCGCCAAGAGCACCACCTCTGCGCGCCCTTTTGTGCCATTCTTTCGCCCCCACGATGTTGGCAGGAGGCCAGCTCCCAGCCCCACCCACCCGAGAGCCACCATTTGGTAGGCAGTCCAGGGGCCAAACCCTCCCCACACCAGGGATGACAGGGCGATGGCCAGCACTCCGACAACAAACCCCTGTCGAGCGCCCAATGCCCGGCCCGCAAGAATCACCACCACAAACACCAACTCAAAGCCACCAAAGCCGGTGGAAAGCACCCGGGCGAGTGCCGCAACCCCCGCCAGCACACCCACCAGAGCGAGCGTGTTCACCGAACGCAGGCTCGAATCCGCGGCCAAGGAAAGCACAACCGCCACCACGGGAAGGGCCACGAGCGACAGGGTGAGTGCAAAACCGACCTCGAGCAACCCTGAGCCAGCAACGAGTGGCCAAGCAAAGACTCCCAGTGCCAAGAAGGAGAACACACCAAAGAGCTGCCGGGAGTAATCAGTGGAGCGCACAAGGGTCTCAGGCATGGAGAACTCCCCCCTCGAGGGGGACCAGCGTCCCACCGACCAGGCGAAGAAGGTGGTCATGCCCACCGGCGACAAAGTCGTCATCATGGGACGCACTAATGATGGCTGTCCCTGTTTCTTGAACACACGCCAACACCTCCGCAAGCGCAGCTTTCGCTCCCGAATCAAGACCTCGCGTGGGCTCATCGAGAGCCAGAACCGCAGGCTTGTGTGACAGTTGCAGCGCGATGGCCACTGCTGTCTGCTGGCCCCGGGAGAGATCCCTGGGGTGGGTGAGGTGTGAGCGCTCCAACACCTCAGTCCTCCACTGCCCGGGGAGGAGTGATTCGAGGGTGGCGCTCGTGAAACCCTCGGGAAGACCCAGTTCACGATCGGTGAAGGCGAGCTCCTCGGCGAGAGTTTCCCTGACAAACATGTCCGCTGGGTTGGTGGGGACATAGGCGATGCGTGACGGGTTTGAGTCCGAGCGCGCAAACAACTCTTCCAGCAGGGTTGTTTTGCCAACCCCGTTGTCACCCACCACCACCACTGATTCACCACGTCGAATCTCCAGGTCAAGACCACTCAGGATGACTCTCTGACCCTTTGACACCTGGAGATTCTCGACCTGGAACACCACGTCAGCCTCTGGTCGAGACACAGCACTCCGCGCCGGCAAGTCTGCCGTCGGTGCCACAAACGCTCCGGAGGTAATCCCCTTCGAACCCAACTGAACAATGCTTCCAGGCCACTGGGCAGAGGAAACATGCCCGTGATCCGTCATCAGCACTGTTGCGCCCGACACCCTGGAGTATTCAGCAAGAGCATCAACAACCTGCTCACGCCTGGACCTATCCAAGACCGCGAGGGGCTCATCGAGGAGCACGAGCGTCGGGGATAACACCAGCACGGAGAGAATCCCCACCAGAACAGCTTCACCCTCGGAGATTTCGCTTGGATGACGCTCGCTCAGGTGAGTCAATCCCCACTGAGCAAGCTCCTGCTCCGCCCGATGACGTGCCTCACGACGAGCAACACCCTGCATCACCAGACCCAGCGCGACCTCGTCCACAACGCTTCCGGCAAGAAACAGGCTGCGGGGGTCGTGGGGAACATAGCCAACTGTCGAGGGGCCACCTGTTCCGGTGACCCTTCCGGTGGTGGGAACAGGGTGGGGGTAATCAAGAACTCCAGCGAGTGCCTCCATAACCGAGGTCTTGCCAGCTCCTGTTTCCCCCGTCAGGAGAATCAACGAGTGATGGGGCACAGTCCACGAAATCTCTGAGACACCACGGGACGGGATGGAGAACCCTTCGAACCGGACAACGGTCTCTGGCTCAGCAACGGCATCTGGCGACCGGTGAACAACCACTCCCCGGGCGTGGAGGGCTTTCGCTATCCCCACGGCTCGCTCGAGTGTTTTCTCGAGGAAGGGAACAAAGAGCACTCTTCGCTTCGAGATTCCTCGAACCTTGGCGAAGTACTGGGTCTTCTTCGCGGATTCCACCAGGGTGGGAAGGGTCGACAGAGCAATAACGAAAGCAACAAACGTTGCCCTCCCCCACGTGATGCGAGGAATCAGAAATACCAGGGACCGCAGGTCCACCATCGCCACGACAATTCCCGTGGCAAGAATCAGGGCCGCAAACGGTAGTGCTGACCAGGCAGCAGCGAGGAGTCCCTCCGCTGTCACGGGCCCGAACAGCACGATGTGACTAAAGGGGCCTGATAGGCGAATCCTGGGAAGAACCCACAGCAGCGTCTCCCCTGTTGTGGCACCACCAAACACTGCCCGATAGACCACCCGCAGCAGGATGAACCCCAGGGCAGCCACGCCCGCGAGGGCAATCAGGGACGAGGGTCTGGGGCGTGTCATGAGTTAGGGGTCAGAGGGGACCGGGGTGTCTCCACCGGTGGAGAAAACCAGCCCGATGGTCATCCCTGGCTCTAGGGGCAAGGTCGCGACACCCTCCTCGGCGTAGGCCCACTCGGCGTCGGCATCACTTTTCACCCAGAGAGCCCAATACGCGAAAGCGGGAGGCATGTCAGCGCAGCTCTCCAGATGAGGGTCCTCGCCCTCGACGACAAACGGTTCACTCTCGGAGGGCAACCCGTTCACCCGGCACACAACCTGATCACCGTAGGTGTCGGTCCCCGCAGTGGTGACTCCGGCAAAGCCCAACACATCACTGGCCACCGCGTCAGAGTCTGAGAACTCCACACAGCTCAGGTCGCGCTCAGAGGAGAGGAGGCCGTAGTTCACCACGACGGTCACCCCATCACACTGCTCAGGATCACCGAGCGTAAAGGCCTCCGCAGGAGACGCAGAACAGCCCGCAAGCACCAGAAGTGAAGCAGCTGACAGAGCTAGGGCAGAAGCGCGCATTTCGTATCCTCCGGAGATGACAGTCTCATCCGGGGCTCCGGTCCCCCTAGCCTAACTGTCGGCCCTGAGGGCCGTGTCAGAAAACGTCATCTTCGGCAGCCTTGGGCCGGCCGGCTCGAGTGAAGAGGATAAAGAGGGGAACGACCAGCAGCCCCACAATGTTGTTGGTGCCCCACTCGATAGGCCCTGCCACAAACAGAGCATCTGCGGGAAGAGCTCCGCCCTCATATCCCACGACCAATGCCGCGAAGAGGTTGTTGGACAGGTGAGCACCGATGGCGATCTCGAGTGAGCGATCCCGAACGGTCACCCATGCCAGGGCAAAGCCAACACTGAAGTAGCCAAGGAAAGCACCCAGAAAATCACCGGCCACTTCGGGGTTGAGCAGGTGAGGCAGCGAGAATGCCACGCCGCTGATGACGGAGAGCACCAGAATGTTTCCGATACGCCGGCCCGCCCACTGGAGAACCCAGCCGCGGAAGAAAAGCTCCTCCGCGGTTGTCTGAATGGGAAGAAGGAGGAGACCGACGATGGCGAAGGGGATAAATGTCTCGGGCTGGTAGTTGAAGCGGTATTGGTCGGGCGCAAGAACCAAGCTGACCACGACCGGACCGCCGATCAAGATCAACCAGACCCAAAACCCGAGGCCCACCCGCCACCAGCGAAAGTCTTGGACTGTGGAGAACAAATAGCGAAGCTTCACTCCCAGAATCCACCGGTAGGCGAGGAGAACCCCGAGAAACAGGGGGACAAAGGTGATCAGGGCGAAAAACAAGAACCCCCAGCCGGGCATGGCCCCGAGAATGTCACCGCCATCGACCAAGACGGAAGGGCTCACTCCTGTGTAGGGGAGAAACACCAATCCCAGCAGGGATCCACCCACCAGCCACAGCAGAAGAATGACGATAGTTCCCACGAACCACCGCCACCCGCGAACAGGGACCGGTGTCGTGTAGCGGGGAAGCGTGGAGCCCTGTCGCTTTCTCATGTCCTCATTGTCGCAACAAACCCTGAGTACCCAGCTCGGTCAGAGGGCTTCAGCAATCTAAGCCAGAATGGAGACTTCCTGATTCCCACAATCCTGATGAGGCACAGTGGTTCCATGAGCGATATTCGCGATGACACCCTCTCTGGTTTTCAGCAGATTTTTGGTTATGACGCTCACGGGCTCTGGTCAGCTCCTGGCGAGCTGAGTCTCCTCGGTGACGATTCCGACTACGCCGATGGGTATGTCCTCTCCATTGCCATCAACCGTCGAACAGCAGTCGCTGCGGGGGTTCGAAAAGATCGCAAGCTCCGGGTTGCGAGCACTGAGGCCGACGAGATCGCCGAGATTTCCCTGGATTCTTTGGAACCCGATGCCGTTCACGGCTGGGCCGCATATCCACTGGGTGTGGCCTGGGCACTGGGTCAATTCGGTGCAGACATTGCCGGAGTCCCCGGTCTTGACCTTTTTGTGGACTCCGACGTGCCTGTTGGGGTCGGGCTTGGCTCCTCAGCAGCACTGGAAACAGCAATAGCTGTGGCACTGAATGACGCATGGCAGTTGTCTCTTGACACCACCACCCTCGCCCGGGTCACGCAGCGTGCCGAGAAGTCCGTGGTGGGCAGGACAACTGGCCTGGGAGATCACATCCCGTCTTTCGTCGCCGAAGACGACAGCGCCATCCTGTTTGATAGTCGCTCGCTGGATTACGACCCGGTGAAACTCCACATGCAGGACGCTGAATTAGCCATCCTCGTCATTGACACCGGGATTGAGCGGGCAGAGCCCCTTGACCCTGTTCGATTTAGCGAGCGGGAGCAGGCAGTCGACGCCATGGGAATTCCTTCGCTGCGCGACCTTTCCCCGAAGACCCTGCCGGAGCACCGAGACAAGCTGTCTGAGACCGTCTATCGACGGGCTCAGCACATTGTGAACGAGAATCACCGAGTCCTCGATGCCGTGAAGGCACTCCGCAACGACGGGGTTCACGCGCTGGGAGACATCATCCAAGCCTCGCAAAGCTCACTGCGTGACGACTACGACGCCTCGTGCGCTGAAATTGATCTTGCCATCGAGACTGCTCTGACCAACGGGGCTCTTGGTGCTCGCATGATTGGTCTCGGTAATTCAGGAACCGTCTATGCACTCCTCGACGAGAGCACTGTCTCTCGCGTGCTCAGTGGGACTCGATGGAGCTTTCGCAGAACACGGTTTCCAGGTCCCCGCCACGTATGTGGTGGGACCCTCGAGAGGCGCTCTTCGGCACTAAGTCTTTAGACGCTGAGGCCGAGTTTTGCGGCAGTCGCCGCCAACGACTTCTGAGCCTTCTCTGGGTTCTCGGAGAGGGCAGTTCCATAGCTGGGGACCATTTTCTTGAGGGTCGATCGCCACTCACCCATCTTGTCGGGAAAGCAGGTCTCCAACACGTCAATCATGATCGGAGCCGCAGTTGACGCTCCCGGTGATGCTCCCAGAAGCCCCGCGATGCTGCCATCCGCGCTGGCCACCAGCTCGGTGCCAAATTGAAGGACCCCGCCCTTCTGGGGGTCAGGCTTGATGACCTGAACTCTCTGGCCAGCAGTGAGTTCATACCAATCGTCAGGGTCAGCGGTCGGGTAGAAGTCCCAGAGAGCCTGCAGTCGCTGAGATCGGGTGGCCAGCACCTCCTTCACGAGATAGGTCACCAGAGAAAAGTTCCCGATGGCAACACCGAGCAGGGGGATGATGTTGTGCCAGCGGATTGACTGGAAGAAGTCCAGCCAGGAACCCTGTTTGAGAAATTTCGGTGTGAAGCCGGCATAGGGTCCAAAGAGCAGGCTCGTCTCGCCATCGACCACCCGGTTATCCAGGTGCGGAACAGACATGGGTGGGGCTCCCACACTCGCTTTTCCATAGACCTTCGCTTTGTGGAGGGAAACGACCTCGGGATTGTCACACCGCAGCCACACTCCACTGACGGGGAACCCGCCATAGCCTCGAATCTCGGGGATTCCAGACGCTTGCAACAGGTTCAGGGACATTCCCCCGGCACCCACAAACACAAACGAGGCATCCACCCAGGAGGGTGTGCCGCCAATCTCGGACTGAACCTTGAGAGTCCACCCCTCAGAATTCTTTTTGAGCCCCACCACTTTGTGCTCGGTGAGGGACCCAAGCCCCTTCGATTCCAAGCGCTCCACCAGCACGCGGGTGAGAGAACCAAAATCAACATCGCTCCCGGAGAGGAACCGGGTGGCAGCGAGTGGCTCACCCTTCTTGCGACCATCAATCAGACAGTGGTGCCCAGCGGGCGATGGTGAGTGGGTCTTCCGTGTATTCCATGTTGGGGAACAGGGGATGGTCTTTGAGCGCTTCGTAGCGCTTTTTCAAGTACTCGACGTTGTCAGCTCCCCACACGAAACTCATGTGGGGTGAGGGGTGAATGAAGGACTTGGGGTCGGGAATCACCTTGCTCGACACAAGCCACGACCAGAACTGCCTCGACACCTGGAACTGTTCATTGACCTTGATGGCGCCCTCGGTTGCGAGTGACCCATCAGCTTGCTCCGGGGTGTAGTTGAGTTCACACAGCGCCGAGTGCCCAGTTCCTGCGTTATTCCACGCGTTAGAGCTCTCGGCACCCATCTCCGGAAGTTTTTCAATCAGGAGAATTTTCCAGTCCGGTTCAAGCTCAGCCAGCAGAGTGCCAAGCGTTGCACTCATGATGCCGCCGCCCACCAAAACAGCATCAAATCGTTCGTTCACACCCCCAGTCTAGGACAGCACTCTTGGCGCTTAGACTGAGCCAGTGAGCGACCCGGAGACGTCATCTAAGCCCGCCTGGCATCGCCTTGTGGGGGTGGGTCTGATCGGTGGCTTCTTCGCCGGGATTTTTGGAGTGGGCGGAGGTCTGCTCATGGTCCCGTTGCTTCTGTGGTGGACCCAGATGGATCAGCGCCAAGCAAACGCCACCTCACTGCTGGCCATCACGCCTGCTGCCATCATCGGAGCAATTTCCTATGGTGTGGGGGGAGTCTTTGCCTGGCTTCCTGCCATTTTTGTGGCGGCAGGAAGCGTTACGGGTGCCCAGCTGGGCGCGTGGATTCTCACCCGAATCCCCCTGGTTCCCCTGAAATGGAGCTTTATCGCTTTTGTCCTGATTTCCGGGGCCATGTTGTTCGTCACCGTGCCGAATCGGGAGGCCCTCTTTGAGTTGACTGCTCTCACCGCCGCCTTGCTCATCGTCTTGGGTGTGCTGATGGGTATTGCCTCTGGGCTTTTTGGTATTGGGGGAGGCGTCATTGTGATCCCAGCCCTCATGCTGTTCCTGGGACAAAGCGACCTGGTGGCAAAGAGTGTGTCCTTGTTGGCCATGGCTCCAGGCTCCCTCAGTGGGAGCCTGTCCCACCTTCGCTACAAAACAGCATCACTGCGTGATGGGGTGTGGGTGTCACTCGGTGCCGTTCTCACGACGCCCGCGGGCGCGGTCGTTGCGTTTGGCCTCAGCCCTCAAGCCGCGGCAGTGTTGTTTGGAGCCCTCACCGTGTTTATTGCGACAAGCCTGATTTATCGCGCTCTCAAGGAGCGCAAGGCAGGTTAGAGCCTGGCCGCCACAATCTCGGCAATCTGCACCGCGTTCAAAGCAGCACCTTTGCGCAAATTGTCATTGCTGATGAACAGGGCGAGTCCTCGATTATCGGGAACGCCCTCGTCTTGGCGAATCCGGCCGACGAGGCTGGGGTCCGCCCCAGCTGCCTTCAACGGGGTGGGGATATCCACCAGCACCACACCGGGCGCAGCGGACAGAATCTCTGTCGCTCTCTCTGCAGTCAGTGGCTTGTCGAACTCAGCGTTCACCTGCAGCGAGTGACCCGTGAAGACAGGAACGCGGACGCACGTTCCACTCACCAACAAATCGGGGATTCCCAGAATCTTGCGGCTCTCATTGCGCAGCTTCTTTTCCTCATCAGTCTCTCCCAGCCCATCCTCGACAAGGTTTCCTGCGAAGGGAACGACGTTGAAGGCGATGGTTTCGGGAAATACCTGAGGAGCAGAAAACGACACCGACAGAGCCATCGTGAACGAGGCCCATGACGTCCTGACCACGTGAGGAATCCACCTGGCCCGCAAGCTCCTCCCCACCCTTCAGCCCAGCACCCGAGACTGCCTGGTAGGTCGACACGATCAACCGGGTGAGTGTTGCCTCATCATGCAGTGCCTTCAGAGCAGGCATGGCGGCCATCGTCGTGCAGTTGGGGTTGGCGATGATGCCCTTCGGTGGATTCACCGTCTCCTCCGGGTTCACCTCAGAGACAACCAGGGGGACGTCAGGATCCATGCGCCAACCACTCGAGTTGTCGATAACGATCACCCCGGCCTCTGCAAACCGGGGAGCCTGCTCCTTGGACAACGTCGCACCCGCACTGAAGATCGCGATATCTAGCCCGGTGGGGTCCGCTAGTGCAACATCCTCCACCACCACTTCTGCATCCCCAAAGGGCAACGATGTTCCAGCGCTGCGGGCCGAGGCAAAGAACCGCACCGAGTCAAGCGGGAAGTTTCGCTCGAGCAGGAGTTGCCGGACAACCTGACCCACCTGGCCGGTGGCGCCGACAACTCCCACAGACACCATTAGCGACCAGTTCCGGCATAGATAGTGGCGTCGACGTCACCATCAAGGCCGAACGCTGTGTGAACGGCCTTCACTGCATCGGCAAGAATCTCTTCACGCATAATCACAGAGATGCGAATCTCACTGGTGGAAATCATTTCAATATTGATGCCTGCGTCGGACAGAGCGGTAAACAGCTGGGCTGAGACCCCTGCATTGGTGCGCATTCCCGCACCCACGACGGAGAGACGACCAATGTGGTCGTCATAGATGAGGGATTCAAACCCAGAATCCTTTTGGGCGGCCGTCAGCGCTTCGACTGCGCGCTGGCCGTCTTCTTTGGGCAGCGTGAAGGAAATGTCGGTTTGTCCGGTGTCATGGACGGAGACGTTCTGCACGATCATGTCGATGTTCGCACCAGCCCCAGCCACGATGGTGAAAATCCCTGCGGCTTTTCCGGGAATGTCGGGAACACCGACAACGGTGATCTTGGCCTCACTCGTGTCTCCGGCAACACCGGCGATAATCGGCTCTTCCACATTCATCCCTTCCTCAGAGGAACTCACCCACGTTCCTGATTCTTCCGTAAATGACGAGCGAACGTGGAGGGTGACCCCGTGACGTCTCGCAAACTCAACAGCTCGAATGTTGATGACCTTCGCCCCGGCTGCCGCTAACTCCAGCATTTCTTCATACGAGACTCGGTCCAGCTTTTGTGCCTTCGGAACAACGCGGGGGTCAGCACTAAAGACACCATCAACATCGGTGTAGATCTCGCAGACCTCTGCCTCCAGCGATGCCGCGAGCGCCACAGCCGTGGTGTCAGACCCACCACGCCCCAGAGTCGTAATGTCCCGGGAGTCGTGATTGAACCCCTGGAAGCCCGCAACAATGGCAATTGCGCCGTCATCCAGAGCTTGCCGAACGCGGGTGGGCGTCACATCAACAATGCGAGCGCGACCGTGCTGGGCGTCCGTCATCATTCCGGCCTGACTGCCCGTAAACGAGCGGGCATCGAAGCCTAAATCCCTGATGGCCATGGCCAGAAGTGCCATGGAAATCCGTTCACCCGTGGTGAGCAGCATGTCCATCTCCCGAGCGTGAGGCTGGCCACTCACCTGCTGGGCAAGGTCAATCAAGTCATCCGTGGTGTCCCCCATGGCGGACACTGTCACGACAACGTCGTTTCCCGCCTCTTTTGCCTGAGCAATCCTGGACGCTACGCGTGTGATGCTCTCAGCATCGGCGACAGACGAGCCGCCATACTTCTGCACAATCAAACTCACGGTTTACTCCAAGCCCCAGAAAGACCGCGAGAGCGGTCATGCACCACAGGATTCTATCGCCCTCACTGAAGCGCCAGTCTTAGAGGGTCTAGGAAAACGATCGACGACCCTCAAATGCCCGACCCAGAGTGACCTCATCGGCATACTCGAGGTCTCCACCGACCGGAAGCCCGCTGGCAAGTCGAGTCACAGAAAGCCCTGGCTGCACCAGAAGACGACTGAGGTATGTCGCTGTCGCCTCACCCTCCAAATTGGGGTCCGTTGCGATGATGACCTCGGTGACCGACGAATCAGCCAGACGAGCAAGAAGCTCTGAGATTCTCAAATCGTCCGGGCCGATGCCATCGATGGGGCTGATGGCGCCGCCCAGCACGTGATACAAACCACGGAATTCTCTGGTGCGCTCGATGGCCAACACATCCTTGGCCTCCTCCACCACGCAAATGAGTGCTGGGTTCCGTTTCGCATCAGAACAAAAACCACAGGTATCGCTGTCGGAGATCATTCCGCAGATGTGACAGAACCTGACCTTCTCCCGGACTGTCTCCAGCAGCTCAGAGAGCTTCGTCGGGTCATAGCCCTGGTTCTGAATGATGAAAAACGCGATCCGCTGCGCGGACTTCGGGCCCACGCCCGGAAGTTTCCCGAACTCATCGATGAGGTCTTGAACAATCCCCTCATACATCTCTAGCGACCACCCTCATCAGACACGGGGTGCTCCTCCACGAGCTCACCACCGAGAACTTCACGGATGACAGCCTCCCCAATCTGGCCCTGGGACGACGTCGTGACGGGCACCTCAGGGGCTTCTTCTTCCGCTTCGGGTTCCGTCGACCTCAGGCTCAGTCGCATTGGGCGGGGTGACCGTCGGCCATGAGGCGGGCTCCGGCGTTGACTCAGGCTCCGGGGTGGACTCAGGCTCTGGTGCGCTGGCTTCGCCAGCAACTTCTGGTTCGGCACCAACAATCTCTTGGACTTTGAATCTCACACGGTGACCCGTCACCGCAAGAATCGCTTCTCGAACAAGCTCAGCGTTCACCGGGAGACCAGGTCCTTGTGGCTTCTTCAAGACTTCTGCTGCCTGAAGAGAGGGGAAGCCGATAGTCACAACGTCCTCGACCAACGCAAGGGCTTCAGTCTCCAGAAGTGCCGTCCACACCGCTCGCTTCTTCTCGGCAACAGACTCAATGACGGCAGGCCACGAGGCTGTGAGCAACTCAAGACTCAACGGTGTGGTCGGAGCAGGGGCGGGCGCCGAATCTTCAACCGGCGCCGCCTGCGGGGTCGTGGGGGCTCAGCCTTCTCTGGCTGTGAGGCCTCTGCCGCGGGAGCAGGAGGTGATTCTGCGGTCGCTACAGGCTGCGGTGAGGACTGAGCGGGCGTGCTATCCAGCAACAGGCGCGCCATCAGAAGCTCCAGGTGGAGCCTGGGGGACGTTGCTCCGGTCATGGACTGGAGAGCCTCGCTCACCACATCCGCCATCGCAGACAGCCGGTGGGGTCCAAGGGTGGTGGCCAAGGTGCGCATCTGGTCAATCACGGGTCCGCTGATGCCGGGGAGCAGGGCGCCGGCCTCCTGACCAGCGGCCAACACAACAATCAAGTCGCGGATGTATTCCAGGAGGTCCTCACCGAAGCGACGAGGGTCCTGGCCGGTGTGCATGACCTTGTCAAGAGCCACAAAAGACTGTGGTCCGCTTCCCTGCGCCACCGCAGACACCACTTCAGCGAGCAACTCACCGTGGGTGTAGCCGAGTAATCCCACAGCGCGGTCATAGGACACCGACGAATCAGTCGACCCGGCAATCAACTGGTCCAAAACAGACAGGGTGTCTCTGACAGAACCGCCTCCAGCTCGCACCACCAAGGGCAGGACGCCTTCCTCAACCGCGACACCCTCGGAGGAACAGACCGACTCGATGTAGGCAAGAAGATCCGCGGGGGCACGAGACGGAAGGGGTAGTGATGAGTCCTCGAGCGGATGGTGCCAATGACTTTGTCAGGCTCGGTGGTAGCGAAAATGAACTTCACGTGCTCCGGTGGCTCTTCCACAATTTTCAGGAGCGCATTGAACCCTTGCTGCGTGACCATGTGGGCCTCATCGAGGATGAAAATCTTGTAGCGATCGCGCGCGGGTGCATACACGGCACGCTCGCGAAGGTCTCTCGCGTCATCCACGCCGTTGTGGCTGGCGGCATCAATCTCCACAACGTCGAGCGATCCACCACCATCCCTGGATAACTCAACGCAGCTGGGACACGTTCCACACGGAGTATCTGTCGGGCCTTGATGGCAGTTCAAGCAGCGGGCCAAAATCCTGGCGGACGTTGTCTTTCCGCATCCCCTGGGTCCGCTGAAAAGATACGCGTGGTTGACGCGGTCTGCCGTGAGTGCCTGCATGAGTGGTTCAGTGACCTGAGATTGGCCAATGAGCTCAGCAAAAGCCTCAGGTCGGTATCGACGATAAAGAGCAGCAACCACGCTGTGAGCCTACCGGGCTCTCCTGACCGCGGGAGGGCGCCTCGAGACACAAAAGACTCCCCGCGCACCCACCAGAGCCCAGTTACCCTTGCTACGTTTCCGTCCTAGGGGAGTTAGCCAAGTTAGTGCCACGCGAGGAGCCGTCTGAAGTTTATCGTTAGGATGGTGTTCGCGTTGGTCGAGTAAATCCCTCCATCGCAACGGAGGATTCGCCTAGTGGCCTATGGCGCACGCTTGGAAAGCGTGTTGGGTGAAAGCCCTCGGGGGTTCGAATCCCCCATCCTCCGCCACTTGAGACAGTTAGGTCCGAACAGGTTCTCATTCCCGGCGGAGGCGCTTTTGCAGCAAATTCGAGAAAAAGCCTTCGGAGCTGCCGCCAGCAACCGCGCGGGCTCCAGGAATATTGGACAATAATTTCTATGGGAGCTGGAATTTCCCCTCTCCTCGTGACTAAAATTAGAGTCCAAGCTCTAATCCACGATGCTGGCACCCGCGAACTTGCCTCTAATCAAGTGCTACCGGCCCAAGAATTTCTGTGCCACACGCGTTGACCAAATTGTGTGAGTAACCCAATAATCTAAGAAAGTCCCTCCTAGGCCTAAATGGAGTGGCAGAATTTCCCGCTGTGAAAGTGTCGTTGGACAAACCGACCAAACAGAGGTTTGTCAGCGTCGGGTGATCTTGTCTCCCCATCCATTGCCGCCGGTGTATGACTTTCATCCACATCGGGTGCGGCGTCCAGATAACCTTCAGAGATTCTTCCAAATTCAGCCTCCACCCTGGTGTGAATGCCGAGCCTGTACACATTCGTGCCGCCAAGTCCTCTGTGAAACAAGAACGGTGTTACTTATGTGCGGCCACAACCCACCAATCTCTTCCTCGACATCGTAAGCAATCCCCGACACGAAGCTAAATACATCATTGATTCAGGTCGAAGTTGAGCTTAGCTTTTTCAACAAACGTCGAGTGAAGAACGTCATCTGAATCAAACCTGACTGTTAGGTAGTGTCCGAGAACTGTGAAGATACCTGCCAAAAGTCTCAGCTGAGTGCTCGTCCCCTTGCTGAAGTATGAGTTTTCCTCTCGGGCCTATAGCCCTCCAGAATTCGCTTGCGTCGGTTAGCCGACAGCTTTTCCGAAATCGAGACAAGCCACTGAAAATCTCGATCTGTTTGTTGAGCAAGGCTCGGAGCAGAATAGCGCTCGACAAATTGACACTGGTTTTCGATCCAGTCATCGTCTCTCAGGTTTCCCTTTTTCCTGGAAGATGCTCGGCCAAGCGAGTCAGGACAAAGAGGCTCACAGGTTGGCTTTCCTCTGTGCTTGCAAGTTTGCCCCCGTGTTGCACAAGGCCAGCTTAGAGGAGTACAGGTCCATGCATCTTCCTTCGTCAGAAAAGAATGAACCAACGTTTCCTCAACATCAGGGCTCTTCAGGCCAACAGAACGAGGGTACTTCAAAGCTACATTGATGCCTCTCGAATGAATTTCAATTTGAGCCGTGCAGAATTCGTTGTCAGCTGGCTGGTGAGCCGGTAGGAGTGACGACGGTTGCCGGATGCAGGATCATCTCCAAAATTCAAACTGCTGCTCAGCGCATAATCGAATCGATCGGCTAACTGAGTTTCCGCGCATCCTCAACGGATACCACTGCCTGACCACATGGGCCATATCCGTATACCGCCAGATTAAGCTCTCCGCCAAAAGCCATGTTGATCGCCACCGGAAGTTTCCAAACATCTCCAAACCACTCTCCATCCAGTCCGCCCAGTTTCCAAGAGCTGTCTGTTTAGCGACTCTTCTCGGTCAGGAAGGGCTTTAGCCTCGGAGGTAGGAACCACATCATCAATTACAATGACGCCCCCGGTCTGAGATGCTTCAGCGCGTTGAGAAAGTCACGGGCCGTCTGCTCAAAGTATGGAGCCCGTCCAAAAATTAAGTCGTATTGAATTTCCTGAGGTAACTCAGAAAAGAATCCATCGGAAGTAGTTCTGTGCAACTTCACACCGGGTGCAAGTTTGGGATTAAACATGAGGTTCGGATCCACACCAGTCTTGTTTTTGACGTCGACACTGGCGAGAGTGAAACCATATTGAACGCCGACTTCTAAATAGTCCTCACAACGAGACATCTTCTCCGCCAGGGAGTTTATGCGTGCGGCCCGGCAGCCAACAGGGTGACCAGACGGAAGGCCACGAAAACTAACCTCTAACCTTTGGCGGAGCAATCCCGCAGGGAGTTTGCGCGAAAGGACAGCAACCGATCGAGAATATGCTTTCTCATGAAGTGGTGTCCCCGCACATTCCGAGCATAGGTGAGAAGAATGGTTCCAGCGAGTCCAATCTCGGCACCCGAAGTGTCTTCGAGAGGGCTTGGAAGCGCCCCCAAGGCCAGCAGTCATTAGGTCTATGCGGTGAAACTTCACCTTTCCATCCACAGGACTCGCACGCTCTCTGGATGTCTGCCTACCAACTGTCAGAGCGAAACATATCCCGGTGGTTGAGAGTCGCCCCGGGCTTTGATGTCTCACAGTCTCTGACTCTTTCTTATTCAGCAACACCTCTGGATAACGAGAGAACAGGAGAGGACCAAGCTGCCACACCCAACCCGGACATCCTTCGATCTCAGGTGGCCACACTTTTCCCACTAGAGGAAATCCGCGAAGAATCCAGCGCACTTTTCTCTCGAGCTCTGAGAGAGGGCGAATGGCTTGAGGGGTCGGGGCGCAACCTGCGGAACTATCTCGAATTCCTGACTTTGCTCAAGGAAGCGGGAAATTCGATTGCTGAGGAGGACGTCGACGTCGTCGTTTTTATTAGACCAGACCTTCTCGTTCTCGACAGATTCATCCCTCTCCGAGGAATAACTCTCAGCAAGAACGCGATTATTACTCCCCGGTGGGGAAAATTTCTTGGGTTGAACGATCGCATGGCGATCATTCCCCGGCGGTTCATCCCCGAGTACTTTTCCCGAATCGACACCGTCGAAGAATTCATTCGCGAACAAGGACCCTTGGACCCCGAGAGACATCTAGCATGGGCGCTCAGAGGAATTCCGTCCAGGCCATCGCTCACTACAGAGCTCGTTCGGGTGAGGGCGGGTGGAGTGATAGCGGAAAAAGACCTCGAACGACTGGAAACATCGGGGCCGATCAGGCGCGCTCAAGCAAAGAAGCTTCGTCGCACCTACCCAACGCGGTGAGGTGATCCCTCAATCTAGTGAGGAAAGTAGTCGGGGATAGACCTGCGAAGCCAGAAAGATAGTGCTCTTCAACTTTCCACGCCACGACATCAACTGTGTTGACTGGGGATACCGAAGACTGTGCTCAACAATTCGACGCAATTCCTCGGGGGTTGAATACTCGAGATAATCAAGGCCTGGCTCAAGCCCCCAGCGCGGCGATAACACCCCTGAAATCAGGGTCTGTCCTGCCACAACGGCCATTGCCGCCTCGTAAGGAAAAGACTGAGTGAGGGTCTCCTGCGGCACTACCCAGTGGGTGGGCGCTTTGGGTGACTCGGTTTCGCTTAGTAAGACTCCCTCACCCATAACGACCTGGGGTGGCAATTCCTCCAGAAACTTTCGCAAATACTCCGTTGAATCCCCTTGGGTCCATACCGAAATGACTGTCTGCTCGGCAGAAGGAAACTCAGCTACCTCATCAGAAACGGGGGCGGGCTCAGCAAAACCTGATTCCCCTGGCGCGAACAATACTCAAACGACTCTTCATCAGACACAACAATTGCTGACGAATCTCCCAACACCACTCTTGCCAGGAAGTTCCGTCTTGTGGCCAGCGCTTCGTCTGCAATTCTCGCGAGGTTGAGGCGCCACTGAAGAGCTTGATGAACTCTCATGAACGATAGGTCTGAGAAACCACAACCAGACAAGCCCTGGCAACCGATTGAATGCCTCAGTTTCGTAGTCGTCGGGATCCACAACAACAGTAAGGGAATCATCGTCAGGAAGCTCCTAAACACCGCTCCCGCATTAGCCGGCTCAACCAAGAGAAATTCTGAAGACCTAAAAGGCTTCCCTCGGTGGGAGGAAGAATCGGAAAATACTGCGCGAGCCAATAACCCTCAGGTGTTGGGGAATTGACATTGCGCACCTTTTCCGTTGGCTACCCGATACACACGTGAGAAACTGGCGATATGAAGATTGCCTTCGTTCTCAACGACCTCAGACTATCCGGAGGCGTGAACGTGGTCCTTCAACATGCCTCTCGCATGGCGGCAACAGGAAACGATGATGTTTTCCTCCTCATTCGAGAAGAGATTGACGACACCTGGTTCGAACCACTGATCGGCAAAAGCGTTATCGTCCTGCCAGAGGCGTGGCAGGACGATTCATACGACATCGCCATCGCCACATATTGGGAGACACTCCTGGTTCTCGGCGAAGTGAAAGCGGAGTCCTACGTATGGTTTTGCCAACTCTACGAGGATCGCTTCTTTCCCGACCGCAATCCCAGTATTTCCAGCATGCAGATTGCGGGATCAATTCCGCTGCCAGTGGTTACCGAAGCTCAGTGGTTGCGAGACCTCCTTCTGTCGGAGAACCCAGACAGGTCAGTGGAGGTGGTCCTCAACGGCGTAGATAAGGAAATCTTTACCGAGAAACACCATCCCCACACCCCCGACAGGGGTTTCACGGTGCTCGTTGAGGGCTCACTTGATGCTGTTGCGAAGAACACTGCTTTTGCGATCGAAGGCAGTCTCCGATCCACACAGGCAACCACAATCACCCATGTGGGCAACCGGCCTTTCGACACCGAGGATTCGAGGTATCACTTCATCCAGAGCGGCGTGAGCTTCCAGGAGATGGCTGAGCTGTACCGCTCTCATCACGTTCAGGTGAAGACACCGCTCGCGGAGGGGATGTTTGGTCCCCCGTTAGAGGGATTTCACTGCGGTCTCCCGGCTATCGTCACCCCGGTAACGGGTGCAGAGGAATACATCGAGGACGGAGTGAATTCGATTGTCGTCCTCTGGGATGACACCGCCGGTGTTGGTCGAGCCATTGATTCACTCGCGGTGGACCATGACCTGTGGAAGAAACTCCAAAAGGGAGCCCGAAAAACAGCACAGTCGTGGCCTAACTGGGACACTCAAGCTTCTCTGTTTCGGGAATCACTGCTTCGCGTAGCGAAGACCTCTAAGTTGACGCAGTCCGACCTGGGAAACCTGGGCCGAACTATTCAGTTCGCCGACATGATGCATTGGCTCGCCATGAGGCGCCTGTCAGACAAATCCGCTGGACCGCGTGTCATGGAAGAGCTCATGTTTGGTGCGAGCACACCACAAGAGTCTCTGCTCACACGAGTTGTGCGCAAACTAAAGCAATCAAGGTCGCACATATGAGCACCCTGGCCGACGTTGCGAAACTCGCCGGAGTGTCCAAGTCGACGGCGTCCAGAGCCCTCTCCGGTCGCGGCTCGGTGTCGCTGAAAACCCAGGAGAAAGTCTCTGCTGCAGCCGACGAGCTCGGCTTTGTCCCTTCGAGCGCCGCTGAGAGCCTGGCGACCGGGAGATCACGCAATATCGCCGTCGTCACGCCCTTCATCAACCGTTGGTTCTATGCGGAGGTGATTGATGGAGTCGAATCAGCGCTCATTGGTGCGGGTTATGACCTCACCCTGTATCGGCTGACTGACGATAAAGACCAGCGCAAGGCGCTCTTCGATTACTTCCTGGTGCGAAAAGGGGTCGACGCAGTCATCGCCCTCACCCTCTTTGTCAGCGACGATGAAGTCCAACGTTTACGCAACCTGGGAAAGCCCATCGTTGGTATTGGAGGCCAGATTCCCGGTATCCCCACCTTCTCCATCGATGACGTGAGGACCGCGAGGCGGGCAACCGAGCACCTCATCGAGTTAGGGCACACCCACCTAGTCCACATCGGAGGTGACCAGGAGAAGCAACTCGACTTCGAGGTGCACTCAAACCGACTGAAGGGCTTCCGGGAAGCCCTCCAGCACGCTGGCTTGTCCCATGACCAAGACTTCTATGCCGATGATTTTGATATTGCCGGTGGATACCGAAGCGCACTGCAGGCTCTCGCCAGCAGCTCAAGACGCCCCACGGGAATTGTGGCAGGGTCCGACGAGATTGCGATCGGTGTGATGACTGCCGCGCGAGAGCTGGGTATTCGAATTCCGGAGGAGCTCTCCATCATCGGGATCGACGGACACCCCTCGGAGAGACCTTCGGTCTCACGACCATGAACCAACACCCTGCGCGCCAGGGAAGCATGTCTGTTTCCCAAGCCCTAGCTCAACTGGGTGGAGCGTGGGATGAGTCTGATGACTCCCACCTGGAACTCCAAGTCGACTTGAAGCTTCGCAAGAGCACAGCTCCACCACCTGCTTAACGCCTGTGGGCGCCCACCGAAATGGACGCCCACAGAACACGAGATGTGACTACTTGAGGGTGACGGTTCCGCCAGCCTCTTCGAGAGCAGCCTTGGCCTTCTCGGCAGTCTCCTTGTTGGCTCCTTCGAGCACAACGCCGGGAGCGCCGTCAACGAGTGCCTTTGCCTCACCGAGACCGAGGTTGGTGAGTGCGCGCACCTCCTTGATGACCTGGATCTTCTTGTCGCCAGCTGCTTCGAGAACGACGTCAAAAGCGTCCTTCTCTTCAGCGGCTGCGCCAGCGTCGCCGCCACCAGCAGGGGCTGCGACAGCAGCAGCGACAGGAGCCGCTGCGGTTACTTCGAATACCTCTTCGAACTTCTTCACGAACTCGCTGAGTTCGATGAGTGAAAGCTCCTTGAAGCCTTCAATCAGCTGATCAGTTGACAGCTTGGCCATGATTTCTCCTTAGTTTTTCTTGGTCGAGTGATTACCGCTGGGACTAACCAGCGGACTCTTGCTTCTGGCGGAGGGCGTCGACGGTGCGAACGGCCTGCGCCAAGGGGGCGTTGAACATGTACGCAGCGCCAAACAGCGAAGCCTTGAAGGCGCCTGCGAGCTTTGCGTGCAGGACCTCTCGGGTTTCGAGGTTTGCCAGTTGCATAACTTCTGCTGGCGAGATGGGGGCGCCATCGAAATAGCCACCCTTGATCACCAGCTCGGGGTTGTCCTTGGCAAAGTCACGCAAGCTCTTCGCAACAGTGACGGCATCGCCGTGCACAAATGCGAGAGCAGAAGGGCCAATGAGCATGCCATCGAACGCGTCGATGCCTGCCTCTTTGGCCGCAATCTTGGTCAGCGTGTTCTTCACCACGGCATAGGTAGCGTCAGACTGAATGCCTCGACGCAGCTCTTTCAGCTGCGCGACACTCAGTCCGCGATACTCAGTCAGCACAATGGCCGATGAGGTACGGAAGTGTTCCGTAAGCTCGGCGACCGTTGCTTCCTTGTTCGCCATGGTGCTCCTTAGTACGAATGATGTGGATGCCTCGCCCACCGGACATGAAAAAAGCTCCGGCGCTGGCGCACGGAGCAAGAAACCTTGGAGGATTTTCTACTGTCATACACCTGCGCGGGCCCTCAAGATTGCTCTTGATGCTTCGGTAGCAGAAGTTTTCACTCCCACCACGACCGGCGGTCTTTGGCTAAGAGAAGGCTAAGGGGTTGCCGGGTTATTCGCAACCCCGGACACCGGAAGAGTGACCGTGAATACGGTTTTTCCAGGCTTTGAGGTGAGGCCCACAGAACCACCGTGGGCTCTCACAATGGTGTCGACGATGGATAACCCCAGACCGGTGCTCCCCGATGACCGAGCTCTCGAGGAATCCCCCTGGCAAAACGCTCAAACAGCTTCTTTCTGGCGTCCCTGGGGATACCAGGGCCAGAATCCTCCACCTGCAGAACTGTCTTGTCTGAGCTCTGCTTGACCCGCACCTCAACTGAGGTTCCGGGAGGAGTGTGAACTCGAGCATTGGCGAGCAGGTTCACCACCACTTGGTGGATGGCTGAGCCATCCCCGGTGATCAGAACAGGCTCTTCCACTCCCTCAGCGCCCCACTCGTGCTCTGGGCTTGTCACATAGGCGTCAGAGAGGGCATCCCGGACAATCTGGGCGAGGTCGACAGATTCCATCTGGAGCGCGTGGCCTTCGTCGAAGCGAGCCAAGAGCAAGAGGTCTTCGACGAGCGAGGTCATCCGAATCGATTCGGACTCAATGCGATCAACCGCCTGTTTCATGTCTTTCGAGAGCTTCTCGCCACCACGTTTCGTCAACTCCGCATAGCCACGGATGCTGGCTAACGGGGTTCTCAGTTCGTGGGAGGCATCCGCAACGAACTGGCGCATCTTCTCCTCGCTCTCGAAGCGAGACTGGAAAGCCTCATCGACGTGATCCAGCATGAGGTTGAGAGCTGCCCCCACTTGCCCCACTTCGCTCTCCGTGTTGGCGTATTGGGGAGGGACTCGAAGGGCAAGACGAACGTCCCCTCGATCGAGTGGTTGCTTGGTCACCGCGGACGCCGTTTCTGTGATGCGATCCAGCGGTTTGAGGGCATATCGGACAAGGAGAGCTCCAATACTGGCCGCCACGAGCACCACAATCACCACGACAGCGATGATGACGATGTTCAACCGGGCGATCGTGGATCGAATTTCCTGCAGAGGAAGCCCGACAACGATCTGGGTTCCCTCGATGGAGGCAACCAGGAGTGTCCGGTATTCACCGCGACTATCCAGTAGTCGAACAATCTCTGGTTCACCAGGGACCCATTCAACGGACGAAAGATTTCCCACTTGATCTGATGTCCAATGCCTGAAGGTTTCCATCCGCATCAATGAACGCTCCAGAAACCTCTGTCGGAGAGATGAGGGCGACCACTGTCCCCACATCGAACCCAGGCCGATTGAGCTGCCCAGGGCCTGGCCCCTCCAAACTGACGGCCAGCCTTCGAGCGGTGTCGGCAAGTTCCTCATCGAGGCTATCCAGCAGGGCCCTTCCCACCGCGAATGATGCGGCAATCCCAATCACAATGCTGGCAAGCGTCACCAGAGCGACACCGCCGGCAACAAATTGCCGGCGAAGTGTCGTCGGCTTTGCTCGAAGGAGTCCCGGAAGCGGGATGGAGGAGGTGGGCACTTAGTCGCCAGGTTTGATGATGTATCCCACACCGCGAACGGTGTGAATCAGAGGCGTCCCGATGGTGTCGATTTTTTCCGCAGGTAGGAGATATAAATCTCCACAATGCTTGCTTTGCCACCAAAGTCGTAATCCCACACACGGTCCAAGATATTGGCTTTGGAGAGAACTCGCTTGGGGTTTCTCATCAAATACCGCAGCAGCTCGAACTCTGTGCTGGTCAGGTCGATGGGAACACCAGCCCTGGTGACCTCATAACTGTCTTCGTTCAAGACAAGGTCACCCACTCGCAATTCAGCGTGCTCGTCGTCGGTGACTCCAGCGCCAACGCGACGCAGGATTCCGCGAAGCCTGGCAACCAGCTCTTCGAGGCTGAAGGGCTTGGTGACATAGTCATCTCCGCCAGCAGTCAAACCAGCAACACGATCATCAACGGCGTCTTTTGCGGTGAGAAACAGAACCGGAAGCCCCGCGTGAACACCGCGGAGGCTTTTCATGAGAGATAGACCATCCCCATCGGGGAGCATGATGTCCAACACGGCGATGTCGGGAACAAAAGTCTTGGCGTGGCTCATGGCCTCCGCCACCGAGTGCGCGGTCTTGACGTCCCAGCCTTCATAGCGCAGAGACATCCCCACCAAATCAGCAAGGCTTTCTTCGTCGTCCACCACGAGAGCCCGCATAGGAGATCCATCGGAGTGCGAAAGCTTCTGAGAGGTCTGCTCAATACCCGTGTAATCGTTCATGTCTACAACGCTCCCACCAAAGCCTTGGCGTTGCCTATGAGAAACCTATGTGTGGGCTCTAGAGAACCATTTCCCGGACAAAATCCTCTTCGAGACTGTCGCCAACCTGGAAACTCCGCTCGCCAACTACGAGGAATCCGCGTCGTTCATAGAACGAGTTAGCGCGTGTGTTGTGCTGATTGACCCCGAGCCACACAGACTGAGCACCGTGGGCTTTCGCCTCCTCCACCGCAACATCCATCAGTTGCTGAGCTATCCCAGAGCCGTGAGAGCTCTGAGATAGATAGATCTTGGAGATCTCCACCGTCGGCCGTCTCGACACAGCCGAGGCAATGACCGGGTCTTCTGGCTCCCCACTCACGGTCATGACATAGCCGACTAGCTCGTCGCCCTCTCCAGCGCACCAAATACTCACCTGAGGGTTAGCAAGGTAAGCCTCAAACGCCTCGGGTGACAACTTGGTGGCGCAAAACAGGTCGATGTTTTCTCTCGTTGTGCCCGGTGGGCAGGCAAGAGGAAACGTCTCGATCGCGAGAGCAGAAACACGGTGAGCATCAGCGGGCACTGCCCGACTGATGCTCACCGGTGACACTGATTTAGAGTGCGTTGACGTCCAGAGGGATGCCCGGACCGAAAGTGGTCGAGACAGCAGCCTTCTGGATGTAGCGACCCTTAGAGGATGAGGGCTTCAAGCGCTGGATCTCTTCGAACGCGGCGGTGAAGTTCTCCAGAAGCTGGTCTTCGCTGAAGCTTGCCTTACCAATCACGAAGTGCATGTTGGCGTGCTTGTCCAGCTTGAACTCGATCTTTCCACCCTTGATGTCGGCAACTGCCTTGCCCACATCAGGGGTGACGGTTCCGGTCTTGGGGTTCGGCATCAGGCCACGAGGACCGAGGACCTTACCGAGCGTTCCGACCTTACCCATGAGCTCAGGTGTCGAGACGGCTGCGTCAAAGTTGGTGTAACCGCCGGCAACCTTCTCAATCAGCTCGTCGCCACCGACCTCGTCAGCACCGGCTGCGAGAGCAGCCTCGGCGGCAGGGCCGGTTGCGAACACGAGGACGCGAGCGGTCTTGCCCGTTCCGTGGGGGAGGCTGACCGTTCCGCGAACGGTCTGGTCAGCTTTACGCTGGTCAACACCGAGCTTGATGGCCACCTCGACGGTGGAATCAAACTTCTGTGACGTGGTCTTCTTCGCGAGCGATACTGCTTCGCTGGGTGCATAGAAGTGGTCTTCTTGCACCAGGGCCTTGGCGGCCCGGTATGCCTTGGATTTTTGTGCCATGGTGATGTCTCCTGTACTGAGGTCGCGGTATCTGAGCGTGGCTCGCTCTCCCGCTGAATGAAAAAGGGTCTTAGCCGACGGTGATGCCCATGCTGCGGGCAGTACCTTCGATGATCTTGGCGGCAGCCTCGATGTCGTTGGCGTTCAAGTCAGACTGCTTCTGTTCCGCAATCTGGCGAACCTGTGCGGGGGTGATGTTGGCCACCTTGTCGGTGTGAGGGGTTCCTGAACCCTTCTTGACACCGGCAGCTTTCTTGATGAGCTCCGCAGCGGGAGGGGTCTTCAGCACGAAGGTGAAGGACCGGTCCTCATACACAGAGATTTCGACGGGGATAACGTTTCCGCGCTGATCCTGCGTTGCCTGGTTGTATGCGTTGCAGAACTCCATGATGTTCACACCGTGCTGACCAAGGGCCGGACCCACGGGGGGTGCCGGGTTGGCAGCGCCAGCCTGAATCTGGAGCTTAATGAGGCCCACAACTTTCTTTGCCATTGCTTTTCCTTTTCTTTATCGAGCACGACGCTCCGCCGTGCGCTCCCACGTTCGTGGCATATCCACGCCGTGGTACCTGTGTTTAGAGCTTGGTGACCTGGTCGAATCCGAGTTCGACAGGGGTCTCACGTTCGAACAACGAAACAAGCACCGTGAGCTTACCGCTTTCGGGCTTGATTTCGCTAATGGTTCCGGGCAGACCCGCGAAGGAGCCTTCCTTGATGGTGATGGTTTCTCCCACCTCAAAGTCGACCTCGGCGGGCAGCATGCGGGAGACTCCGCCGCCCACGCTGACGGCTTGACCCTTGATAGGTGCAGCCTCAGCAACCTGGACGGTGGTCTTCAGCATGTCGAAGGCTTCTTCGAAACGCAGCGGGGTCGGGTTGTGGGCGTTGCCCACGAACCCCGTCACACCGGGGGTGTGACGAACTGTTGACCAGCTGTCCTCGTTCAAATCCATCCGCACCAATACGTAGCTGGGGATACGAACACGGGTGACCAGCTTGCGCTGACCGTTCTTGATTTCCACCACGTCTTCCATCGGGACCTGGACTTCAAAGAGGTACTCCTCCATAGCCAGTGAGGTCCTCCGGTTTTCGATGTTGGACTTCACCCGCTTTTCAAAACCGGCATAGGAGTGCACGACATACCATTTGCCGGGCTTCCGTCGAAGCTCGCGGCGGAATTCCGCGTAGGGGTCTTCCTCTTCCACAGCTGCCTGATCGTGATCGGCGGTGTCGGCTTCGTCATCGGTTGCCTCCACGGCAGCGTCAGCTTCCTCCGGAGAATCAATGTCGAGAGCATCCTCGACGACAGCGTCAGCTTCCTCGTCAGAGGAACTCTCGAGAGCCTCGAGGGCCTCGTCCACGTTCACGCTCTCGTCATCGACGATGTGCATAGCCTCGTGCTCAGCAGAGTCGGAGGAGTGCTCCTGCTGCTCCAGGACCATACCCTCCTGCGCTTCATCCTCTTCGGAGGACTGCTCCGCGGCGGTTGCCACATCGATGTCGTAGCTCTTGTCTTCTGACACTGTTTTCTCTCTTTTCTCTTGAAGGCTTAGCCGAAGAGGCTTCTGCCATCACCAAAAATCCAGGAGACACCCCACCCAAAGAAGATGTCCAAGACCGACACAAACGCCATCATGATGATGACGAATACCAAGACCACCAGCGTGTAGTTGATGAGCTCACTGCGGGTAGGTGTGACCACCTTGCCGAGCTCATCAATGACCTGGCGGATGAACAAGACAAAGCGGGCCCAGGCACTCTTGCGCGATTCACGATCACGCTTCGCCTTGCCGACGAGGTCGTCGCCCGCTTCTTCTGATGACGTTGTCGCCACGATGTTCCTTACGTTGTTGTGTGGTCACTCCCCGTTACGGCGTAACGAGTTCGCAGGGCGGACAGGACTCGAACCTGCAACCTGCGGTTTTGGAGACCGCTGCTCTACCAATTGAGCCACCGCCCTAAGGCGTGAAATCCAAGCTTGTAGGCACAGCAAAGCTTGGCAGATTTCAACTACCGCACCCCAGTGTAGGTGGCGTTTCCTGGTTTAGCAAAGGCGCTACCCGCTGGTCAGCTGGGCTGTGTACCCTACAAGTGTGAGCGAAGCATCCCGCGGTTTATCGAAGCGAATCACGTCCATAGCTGAGTCAGCCACCCTCAAAGTCGACGCCAAAGCCAAAGCACTCAAAGCAGAGGGCCGACCCGTCATCAGCTTTGCTGCCGGTGAACCCGACTTCCCCACACCCGCCCACGTCGTGGAGGCGGCTCTCGCGGCAGTGAAAGACCCCGCCAACCACCGCTACACCCCCGCAGCCGGACTTCCTGCGCTGAGAGAAGCAATCGCCGAGAAGACACTGCGCGATAGCGGCTGGGCAGTCAAACCAAGCCAAGTTATCGTCACCAACGGTGGCAAACAAGCCGTCTATCAAGCGTGTGCGACGCTTCTGGATCCAGGCGACGAAATGCTTCTGCCAGCCCCTACTGGACCACCTACCCCGAGGCCATCACCCTTGCTGGTGGCACTCCGGTCGTGGTCTTTGCCGGAGCTGACCAGGACTACAAAGTCACGGTCGAGCAGCTGGAAGCCGCTCGCACACCGAAAACCAAGGCACTGATGTTTGTCTCACCCTCCAACCCCACGGGCGCGGTGATGACACTGGAAGAGACCAGGGCAATCGGTGAGTGGGCAGCGGAGCATGGCATTTGGGTCATTGCCGATGAGATTTATCAGAACCTTGTGTATGAGGGCGGAGCTGATCACGCAGTCTCGATCGCTGAGGCGGTACCTGCCATTCAAGACCGCTGCATCCTGGTGAACGGGGTTGCCAAAACCTATGCCATGACCGGGTGGCGTCTCGGCTGGATGGTGGGACCACAAGACGCCATCACCGCTGCAGCAAACCTCCAATCCCACCTCTCCAGCAACGTCTCCAATATTTCCCAACTGGCCGGTCTTGCAGCCCTCACAGGAGACCAGGCTCCCGCCACAGCAATGCGGGACGCGTTCGACATCCGCCGGAAAGTCATTGTCGATGGCCTGAACGCCATCGACGGGGTCCTCTGCCCTGAACCCACCGGTGCTTTCTATGTCTACCCCGATGTGACCGGTCTGCTGGGTCGCGAGTGGGCTGGGAAAACTCCGACCACCAGCCTCGAGCTTGCCGACATCATCTTGGAGGAGTGTGAGGTCGCAGCAGTCCCGGGCGAAGCCTTCGGTCCCAGTGGTTACCTGCGATTCAGCTATGCACTGGGTGACGCTGACCTGGCGGAGGGCATTGCCCGCCTGCAGAAGTTCTTTCAGGCCTAAAGCTCAAGGCCCACGAGTGTGGGCTCAGGGACGAGATAGATTCCTGTCTTGTTTCCCACCGTGGTGATGATGTACCGGGCAAGTTCTGCGATCTCGGAAGCACTTGCGCCTCCCCGATTCGTAATGGCCAAGGAATGCTTCCCAGAAATGGCCGCCTTGGAGCCCGGAAGGGCAAAACCTTTGTGAATCCCTGAGTGCTCAATCAGCCAGGCCGCACTCACCTTGACCATGCCGGGTTCAGCGAAGGCGGTGCTCGCCAGTTGGCGCAGTTCCCAGTGGGAACCACCACATCCTCTGGCTGTTCCCCCACGAACCACCGGGGTGCATCACTGGGGAGTGCCATCGAAATCTTCTCCGACACAATCGGGTTGACGAAAAATGACCCGGAACTTACGGAGTCCGGATCATTTTCATCCAGAAGCATTCCTTTAGACGAGCGGATGGCACGAACAGTCTCCCGCGTGCTCTCCAGAGAAGCGCGCTCCCCGGCGAAACGCCCAGAGCATCCGCCAACTGGTCGTAGAGAATCGGGATGCTCGTGCCATCATCAGCGGGTTCGAGTGAGAAGGTGACCCCCAACACAATCCCCTGAAGCTTGCCCGTCTTGAGAGAACTTGTCCGAAGACCCAACTCCAGCTCGTCGGCGGGAACAGTTCTCCGTGTCCCGGAAGGAAATTCGAGGAAATCGATGGAGACAAGGGTGTCGGAGATTTCCGCTCCATAGGCTCCAATGTTTTGAATCACCGAAGCCCCGATCGTGCCGGGAATTCCGCTCAGGGTCTCGAGCCCACGAACCCCTTGAGCGAGCGTGTGAGCAGACGAAGTCATCCCAGTCCTCACCGGCTTCCGCATGAATCTGAACGCGCTGACCCGTTGCTTTCTTGACGGTGACACCACGGGTTTGGATGTGGAGAACGTGACCGTCAAACCCAGCATCACTCACGACCAGGTTGGATCCCGATCCGAGCGCCATCCACTCATCAGTCTCAGCCCAGATCTTCTTGGCCCCAGCTATCAGGGACCTGGTTGAGGAGTAGGAGTGGTAGTGACCCATAGGTCCGCCCACTCGCATGGTGGTCAGGTCAGAAAAACTCGTCACCGAGGTGACACCACCACAAACGCTTTACCGAGGACAGTGGTGCCGTCCTCGGTGGTGACCGCAAGGGCTAAGGTCGCGGAACCCTCAGTGGGCTCATCAGTCTTCGCCAACGAAGCAGACACTGAGACCTTCACCGAACCCTCAGCGGGCACATAAACAGGCTTCGTGAATCGAACCTGGTAACTAGAGACAAAACCTCGGTCCCCCAGCCATGCGGTGACCGGTGCAACGGCGAGGCCCATCGTGAGCATTCCGTGAGCGAGAACACCGTCAAGCCCCACCGACTGCGCAACATCGTCGCGATAGTGAATGGGATTGAAGTCTCCAGACGCTCCGGCGTATCGAACCAAGGAGTCCCGGGTTATCTCGACAGAATCCTTGACGATGACATCTCCGATGTCATGTCCCTCCCACAATGTCGCCATTGCTAACTCTCCTCTCCCCGAATAACGAGGGTGGAGGTTGCCACCACCACAGGCTCCCCTGCGGTGGTGGTGATGGTGGACTCTGAGGTCACCATGGTGTGGCCGCCGAGAGATTGAATCTTGGTGACTCGAATCGTCGCGACGACCTCATCGCCTGCGACCAACGGTCTTTGGTAGTCAAACTTCTGGTCCCCGTGAACGACCCGGGAGAAATCGATGCCCGCACCCGGGTGTGAGAGAAGCTGGTGCAAAGTCTTTTCTTGAATCACGATGGGGAAGGTCGGAGGAGCGACCACATCGGAATAGCCCCCTGCAATCGCCGCATCGACATCATGGTGAATCGGGGCGGTGGCGAACACTGCCGAAGAGAACTCCCGCACCTTCTCTCGACCCACCACATAGGGCTCCGTGGGTTCGAAGACGGTATCGAGCAATTCGGGGTTGACGCTCATGAAACCCAGTCTATTCCGGGGACTAAAACAGCGTTATGCCGAGCAGTGAGTCAAACATGTCTCTCGCCTTGAGCTTGTCGGCTTTGGTCGCCGAGGAGCCAGCAGTTGAGGCCAAGCTCCGCACCGCTGACACCGCATGGTGGGCTTTCAGCATGATGAGGTCGTCCTCCGTCATCTCACGGTCATAACCGCTGAGGAAAGCCACCCGAAGCTGAGGGTCGGTCCTCCAGTAGTCCTGTTCGAGAAGGAACACGTCGACAATCCAGGGGTCGTATTCCGCCATGGCGAAGTCGATGAGACGAACGTGTCCGCCCGGGTCCACCATCCAGTTTCGGGGGTGGTTATCTCGATGGGTGGGAACTAAAGGAAGGGAAGAAAGGTCCATCGCGCGGGCGATGAGGAGTCTCGCCTCTGAGAGCAAGGAGGAGGACACAAGTCCCTCGAGTCCCCCGGCGGCCTCCTCAAAGCGTGCAGCACACTGCCTCGCAAACTGATCCGACACCACAGGCTGTGATGACTCATGCAGGCGCCTAATCAGTGCACCCGCCTTGAAGTGAACGAGGGGGTCCCACTCGTTCGCAGTCCCTGCGGCAGGCTCACCCTGAAGTTCGCTGATCAGGAGCATCTTCAGGCCCTCATCGTTGTCGATGAGCCGGGGAGCGTCTGACCCGAGGGCCGGTGTGTAGTGCGTGAGAGCGTCCCACTCTCGTTGATAGTCGGTTTGGTCTCGGTACCACTTGACGAAGGACGAATCACCCGAGCGGGTGACGACCTTCAGAACCTTACCTACCGAGGGTCTGCAGAGATTCATCGTCCGCAACATCAACCGGACCCAACACGCGATTGACTCTGTCCAGAACTTCTGCATCGGAGGCAAGCCCGGCACGACCGAGAACTGTGTCACGCATGGTGCCTCCTGGAACATAGTGGCAATGAAAAACCCCCGCCCACACTCATTGTGGTCAGGGGCTTTTACAAGCTCATCGGACTACTGGCAGCTGTCACACTGGAGCAGATCCATGGGATCTACGGGTACTGCGTAGCCTCCAACGTTGTCTTCGTTCATGGTGGCCTCCTTACATTGTCGGCTCTTTTGACCGGACCACCACTATATACCCCTAATGACAGACCTGTCATTACCCCATATCTTGTGGTTTCGGCGTGTTGTAGTGACCTCACTTCGCTGGACAAGACCCCATGGCACCTGGAACCCTCGCGGGGCTTGAGAAGCGACGTGGCGCAGCCCAAGCGGTGGGTTTCTTCACAGGTCGGAGAACTGGCTTAGGGATTTCCCAACCATGTCTTCAAAAAAGCAGACCCGCAGAACCACTCTTCTCCGGATGAAATTGGGTGGCAAATATCGAACCCGACCTCACGGCAACGGGGATTTCTGCGGACCCCACAGTCGTTGTGGCCACGACCTCCTGATCGCCGGGATTGCTCAGGAAATAGGAGTGATTGAAATATGCCGCAGCGAGCCCGCTCCCACCCAAGTGCGATTCGGCTTCTTTCCAGGTGAGGGGAGACCATCCCGTGTGAGGAATCCTGAGACCCACCGTGCCATCGACACTCTTCCCCAGATGAACAATGTCGCCCTGAATCAAACCCAATCCCTCGGTCTCACCGTTCTCAAAGCCACGCTGAGCGAGCAGCTGCATTCCCAAACAGATACCCAGAATTGGGACGCCCGCGTGTGCGCGTTCCCGCAACGCGTCCGTGAGGTTGCGTTGCTCGAGGTTCTTCATCCCGTAATCAAAAGATCCAACTCCAGGCAACACAATATGGGTGTGCTGCCTGAGCGCTCCAGGTTCGGTGACAAGCTCTGTCCTCACGTCATGCTTCTCAAAAGCTCTCGCAACGTTGAGTATGTTGCCTGCTCCGTAGTCAATGATCGCTACCGAATTAGGCATCGTGGGTCTCCAGCTCCCGAACAGCCAACCCTGCATGGTGACACCCTGCTCTGATGTCTCTCATCGTGAAGTTCCCCAGTGAAGCCCCGCGCCCATGGCAACACCGTCGCACTGAGCCTCGGAGAATGCGTGGAGAACGTGCTGGAGGGTACCCGCACCACTGGAGGCCACAACCGGCACGCTCACAGCGTCACGAATTCCTCTGAGCAACTCGGTATCCATCCCTTTTCTGGTGCCGTCCTTATCAACACTGGTCACCAGAAACTCCCCTGCACCGTGCCGCTCGGCGGTTGCCACCCAGTCCAGCACGGCGATACCGCTTGGTTGACGACCAGCCTCTGTGTAGCACTCCCAGCCCAACTCCCCAGAAGCTTTTGCCTCCACGTGAATCACCATCGCCTGAGCTCCATATTTGGCGGAAATCTCAGTGATCAGTCCGGGGCGAGCCAGAGCCGCAGTGTTGAGCGCCACTTTGTCAGCACCAGCCCGAAAAAGGGCATCTGCGTCTTCGAGGGAGCGAATTCCTCCTCCCACCGTGACGGGCACAAAGCACTCCGCGGTGACGTTCTTGATCAGCTCGACCATCGACTCGCGCCCATACAAACTTGCGACCGTGTCGATCATGACGATTTCATCTGCGCCTTGTTCGTAATAGCGCTTAGCGATCTCGGCTACCGGTCCCACCACACGAAGGCCATCCATTTGGATGCCCTTAATGACGTTCGGACCTTTGATGTCTAGTCGAGCGATCAGTCGCAGGAAGGACATTGCGATTTATTGCCAGACCGCGTGCTTGAGCTTCCAGCCGTCCTCGGTCTTGTCCCAGAGGTGCGGTGATCGGAAAGAATCGACTGTGGCATGGAAGGTTTCTTCGGTGTGGGAAATGTACTCGAGGAAGTCAGGGAAAAAACGGCTAGGGAATTCCTCGTCAAATTTCTGCACCAAGGCAACGCCCTCTTCGCGGGTGATTTTCCCGTTGCGGATTTCTTGAGCCGCGTCATAGCTAGCCCGGCCCAGGCCGAACTTAGCCAGAGTTGTGTAGTAGTGAAACGGGTCAATCTTGTCGTCAATGCTGCTGTACTTCGAATATGAGCCCTGAGTTCTCTCACTATTGGGAGAGAAACCGGTGTTCTCAGCGGCATAGTAGAAGCACTCTTGCGGGTCCCATTTGAGGTAGTAGCCCAGATAGTGAACTTCGATACCCGAAGCCTCCAACTCAGCCGAATCGGGGGCTATGTAGGGAGAGAAGTCATCGAGCGTAAAATCCGTGGTCGAGAGAATGTCTTCAATTGTTTCTCCACCCAATCGAATGTCAGATATCGCCTGTTTCGTGAAAAAACTCTTGTCCATCGTCGGGATGAAGTTTTCGCTGGAATCATTTCCGTACTCTGCTTGATTTTCGCCATACATCACCAGCGGAATCCCGAATCGCTTCGCGATGAGGGGACCAATAATCCGCTGGCCGACAATGAAGGGCTGGAATGGATGCAGGAGGTTATCAAAGGCCAGCTTTGTGAGGTGCCTGTGCAGCTTGCCGTTAGGCGTAAACAGGATGTTATCCAGCCCGCCCACATGCATCCAGTTTTGGAAGTTCTTCCACCCAATGTCGGTGTAGAGGTGAGGCGCCCAGGTCACAGTGAGGGGATTCATTCCGTACTTATACTTCAAGACGTGCGCGGTAAAGGCGCTGTCTTTCCCTCCAGAACCCGGCACCACCACGTCGTAACCATGGGACTTCTTAGCTCGCTGCGCGAGTGTGACGAGTTGCTCCTCACGCTTATCCCACTCAATGTTGGAATTCTTGACATCGTTGTATCGGCAGGCATCACAGACACCCTCCTCATCAAACCCAATTGTGGACTTGAGGTCCTCCGGCGGATGCCAAGAACTCCCGGGTTGAACTCGGGCGTTGATTACTGATCACGCACGAAGCACAAAACTTGACGTCGAGAGGTAACCCGTAGCGTCCAAAATCTTCCGCACTCACTTTTTCTCTTTTCCATCTTGGGAGGGACGATCAACAAACTGCTTCTGAATATGAGCGGACCATCTCTCCGAGTTCTGCAAAATTTCTACAAATCGCTCGACGCTACGCCCATCCCCAAAATTCTTCTCGGGAACCCTCTCCACCCCTGCTGCTTTCTCAAGAGATTCAGAAATCGCGTCGCGCGAAATTTCTGTGTTGAGAACAAGCGGAGAACGAACCCGATTGTGTTGCCTGGTGCCCAAATTGATGGTGGGAACACCGTAGTGCGGGGCTTCCCTGATTCCAGCGCTGGAGTTTCCAATCATGAATTTTGCGTTACGCAAAATAGCCAGAAAATACTCGAATCTCATGGAGGGAAAGAAATGGAACTTCGGGTTGGACTGGTAACTCGCGTAAGCCTGGCGAATCTTTTCTGAGCCCCAATCGTTGTTGGACTCAATGACAATAATGTCTTGCCCGTGCGCGGCCAGCGCCTCCATGATGACGTGGGTGTTGGCCTCAATGGAGTCAAGCTCCGTCGTCACGGGATGGTAAATCAGGATTCCGTAGTCCACCAGGTCAAGGTCGTAGTGGTCCATTGCCTCACGCACATCTGGCAAAGTCAGGTGAATCCATAACATCGATGTCAGGCGAGCCAATCACAAAAACCGAGTCATCGGCTTCCCCCAGCTGCAGGAGTCGATTCTTGGATTCATCGTTCGAGACAAAGTGCCAGTGGGAGAGCTTCGAGACAGCGTGGCGAAGCACCTCGTCGACGGTGCCTGAGAGCTCCCCACCTTCAATGTGAGCAACCCTGAATGTTGTTGAGGGTGCCGACAATAGAACCCGCCAACGCCTCAACTCGGTCACCGTGAACGACGATGAGATCGGGTGAGCTCTCCTTGACGAAGTCAGACAGCCCTGTCACAGTCTTTGCCAGAACAACGTCCATGGAATCACCGGGCGCTTGATTTACGAACGGATACACCGAGGCGAGACCCGATTCGACAACCTCTTCCCAGGTTGAACCAAACCTCTCCAGCATGTGCATGCCGGTGACAAAGATTTGAGGAAGAAAACCCTCGGTGTCCCTGAGGGCTCCAATGAGCGGTTTGAGTTTCCCAAAATCTGCTCGAGTTCCGGTCAGAAATAGCACCTTCTTACTCATGCGCTCTCTCCACCCAGTGACGCTTGCTTGAGTTGATATCCGGCCTTGAGAGGCTCCCGTACCGTCTTTCCATAGAGCCCGGCAAGTTCCGTCGGCCCGAAATCTCCGCCACCTGGACGTTTGACCCAGAGATTATCCGGCCCCAATACGTCCCCAGCCTTCGAGGTCCTGAGTCACCACGACTGACGCAAAGGCAAAAGCGATGGTGACGGCTTCTTCATCCGCCGGTCCCTTACCTCCTCCGGACGCTTCAAAAACCTCGCTCGACGCGATTCTCAGGTCCCGAGCCTCTTCTGGAGTCATCGAGCAGGGGATGTCAGGCCCTGGACGATCAGACCTATCGGTGAAGTGACGCTCAAGAATTCGCGCCCCCAATGCCACCGACGCAATACACGCACTGTTGCTCGTCGAGTGGTCAGACAGACCCAGAACGGCATCAGGAAAAGCCTCCGCCAAAGCGCGTCAGGCCACCCAGACGAATCAGGTGATTCGGCGTGGGATAGAGGTTTGTGGTGTGGAGCAACGCAAAAGGGACTCCCGCGTCCCGAAGAATGTCGACCGAGGGAGCGACTGACTCGATGGTGTTCATGCCGGTGCTCAAAATAACCGGTTTACCCATTGAGGCGATGTGCTGAACGAGGGGGTAGTTGTTGCACTCGCCCGAGCCAATCTTGACCAATGGCACATCCCAGTGTGCCAAGCGATCAGCGGCTCTCGAGAGAAAGGGGTGCTGAAAAAATCCCACCTCTGTCGTTCACGTGGTCCATGAGGATGCGTTCATCAGCTTCCGACAGGGTGCAACGATCGATCACCTCATAAATGGACACATCAGCGTTCCCCGGCTTGATGGATTTCGCTTCCTCCGACATCTCAGCATCCGGGATGTGGGTTTGATGCTTGATGAAGGTCAGTCCGGCGTCAAGGGCCGCATCCGCCATCTCGATCGCGACCGCGAGGCTGCCTTCGTGGTTGATTCCTATTTCTGCGACAACGATGGGCGGATGATCTGTTCCAATCGGAATGCCTCGAACGCTAAATTCCGGCATGACGTGCTACCCCCCTCGCGAGAATCAAGTCTTCAGCATCGTCAATATCTAGGCTTTCGACTTTACTCATCATGAAGGGAAACGCCCCCACAACCGGGATATCTCCCAGGCGCCTAAACTCACCAACGGAAAAGATGTAGATTGCCCCGTTCGGGTAGACGCTGTCAGGAAAATCCTGTCGATTCTTCCCCGGGTCCCGAGCGCCCGGTGCAAGTTCCAGAGCTCCCGACGAGGAGATTGTCAAGGACTTCTCGGGAGCTGATGGGATCGCACGACGCTCACCACCGATTCCCCTGCCCCTTTCTCATAGGCCGCAATAGCCTCGCCCACCCTCTCGGCGGTGCGAAAGGGAGACGTGGGCTGCAGGTACACAAGGGCAACGTCATCGGTGACCTCAGGGCGTTGTTCCAGAAAATCTTCCACCACCTCGTGAGCTCGCGCGGAGTTCGATGCCGCACTCGCCGCTCGACGGAGCGGTAGAGCGCCATTTTTCTCGGCCTCCTGCAGTATCTGGTCATCCTCACTGGACACGAAGCAGGACGATATTTGTTCCACACCCAGGGCCGACTCAATCGCTCGTTCCAACAGGGAGCGCGCCCCGATCACTTCAAGGTTCTTACGAGGAACTCCCTGGGACCCGCCACGGGCAGGAATCAGGGCAACGTAGGCAGCAGGCACGACCAGAGTCTATCGATTGCTCAGAAACGCCCCACCTAGCGCGAGAGTCGTCGTGGGGTTGCGGCAGACGTTTGTCTCCCTCCCCGTTTACGATGAGAAGGACATGGTCACCCTTCGAACTCTGATCTCTCCGCTCGTTGAAGCGAGGGTGGCGTCTTCCCTGAGACGCAACCTCGCTCTGTCGAGAGCAGCCAGAGATTCGCGCGGGACCCTCTCGAGTGCTGAGCTTCGGGGATTCCCAGTCCTCAGTGAGACAGATCTTTTGCCCCCCACGTCTCCCAACCGCACCTCAGAGCTTTTTATCCTCGGGTCAGGTCCCAGTGTTCTCGACCTCACCCCAGAGCATTTTTCCCGGATGCGACAGGGCACCACCATCGGTGTCAACTCCTGGGTTCTCCACGATTTCATCCCCGATGCCTACTCCTTCGAAGAGATGGAAAACGACGACTACAATGCTGTTGCAGAGGGACTTTCCCAAGCGCTCAGGCATCGGAAGGTCCTTGCGGCAGAGCCATACATCCTCCATCTCAGGCCTCGGTTGAACACGCCTGCAAGTCGCCTCGTGGCGATTCCTGAGGAACTCAAACCCAAGACCCGCTACTACGGCCGCTTCCTTCCTGAAACCCGGAGAACCGCCAATCTGACGGGAGACCTCGTGGACCTCATCCAGGCCCAGGTGCAGGGACACATTCCACCCCACACTCTCCTCGATGGAGGTTTCAGCATCGCAAGAATGGTTTCTCTCGGGATTGCCAGGGGCTATTCATCCATCGTCCTCGGTGGGTGTTGATCTCAACACGAACCGGTACTTCTTCGAAGAAGACCCTTCACACCTCGCCCGCCACGGGCTCACCGACTTCAATCCGTGGATATCCCGGACGCCAGCGCATGACACTGAACACACTGAAAATCGGAATTTTGGTGCCAGTGAGTTCCTTCCCGCTCTGGCTCGAGCGAGCGAAGCCATCGGGGGCCAAAGGTTTCCGTCATTTCATCCTCGTCAAACCGGGCTGAGTCCTTCCCCTTTACCAGCAGGCAAAAACTCGAGCGAAGTAGCTCCTGAAGCACCCTCCACAACCGAGCGAAACCACACTGTCCAAAGCTTCACGATCCGTGGGTTAGGCGCTGGCGCTGTGGATGGTCTGGAGCGATGCCATCTCGCACAGCTGAGAGAGTCCGTCCGCTGGCCGCGGTGGGGGAAAGCCTCTGTCTCTGCCGCCATCGGTGTCACCCGGTTCTTGTTTTGGCCGGTTCAAAACAGTTTGAACATTGTTCTGGTCCTCCTGTGTGTCACGCTTTTGTCTCTCGTGGGTCCCCCTACTTTCGGGCTTTGAGCACCAACTCATCCTCACATCGTTCTCGGCATGGTGGGAGTCTTGGGAGCTCCCGGATCTCGTTACGAGCTTTTTCCTATGGAGGTTACCCCAGCCCTGCGGACGGCAGGGCTGGTGCTGGGCTCGTGATGGCGCTCGGCCTCGTAACTGGCGCCACCGTGAAGATTGACGACGTCCTCCGAGGTTTGCTACTTCGGTACCACGTTGACCGGCTCAAGGCTGGATCTTGCCATCGACGATGAGAATTTCCTTGAACCCAGTTTCTACGGTGGGGTAACAGGCTCCGAACCCTACGAATTCTTCTCTGTCTTAGTCGGATTAGGTGCAGCTCTGGCTCTCCTGCGGTTGAGAGTTCGATCGGTCGTGATTCTTAGCCCTTTCTCTCGTTTTGTTTTATGCCACCGTTTTCTACCTAGACCTCATTGCGGCCAGTTTGTCGACTGTTGTAATGATGATGGCCTGGATTTCTCTCCTCATCCTGAATCATGCGAATTCTCGCAGCGTGCCAGCCGAATAGTCAGGTACGTGTTCTCGGGCCTTTTCGTGACAGCTGTTGCCCTCTTGTTGCTGCGACCCATCTCTCTCGAACTGGCGAAGTTACTCGGTGATCGTGGATCTCTCGAGGCCAGGTATCTCATTTGGGATGCGGTGTTGCAGAGGACTGTCTGCGATGGGCTTCATCTTCGGTTACGGAGCTTCTTATTGGGGAGGGCGATCTCTCGTTGGTAGCCGGGCCCAAAGAGCTGATGGTGGATTCCGGCATCGGAAGCCACATCCACGCCACAGTGCGTATCTAGATTTTCTTCATCAGTTTTGGGGCACTCGGGACACTTCTGGGAATACTGCTAACAATCACCTTCATCAGGAGAATCAGCACAGGCTGGAACGTTTGGGTGGCGTGGGAAGCGCGCTCCGCCTCGTGGATATTTCTTGCAGGACTCGCGACAATGGGCCTCGTCGATAGTGTGCATACGCCCAGGAGAATTCCGCGGGATGGCTGTTCATCGGAGTTCTCCTTGCGCTTATGCGCTCAAACAGCCAGATCGGAAACGCTCATTCCGGCGGAAGAAAGCGGCTGACCAATGGCCCAGCAGTCTCGGATTTTCGGTACACCCCCGGGACTTGAACCCGGAACCCACTGATTAAGAGTCAGTTGCTCTGCCAATTGAGCTAGAGGTGCTTGGAGCTGTTAAGCGTATAACAGTTCCGTAGCGGGGGCGGGGCTCGAACCCGCGACCTCACGATTATGAGCCGTGCGCTCTGACCAGCTGAGCTACCCCGCCGCGTGACTGGATGTTAGACATCCGAGCCCCGAGTCAGGATTGAACTGACGACCCCTTCCTTACCATGGAAGTGCTCTACCACTGAGCTATCGGGGCAGGCCTACCAGTGGCAGGGCCAAGGCTCGAGATTAGCACCTGGTGAGCCTGCCCGGCAAACACAGCAGCAGACCGGCTCGCCCATTACGCAACCGGTTGCACAACACAGATTTCTCGTTAGGGTTGTATCCATGCTTGCCCCGAAAACACTGGCCAATTCCCCTGCCGACTGGTGGCGTCACGCCGTCATTTACCAGATCTATCCGCGCTCTTTCGCGGATGGAAATGGGGACGGAATTGGCGACCTTCCGGGCATCATCGACCGCCTTCCGGCGGTCGCCGATCTTGGCGTGGACGCCATCTGGCTCTCCCCCTTCTATACCTCTCCCCAAAAGACGCCGGCTACGACGTTGCCGACTACTGCAACATCGACCCCGTGTTTGGAACCCTGGCTGACGCTGAGCAACTGATCACCACCGCCCACGACCTGGGCCTGCGGGTCATCGTGGACTTGGTCCCTAACCACTCCTCTGACCAGCACGTGTGGTTCCAAGCCGCCCTGGGGGCAGCACCGGGTTCACCCGAGCGAGAGCGCTATATGTTCCGCGAGGGAAAAGGCGAAGCAGGAGAGCTCCCCCAACAACTGGGAATCCGTCTTTGGGGGACCTGCGTGGACGAGGGTCACCGAAGCCTGATGGTTCTCCCGGCCAGTGGTATCTCCACCTCTTTGATGCCTCCCAGCCGGATCTGAACTGGGAAAACCCCGAAGTGTGGGAGATGTTCCGCGGAGTGCTGAGATTCTGGCTCGACCGAGGTGTTGATGGCTTCCGGGTGGACGTGGCTCACGGTCTGGTCAAGGAAGAGGGCCTTCCCGACAAAAAAGTCGTGGCCAACCCACCGCTGGGTGACCGAGGTCCCCACTGGGACCAAGACGGTGTCCACGAGGTCTACCGGGACTGGCGAAAGGTTCTCGACGAATACGGACCCGATCGCATGCTCTGTGCCGAAGCGTGGGTCCTCCCGCTCTCGAAGATGGCCTGGTATGTCCGTGAGGACGAAATGAACCAGGCGTTCAACTTTGGCTACCTCGCCACCCCCTGGGATGCCAGAGCGCTCCGAGGCGTCATCGACGAATCGATGGAGGCTTTTGGTGGTGTGGGAGCCCCCAGCACCTGGGTGCTCTCCAACCACGACGTTGTCCGTCATGCGAGCCGCTTCGGCCTGACCATGGCCACCGAGGGTCAACCCACCGGTTTAGGTCCCGAACTCTCCCCAGAAGCCCGACGAAGTCCTGGGCCTTCAGATTGCCCGTGCGGCCACCACCGTGTTGATGGCATTACCGGGGAGTGCCTATATCTATCAGGGTGAAGAGCTCGGTCTCCCCGAGGTCATCGATATTCCCGACGAGCTTCGACAAGACCCCACCTTCTTCCGGACCAACGGCGAACGCTATGGTCGCGACGGCTGTCGCGTGCCGATTCCCTGGGAAGGCGATAAGCCTGCCTATGGTTTCAATGCCACAGGATCAAGCTGGCTGCCCCAACCAGCAAGCTTCTGCTGCTCTCGCACGAAGCGAACAAGAAGGTGTTGCTGGCTCCACCCTCGAGCTCTACAAGACTCTCGTGAGGCTCCGCTCTGAGCTGGGGCTGGGAACCGGAGGATTGTGAATGGCTCGAGGGTTACGGAGACGACGTGGTTGCTTTTCGCAACGGGCCGATTGGTGTCATTGCCAACATTGGCGAGAACGAGCTAGCTCTTCCTGATGGCGAGGTCCTGGTGTCGAGCGGAGAACTGACTGACTCGGTATTGCCCCCAACACCACGGCGTGGGTGAAGCTCGCGTCCTAGAAGGCGTTTTCTTTCAACCAGGCAAACGGGTCGACGTAGTCTCCTTCGATTCGCACCTCAAAATGGAGGTGCGGACCGGTGGAGATACCCGTATTGCCGACAAGCCCTATGAAGTCCCCGACGTCGACCACATCACCGACCCGGAGTGGACTGCTGCTGCGCTGCATGTGGGCATAGACCGTGAGAACACTGCGTCCATTGATGTCGTGCTCGAGGTAGACATACTGTCCGTATCCACCACCAAACTCTGCTGCGGTCACCACGCCATCCGCAATCGCAAAGATGGGCGCACCATTACCGGGAACAAAGTCCACCCCTCGGTGATCACTGGAGCAGTATCGACACGGAGCAACACGGTCACCAAATCCTGAGCTGATGGGAACAGCTGTGGGGAAGGGCCACCGAATCGATCCGGTGCCGGTCGTGGAGTAGGAGAAGCTTCTGCTTCCGTACCGGGCCTTCAAGACCTCGGCAAAGGAGGTAACACTCCACGACTGGCGTTGAATCCCCACCTGAGTCGATTGAGAGCCAGCAACGGTGAAGGACTGGGCTGCTCGCCACATCACTCTCGGCGAGAGCGCCCGCAATGGCGGGCGTCATGTCGGCTTCGTCATAGAAGATGTTGACCGGCAGGGAGACCCCAATAAACAGCAACGGGGTTGCAATCATCGTTCCCCAGCTAAGGATTCGCTTTCCGAGACTCGGCTTTGGCTCGACCGGAGCGCTGGGCAGCTGGTCTCTCCTCCACCGCCACAGCAGCAGCAACGGGTGGAGTGGGAGTGAGGGCTCCGATCTTGTCCAGCTCTTTCCGCTGGCGCCTTGTCAAGGGTTGTTCTGGGGAGGAAGGTGTATTCACCATGCTCTACCCCCCACACGACACCTCACGACAATCAGACTCATTACCCTCTGCATAACGGATGACCAGAGATAAGTAACGGTTTGGTTAACCTATCCAACCTCACCCCTCACTCCAAACCCCACCCCGGAACGTCGTGGAGAAGTCTGTCACCCCCAACTTCAGAAATCCTTGCCTTCAGCTGAGTAACCAGTGTGGGGTGCCCGGCAAAAATACCCTCGCGCCCCTGGGGCAAATCCCTGAATACCGGCAATGACCCCTCCGGCTTCTGTGACCAACAACTCTCCTGCTGCGTGATCCCAGGGGTTTAGGGTGCGCTCAAAATACACATCCACGCGCCCCGCTGCCACGGCAGCGAGATCCAGGGACGCTGTTCCCATGCGACGAATATCTCGAACCTCACCAATGAGCTCGGCAAGAATTCGCACCTGCTCTCGTCGCATCGCCGTTGAATAGGCAAAACCCGTGGCCAGCAAGGCCAGGTTCATCGGCGGTGGCTTCGCAATCTGCAAGCGCCTCTCCCCCAGAAATGACCCCTGACCCAGGGAGGCATGGAAAAGCTCCCCGGTGACGGGATTGAACACAACCCCCGCCTCCACTTGCCAGGATCCTGGTGTGGGGTCCCCGGTCACCGCGGCAATGCTCACCGCGTAGTGGGGCATGTTGTAGAGAAAGTTGACGGTGCCATCAATGGGGTCCACCACCCAGGTGACCCCGGTGGTGGATTGCTCGACCTGTCCTTCTTCACCTAAGAAGCCATCGCCTGGGCATAGTTCCTGCAGGCGCCTAAAGAGAAACTCTTCGGTCTCTTTGTCGACCGCGGTGACCACGTCCACATCAGAGGATTTGGTGTTCGCAACTTCGATGTGTCCGGCCCTGCGACTCACAATGAGCTCGCCGGCTTCCCGGGCGAGCTTCACTGCGACGTCGTGCAAATCGTGGGCCATGCTGTGGCGAGTGAGGGATTCGAACCCCCGAAGGCTGAGCCAGCTGATTTACAGTCAGATCCCTTTGGCCGCTTGGGTAACTCGCCATGCGCTCCCGACCAATGTATTCATCAATCGGGTGCGCGCATCCCAGGATAACGGTATTTCGAAGCCCCATTGTCACGGGTCAGGGGTTTGGGACCCGTGACCCGGATGGTCTTTCTGGCTACCATGGAGAAATGGCTGATTCTTCGTTTGACATTGTGAGCAAAGTGGACCCGATGGAGCTGGAAAACGCTGTCAACCAGGCCCATAAGGAACTCACCCAGAGATATGACTTCAAAGGCGTCGACGCCAAGTTGGAGAAGAACGCGACCGGCATCGTCATGGAAGCCAACACCGAGGAGCGCGTCAAGGCAGTCTTGGATGTCCTGCAGTCCAAACTGGTCAAGCGCGGAATCTCACTGAAGAGCCTCGAGATGGGTGAGCCGGTGCTGAGCGGAAAAATCTACCGTCTCGGTGCCACCATCAAGGATGGAATCTCGGGCGAGAACGCCAAGAAGGTCACAGCACTCATTCGCCAGGATGGCCCCAAGACGGTGAAGGCTTCCATCCAGGGCGATGAGATTCGCGTGAGCTCAAAGAGTCGTGATGATTTGCAACAGACCATTGCCTTGCTCAAATCAGCAGACCTCGATATCGACCTCCAATTCGTTAACTATCGCTAGCGCTGTGAGCAGCATTCGCTGATGGAGCTTGGAGCCTTCTGGGTCACCATCGCGCTCGTTGTCGACATTGCGTTTCGTATCATCGCGCTCGTGGTGGTTCCGAGAAACCGTCGACCCCAAACGGCGATGGCGTGGCTGCTCGCCATTTTCTTTATCCCCTACTTTGGGTTCCTCGCCTTTGTGGCGTTTGGTTCCAGACGCCTGCCCAAGAAACGGCGAGACAATCAGGTCGCCATCAACGAGCACCTCCGGTCCCGCTCCAGACTGCTCTCCGACGGAATTGTGGTGACCCCAGACAATCTTCTCGATCGACCCGAGTTCCCCCGGTGGCTCTCCCAAACCGTCTATATGAACGAGCGCTTGGGGGCAATGCCCATGGTGGCGGGCAATGATGTCTCGTTCTTGCCCGACTACGTGGGTTCTCTCGAGGACATGACCCGCGCCATTGAGGAGGCGACCAGCACCGTCCACGTCGAGTTTTACATCATGAGCTTCGACACCGTCACGACAAACTTCTTCCACGCCCTTGAGCGAGCAGGAAACCGCGGCGTCACCGTTCGGGTGCTCTATGACCAGGTCGCAAGCGCTCGCATTCGCGGATATAAGGAGCTCCGGGCTGAACTGGATCGACTGGCGGTGTCTCATGTGGCGATGTTGCCCATCCAGCCGTGGAAGGGCGTCTATCAACGCCCCGATCTTCGCAACCACCGAAAGCTCTTGGTCATTGACTCCCAGGTCGCCTACACCGGCTCCCAAAACATCATCGAACCCAGCTACCGAAACCCCCGACACAAAGCCCGGGGTCTTGAATGGCTGGATGTCATGATGAGAGTCGAAGGCCCTCTTGCTGACAGCCTCGAAGCCCTGTTCGTCTCTGACTGGTATCAAGAAACCGGCGAACTGCTCACCACCCCGTCACCAGAAGCCCCCACGCACTCCGAACAGAACGTCTGGGCTCAGGTGGTGCCGAGCGGTCCCGCTTTCGAGGGCGAGAACAACCTGAGACTGTTCAACTCCTTGGTTTATGGCGCGAGGCAACGCCTCGTGCTCTCCAGCCCCTACTTCGTCCCCGATGAGTCCATGCGCTATGCGATCACCACCGCTGCCGAGCGGGGTGTGGACGTGAACCTCATGGTCTCAGAAATCGCCGACCAACCACTGGTGTTCTATGCCCAGCGCTCCTACTACGAAGACCTGCTCGCAGCAGGGGTGAAAATCTGGCTCTACAAGGCACCCACCATCTTGCATTCCAAGTTCGTGATTGTCGATGACGCGATCAGCGTGATCGGCTCCTCGAATATCGACATGCGAAGTTTCAGTTTGAACCTGGAGGTCTCCGTCTTGATGGCAAGCCCCCATGTTGTGGGGGAACTCGATGCTCTCTTTGTCGACTACCGGGCCAACAGCACAGAGCTCACGCTCTCCACCTGGCGCAAACGCCCCTGGTATGCACGCTTTATTGAGGGGCTTGCCCGCCTGACCGCAACAGTCCAGTAGGAGCTAGGAAGACCCCAGGGAAATCTCGAGCATCTCCTCGCGGGGAACAACCTTGATGCGCTCCCGTCCGTGCTCCGAGCCCCTAGCCAACTCCGCCTCATCGAGGCGGTGCCAGCCCTCGAGGTTCGTGTAGGAAACACCTCTGGAGTCCAGAAGGTCTGTGACACTCTGCTCATCGGGATCACTCGGGCTCCACCAGGACGCCTGGTCTTTGACCACGTGCTGGATGGTCTCCATCGCGTCACTCTTGGTGTGACCAATGAGGCCCACAGGGCCTCTCTTGATCCACCCGGTGGCATAAACACCGGGCATGATTCCATTGGTGTCATCCAACACTTGGCCCTCGTGGTTCGGGATAACTCCGCGACGGTCGTCATAGGGGATTCCTGGCAGCGGTGACCCCCGGTACCCCACAGCTCGGTAGAGCGCTTGAACCGGAATCTCTCGAATCTCACCGGTTCCTCGGACCCCGCCAGCACCATCAGGTTCGGTCCGCTCATAACGGAAGCCCTCCACGCGGTCTGATCCCAGAACCTCCAGGGGCTTGGCATAGAAGTGCAGGTGCAGACGCCTCGATGCCGTGCCCTTCTCGCGTGCTCGCCAGTTATCAAACGTCTTGTTGATGACAAAGATCTGTTTGTTGGACTCAATCGCACTCTTCGCGGCCTCATCGAGGACAAAATCTTCCTCATAGACGACCATGTCCACGTCGTTCATCTCGCCAAGCTCTCGCAGCTCCAGCGGCGTGAACTTGACCTGCATGGGTCCCCGGCGACCAAAGACATGGACGTCCGTCACGGGAGAGGCCTTCAGGCCCTCCAGGACGTTGTCCGGAACCTCGGTGGGCAACAGGTCGTCGGGGTGCTTGGTGAGCATGCGGGCAACGTCGAGGGCGACGTTGCCGTTGCCGATGACGGCAACTTCTTTCGCCTCCAGTGGCCAGGTGCGGGGGACGTCGGGGTGACCGTCATACCAACTGACAAAGTCCGCCCCGCCATAGCTGCCGGGAAGCTCAATCCCTGGAATATCAAGGTCCGCGTCCTGAATGGCACCGGTCGAGAAAATCACCGCGTGGTAGTGCTTCTTCAGATCCTCCAGGGTGATGTCGGTTCCGTAGTTGACGTTGCCAAAGAGGCGAATCTGTCCGGTGTCGAGCACTTCCCGCAACGCGGTGATGATGCCCTTGATGCGCGGGTGGTCAGGAGCAACCCCGTAGCGGACCAGACCGTAGGGGGCTGGCAAGCGCTCAAACAAGTCAATGGAGACATCAAAGGATCGCTCGTGCTTGAGCAGAATGTCGGCTGCATAGATTCCTGCGGGACCGGCTCCCACTATTGCTAAGCGCAAGCGCGACATACCCATCCTTGTCTTCCCAGAACAACCACCAAAGCTCTAATTTAGTGGCTTCGCTTCACAACCTGGTGAGCGAAGCGAATCAGCGCTTCTTTGACGATTCCCTCCGGGACACCGTCGAGCTCCGCGATGGCCTCATCGGCCATCGCCCGAGCGGTGTCCATGGTGCGGGTGGTGACAGCGTGCTCCCGCAATTCGCGAATGGAGTCCTGGAACTCCTCCTCGGTTGCTTCCCCGAGTGTCCCGCGGGCAAGCTTCGCCAACAGGGCCACTGCCTCGGCGTCTCCGCCATCGGCGAGTTCCTGCAAATAGAGCATCGGCAGGGTCGTCACCCCACGCCTGACATCGGTTCCCGGTGGTTTTCCGGTTCCCGAGTCACGGTCGGCCAAATCAATCACGTCATCGACGAGTTGGAACGCAATGCCAATCTTCTCGCCAAATTTTCTGGCCGGGGGAACCAGGTTCTCAGGCCCTCCCGACATCCGAATTCCAAACTCGGAGGCCAGAGCAATCAGTGACCCGGTCTTGTCGGAGAGCACGGTGAGGTAGTGGGCGATGGGTTCTTGGCCAGGTTTCGGACCGACCGTCTCCCGCATCTGACCCAAACACAAGCCGCTCAAAGGTTGCGGCTTGAAGGGTGATGGCTTGCTGACCCATGGAGCCGACCAAACTGCCAGCCCGGGCAAACAGTAAATCCCCGGCGAGGATGGCGACCGAGTTTCCCCAGACGGTTTGGGCCGCGGCAACGCCGCGGCGCTGGGCAGCCTCGTCCATCACGTCATCGTGATAGAGGGTGGCCAGGTGGGTGAGTTCGATTACTTGGGCTGCCCGAATGACCTTCTCGTTGATTCCCTCACCCCACTGGGCGGTGAGCAACATCAACAACGGGCGGATTCTCTTGCCTCCGGCAGAGAACAAATACCTGGCCACCGCATCGGCGATGTCTTCGGAGAACTTCAGTTCCCGCGCGATCCCCTGCTCGATCTGGTCCAGGCCCTCATCGAGTGCTGCGGCCAGCGCTTTTTCCTCTTTGGAGGCAAACAGCAATGAGCCTCCGGTGAGGAAAGCTGCGCCCCGACCCGCAGCGTCTGTCACAGCTGTGGGGGTTGTGGGAGTCACGGGAAGTCCTTTAGGGAGTGGGAGGTGAAATGTCCTGGATGGGCATCAGACACCGAGGATGTGGAGGGTGAGGCCGGTCGGCTTCGTCTCTTGCCGATCGACTCACGTACTTTGGAGTCTTCCGGGCTTCGTGCCCGGTGTAAGGCCACAATGCCTCCTGTCAGGTTACGGTATGCAACCCGAGTAAAACCTGCAGCCCGCAACCATTGGGAGAGAACTCTCTGCTCCGGCCACTCGTTGATGGAGTCCATCAGATATCGGTAGGCCTCCTTGTGGCTGCTGGACAGCGCCGTCACCGCCGGCATGACGTATTTCATGTAGCCCCGATACCCGGCACGAACAATCGGTGCTGCCGGGTGGGAAAACTCACAGATAACTATCCGCCCACCGGGTTTCAGCACCCGATACATCTCACCAATAGCCACCTGGGGTTGCTGGACGTTGCGCAACCCAAAACTGATGGTGACCGCATCAAAACTGGCGGGAGGGAAAGGCAACGCCTCAGCGTCACCCTCCACAAACTCAATATCGGGGTGGCGTGTGCGGCCCTCCGCCACCATTCCGGGGGAAAAATCGAGAGCAACGACCGTTGCTCCCGTTTTCTGCAGGGCTTTGGAGGACGTCCCGGTGCCCGCCGCCACGTCGAGCACCCGCTCGCCGGGTTTCAGATCGAGGGCTTTGACCGTGGCCATTCGCCACAACACCGAGTTTCCACCAGAGAGTAGGGCGTTGGTGCGGTCATAGCCTTTGGCGACCTCGTTGAACATGCCAGCTACTTCGTCTGGATTTTTGTTCAAGTCCGCGGTGGTCACGCTCCCTAGAGTACTCGGGGAAAGTGACGAAAAGCCGGGAGAGTCTCGCTCCAGGCATGTCCTCACCCAGCCGTACTAGCCTGTGCGGGTGGCCACAACAACAACCTCTCTCCTGGTGCGAACGCGCGCCATGACTCACGAGGGTGCCCTCACCGAGTGGGTGAGTGCCGAGAACCCGTTGACGTTCCAGCGGCTCGGTCACGGGTTTGTCGGCCTGGGTCAAGCCCTGCGCCTCACCTTTAGAGGCCCGAATCGTTTTCTGGACGCAAGCACCGCCTGGAAAGAGTTGGTGGACGAACGCCGAGATTGACGACGCGGTCTCTGTTCCAGGCTCCGGTCTGATGTGTTTTGGCACGTTCACGTTCAGTGACCACTCCTCCCAGGAGAGCGTCCTGATCATCCCGCAGGTGGTGATCGGACGCCAGGGTTCCACCTCCTGGCGGACCAACATCTCGATCACCGGCGATGCCCCCAAAACCCAGAGCTCGAGAGGCTCCACCCCGGCAGAATTTGCTCCCCTGAACTGGCGACCAGGCCTGGTCAGCGAGGAAGACTATGTGGCCGGTGTCACCGGCATCATCTCCCAAGTCCACGAGGGTGTTGCCGACAAGGTTGTCCTCGCCCGGGATCTCGTCGCCCATGCGCCTGGCATGCGCGATTGGCGCGGAGCCATCTCGCGCCTCACCGAGACCTACCCCGATTGCCAAACCTTCGCCATCGATGGGTTTGTGGGCTCCACCCCGGAAACCCTGGCCCGGGTTGACCGAGGGCGCCTGGGTATCCGAGTCCTCGCGGGGTCTATCGCCCGCGGTTCCAACCCCGCTGATGACCGTGGGAAAGCTCAGGAGCTCATTACCTCCACCAAAGACAACGACGAGCACCGCTACGCGGTGAACAGCATCATGGAGTCTCTTCGAGCCCTCACCCCTCACGCCGTGGCAGATGAGCAACCCTTCACGGTGAAGCTCGCGAACGTGTGGCACTTAGCCACCGATATCGAAGCCAAACTTCCCGACACTGTCTCCAGCCTCGATGTGGTGGCGGCCCTGCACCCCAGTGCTGCTGTGGCGGGCTCCCCGACCGACGTCGCACTGGAGCTGATCTCGACTCATGAGCCCTTTGACCGCGGTCGATATGCGGGACCCGTCGGGTGGATGGACGCCTCCGGTGATGGCGAATGGTCTGTGGCCCTGCGCTGTGCGCAGTGGTCGAGCGAGGGAACCCTCACCGCCTATGCGGGGGCTGGAATTGTGGCGGATTCGGATCCCGAATCCGAGCTCTTAGAAACCCGCCTCAAATTCAAACCCATCGTCCAGGCCTTCGGCCAGGACGTCGACTAGTCCCTGGCCACCTAGTCCCTCGGCAACGAGATATCCACCAGGAGATAGCTCTCGCTGCTGGCGAGAGCTTCGGTCAGCTCTCCCATCGTGGTCACCGCTTGGTAACTCCAGCCATACGCTGCTGCGAGCGAGGAAAAGTCAACACCGTGGGGTGTGTAAAACGCTCGGTCAAAGTCGTCACCAGGTGCAGAGTCCTTGACCTCCAGGGAGTCAAAGATGGTCCCGCCACCATCGTTGGCGACAAAGACCTGAACGCGACCCTCATCCGGAACACCGGGCTCCCTCATCAGGGAGCCAGCATCGTGAAGCAGAGCCAGGTCTCCCAGGAGCACCCGGGTAACGCCTGTCACACCAGCATTCGCTGCTGCTCCGGCAACTCCTCTGGCAAACGACACCGTCCCGTCAATCCCGGAGAGTCCTCGGTTGGAATAGACGGTGATGTTTTTGGGTCCCACAACCTCATCCACCACCCGAACCATGCGGGATGCTCCGAGCACCAAGCGGTCGTGCGGCCAGGTGGCCTCCCACATCGCCAGAGCGAGCCCCTCTCTGGTGACGGGTCGACGCAGAACTGCCATTTCTTGTGTGGCAAAGGCACTCCTGCTGGCGGGATCACTCGAGGCCACAGACTCCAGATCGGGAGCCTCGGGAACGATGCTCTCGTAGAACCTCGGCATGGCGCTCGCGACCCGCCATCACCCAGGGCTTCACCCACTCCGCTGTCTCTGCCTTTGTGGCGGGCCTGGAGACCTCAATCCCCTCGACTACCGTCGCTGACCGACTGGGGTTGGGGACCTCCGCAGCGCTTCCTCGCACCACATAGTGCGCAAGCGAAGTGTCAGAGAGCAACCCCCACACCTCGCGAGAGAGTGTGGGCCTGCCCCAGGTGATCACCCGGGTGATAGCCCCTGAACCACTGAGCTCTCGCACCATGGTCCGGTAGTCCAACACAAGGTGCGGACCGAAGTGTGCACCACTGACTGCCTCCGCAATCAGGGGTGCTCCGATCTCTACCGCGAAAGCCTCCGCTGCAGCTCCTGCCCCGTGACCAGCGATCACCAGGGTGCCAGGAGCAGGGTCCAGCGTCACCGTGTCACCAGCATGAGCGGGTGACACGGGGTCTGTGGTTCCGGGATCACCAGGTCGTCTGTTGCAGCACCACTGAGGGGTTCCCGGAAACCGACGTTCAGGTGAACCGGGTGCCGTGACCCCAGAGCAATAGTCATGACCTCACGGGCCACTGCGGCAACCGCCTCTGGCGTCACCTCATCGGGGGTGGGAACAGAAATGGTCGGGGCAAAGACTCCCAACAGTCCCTCGTGGGTGGTGGTTTGGTTGGCCCCGACGCCCCGGAGTTCTTCGGGGCGATCGGCGCTCAGGAGAATCAGCGGCGTGCCCGAGTGGTGGGCTTCCATGACGGCTGGCAGATAGTGGCCAGGCGCTGAACCCGACGTGGAGACACAGACCGCTGGCATGCCGGACTCCGTGGCAATACCGAGTGCTCGAAACGCAGCGCTTCGCTCGTCGATGACGACGTGAACGCGAAGCTCACCGTCGGTGACGCGCTCCCACTCCAGTGCGGCAAGCGCCAGCGCTTGTGACCGGGAGCCGGGAGAGAGAACAACGTCACGAACCCCCCAGGAATAGAGCTCACCGAGGAAGGCTCTCGACCACGTGGTGGCCGGAGAGTGACTCATGAGGATTTTGGTGGGGTGTCCTGGTCGCCCTCAGTGTCCCCGCCTGGAGGGTTGTCTTCCTCATCGAGCTTTCGCAGCTCCTCTTCGAGGCGGCGAATACGTTCATCGGAGGATTCCGAGTCAATGCTGCCGAGGAATCGGGGGTCGTCATCGGGGGCGCGACCGGTGGTCCGGCGTTGTGTGGGACCTTTGCGGGCTTTTCCGACCAGAAGCCAGAGGATGGGACCAATAACGGGCAGCGCCACCACGACAGCAATCCAGACGGGCTTGGGGAATGCCCGAACCCGCGGACCCTGGGTCATAAACAGGTCCACCAGCGCATAGACGGTGAAGGCCACCGCTGCGACCGACCCAATAACTATCCACCGAACCATGTCGCCGATTCTACGCACCTAGACTGGGAGGGTGTCTCCCTGGTTTCGCTACAGCCTCATACGCTTAGGACTCTTTGGGGCAACTTTCAGCCTTCTGATGGTTCTCGGCATCATCTGGTGGGCTTCTGCCCTTTTCGCCACCGCGATCTCGTTCGCGGTGTCCTACATCTTCTTCTACAAGCTCCGCACCCAGGTGGCAGCTGACTTTGCCGAGCGGGTGAGCAAGTCGAAGGACACGGACGAGGACTCCGCCATCGAAGATGGCGAGATCGACTCAGAGGGCAATCGCTAACCCCAGCCCCACCGCATAGAGAAGCGCATTCATGGTCATCAGGCCAAGCGCCGTGATGAGCTCCCGGGGGCTTTTGGCGGCCACCACCATCACGACGATGACTCCGGTCAACACCGAGGTGATGAACACCACCGGGGCGAAGAAAAACAGCATCGAGAGTGCACCCAGGATGAGGTAGGGCATGAACAAGAACCCGATCAGAATTCCGATGGCGGCCTTTCGACCCACTCGAACCGCCAGAGTGTTTTTCCAGCCTGAGTGTCCTGCTCGATGTCTCGGATGTTGTTCACCAGCAATACCGCGGCGGCAAAGAACCCGGCAGCGCTGCCGGTCAGCCAGGATTCCGCCGGAATCTCCCCGATCATGATGGCCGCTGTTCCGGTGGTGGCGACCAGTCCAAAGAACACAAACACGACCAGTTCACCCAAGCCCGCGTAGCCATAGGGCTTGGGGCCTCCGGTGTAGAGCCAGGCCGCCACCACAGCCAGAATTCCCACCACAGCGAACCACCACAGGCCACTCAGCACAATGACGATTCCACCGGCCACCACGGCAACACCAAACGAGACAAACGCTGCTCGTTTGACCAGGTGAGCTTCCACAGCACCCGACCCGGTCAAGCGGGCAGGGCCGACGCGAACATCATCGGTTCCTCGCACCCCATCGGAGTAGTCATTGGCGTAGTTCACGCCCACCTGGAGCGACACCGCAACCAGCAGAGCGAGAGTGAACAGCAGTGCATCAAAAGCTCCCGCCAACACTGCAGAACTGGTCCCCAACACCACCGGTGCCAGGGCTAAGGGCAGGGTGCGAAGCCTCGCACCCATCACCCACAGGGCCACGCTTCCCATCAGTGCCCGGCCTTCACGCGCGCGGTGAGCGCCAGGCGGTCTGGTTTGCCAGAGGGCAACAGGGGAATCTCCGACACTGTCAGAACCCGATCAGGTCTGGCCTCTGGGCCCAGAGCACTGCCAATACCGAGCCTGCAGCGCGGTCAGGTCAAGATCTTTCGTGGTGACCACCACGGGAACATGCCCCCAGGTCTCGTGTTCATCAGCCACCACGACCGCGTCTGGTGCATGAAAGTCACTCTGCACCAACCGTTCGATGCGACCCAGTGCCACCTTGACTCCACCGGAGACGATGACGTCATCGAGTCGCCCCTGGATGGTGAGCACACCGTGCTCATCAATCGATCCAGCATCATCGCTCAGATACCAGCGGGTGCCGTCTCGCTCCACAAAACTGCGGGCAGCTCCGCTCTGGGTCCTCAAGATAGGAGTGGGCAAGGGTGGGACCAGCAATCGCGATACGCCCTCGAACTCGGCGATCCGGGTGTCCCCCACAGCTCGCCCGTCCCACACACATCCGCCGGCAGTCTCGGAGGACCCATAGGTCCTCGTGACGAGGTAGCCAGCCTCCGCAGATCTCTCCAGGAGACTCTGCGGGATAGCTTGTCCCCCCACCAGAATCCGCTCAAAGCTCTGCATCAACTGGTGCAGCTTTGTCATGGCGGGAGCGTCATCGAGGATTCGGCTTAGTTGGGCGGGAACCACCGACGTATAGAGCGGGGTGCCGGCCTCGAGTAGCTCCTGAGCTTTCGACGCCATCGCCACACTCGAAAACGGCTCGGGGTGCAAGACAACAGGTGTTGTCCCACTCACCAGGGACCGAGCAATCACCTGAACACCGGCGATGTAGTGGGCGGGGAGTAGCAGCAACCAGGTTCCAGGCTCACCCAGCTCCTCCACCGCAACCCGAGCACTAGCGAGCACGGCATCAGCACTCAGGGCCACCCGTTTGGGCGCTCCGGTGGTGCCACTGGTTTCGATGACGAGAGCAATCTCGTCGTCGACCTCGAGTGGTGCCGTGGCGGTGATTTTTGCTCCTCCGGGTCTTGGCAACACCGCAGGACCACCCTCAAACAGGGCCTGGCGAAGTGGTTCCACCAGGGAGCGAGGGTCACTCACATCAACAACGAGAAGCTCACGCATGCGTGGAGTCGCTAAATCTGCCAGGGAAAAGGAGACCAATCGGGCTGGCGCTTCTCCAGGAACGCATCCCGGCCCTCCACCGCCTCATCAGCTCCATAGGCAAGCCTGGTTGCCTCACCGGCAAACACCTGCTGGCCGACCAGACCATCGTCGGTGGCGTTCAGAGCAAACTTCACCATCCGAATAGCGGTCGGGCTCTTGGTGAGAATGGTCCTCGCCCACGACACCGCAGCTCGCTCGAGTTCCTCGTGAGGAACAACGGCATTCACCGCGCCCATCTCGAGGGCTCGATGGGCGTCGTATTCCTGGCCGAGGAAGAACACTTCCCGGGCAAACTTCTGACCCACCTGCTTGGCGAAATACGCACTGCCGTAGCCACCGTCAAACGATCCGACATCCACGTCGGTTTGCTTGAACCTGGCGTGCTCGGCACTGGCAATACTCAGGTCACACACCACATGGAGTGAGTGTCCGCCCCCGGCAGCCCACCCGGGGATGGCGGCAATCACGACTTTGGGCATAAAACGAATCAGGCGCTGCACCTCGAGGATGTGGAGTCGAGAGGCCCTGGCCGAATCGACACCTCCGGCATCCTCGGTGGTGGAGTACTGGTAGCCATCCTTACCTCGGATGCGCTGGTCACCACCGGAGCTAAATGACCATCCGCCATCTTTGGGGCTCGGCCCATTACCGGTGAGGATGACCGCACCCAGAGTGGGAACCAGTCGAGCGTGGTCGAGCACTCGATAGAGCTCATCGACGGTGTGGGGGCGAAAAGCGTTCCTGACCTCAGGGCGGTTGAAGGCAACCCGAGCCATCGAGTGGGCTTCGTCCTGGTGGTAGGTGACATCGGTGAGGTCCTCAAAGCCTGGAACCACGCGCCACAGAGCCTCATCAAAGAGGGGTGAGAGTGTTCCAGACATGTTCTAAGCCTACGACGGTCAAGTCATGGAAAACTGTGCAGCATGAGCAGAGTCCAGGTTGATGACATTCTCCCGCTCGCTCATGTGGTGTCCATTCCTCTGACCACGGCGTTTCGAGGCCTCACCACCAGGGAGGCACTCCTCATTGCGGGACCAGAGGGTCCCGCGGAGTGGAGTCCGTTTCTGGAGTATGACGACGCCGAAGCCGCCACCTGGCTTCGAGCCGCACTCGAGCAGGCCTTTGAATCAGCACCCCCAGCACCTGCAACCATTCGAGTGAATGGCACCATCCCGGCAGTTCCTGCCGATCAGGTGGCAGGCCTGCTCGCTGGGGCCGGGATGCCCACCACGGTGAAAGTCAAAGTGGGTGGGCCTGGAACAACACTGGCCGAGGATGTGGCGAGGGTGTCTGCTGTTCGAGACGCCCTGGGTCCCACCGGTCGGATTCGACTCGACGCCAATGGCTCGTGGACGCTCGATGAAGCAGAGCACGCCATCCGGGAGATGGAACTGCTCGACCTTGACTACATCGAACAACCGGTCAGCGAGCTTTCTGACATGGCGGAGCTTCGCCGGAGGATCACCCGGCTCGGTATCCAGGTGGCAGCGGATGACAGCATTCGGCGCTTGAGTGACATTGACGCCGTCATCAAAGCCGCAGCCTGCGATGTCGTGGTGCTGAAAGTCCAGCCACTCGGTGGACTCGAGGCAACCCAGAGGGTTGCCCAGAAGGCACTGACAGCAGGCCTTGAGGTCGTGGTCTCCAGTGCTCTGGAGACCAGTGTGGGACTGTATCGGGGTGCTCAGATGATCAGCTGGCTCGAGGGCACCACCCCGGTGGTGCTGGATGCGGGTCTTGGCACGCAGAGTTTTCTGGCAGATGATGTGGTCACCACACCCCTGGTTGCCCAGGCAGGACTGCTCGAGATCACACCACCGGTGCTCGACATGACCAAAGTTTCTGGCCTTCTGGCAAGCGCTGAGCGCACCGCCTGGTGGCACCAGCGCTTAGAGCGGTGTCTGGCTCTGCTGTAGAGGCCGGTTTAGAGACCGGAGTAGGAGTGCAGACCGGTGAAGGCGATATTCACCACGGTGTAGTTGAAAATCACGGCCGCAAAGCCAATGATCGCCAGCCACGCTGCGCGTGAACCGCGCCACCCCCTGGTGGCACGGGCGTGAATATAGCCGGCGAAGAGCACCCAAATGATGAAGGTCCAGACCTCTTTGACATCCCAACCCCAGTAGCGACCCCAGGCGCGCTCAGCCCAGATGGCTCCTGCGATGAGGGTGAAGCTCCACATGACAAAACCCACCACGTTCAAGCGATAGGCGAGAGACTCCATCACCGAGGAGCTCGGCAACGTGTTCATAATGCGCGCCTTCGCCATCTGCCTCGCCTCATACCGGGCGCGCACCAGCTGAAGGGCTGACAGTGCTGCCCCCAGGGCAAAGAACGCGGTGGCAAGGCTTGCGACAAAGACGTGAATGACCAACCACGCAGATTGCAGGGCCGGTGGAAGTGGGGTGACATCGACATAGAAGTTGACGGTCACCACACCGAGAGCAAGAAGCACAAACCCGGTGATGTAGGCGCCCAAATACCCGAGGTCTTTCCAGAACAGGGTTCCTAAGAACACCGCCACGATCAGCATGGTGGAGGTCAGACCGAACTCAAACATGTTGGCCCAGGGAACCCGGTTCCCCGCAATTCCTCGACCAATCGTGGCGAGCAGGTGAATAATCCACCCCAGCACCAACAGGGTCAGGCCAATGCGCTGGAAAGGACTCCACGTGGTGGGATCCGCGGGAGCTTCTGCTTCTCGGCCACCTCCAGCATCGCCGCCAGCCATGACCGGCACAGGTTTTGCCGCGGAGCGCTTCGCGAGATCCCAACTGAACGCAAACAATGCCACCGTGTAGACGGCCATCGCCGAATACACCGCTACCAGGGAGAGATATGCGAAATCCATCATCACCCCTTCAGTGTAGATTTCGCGCTCTGGGAAAATGCCTCAACCAGCTCATCCAGCCCCTTGGCAAGGCCCGGGTCCTCTCCTCGGGCGAGTGCTGCGAACTCCACCGTCGATTCACCCTTCTTTCCGGGGGTGACCCGAATCCAGGCGCGGCGTCTGGTCACAAACAACGTCACGATGAGTCCCGCCATGATCAGCACGGACGAAATGCCCACCGGTAGTTGGGTGGGGTCGCGGTGAACATCAAAGCTCACAAAGCGTCGAAGCTCGGTGAACTCCACGGACCCAAGCCCTGAGGGCAGGTCAACGCGCTCCCCCAGACCCATCACGAGTGAGTCCCGACCGGTCTCACCCCCGGTCAACTGGGTCAGGGAGTCGGTGTCGAGGGAGTACACATTGCGGGGAATCCCCTCGTCCAACCCGAGATCACCCCGGAAAACATTCAGTGTCAACACCGGCTGATCGGGTTCTGGATACACCGAGGTGAGCGCGCCGGTCTCGAGTGCCACCGCCGAGGGATAGAAGAACCCGATCATGCCCAGTTGAGAGGGCAAACCGTCGGGAATCTTCACCACACCCAAACTGGTCAAGTTGGAGTCCTGCGGCAAAAAGGCGACCGGTTGGCTAAACACCACATCACCCGCGGGTGAGTAGACGGTAATCCAGGGGGCAAACCCATTCCCCAGGAGATAGACCGAGGTGCCGTCGTGATCCAGCGGTTGGTTGACCCGAAGCGCTATGTCCCGGGCCCCCTCAGAGTCGGTCAGCGTCATGTCGGCAACAAAGTCCAGGGGGTTAGCAAACCCGGAGGTGAAGTCGAACTGGTAGGTGGGGGTGAAGTCATTGAGGGTGAGCGAGTAGGGCTCGAGAGAGGAGTCGGTGAAAAAGCGGCCCGGGTTGAACGAGTCATAGCTGGTGAGCTGGTTGGTGAACGTTTGCCCCTCCACCAACACTCTCTGGCCTTGGTATTTAAACCCAGTTCCGAGTGCCAACCCCAACAGGATTCCCACCAGCGCGAAGTGGAACACCAGGTTCGCCGTCTCCCGAAGATATCCGCGCTCGGCCGCAACACTGGTGCCCTCCACCTTCACCCGGTAACCATTTGTCCGCAGTGTTTCTTCGGCGGATCGCAGTAGCTCCTCTGGGTCGCCCTCGAGTGTTTCACTCCGGTAGTGCTCGAGGCGCTCGAGCCTCGAGGGTGTTGCCGGGGGTGGGGAGCGCAGGGCTTTGAGGTGATGAGAGGTGCGAGGCAGGATGCACCCGACCAGGGAAATAAACAGCAGCAAGTAGATCGAGGAGAACCAGGCCGAGGTGAACGTGTCAAAGAGCTGCAGGGTGTCGAGAATTTCGAAGAGTTCGGGATCCTCTCTGCGGAACTGAACGACACCGTTGGGGTCACTGGAGCGTTGCGGAACGAGCGAGCCGGGTATGGAGGCGAGCGCCAGCAGCAGCAACAAAATGAGCGCGGTGCGCATACTGGTGAGCTGGCGCCACATGAAAGCGCCCAAACCCCACCAGCCCGAGGGCTGGCTGCTGGATGGGACGCTCCGCGGAGCCGTCGTCGTAATCAGAGGGGCGTAGTGGTTCCACCGATCACCGCCTGAAGACTCGACATCCAGATTTGCCACACACCCGAGACCATGGCTGTTCCAATGGCCATCAGGATCACACCACCGGCAATGTTGATCGCCCGGATGTGACGCTTCACCCAGTCGACCGCTCCGGTGACCCAGCCAAAGCCGAGCGCAATGAGAAGAAACGGTATTCCCAACCCCAGGCAATACGCCACAGCGAGCACAGCCGCTCGAGGAACGTCTCCCACGCTAAACGCCAGACGTGTTGACCGCAATCAGGGTGGGGCCAATGCAGGGCGCCCAGCCCAGACCAAAGACAACACCGAGGATTGGTGCGCCCAGGAACCCATTGGCGCTGGCCAGGGGAAGTTTCGTGGTCCGCTGCAGGAACGACACCTGCCCAATAAACACAAAGCCCATCAGGATCAGCAGCAGGCCCGCAATCCGCAGGATGACATCCACCCACGCGATAAGCGCTGCCCCGAGTGAGGCAAACACGATGGAGAAACTAATGAACACGGTGGAGAACCCCAGAATGAACAGCAACACCCCCACCACCAGATCGGGTGGTGGGCCGCTTCGTGGTGGTGGAGCCGGTGAACCCACTGACATAGCCGAGGTATCCGGGGACAAGAGGCAAAACACAGGGTGACGCGAACGCCACGAATCCGGCGGCCAGCGCTATCGGCAAGGCCAGCAGCAGTGGCCCGGAGAAGACCAGCTCACCGATGGAGCTCATGAGCCAGGGCCCTCGGCTTGAACATCTCGGATGAGTTCCGCCAACACGTCGGGGTCGGTGAGGAGCCCGGAAATCCGTGCGGCAACACGACTTTGCTGATCCAGCACCACGGTGGTGGGAACTGCGTTTGGCGCTACTTGGCCAGCAAACGCGAGACGAACAGAACCCTGGTTGGTGTCCATGATGGAGGGGTAGGTCACCCCAAACTCGTCAGCGAAGGCCAGTGCCGTGGGGGCTTGGTCGAGGATGTTCACCCCAATGAAGACAACTCCCTCATCCCTGAATTCTTGGTGGAGTGCCTCCAGGTCGGGGGCTTCCAGGCGACACGGTGGGCACCCGGCATACCAAAAGTTGACCACCAGGATCTGGCCCGCATAGTCCGCACTGGAGAAAGTCCCACCCACCTCGAGTGGTCCAGAGAACTCCACCGACCCCGCGCGCGACTCGGGAGCCACCACCGTCAGTGCGCCATCACCCGAAATGTAGTTTGCTCCGGTCCCGGCTCGATACTGCTCGGCCAGAGCGTCACCCTCACCCGCGCACCCGCTCAACAGGAGACCGGCAATAACGAGGCCGGCACCCAGTGCTGCCCTCACCTAGACGGCTCCCAAATCGATGGCGTCTTCCAGGAGGTCAGCCGCTGGTTCCCGGTAGCTTTCCTCTTTCCAGCGCTCCGCAACCTTTTTGATGGTGGTGATGCTGGAGAGTGAACACCGCCGCTGCGAGGGCAAGTGCGGCAACGGAATTCCTGCGACGTATCGATGCATGACCCAAATCGCGACCTGGTGGGTGACGAGCGCCACCTCACCCTCGTCCACGGAGTTCCAGGCATCCTCGGCCACCGCCATCATGCGCTCGGCAATGTCCCGGTAGGGCTCACCCCAGCTGGGCTTGAACGGGTTGTGAAGCGCCATCCAGGCGGAGGGGTCCCTCAGCAGCCTGGCCGCTGAGAGCCTGGTCCCCTGGAAATGATTGAGACCCTCGTTCAGGCGCTCGTCAGTCTCAATCGGGCAGACCTAAGTCGGTGGCGAGGGGGCCGCAGATTCTTGCGCTCTTTGCAGGGGGCTCGCATAGATCTTGGCGATGGGTCGTGTGGCGAGAGCGCTGGCGCTTCTCGCCGCCATCTGGTGGCCGCGATCGCTCAGTCCATACCCGTCGAGTCGGCCATACAGAATGCGCTCGGGGTTATGCACTTCGCCATGCCTGACAAAGTGGAGGAGGTCTGCTGGCACCCCCTCATTCTACGAGGAGCAAGCTCGGGAGAATCTGGGTCCGGGCTAGACTCGACTCTCGTGACCACTCGCACCCGCATTGCCGACCTTGCCCAGACGCCCGATGGCACCACCGTGTCGGTGGGGGGTTTCATCGAGACGGTCCGCGACCAGAAAAAGGTGCAGTTCATCATCCTGCGGGATGAGTCCGGCAGTGCCCAGCTGGTGAACCCAGCACTCCGCGAAGACGACCCCGAGGCGGGCTCTTCTCCGGAGCGTCGAGCCCTGACTGATTCCATTTCTTTGCTCTCTGCCGGAACCTTTGTCCACGTGACCGGTGAACTGAAGCTCGATGAGCGCGTGAAGCTCGGCGGTTTGGAAGTGAAAATCCACACCCTCGAGGTGACCGGGGTTGCAGAGCCCGAGCCCCCCATTGCGGAGGACTCCAGCGTGGATAAGCGCATGGACTGGCGCTTCCTTGATTTGCGCAGACCCGCAGCCAACCTGATTTTCCGTGCCCAAACAGCGTTTGAGCACGGCATGCGCTCCTGGTGGGTGGAGAACAACTGGATTGAGATTCACACGCCCAAGTTCATGGCCAGTGCGAGTGAATCTCGCGCGGAACTGTTCGAGGTCGGCTACTTCGACACCACCGCATACTTGGCGCAAAGCCCCCAGTTCTTCAAGCAGATGGCGCAACCGGCGGGTTTCGGTGCCGTGTTCGAGATTGCCCCGGCTTTCCGGGCGGACCCCTCCTTCACCGCCCGCCACGCGACCGAGTTCACCAGCGTTGACGCGGAAATGAGCTGGGTTGACTCTCACCACGATGTGATGGCCATGCACGAGCAGGTTCTGATCGCCGGTATCTCGGCTGTGGTGGAGAAGCATGGCGCTCAGATCTCAGACGTCATGGGTGTTGAGCTCACTGTTCCGACGAGCCCGTTCCCGCGGGTAACGCTGCAGGAGGCACGGGAGATTGTGTCAGCGGGAGGATATGACATCCCCCGCGCTGATGGAGATCTGGACCCCGAGGCAGAGCGCAGGCTCTCCGCCTATATCGAGGAAACCCACGGTCACCCGTTTGTCTTTGTGACCGACTACGACACCAGCATCCGCCCGTTTTATCACATGCGTCACGCCGACAATGATGCGCTCACGAAGTCCTATGACCTGTTATTCCGGGGCACAGAAATCTCCACGGGAGCCCAACGCGAGCACCGCATCGAGATTCTCGAGGCGCAAGCCAAGGACAAGGGCATGGACCTGGATGAGCTCCAGAGCTACTTTGACTTCTTCCGCCACGGTGTCCCCCCGCACGGTGGATTCGGGATGGGTCTCGCCCGCGTCATGATGCTGATGCTCGAGCAGTCCAGTATTCGAGAGACCACGTTCCTGTTTAGAGGACCTAACCGACTGCTCCCCTAGGGATTTCGTGGATTGACCACCCGAGGGCTTTCTCGAGGGTTTTTGACACCTGGTCAGCTACTTCTCGGAGCACTGATGCGTCGTCGTGGTGAAGATCCAGGGTGAGGGGCAGATCCTCGCCGTAGTGGGGGACCTCGATACTCAACACCACGCCTCCTGCCAGCGGCAGGGTCACATCGCCTGGATCATCGATGTTCCAGGGAGCATCGAGAACGTCTTCCAACACAGCGAGAGCGTCCGCTTTCGACATAAACACTGACGTCACCAAAGTCACAGTGGTCACGAGGAGTTCCCCCCTCGCTTGCACTTCTCGGAGCAGTAGCGGACCTGGTCCCAGTTTTTCGCCCATTTTTTTCGCCACTCAAAGGGCAGACCACAGCTCTGACAGGTTTTGGGGGCAAAACCGTTCTTGGTGAGGGCTGTGCGGGGCATGGTCCTCAGTGTAAAGAACGCACTCGAGAGCAGGCTGACACTGTTAGCGAGAGCTAATCGACTGGAACTTCCTGATCGACAGCGGAACAAAGATGGCCAACATGACGCCCATTCCGAGCAGCACCGTCAGAATCGGGTTCTGAGACGTCCAGGCATCGCCGACCGGTGTTCCCGGCGCAGTGTTCCCAAAGAGCTCTCTCGCTGATTGCACCAACGCTGACACCGGATTCCACTCCGCAAACACCCGAAGCGGGGTGGGGAGGGTTTCGGAGGGGACAAAAGCGTTGGAGATGAATGTCAGCGGGAAGAGCACCAAGAACGACACGTTGTTGATGATCTCCGGGCTTCTCACACTCATGCCGATGTAGGCCATCACCCAGGAGAACGAGTAGGCGAACAACAGCAAGAGCAGAACAGCAAGAAGGGCCTCAAAGAAGCTGGAGCGAATCCGCCACCCCACAATGAAACCGGTGATCATCATGACCACCATGGAGCTTGCGTTGATGAACATGTCCCCGTTGGTGCGACCCACCAGCACTGCCGCAGGGCTCATCGGCAGGGTTCTAAACCTGTCGATGATGCCGTCTTTCAAGTCTTGCGCCATCGCGGAACCCGAGTAGGTGGAGCCAAACACCACCGTTTGGGCAAAGATTCCCGCCATCAAGAACTCCGCATAGGAGCTGCCGGGGATGTCGATAACCCCGCCATAGACATAGGTGAACAGCAGAACAAACATGATCGGCTGAATGAGTGTGAACACCAGAATGTCGGGAACCCGCTTGATCTTCAGCAGGTTTCGCTTGGTGGTCACCCACCCATCGGAGAGGAAACGTGACAGCGGGGTTCCCCGCGGTGTGAGCATGGTCACGCGGTGACCTCCTCTGCCTTATGTCCAGTGAGTTGCAAGAACACATCATCCAGGGTGGGGCGACGCATTCCCGCGTCATTGAGCTCAATCCCGGCATCCGCCATGGCTTTCAACACAGCCTGCAAGGACTTGGCGGCGTTATCGACCGGTCCCACCAGTGTTCTCTCGTCGGCTCCGGTGACGATGTCCCCGGTCACGTGCGGGGCGAGCACGCCTGTTGCGCGCTCGACGTCCGCGACATCGTGGACCGTGACCTCCACGCGCTGTCCTCCGACGAGGAGTTTCAGCTCATCGCTGGTGCCCTGGGCGATGACGCGACCCTCGTCGATGACAGCGATGTTGTCGGCGAGCTGGTCTGCTTCCTCCAGGTATTGGGTGGTGAGCAAGACTGTGGTGCCGCCCGCCACTAAACGCTTGATGACATCCCACAGAGCCAACCGGCTCCGAGGGTCAAGGCCCGTGGTCGGCTCATCGAGGAACAACACCGGCGGGTTCACCACCAGTGCACCCGCTAGGTCAATACGCCTGCGCATACCGCCGGAGAACCCTTTGACGGGGCGATCTCCCGCCTCCACCAGGTCAAACATTTCGATGAGCTCCCGAGCCCTCCGACGAGACTCCTCGGGAGTGAGGTGATAGAGCCTGCCGACCATGTCGAGGTTTTCAAACCCGGTCATGTTCTCATCGACCGCGGCATACTGCCCGCTCACACCGATCATGCGGCGAACCTGGTCCGGCTGGGCCAACACGTCCACGCCACCGAGAATCGCTGAACCCGAGTCGGGCTTGATGAGGGTGGTGAGGACCTTGACGGTCGTGGTTTTCCCGCACCGTTCGGCCCCAGAAGTGCCTGCACCGTTCCGCGGGGAACACTGAGAGATAAGTTGTCGAGGGCCGTGACGACTCGTTTGCCGGCGGTGTAGGTCTTGACCAGGTTGGTGGCCTGAATGAACGGTTCTGTCACAATCAACTTTCCTCTGCTGGAGCTCGCTTAGAGTAGCGGACATAGCCCAGCACTCTCTGAACTCCCGAGGAACTGCATAACCCTGTGTCCACACCCCGAATTGGCCTCTCGACGTATCGAACTCCAGGCCAGATGACCATCTACGACACTGAGCTCGCCGTCTTGCCCGCGCAATACATCGAGACCGTCACTCGTGCCGGTGGGCTGGCGGTGATGATTCCGCCGCAACCCATCACGCTGGAGCAGGCAACGAGCATCCTCGAAGGACTCGATGGCCTCATCATTACCGGCGGTGCTGATATCAACCCCGCGCGCTATGGCCAGGACAAAGGCCCCCACACCCAAGACTCAGAGGACCTCCGCGATGCGCTGGAGGACACCCTCCTCACCGCAGCCAGGCAACTGACACTTCCCATCCTCGGCATTTGCCGGGGTGCGCAGATGCTGAACGTCCACCTGGGGGGAACCCTCCACCAGCACCTCCCCGATGTTGTCGGCCACGATCGCTATCGGGTGGGCGATGGTGTCTTCCATCCAGAACCCATGACCATCACGGAGGGCAGCCGGCTCCACCAGATCCTCGGGGAAGGCGAAGTCCCCGGGCACGTCTCTCACCACCAGGCCATCGACCAGGTGGCGCCGGGAGTAGTGGTCACCGCCAGGGGTTTCGATGGCACCATTCAGGGCATCGAAATGGAGGACTATCCCTTCGGGCTAGCCGTTCAGTGGCACCCGGAAGAGAACCTGGATGATGTGCGCATCGTCCAGGGCCTCATCTCTCACATCAGGTCGTAGCGAACGTGCTGGCGTCAATCACGAAGCGGTAGCGAACATCGCTCTCGACGACTCGGTCCCACGCCTCGTTGATGTAGTCAGCCTTGATGACCTCAACATCGGACACGATGTTGTGCTCTGCTGCGAAGTCGAGCATCTCCTGGAGCTGTGCCACCGGACCAATCATGCTTCCCGCTATCCGGCGACGCTGCGCCAACATCGAGAACGCCTTGATCGGGTAGGGCTCAGGAGCAAGCCCCACCATCACGAGGGTGCCATCGAGACCGAGCAGCTCGAGATAGAGGTTGAGATCAATCGGTGCTGACACCGTGTTGATCAGCAGGTCGAACTGCTTCTGGTGTGTCTCGAACACGGTCTCGTCCGTGGTCACGATGAAGTCATCAGCACCCATCGACAGGGCGTCATCTTTCTTGGATGCCGAGTGGGAGAACACCGTGACGTGAGCGCCGAGGGCCTTGGCAAACTTCACACCCATGTGTCCGAGGCCTCCGAGACCCACGATGCCGACCTTCTTTCCTGGCCCCGCGCCCCACTCTTTGAGCGGTGAGTAGAGGGTTATCCCTGCGCAGAGCAGGGGAGCTGCGCCTGCAGGATCCAGGGACTCAGGCACGTTGACCACGTAACCGTGGTCAACCACAATTCCGTTGGCGTACCCGCCGAGGGTGTAACCATCGCCCTCTCGGTCGGGGTTGTTGTAGGTGCCGATCATTCCCTTGGCGCAGTAGTTACTCATTCCCGAGCGGCATTGCTCGCACTCGCGGCAGGAATCCACATAGACCCCCACACCCACCTGCTGGCCCACAGAAAACTTGGTGACATCGCTGCCCACCGCGGTCACGCGACCCACAATCTCGTGTCCGGGAACACAGGGGAACATCACGTCTCCCCACTCGCTGCGACCCGTGTGAATGTCGGAGTGGCAGACCCCTGACCACTCAATCGCGATGGCGACGTCCTCCGCACCCACATCCCGACGGGCAAACTTCAGGGGAGCAAGCTTCTCGCGTTCGCCGTGCACTGCATATCCAACAACATCCATGATGAGGGTCCTTTCGTCGACACCGGACCCTAGTCTGCCTCACAGCTCCTAGGCTTGCCTGATGGCCACTCACGAACTCGACATCACCACCATGGCCCACGGGGGCTCCGGCATTGGACGAGTCGATGGCCGGGTGGTGTTCACCCCGGGCGTTATTCCTGGAGAAGTCGTCGAAGTGGAAATTGTCGAGGACTCCAAAAAATCTCTCTGGCGAGCCCAACCCCTCAGGGTTCTGTCTCCAAGCCCTCATCGCATCCCCCACATCTGGCCAGAAGCTGACATCGAGAGACCCTGGGCCACGCGGGCGGGTGGTGCTGACTACGGTCACATCGAGCTCTCCCACCAGCGCACCCTGAAAACGGACATCCTTCGGGATGCCCTTCGGCGCTTTGGCGGCCTCTCCGGAGACCTGGTCGACTCTCTGGAAGTCCAGGGAGTCCCCGGAGATGACGAGAAGCGGGCCTTGCCTGGCGAACCCGAGTCACCCTGCACGCTGACGCCGAAGGCAGGCTTGGTCCCTACGCCGAGAAAAGCCACACCGTCATCCCGGTGACCACTCTTCCGCTGGCAACAGACAACATCCAGACCTGCGGGGTGCTGGACTCCCGCTATGCGGGAGCCGAGAGCGTTCGCGTGGTGGATGCTCTCTCCGGGGTTCGCCTGATCATCGACAACCAAAAACCCCAAGAACTCAGCGAGTTCGTTTCCGGCGTCGAGTTTCGCCTCAGTGACCAGACCTTCTGGCAGGTCCACCACCAAGCCCCCGAGGTGTTGCAGGGAGCGATCAAGCGCGCTGTCCAGCTCGATCGACTTGACCCCGCAGCGAGAAATGCTGACCTCTACTCCGGAGTGGGGCTTTTGGGAGCAGCGCTCGCAGAGCTCGCGCCCTCCACCCTGAGCCTCACGGGAGTTGAGTCCGACGAGAACGCTCTGCCGTATTTGATGCAGAACCTCGATGGCAGGACCGACCTGACCACCGTGGCCGATCGCGTGGATCGCTGGCTGCGTCGAGAGGTGGGTGGTCTGAATGCGACCTCCACCGGCGAATGGGCTCGTGCCACCGTGATTCTGGATCCTCCCCGCAGTGGTGCCAAGTCCGATGTCATTTCCTCCTTAGAAAAGCTTCGTCCCGCCCAGATTGTCTATGTGGCCTGCGATCCGGTGGCGCTGGGACGAGACACAGGTTTACTGAACCAGGCCGGCTATGACATGGTGTTTGTGGAGGCGTGGGATCTCTTCCCACACACCCACCACATGGAAACCATTGCCACGTTCGTTCGGAGAGAGGAATAGTCGTGACCGCGCTCTATCTCGCCTCGACCTCTCCCGCGAGAAAAAAGATCCTCTCCGACATCGGCCTGAAGGCCACCGTGGTGGCCCCGGACGTCGACGAGGACAAAGCTGTTGAGGCGATGACCATCGAGCGGACCGCCGCCAACGTGGCACTCCACCTGGCCAAACTCAAGGCAGAAAGTGTCGTCAAACCCTCCCGCAAAGGCCTCATCATCGGGGGCGACTCGGTGTTTGAGTTCGGCGGTGAGCTGTTGGGGAAGCCGCACAAGGCGTCGGTGGCGAAAGAGCGGTGGAAAGCCATGCGCGGTCGCACCGGAACCCTGTATTCGGGACTCTGGGTCGTGGATAACAGCGATGGTTCCCACCACGGTGGGCTCGGTCGCGTGAGCCACGCGACCGTCCACTTCGCCGAGAACATCACGGACGCTGAAATCGATGCGTATGTGAAAACCGGGGAGCCTTTGAACGTCGCCGGAGCTTTCACCTTGGATGCCCGCGGGGCAGCGCTCATTAGCCATCTGGAGGGTGATCCGTGGGCGGTCGTCGGAATGTCAGCCGCAGCACTTCGTGTTCTGATTCGGGGCCTCGGACACGACTACCACTCGCTCTGGTCTTCCTAGCGAAGCGGTAGCCCTGAGCTACGCGGCAAGCGGTGAGGCAACCCTGACCGTGGAGAGCGCACGCTCGTAGTAGCGAAGCAACGCTTCGTTGTTTTTCTCCCAGGTCTTCCCCACAACAGCGCGCCTCGCGTTCTGGGACATCTCGTGGCGCAACAAATCATCCTGGGTGAGTGTCCACGCTTTCTCCCGAAAAGCACCCCACCGGGTGTGGTCAACCAGATAGCCATCAACGCCCTCTCGGATGAGGTGGCGTTGCCCACCCTTCGAGGGAGCAATGACGGGCAACCCGGAGGCGTGAGCCTCCTGGATTGTTTGACCGAAGGTCTCCTCTGTCCCGCAGTGCACAAACACATCCATGGCCGCATAGGCATCAGCAAGTTCCTCGCCGGAGAGGCGACCGGTGAAGGTCACCGGGTATCCAGCGAACCGGTCCTCCAACTCGAGGCGATCGGGACCATCCCCGACAATCACCACTCGAGTATTCGGAATTCCACACACCTCCATGAGCCTCGCGACCTGCTTCTCCGGAGCGAGCCTGCCCACATACCCGATGATGCGTTCGCCGTCGGGAGCGAAGCGCTCCCGGAGTTCGCGGACCGAGACACTGGTGCGACGCTCAGGGTGGAAGAGTTCGGCATCGACGCCCCTGCCCCACAGCTCCACGTTGTCGATGCCAATTTTCTGCAAGAAGTCTTTTCCATCCTGGGTGGGAGCAAGACTGATGGTCGCGGGACGGTGAATAGCTGCCGTAATGGCTTCGAGCAGGGGGCCAGCAAACTCGAGACCGTAGCGCTCCATATAGCCAGCGACATCGGTTTGATAGACCGCGACTGAGGGAATTCCCTTCTTCGCTGCATAGGCAATGGACTGCCCACCTAACCAAAAGGGTGCAGCCGCGTGAATGAGGTCCGGGGCAAACCGATCCAGCGTCTGGGTGATCGCCGGCGTTGGAATTGCCACCGGAAACCCACCGAGGGGAACAAAGGGACTGGTCACCACGGGAAAGCCTTCGTGCTCGGGTGACTCTGACGTGGGTGCGACGATGAGCACCTCGTGTCCCTGAGCTTTGAGCGTCTCCACCACCCTCAGCACGGAGTTCGTGACCCCGTTGAGGGAGGGCAGGAAAGATTCCGTGACGAGGGCAACTCTCATCCGCTGGCCTCCGCGAGGTGCCGCTCACGACCCACTGCTTGGTAATACCGTGCATAGTCCAGAGAGGACTTGACCATGTGTCACCCGATACTCCTCAGTGCCAGCGTTCCGGGTAGAAATCTCGGCAATCACGTGCCCTCTGAAGCCAGCCTGCGTGACGGCCTCCAGGGTCTGAGCAACCGGCTGGGTTCCCTGGCCCGGCAACAGGTGCTCATCGAACAGGTGGAAGTTTTCCTTGGGGCTTGTCCCGTCACACAGGTGGATGTGGGCGAGTCGATCCCCCACTGGCGGGCCAGAGACAGTGCGCTCACATCCTGCATGGCTGCGTGAGAGAAGTCCAAAGTGAGGTTGGGGACATCTAACTCTCCGGGGTTCCAGCCCGGGGCATAAGCCTCAAAGGTGAACCGGGATGCGCACCACCCGAACATGTTCTCCACGGCGACCACCACATCGTGACGCTGGGCCACGTCTTTCACGTTGTCCGCAAAAATCCGGGAGTAGCCCAGCTGCCACCGAAACGGTGGGTGCACAACCACCGTGTCCGCACCCAGCATGTGTGCGAGTTCAGCACTGCGGTGGAGCTTCTCTGACGGGTCATAGCCAAAAACCCCTGGGTCAACAGCAGCACCGGAGCGTGCACGGAGAGAATCGGCAAGTCGAAGCGTCGGGAGAGAAAATCCAACACCCGAGGGTCGTAGGTCTCAGGGTCATTGGTGATCATCACCTCAACGCCATCGGCTCCGGCGTCTTTGGCCAGGCGGAAAGAATCCTCCAGCCTGAGCGGGAAGAAGGAGCTTGTGCTGACACCTACGTGACTCATGGGTTTCACGGTAGAAACAGGGCGGCAAACAACAATGAAAGCGGAGGTTACGTGTTGACCACCATTTGTGGCCAATACCCCCATACTGAGCTGGTGGAACTTGGAACCTGGCTGCTCTACACCGCCGCCGCACTGGGGCTATCGCTGACCCCTGGGCCCAACGGCCTGCTCGCACTCACCCATGGAGCCCTCTACGGGGTGAAGAAAACCTCGTTCACCATTGCGGGGGGAGCACTGGGTTTCACCGCCATCATCGCGCTGTCTCTTTTCGGGATTGGTGCGCTCCTGGCAGCCTCCACCGAAGTGCTGATCGTTCTCAAATGGATTGGTGGCGCGTACCTGGTCTGGTTGGGAATCCAGGTGTGGCGATCCCCCGCCGTCGGGGCAACCAGGGGCCCCTCCAGCACTGTGGTCACCAGAGTTACCGTTTTCCGCCAGGGTTTACTGGCCGCGATTACCAACCCCAAGGGGATTCTGTTCTTTGTGGCATTCTTGCCACAGTTCCTCGTCACCGATTCACCACTGCTCATTCAGTTCGCGGTGATGACGGTGACGTTTGTGGGCATCGAAATCATCACCGAGACCCTGATTGCCTTCGGATCTGAAAAGGTTCAGCCGTTCTTGGCGAAGTTTGGCAAACGGGTCAACCAGACCTTCGGAGGAATCTTCATCGCGATTGGTATCGCGCTGCCGCTTCGCGGCTAAGCCCCATCCCGGTTCTTCACCGCCATGGCGGCGAAGAACTCCCAAATCAATCGGTGGGCATTGTTCACCGTCACATCGGCGTGGTCATAAGCGGGGGCGACCTCCATGATGTCGAACCCGACAACGTCAAGCTCGAGGGTGAGCCTGCGCACAATGCGCAACAGGTCAATGGGCGCGAACCCTCCGGGCTCCGGTGTTCCCGTTGCCGGAGCAAAGCCCGGATCCAACACATCAATGTCAATGGAGATATAGGCCTTGGGGGCTCGTTTCTTCGCCTCTGCGATGACGTCATCGAGGACTGGCATCGCTCCGCGCTCCCAGAACTCCTGCATCATGTAGTGCTTCAGGTTGTTCTCCCGCATCCACTTCTGGTCTTCCTCGCCTGGCCAATAGCCGCGGAGCCCCAGCTGCAAGAAACGGTCCCCGGGGATGGCGCCTGACTCGACGAGTCGGCGCATCATCGCTCCGTGGCTGGCAAAGTTGCCCTCGATTTCATTCGCCGTGTCGGCGTGAGCATCGAAGTGAATCATCGCCACATTGCCAAAGCCGTGAGCCTCCGCAACAGCGGTGGCGCTCGGCCACGTGACCGAATGGTCACCGCCCAGAATGACCGGAACAATACCTCGGGTGGTGAGCGCGCTCACGCGCTCATAAATACTGGCTTTCGATTTCTCCCACTGCCCGTGGCTGGTGATGGCGTCACCGAAATCGACCACATTCAGGTGATCAAAGATCTCTATGCCGAGATCCAGGTGGTAGGTGCCGGGGTCATAGGCGTTAGCCCGCAGAGCGCGAGGACCAAAGCGTGCTCCGGGACGGTTGGTGGTGCTGTCATCCCAGGGAGCCCCCACCACACCGATGTCGGGCTTGATGGTGTCCAAATCTGCGGCATCTGCGACAAAGGGTCGCATGCCAAACGTGGCGAGCCCCTGGAAAGAGGGCGAATCGAGCTGTTCGCGCATACCCGGGGTTACAAAATCATCAGTTCCCATCTACCCAGAGTAGAGCTCGAGAGTCCAGACTTGAAGAATGTGGGGAGGTTTGCTCCAGTGGAATCACTATGAGGTGTCACCCCTTCGAGGAGATGGTCCACACTTAGGGGAAAGAAAGAGAGAGCAGTGACTCCCACCACCCTGCCGATCGTTCGATCTCACCGCGTGGCCCGGTTCGGCTAAGTCGATGGGTCAACACCTCAAGGAAGCGCAACAGTACTTGGCCTCATCGTGTGAGGTGATGGCGCGACTCATTCCTGCTCACACACCACCGGACATCAGCCCGAAAGCACCGGAGCAGTATTTCTCTGTCCTGGTGTCCTCGATTCTTGGCCAACAGCTCTCCGTCAAAGCGGCCGAGACCATCGAGGGTCGGGTTATGACGGCGCTCGGGCCCCACGACCCTGCAGTCCTGGCTCGAGCCAGCATCGAGGACCTGCGCGAGCACGGTCTTTCCCGGTCCAAAGCCTCCTACGTCATCGGGATGGCGGAAGCTTTTGTCGAGGGACACATTGACCCCCACCACCTGGCCAGCGCAGAAACCAGCAGTGTGATTGAGCAACTCACGAGCCTGAAAGGCATCGGCCCGTGGACGGCAGAGATGTTCCTCATTTTCGGGATGGGGCACCCGGATGTCTGGTCACCCGGTGATTTGGGGCTCAAGAAAGCGGTCTGGGCGCACTTTGGCGAGGACGTCAACGTGACCGAAATTGCAGAGCGTTGGAAACCTTTTCGCTCCTACGCAGCCCTGTATTTGTGGGAATTCAGCGGATAACCGACCGCAGTAATCCCACACCCGGGCTTGGGTGTTTGCCCTCCGCCGGCTACCCTCGAAACCATGCGTGCCAGACGGTTCATCGGGATAACCCTGGGTGTTGTCCTCGTCGTAGGCGCAGGTGGAGCTCTAGCGCTCGGCGATTACGTCTACCGCGAGGGCACGAGCGTGCCCTGTGCAATCAACGCCGATGACGCCGATAACTCCCCGAACGCTTCACCACACCCGTTGAGGGCCCTTCCCCGGTGAGGGGTGGAACCAATGGGTTGGTCATGACCTCTCCGAGTGGTGGCTGAGTGATATCCCCATCGAAACGGTCACCATCCCCGTGTCCGACGAGGTGACCCTCGAGGCCTGGTGGATTAAAGCCAGCTACCCCACCGCTCAAGAAACCGTCATTGTGACCCACGGATATGGGACGTCGCGTCGCGACTACAACGCGCTGCTGCCCTCAGCGATGCTCGCCCAGGAGGGCTTCAACGTCTTGCTGGTTGATCAGCGCGACACCGGCAACTCCACCTGCGTGGACGGGCGTCACTCGGCGGGACAAGACGAATCTGATGACTTCGCCAAGGTGGCGGAATGGTTAGTCGCGGAGAAGGGCATCACGCCGGACAAAATCGGCATGTTTGGAGTCTCCGGTGGAGCCATTGCCACCGCAATCCTGCCCGCCAAGACGGACAACGTGACCGCGTTCGCCATGGAAGCCCCCATTTTTGATTTTGCCGAGACAGCCCGTCGCGAGGTGGAGTTCCAGGGTTTCCCCGGATTCCTCTGGACTCTGGCTGACACTGCAGCCATGATTCGGGGGGTGGACCTCAACGAGACACCCATCACGAGCGGAATTGACTCCGCAGGTAATCGACCCATGCTGCTTCTGCACGGAACCGATGACCAGCGCCTCGCCTATGAGGGCGCGGTCAAGTTCCGTGACTACGCAGAAAATGCAGGTGTGGAGATTACCCTCGAGACGTTCGAGGGCGCCGACCACACTGAGGGAATGCTGTCCGAAACCCAGCGATACCAGCGGGCTCTGACTACGTTCTTCCGGAACGCTCTCGGCCAAACGCCCAACTAAGGTCTACTGACCGAGGTCAAACTCCTCAGACGCTCGGCGGTCGAATTCGTTGCGGACGCGGTGATAGTCGTTCCAGTCGTCTTCTTCGGTGCCGCCCAGACCAAACACTTCGGCACGAAGGTTCTCGACAAGTTCTTCGTCACCCGACTCGAGGGCGCGTCCCCACTCCTCCAACTGGCCCAAACGTTCCCGTAGCTGATCGAGATCTAGATCAAAGAGTGAGGGAATCATGGTCAAGTCCACAACATACGGCTGAGGAACTAACCCCACAGCTCCGGAGTGGGCGGGCTCACCCGACCTTCTGGCGTATACCGAAGACCGTGGTCGATGTCGTACTGAAGCAGCAGAGGGCCATCGATATCCACGAACTCGCAGTGTTGGCCAACGACGAAAGATGGCGCCATCGACAGTGAGGACCCCGTCATGTTCCCCACCATGAGTCTCTTGTTTGCCTTCTGAGCTGCCTCGACCATGGCAAGCGCCTCGGTCAACCCGCCACATTTGTCGAGTTTGATGTTGATGACGTCATATTTGGCGGCGGCTTCCTCATACTCGGCAAGACTCAAGCAACTCTCGTCTGCTCCCAGAGGGATGGGGGACTCAAACCCTTCAAGCTCTGCGTCGCCCCCTCGGGCAAGTGGTTGCTCGATCATGGCGATGTCGAGATCCATCAGCGCTGGAAGGTATTCCTGAAGCTCTGCAAAACTCCACGCTTGATTGGCGTCAACAACCAGGGTCGCATCGGGGCGAGCATCCCGGATGGCGCGCATCTTTTCCACCGGGGACTCGGCTGAGAGCTTGATCTTGAGGTGGGGATAGGTCGACCACTGGGAGGCGTGAGCAGCCATTGCCTGGGCATCACCGACCCCAATGGTGGCGACGGTGGTGAGTTCTCGAGGCGAAAGGCCAAGTCGTTCCCAGATCGTCTGCCCAGCGGCCTTGCATTCCATATCCCACAGAGCACAGTCCACGGCATTACGAGCTCCCCCCGGGGGGAGAAGCTGTTGGAGCTCTTCCCGGGAAAGACCGCTCTCAAGAGCTGGCGTAATGCTGTCGATGGCGGCCACGATGCTGTCCTGGGTTTCACCCAAGTAGTAGGAGCCGGTTCCCTCGCCTCTTCCGATGACACCGTCTCTCTCGAGAGTCACCCACACGGTGTTGAGGTGGGAAAACGAATGTCCGGTAATGACTAAGGGCTCGTGGAGAGGAATCGACACCCGCTCTATCGATACGGAAGTCGTCATTGCTGCAACACATCCACAATCGGGCCCACACCGGTGGCAACCGAGTCCACAGCGGGAACACCGTGTTCTTCACTCAGGCGGGCTAGATACTGCTCCCGCTCGCTCTCACTCAGCGCTGACGTGTTGGCACTAATCCCCACCACACGGATGGCGGGGTTTACGACCGAGCCAATCCGCAGGGTGAGATCAATGACCTCCTGGATGCTCGGCAGAGGAAAGTCTGGCCACCCAGCAATCGTTGTCCTGGTGGCATCCGTGCAGACCACAATCGCATCGGGTTGTGATCCCATCAACAAGCCCATACTCACCGCTGCATATCCGGGATGCAGGATGGCACCCTGGCCTTCGATGACATCCCAGTGTGTCTCGGGAGCATCGGGCGACAGTGTCTCCGCGGCCCCCGAGACAAAATCGGCAACCACGGCATCAATGGGAACACCGCTTCCCGAGATGAGGATTCCGGTTTGACCGGTGGCACGAAATGTCGCGTCCATTCCCCGGGCAGTCATTTCTTTCGCGAGAGCCAGCGCAGTGTATTTCTTGCCCAGTGCGCAATCGGTGCCGACCGTCAGCACTCTTTTGCCAGTTCTCTTCACGCCTTTTCCGACCGGAAGTCCCGGTGGGGGAACCCGAACATCGGTGATGCGAGCTCCCGAGGCCGCAGCGGCTCCCGCAAACTCAGGATCATCCGCAAGGCGGTCGTGTGTTCCAGAGGCAACGTCCACGCCACGACTGAGAGCCTCGTGAATCACCGAGCGCATCGGCGTGGGAATGGCGCCACCCACGACGGCGATACCGATCACCAGGGTTTTGGCACCTGCCGCAATCGCCTCGTCGAGAGACATGTCGGGTAATCCGAGGTCTGCGGCATCGGAAGAGAGGCGAATCTGGCCCACGCAGCTGCTCGGATCCCAGTGGGCAATGCCGCTTCCGGTCTTTGTGTAGACGGGGCTTTGCTCTTCACCCACGAAGATGACGTAGGGCTTCCTGAGCGCATTCACCATTCCTTTATTGTGGTGCACTTCGCGGACTCCATCGCTACGGTGGCTCCCGACTACGCTGGTTCACTATGCGCGCGTCACCCAACAAGTTTGTGACCCTGGGATTCTCGATTGCTGCACTGGCCTCCTCGACAATCCCGATCCTGTGTATCGCTCTGGCCATCATGGGCATTGTGTTCTCCAGGAAGTTGATCGCCACAGAGAAAGCGGAGAGTCAGGCGCCCTCTGTGATGCCACGGGTGTCTCTCGCCCTGTCGATCCTCGCGCTCGCCATAACGGTAGGTCTTATGGCTTTTGCGCTTCCTGTGGCGCTGGGCTGGTAAAGCGCTCAGGAATTTCCTCACCGACTGTGATGTTCTGGGAATTGTGATGACGCGCAGACTACTCGCAGGACTTTCTCTTCTGCCACTCGGTGCTCTGCTCGCCGCATGCCAGGCTGATATCTCTCGCGATATTGACGCACTCCCCGCGGCTCCTGCGCCGAGCGTCACCTCGCCTGAATCCCCAGAGACATCCGTCCCAGTCTGTGCTGAGGAGGACTTCGCCGATCGTGACTGGAGAGAGTTGGGCTCCCCAGACACTGCGACCCTGAGTGATTCTGAGGGCTTGGAGCTGTCCCTACGTGTGGCCGAGTTGCCCCCCACCTCGGCTGAGAGATACAACGCGGCCGTGGAAATATGCCCGGGGATCCTGCTCGTCATTGCCCACGAAGGAACGTCACGCTTTATTGCCCTAGAGGAGATGACCTGGAGCGAAGGACCCACCCTCCGCCACTCGGGAGCCACCGATCGGATTTCTGCGGGCGGGGTGGCATCGGGCGGTCCGACCTGGGGAATCCGTGATGCTCTCATCATTGACCAGGCTCTGGTCTATGCCGATGCGGTGATCGACACCGCCCGAGAGTGTGTGCGTATCGATGTCCACCGGATGGACCTCGAGAGCATTCTTGGGGTCGGGGGAGACAGCGATGTCATCGCCTCCACCGAGCCGTGCGTTGACTACACCGAGCCCCAACGAGCCGCCAGCACGCTGCGCACTCATATGGGGTCTGCTCTCGCGTGGGATGAGGACGCCGACACTCTCTACCTCACAGTCGGGGACTTTCACTTGGGTGCCAGCACCATTGGTCAAGCAGCGGGCATCGGTTTGGAGGGAACCCTCCGCGATTACTCCCTCCTCGGTGACCCAGCATCCATGGTCGGAAGCGTCGTGGGTATTTCAGACCCTCTAGGAACCCCCGAGATCCGCATCGTGGCCAAAGGCCTGAGAAACTCACTGGGGATTGTCGCCACGAAAGACTCTGGGCTGTGGCTGAGTGACCACGGGCCAAGCGGTGGGGACGAACTGAACCTCATCACAGAGGGCAGCGATTACGGGTGGCCTCTCACCTCAGTGGGTAAACCCTATGACCGAGCTGCCTGGCCAAGAGATTCCTCTGCCCTCCTCGCCCCCTGGCTTGATTTCCAGAACGCCGACATTGAGGGAACAACGCCTCCCGTTCTCAGCTGGACCCCCGCCATCGCGCCCACAGAAATGGCGGTATACCCCACCGGCTCGGGAGGTATCGAAGACTACGAAAACCTCGTGGTGATGGCATCGCTTCGAGCTCAATCCCTCTTTGTCCTCGACGTTGCCGGGTCCCCTGCAGCGCAGGTTCGGAAGCTGAACGTGGGAGAGCGGATTCGAAACCTCACGATCACAAAGTCCGGCGAGATTACGATGCTGACTGACTCGAGGACTCTCCTGATTCTCAGCGCTCTCCGATAGCGTGGCGCTTCTGTCCCTCGGTGGCATCGGGAATTTCAGCACCATATGCAGCGTTGAAGACCCCAGACCGTTATGGTCAACAACAGATAAGAGAGTGTCATGAGTCAACCCCCTGCGCATGGCCCCCTCGGTCGCTATAGCCAGACCGAGGAGAGCAAGCGCGCGGCCATCGAGAACGCGCCCTCGATCGATGGGCTCCTGCCCCGGATCATGGGCCTCTTTGAGCCCCACCGGAAGCCCCTGACCCTCACCATTGCGTTAGTTGTTGCGGGAGCCGCTCTCTCGGTTATTCCTCCGCTACTCATCCAGGACGCCTTCAACGAGGGTCTCTTCCCGGAGAGTGGGATTCCGAACCTAGAAATTCTGGGGACTCTCGTCGCCATCATGATTGGTCTCTGGGCCATCATTGGTGCGTTGAGCGTCTGGCAGCACTACCTCACCGCCCAAATTGGTAACCGCGTGATGGGCTCGCTCCGCGTTCGCATGTTCGAGCACCTCCAATCCATGCATCTGGGCTTTTTCACCAAGACCAAGACCGGAGCTATTCAATCCCGCCTGCAAAACGATGTGGGCGGTGTTGCCACAGTCTTGAAGGAGGTCATTGCCAACCTTCTGGGAAGCGCGGTGACGGTGGCGGCGTCGTTGGTGGCCATGCTGATCCTGAGCTGGCAGCTCACCGTGGTGGCCGTCATCCTGCTCCCCTTCATGATTTTCTTGCAAAAAGAATTGGCCGGGTTCGCGCCCGAATCGCTGCGGCAACACAGCACTCGTTGAGCGAGATGTCGGCGATGACCCAGGAGGCTCTGGGCGTCAGCGGAATCCTGCTCTCCAAGAGCTTTGGTCGCCAAAACAGCGAAGTGCAGCGCTATGAGCGGGAGAACGAGACACAAATAGGCCTGCAGGTGAAGCTGTCGATGTCGGGACAAGCGTTCTTCGCGCTGATTCAGCTGTTCATGTTGGCCATCCCCGCCGTCATCTACTTGGTCGCGGGACTTCTCATTCTCGGAGCAAACCCGCTCACCGTGGGAACAATTGTCGCCTTCACCACTGCCCAATCCCGGCTGATGTTCCCGATGATGAACCTGTTGCAAATTGGTCTCGAGATTCAGACCTCGAGAGCCCTGTTTGCCCGGATCTTTGAATACCTGGACCTGTCGCCCTCCATCGTCAGCCCGGCCTCCCCCACCCCGATTGACGAGTCACAGCTGGGGCTTGTCGAGTTCGAGAATGTGTCCTTCCGCTATGACGAAAGCGAGGACGAGGAATCGTCCGGCCTGACCAACATCTCCTTCCGGATTGAACCCGGTGAGTATGTGGCGCTGGTGGGACCCTCGGGAGCCGGAAAGACCACCATCACCTCCCTCATTCCACGGTTCTTTGATGTGTCATCCGGTGCGGTGAAATTTGCCGGAGTCAACGTCACAGACTGTGACCAGGACGAACTGATCAGCCACATCGGCATTTTGAGCCAAGAGACGTTCCTGTTCAACGACACCATTTCCGAGAACATCGCCTACGCCAAAGACGGCGCCACGCAGAAGGAAATCGAGGAGGCTGCTCGCTTAGCGAACATCCACGACACCATCATGTCCTTCCCCGAGGGATACAACACTCTGGTGGGCGAGCGGGGATACCGACTCAGTGGCGGGGAAAAGCAAAGAATCGCCATCGCGCGTGTTCTTCTCAAAGACCCCCAAGTCCTCATCCTGGACGAGGCCACCAGTTCTCTGGACACCCAGTCGGAGCGCCTCGTCCAAGCAGCCTTGGACTCAGCGTCGGCTAACCGGACCACCATCGCCATCGCGCACCGTCTCTCCACCGTCGTCAACGCAGATCGCATCATGGTCGTCTCGGGTGGCCGGATCGTGGAGTCCGGTACTCACACCGATCTCCTCGAGAAAGAGGGACTCTATGCAGCCTTGCTCACCGAGCAGCGCCTCGAAATTGTGGGCTAGAGGCTCACTGGTAGCGTCGATCATCATGCGAAGAATGTGCTGGCCAGCCTGGATTAGCGCGGTTGCCATGGTTGCCTTTGTGCTCTTGGCATCGGGGTGCCAATCGTCTGAGCCTCTCGTGCCACGGGAGATCTACCAGCAGGTCAACGACGATGGCCGAGAGTGGACCTACGACACCGCGTGGCAGAACATTAGAGCGCTCAATGCTGACCTCGAAGCCGGCGATGTCAGCACTATCCCGAGTCAATCACTGTTTATTGCGTCTCAAATGGAGCGCCTCGAGAAAGGCAAAGCCGGCTCCATGAGCTCATCTGCCAACGCACGTCGGATGGAAGCTGAAGCGAACAAAGCATCCGAGCGATCCGAGAAGTCGAATTTAGAAGAACTGCAGCAACAGGGACAAGAGTTACAAGAATCTTTTGATGCGGGTGATTTCGAGAGTGCCAAACACCATGCACTCGCCGTCCATGCTCTCGCGCTAAGTTTCTCAAACGTGGCACGCCCGGAGGGATTCGAACCCCCAACCTTCTGATCCGTAGTCAGATGCTCTATCCGTTGAGCTACGGGCGCACAGGCACTCTTTCGAATGCCAGGAAAGCTTAGCAGTTTGGGCCAACGCGGCCACTCTCGCCCTAAAGCCGTGCGAGGGCGTCAATGTCCTCCAGGAACGCTCCCACCATTTCCCCCGACACCGTCATGCGGGTGTCTCCAACCGCCCAGAGATAATCGTCGGTTGTGGGACCGGTGGGAACGGACACACCATCGTCGTAGACCGCGGACTCCAGCGCCCTCTGGGCGGCCTTCCTCGCGGCGAACTCAATATCTGCGGGTGAAAAGCCATCAGTTCTCTTTACCAACTCCGGCACATCTACTGACTCAAGAGCCCCCGCCGGAATATATCGGTGCCAGATTGACTCACGGGCAGTCTTATCGGGCAGACCAATCGGAATCACGTAATCAAAGCGTCCGTGACGGAGAAACGCGTCATCCAGTGCTCGAATGAAGTTGGTTGCCACAATCAGTAAACGACCGGGGCGCTCTCGGAACAACGGAATCAATTTCAGAAGCTCGTTCGTCACTCCCTGCAGAGCAGTGGGTGGCTCCCCACCTCTCTGAGCCGCAATTTCTTCCACCTCGTCAATAAAGACCACCACATTGTCGAGATCAGAGATTCTGGTGAACGTATCGCGAAGTGCACCGGCCAGACCTTTCTGGTCGGCCGCCAATCGGGCCGGGAAGACCTCCACAAAGGGCCAATCGAGTCGGGACGCGACAGCCTTTGCGAACGTGGTTTTCCCGGTTCCGGGGGGACCAAACAGCACAATAGAACGAGGTGGCTCAACCCCAAACTTCTCAGCCAGCGCGGCATCAGAAAGAGGCAAGACCAGTCGACGCTCCAGCATCTCCTTTTCTTTCTGCATTCCCGCAATCCCCGACCAGAGATCCCGAGACAGCACGCGCCCTCCCAGTTCTCGCAAAATACTGCGTTCTTTCTCACTGATCGGAATTTCACGCTCGAAATAGCTCAGGTGGTTCTTGTCGACAAACCCAGCGCGATCCAACACCCCTGACTCGTCTTGGCTTTCTGGCACGAGAATCGACAGTTTGGTGAGACCCAACGGGGCCATGCGGGCTTCAAGAGCGGAGAGCAACGAGCTTCCTATTCCTTGGCGTCGATACTCGGCGAGGGTTGAAAAGAACACAATCCAGCCTTGCTCGTGAGCGGCTCGGGCAACAGCAGCCCCGACAACGCGACCCTCAGAAATAGCCAGAACCGCGTGGTCTTTCTGGCACGAGGCGAGAACCTCGGCAAGACCATAGACCGGCTCGAAGCCATCAGACTTGGCCTGATCCCACAACTCCAACACAGCATCGGTGTCAGCGGGGTGGTATTCACGAATACGAAACGACATGTAGATATTCCTCACCATGGGCGAACGAAGACAGGACAACAACTCGAGTTGCTGAGGCTGCCGGGGTGAGGAAGCCAGAAGATGGGCGGACTTGGTGGTCCCCCATGACGTTGCGTCATCACAACGTGTGGCAACGATAGCCGGTGAGGATGAACTTTTTCTGCATCCTGCCTAAATTGTTACCCGCCGAAACACAACAGGAACCAGGGTCACTCCGCCGATACCATCAGGGGAGCCCAAAATAAGGAGAGTCGCGTGGACGCCAGCGAAATTCTCTCCATCGCGCTGACAAACCTTATTTCGCCCCCCGTTCTGGCCTTCGCGTTGGGTCTTCTCGCGGTGGCAATCAAGAGCGACCTGCGACTGCCCGAGGCGTTCTACCAAGCCATCTCGATCTATTTGCTCCTGGGCATCGGCATCAAGGGTGGTGTTGCTCTTCGAAACGCCGACATCACTGAGTTGTGGCTCCCGCTGGTGGCCACACTCCTTCTGGGTTTGATCATCCCTGTGCTGGCGTTCACCATCTCGGGGTGGCTGACGAAACTCGACCGGGTAAACCGGGGCGCGCTCGCCGCCCACTACGGGTCAACCTCGTTGGTGACTTTCACTGCGGCCTTGGTCTTCCTCGAGTCCAGCTCGCGATTTGTGGAGGGCTATCTCGTCACTCTGCTGGCTGTCCTGGAGGTCCCCGGCATCATTGTGGGTCTGCTGTTGGCGTCTCGGGGCCGCAGCGAATCCGTGGCCTGGGGTGAATCACTGCGCGAAGTTCTCTCTGGCCGGTCCATTGTCTTGCTCGTGGGTGGTCTCGCTCTGGGGGCGGTCGCTGGCAACACAGGGTTTGCCAGCATCGAACCTTTCTTTGGTGGTCTCTTCACCGGTGTTCTGACTCTGTTCCTTCTGGAGCTGGGGATTGTCGCGGGTCGCAGGCTCCCGGACGTGAAGGACGCTGGAGTCGGTGTTGTCGTCTTTGGGCTCGCATTCCCCGTGCTCGCCGGAACACTCGGGGTGAGTGCAGGGCTGCTCTCCGGCCTCTCGGTCGGAGGGTCTGCTCTCCTCGGTGTGCTCAGTGCCTCCGCGTCCTACATCGCAGCCCCCACCGCAGTCCGCCTTGCCTTACCTGAGGCAAGCCCCGGCATCTACCTGACCGCCAGCCTGGGGATTACCTTTCCGTTCAACCTCATCGTCGGAATTCCCCTCTACATTTGGCTCTCAGGAGCCCTAGAAGGAGTGCTCTCATGGACTTCGTAAACAAGAAACTCGTCACCATAGTGGCCGAGAGTGCCCTCGAAAAGCGTCTGGTGACGAGTCTCCACGACTCAGGCATCAAGGGATACACCGTCTCCACCGTCCATGGTGCTGGCACCAGGAATCAACGCGTGGGTGACCTGCAGGGCGGCAACGTCAAAATCGAGTGTGTGGTCGGTGAGGATCACGTCGATGCCATCTTCACCATGCTCTCCACCCACTTCTTCCCCCACTACGCCTGCGTTGCGTGGGTGAGTGAGGTCGGCGTTTTCCGCGACGAGCGCTTCTAAGGAGTTCCTCGCATGGCTGATCAGAAAAAGAACACCTCTGCCTTCACGGATGCGGAACGCGAGGCGATGAGGGAGCGCGCCCGAGAGGCGCGCGAGTTCAAGAAACTCTCCGGCGAGGAACAGGTGGCCCGCAAAATCGCGGAGATGACCCCAGCTGAGAGAAAGATTGCGAAAGCCATCCATGCGCTGGTGATGGGGATTTCACCCAAAATCACGACCAAGACTTGGTACGGAATGCCGGCCTACTACTTAGGCAACACAGTCATCTGCTTTTTTCAGGCGGGCAGCAAATTCGAGAGTAGATACTCCACGTTTGGATTTCAGGATGGAGCAAACCTTGATGATGGCGCCTTCTGGCCTACATCCTTTGCCATCCTCGAGATGAACGATTCCGTAGAAAAGATGATTACCCAGCTGGTCAGGAAGGCAACGGCCTCAGAATAAGCCGCTGACGCTCATCGAAATGGAGCGAAAGAGGCGTAAGGTGAGCACATCATGGCGCGATCACCGAAAAGTGTTGTTCCCAACAAGTGGGCTGAAGGCATGGAAGATATCTTCCATGTCGTCTTAGGTGTGTTCCTCTTCGGCATTGCCGTTGCTGCGCTGATTTTCAGTGTGATTCGAGTCTTCACGACCTGGCCGTTCTTCCCTGATGGCATGATTCAGGCGATCAACGACATCTTGTTCATCATCATCATTTTGGAAATCCTCCGCACCGTGATCGCCCGATACACCGACGGTGTCTTCCAACTCCAGAACTTCCTCATCATCGGCATCATCGCCGCCGTTCGACACATCCTGACTGTGGGAGCGTCCATGACCTTGGGTTCGGAAAAGCCCCGCGAAAGCTTCGATCGGGCGGTCATCGAGCTGGGAATCAGCTCCGCCATCGTCGTGGCACTGGTGTTTGCAATATTCCTCTCCAAAGCAACTGACGCTGCTGTCTCGTCCAAGAAGTAGTGAACCTGGGGATAAAACCTCCCAACTTGCCGTTAACTGGAGATAGCCCACAGTTCTGTCATGTCGGTGGGTTAGCCTTAGCCGCACGTTCAGAGCCCAAACAAAGGACACAAACCCATGAATGAAAAAGACCTCGTCGAGACCTGGAACGATATGCGCAAGCAAATCATTCAGGCTCAGTTCCAGTCTGTTATTGCCCTCTCCGTCGTCACAGTTCTCTCTGTGATGGGGTACTTCTCCGGTGTGAGCACCACTGTCGCACTTCTCGCGCTCGCGTTCCTCGTGACCGTGGGATCCCTCGGAGTCCTCAACCAGTTCGCGATTATCCGGGAAGCCAAAGCTCTCGTCGAAGACCTCAAAGGCCACTCAGCTCAGGGTGCCATGGGCAAGACGATCTCCGGCAGCGGAAGCTACCTGACCCTGACTCAGGGTCTGATGGCGGTTTTCAGCATCGCACTCGTCGTGCTGTTTGCCCTCGTAGCACTGTCTCTCTAAGACAAGAGCGAGTCCCCGTGAGCGGAGACGGAGGGATTTGAACCCTCGGTCCCCTTGCGGGGACTCCACCTTAGCAGGGTGGTGCACTCGGCCGGACTATGCGACGTCTCCTGGATGAAGCGGGCTTCATCACTCGCCCAACTATAGCGAGGTCACCTCTTAGCGAGGAACCGCGCAGGTTTCGTCCCCCGCGGTCTGACCCACCAAACCATCCAGCTCTTCCGCACTGGAAACTCCTGATTCGCCTAAGGACTCTGCGTCTGTCGAACCAAAGCCCAGGGATCCCTCTCCCACGGTGAAAGGCTCATCAGCCAGCAAGCGCTTCACCACTTCAGCGGCAAGGCCTTGATTCGGGATTACTCGACCGGCATACAGCTCAGGGTCCGCATCCAGCACCGGATACTGGATGAAGAGAATGTTCTCATTCGGGATCCCTCGGAGCGCTCTCGCCATTGCCACCATCACATCGAGGCTTCCGAGGCTCGTGGAGAGCACCATCGTGTCAGCCGCAACCCGAGCAATGCCATAGAGCCTGCCTATGTCGTTGAGAACACCATCTTGCTGCAGGGTTCGCACCAGTGCTGCCATGTACACCTGCTGGGAGGAAATGCGGGACAGGTCACTGCCATCCCCCACGCCTTTGCGCGTGCGGAGGAACGCGAGCGCTTGTCCCCCCTCGAGGGTGTGATAACCGGCTTCCGGCAGGTTCACTCCTGACCACGGGTCAACCAGTGGTGCACTCACACAGACTTCCACGCCACCTACCGCAGTGGAGAGTTGCGCAACCCCGGTAAAGGTCATGAGGCCTGCGTAGCCAATCTCGAGTCCCGTGAGTTCCTCGATTGTCAGTGCAACACAGGGAAGGCCTCCAATCCCCATGGTGGTGTTGAGTGGCTGCATCTTTCTCGGAGCAGATTCGGTTCCATCGTCTTGGGGACACGCAGGAACATCGAGGAGGAGGTCCCGGGGAAAACTGATCACCACAGCGCGTTCGTGGTTTTCGGAGACGTGAACCAGAAGGTTCACGTCGTTGAGCTCTGAATCCACAAACTCAAACTGGTCTCCCTGACCCACGCGGGTGTCAGAACCCACCACCAACACGTTGAATCCACCTTCGATTTCACCAATGGTGGGAAGTATCGGGTTGGGTGCTCCGGGCAGCTCCACCGTGATGAGGCTGGACTGCAGGTTCTGGACTGTAAGACCGAGCACTGTTCCTATGCTCACCACCAGGACAGCGATGACACCCAACGCGAGAGAGGTAACAAGCTGCCAACCACCCACACGCTTCTGAGTTGCGTGCAGGGGCTGCGGATACTCATCCGAGGCGCTATAGAGTTCGGGCGCAGCCGGCTTGGCTGTGTTAGCCACGGGCTCCCCCGATCCTTTGCTCTCTCGATGTGTGCCTGGCGGAGGGCGTGGGATTCGAACCCACGAGACATTTCTGCCCACTAGTTTTCAAGACTAGCTCCATCGGCCGCTCGGACAGCCCTCCGCAGACGATTCTAGAACACAAGCCTTATGGGCTAGGTGGTCAAGGAGTTGAGCGCAGTCGCCACCCCATCGCCGAGGAAATCCTCGGTGATGTCGGTGGCATGAATGCGCACCTCTTCGGGTGCCTGGCCCATGGCCACGGCACGGCCTTTCTTGGCCGCCCACTGGAGCATTTCGATGTCGTTCCTGCCGTCACCAATCACCATGACGCGATCCATCGGGATCTCCAGCTCGGTGCGAACCCGCTCCAAAGCCGTTGACTTGTTGACTCCTTCGGGAGCAATATCGAGCCACGCGGTCCACCCCACGGTGTAACTGACTTGGTGGAGACCCATATCTTCCACGACCTTCAGGAAGTCATCAATTTCGTGGCCGGGAGAAATGACCACGACACGAACCGCGGAGGTGGAGAGCAACTCTTCGAAGGTGACCTTCTCGCTCATCGCATCCAAAGCCCCCTCGGGGAACCAATCGGTGTAACGATAGAGACCTGTCTCGTCTTCGACCGCATAGTGCGCTTGGGGCAGGCGGGCTTTGATGCGAATCAGAACCTCAGTGGAGTCAAAGCGCTCGACGTGAAACCGTCGATACGCCGAGGGTGCTCCCGGATCACGCTTCAGCGTGATCGCTCCATTGGAGCAGACCACGAACTCGGGAACGATGTTGAGTCGCTCCAGGATCGGCAGTGTCATCGACACAGATCGGCCAGTGGCGAGTGTTACCTCGTGGCCAGCATCCCTCGCCCGTTGCACCGCAATGATGACCTGATCGGAGAGGTGGCCATCCTCGTGAAGAACAGTTCCATCAATGTCGAGGGCAATGAGCCACGGCTTAGAAGTTGTTGTCATCTCACCCACAGTTGTATCAGGAGCACTCTAGGAAGCGCTGATAACGCTGAGCCCACCCATGAAACTCTGCAACACGTCGGGAACCAGAACGGAACCATCAGGTTGCTGGTGAGTTTCTAACAGGGCAACAAGCCACCTCGTGGTCGCCAGCGTTCCATTGAGTGTGGCGACCGGTTCTGTGGAGGCATCCTTCTCGGGCCGGTGTCGAATATTGAGTCTCCGGGACTGGAAGGTGGTGCAGTTTGAGGTCGAGGTGAGCTCGCGATAGGCGGATTGGCTCGGAATCCAGGCCTCCACGTCATACTTCCGGGCAGCACTGGTGCCGAGATCTCCCGCAGCAACATCGATCACCCGGTACGCGAGTCCCAGTGACTGGAGCATCTGCTCCTGCCAGGACACCAAGCGTTCGTGTTCGGCTTCCGCGTCCGCGGGATCGATGTAGCTAAACATCTCCAGTTTCTGGAACTGGTGGACTCGAATGATGCCCCTGGTGTCTTTTCCATAGGAGCCAGCTTCACGCCGATAACAGGTGGAGAGTCCCACATAGCGAAGCGGTCCGTTACTCAGGTCAATAATTTCGTCGCTGTGGTAACCGGCAAGCGCCACCTCACTGGTGCCCGTCAAATACAGGTCGTCCTCACCCAGGTGATACACCTCAGCAGAGTGCTCGCCTAAGAACCCTGTGCCCTGCATGATCTCGGGCTTCACCAAGGTCGGTGGGATCAAGGGAACAAATCCGTTCTCCAGTGCGACCTTCATGCCCAACTGCATGAGCGCCATTTCCATGAGCGCCCCAGCGCCTTTGAGGAAATAGAAGCGTGAGCCCGAGACTTTGACACCTCGTTCCATATCGAGAATGTCGAGGGCTTCACCCAATTCCTGGTGATCTCGTGCCTCACCGGCGAAGGTGGGAATAGTTCCCACCTCTCGCAGTGTCGCAAAGTTCTCTTCCCCACCGGCGGGAACACCCTCCAGGACGAGGTTCGGCAGAGCGCCCAACGCTGCTCGAGGCCGCTTCTTCTGCCTCCGTGACCCGAGCTGACGCTTCCTTCACCTGAGTGGAGAGCTCCTTCACCGTGGCGAGCAGGGCCTCTTTCTCCGCCCCTGACGCCTTCGCCACGTCCTTGCCGATGACGTTTTGCTCCGCTCGGAGCTTTTCGAACTCGGAAATCGCCTCACGACGAGCCGCATCTGCCTGCAGAGCCGTGTCGACCAGTGATTCCTTCGCACCTCTGGTGCGAAGCGACGCCTTGATGACATCGGGAGAATCGCGCAGAAGTTGGGGGTCAATCACCCCTCTAGTCTGTCACGCTCACTCGCTGGAGCCGGTGCGCAAACCCTCAAGCCATGCCCTGGCATCCACGAACGCCGCGTCACTGTTTTGGGGCGACACCTCGGGTGTGTGTCCATTCGCCCGAGGGTAGGAACCCAGGAAGATGACGTTGGGGCTGAACCTGCGCAAACCCAACAGCGCGTCCGCCACTCGCTCGTCCTCGATGTGACCATCGAGGTCGATGACGAAGCGGTAGCGACCCATCGCATCCCCAATAGGCCTGGATTCCAGCAAACTCATGTTGACCCCGCGAGTCGCGAACTGCTCCAACATCTCCAACAGGCGTCCGGGACCGTCATCGGGGAGCTCAGCGATGATGCTGGTTTTGTCCGCACCTGTTCTGCCTGGTGAAGTCCCGCCTTTTTGCACCAGAACAAAGCGGGTCTGGGCATCAGGATTGTCTCCGATGTTCTCCGCCACGACGTCAACGCCGGCGTGCTGGGTGATTCCTGGAGGTGCAATCGCTGCATCCGCAACGCCGTCCTCGATGATCGTCTGGGCTGCGTGAACATTCGAGCGAGCGGGAACGTGAGAGTGCTGCGGAAGATTCTGCTCCAGCCACCCACGACACTGCGCGTACGCAACGGCGTGGGCTGCCACGGTGGTCACGGAGTTCAGGCTGGAGCCAGGCTTCACCGCCAACACGAATCTGACCGGCACCATGTATTCGCCGACGATACGAAGCTCGGGCGCTGCCGCCAGAGCATCCTGGGTGGCGCTCACGCCACCCTCGATGCTGTTTTCGATAGCAATCATCGCGAAGTCGCTGCGACCGGAAAGAACGTCGTCGAGGGCTTCGCCCACGTTGTGGACGCTGGACCACTCCTGGTCTTTGGCAGCCAAAACCTGCCCCAGGGCCTCCCACGTGAAAGTGCCGACGGGGCCTAGGTAGCTATAGCGCTTGGTTCCAGATGCCACCGTAAGAGTCTAGTGAGCACCAGGAATTCTGCACATGCGCCCGGGTGGCAGACTGGAGGATGACGACGTGAGGAGGCACCGATGAGTGGGCACCGCTTTGATGACATCACCGTGGAGAGCTTGATCGAGACCGGGAGCATGAAGTGGACCCGGATGCCTGGTCACTTAGCTGCGTTTGTCGCCGAGATGGACTTTGGCACTGCGCCCGCCGTCACACGCTCTCTTCAAGACTCGACCGACAAAGCTCTCTGGGGTTATCTGCCCCCGCCGTCACCAGGGACATGTCCGAGGCAACCTCCGAGTTTCTCGAGGCCCGCTACTCCTGGAAGGTTCCACCCACCAGGATTTATCCGACCGCCGATGTTCTGAGCGCCTATGACGTTGTCCTGGAGCGCTTTACAACTCCAGGCTCCGCCGTCATCTTGCCCACACCGGCGTACATGCCTTTTTGACCCTCACCCCGCTTCGAGGTCGAGAGATCATCCAGGTCCCGATGATCACAGGGGATGGCGGTCGTCTCGAGATGGATCTCGAGGGAATAGCCCAGGCTTTCGACCAGGGTGCAGAGCTCATGATTCTCTGCAACCCCCACAACCCCCTGGGTCGGGTATACACCGAGGGGGAACTTCTGGGCTTGGCAGAGGTGGTGGATGCCAAGGGTGGTGTGGTGTTCTCCGATGAGATTCACGCACCCATCACGTTTGATGACCACGCCCACATCCCCTACGCGTCGCTGAATGACACCACCGCAGCCCACACCCTGACCGCCACCTCGGCCTCCAAAGCGTGGAACATCCCAGGGCTCAAGTGCGCGCAGCTGATTGTGTCCGAATGATGACCACCAGGCAGCGATGAAAGACATCTCCTTCATCGTCTCCCACGGTGCGGCAACACCCGGTGTTGCCGCCAACACCGCCGCGTATCGCGACGGTGGGGAGTGGTTAGAGGATGTCCTTCGCTATATCGACGGCAACCGGACCCTCCTGAGTGAGCTTTTGGCCACGCACCTCCCCGAGGTGACCTACCGGGAACCCGAGGGCACCTACATCGCCTGGCTCGATGCCAGAGGCCTGCCGGACATCACGGGGGATCGCTCCTGGGCGCAGTTCTTCTCCGACGAAGCCACAGTGGGCCTCACCGATGGGGCGCTCTGTGGTGAGGCGGGGGTTGACCACCTTCGCCTGATGCTCTCCACCCCGCATCACATCCTCGAGAAGATTGTGATCGCCATGGCGGAGGCCGTAAGAAAGCACGAGAGCTAACCTGTGGGCATGGACATCACACACGAACCAGACGCTAACCGCTACGTCCTCTCCGAGGGTGGCGAGTTCCTCGGCGAGGTCGAATACCAAGTCCAGGGCACCACGCTGTTGCTGGTGCGCGCTGAGGTGCCAATCAGACAAACGCGGCCAAGGCTTGGGTATCCCCCTCACCAAAGGAACCCTGGAGGCCATTCGGGCTGAGGGAACCTACACAGTCACCCCGATCTGCCCCTACATCGCGAAATACATGATGAAGAACTCGGAGTTTGACGACCTCAAGGCCTAGGGCTTGCGTCGAGGCAGACACGACGGGTCGTGGTGGGTGTCCCACCTGCTCGATGTCAACATCGACCCCATAGACGTCACTCACCCGGTCTGCCACGATGACCTCTTCGGGTGAGCCGGTGGCCGCCAGTCGGCCCTCCACCACCATGGCCACCCGATCGGCATATCCGGCAGCCACGGACAGGTCGTGCACGACCACCACGACGCCTCTGCCCTGATCGGCAAGACCCCGGATGGTCCCCATCACGGACTCCTGGTGTTTCAAATCCAGTGCGGCGGTGGGCTCATCCAACAACACCAGCGGTGTCCTCTGAGCGAGCACGCGAGCGAGCGACACTCTCGCTCGCTCACCACCGGAAAGCTGGTTGAATCGCCTTTCACTCAGGTGCCCCACGTCCGCGAGGCGGAGGGCTTCCTCGATAGCCTCGTCGTCTTCCGAAATCTGGGGTGTTCTCGCCCACGGGGCTCGCCCCATTTCCACAATCTCCCAGACACTAAAGGGAAAGGAGACCTGGTTGGCCTGCATCAACACGGACCGAAGCCTTGATGCCTCATCGGGTCGATACTTCGTGACGTCTCTGCTCCCCAGCAGGGCTGTTCCGCTGGTGGCATGAACATCGCCTGCGAGCAGCGACAGGATGGAGGATTTTCCCGCGCCATTGGGGCCCACCAGAGCAAGCACCTCACCGGGGAACACATCCAGGGAGACGGTTTTCACGATGGCTCGACCATCCATGACCAGTCCGACGGACTCCAGGCGAGCCAGCGGTGTCACATCACTCATCACGCCCACCCCCCGCTGCGTCGTCTCTGCTGGTAGAGCAGACCGAAGAAGAAAGGCCCACCCACCAGAGCGGTCAACATTCCAATGGGTAAATCAGCCCCGGACACCAGGGTCCTCGTCATCAGGTCCGCAATGGCCAGCAATGCCCCACCGCCCACAGCGCTCGCCACCAGCAAACCGCGGTGGGCGGGACCCAACGCCATCCGAATGATGTGGGGGACCACAAGACCCACGAAGGCAATGATTCCCGCAAACGCGACAGCCACACCGGTCAGCAGTGCCACCAGCACAATCGAGATGATGCGGAGCTGTTCCACGTCGACGCCTAAGTGCCGAGCGTTTCTCTCGCCCAAGGACAACAGGTCCAACTTCGAGGCCAGCAACACGGCGAGGATGGTGCCAAGAATCAGCACCGGCAACACAATGAGCACCTCAGACCACACCGACCCAGCCAGGGATCCCAACTGCCAAAACACAATCTGCTCACGGCTAGCGGTGTCGGCGAGGAACAGCACAAAGGCGAGGCCCGCTTGCGCGAAAGCGTTGATCGCAATACCGGTCAACAGCAGGGTGACCACTTCGGTTCGACCCCCAGCCCTGGCCACCGCATAAACCAGGAGCGTTGCACCCAGCCCACCGAGGAAAGCCAAGAGCGCAACCCCGCCACCCCCGGCGGCAATACCGAACACGATGGCCGTGGAGGCACCGAGTGCCGCGCCGGCAGAAACTCCCACCACGCCGGGTTCCGCGAGCGGGTTTCCAAAGACGGCCTGCATCAAAGCGCCGGCAACGGCAAGCGCCGCCCCCACCGCGAGCGCCATGACAATCCTGGGGAATCGCACGACCTCCAGGGTTGCCTCGACGACCGGGTCGAGGGGCGCCCAGGCTGTGGTGATGCCCATCCATTTCAGGAGTGCGCCGATGACCTCGGTGACACTAATCGAGAGCTGCCCCACGACCGCGGAGACCATCACTGCGGCAATCAGGATGGCGACGAGAGCGCTCGAGAGAATGACAGTGCGCACGCGCACGCGTCGACGACTCGATTCAGGCTCGCTCACGGGACTCGGTGGAACCATTCAGGTGTTGCAAACTTTTCTGTTGCCAGCTCGGTGGCTCGCGCCATTTCCTCCGGTGTGACGGCTCCCGGGGTGAGGCCGTAGGCGGTGGTGAACGAGGTCACCAGGTGGTCCACGATCGCCTCGCGGGACAAACCGGTGTGAGATTTGAGCGGGTCCACCCGCTTGTTGGCGCTCTGGACCCCCTTGTCGCTGATTTTCTCGCGACCGATACGCAAAACTTCCACCATCCGATCACCATCCATGTCATAGGCCATGGTGACGTGGTGCAAGACAGCGCCACTGCCGAGGCGCTTTTGCGCCGCCCCACCAATTTTTCCGGTGGGGCTGGTGATGTCATTAAGTGGTTTGTAGGAGGCGTCGATACCTAAGCCCCGCAGGGACTGCACCACCCAGTCATCGAGGAAGGCGTAGGAGTCTTGGAAGCTCATCCCGGACACCAACTCGGCGGGGGCATAGAGGGAGTAGGTGATGGCGGTACCCAGCTCCATAAACATTGCACCCCCACCGCTCACGCGGCGGACAACCTCGAGGCCATACTTTTCGGCATTCTCGAGATCAACCTCGTTGGTGACGGATTGGAAACTCCCGATCACGACTGCTGGCTTTGCCCATTCCCAGAGGCGAAGCGTGGGACCACGTCTGCCGGCACCGACTTCTTCGGCAAGGACCTGATCCAGAGCCATCTGGGTGAGCGGCTCCAGGGGTTCTGGCGCAATGTATTCCCAGGAGTAGTCGAGGAAGCTCTGTCGCTCCGGTGAGTGCCCGCCTCACCACGATGCCCATGAGCCTCAGCGCTGAACCCCATGAGGACCGCGTCGCCGGGAAGCGCGGCGGTTACGGCGTTCGCAATGTCCTCACTGGATGAGGTCGCGGGAAGTCCCACGATGGCTGAGTTGATGGCCTCGAGGGCCTCGTCTGGTTCGAGGAAAAATCTCCCGCAATCCGGCACACAGAAATACGGTTTGCGTCGACCTCGATATCCGCGACAACGAGCTTTCCGCCCGGAACTTTGTACTCTGCATGCACCCCTTAACCCTACGGTGTGCTTGCTTCGAGCCTCCCGGCTATCCAGGTGACGAGGTCATCCATGACCTCGTCCTTATTGGTCTCGTTGAAAATCTCGTGCCTCGCACCGTCATAGACGACCAACTCGACATCACTCGAGCCCTTCTGCAGGTAAGCGTCGGAGAGTTTCTTGACGCTCTTCTCGCCACCGAGGGTGTCATCGGAGCCGATCATGATCAGAATCGGGATGTCGACGCCGAGCTCCTTCGGGTGTTCCCAACAAACGGGCGGCGTCCACGACACCGAAGAGTTTCAGGGTGTTCGCCACGAAAGTGAGGGGTCGTCTCTCCAGGCCTCGTGGACTGCCACATCTCGGGAGAGCCACTCGGCACCAATCGAACCCAGGTGCTTGTGTTTGGCGTTGAGTTCTCCGGAATACATGGACCCTGGCATCCGATAGGCGGTGCCGGTGAAGATGACTCCGTCATACTCGCTGGCCCCACCCTGGTTCAGGATGATTTGCCCGATGATGGAGCCCCAACTGTGTCCCAGAAAAACAGCGGGACTCCCGGTCGCTCCTGGCGAATAATGCCCGTGAAGGCACGCACCGCAGCGACCGTGGCGGGCATACCGCCAGGACCCAGTTTTCCGAGCTTGCTGTGATCCCCTCCCACTGTTCAAGGCCTGTGGCGCCGTGGCCGCGGTGCTCATCCGCCCACACCTCGAAGCCCTCATGCACCAGCCTGGTGACCAGTCCGTCATAGCGCAGGGCGTGCTCCCCCAGACCGTGGGCGAGCTGGATAATGGCCTTCGGTGTCCCTTGAGGTGACCAGCGGTGATAGTGGATGGTGACTCCATAGGAGTCCACAAAGATGTCGTCTGTGCGCTTCGAGTGCGGCCATGGCGCAAACCTATTGCGTGGGCCCGAACAGGTCGAAGGCCACTGTCCTGTGCACCGCTTCGGTATCACTGGGGTGATACACACCCGCCAAAACATCTCGTTGTAGGCGGGACAGCTCGTGACCGGAGCGATAGGCGCTGCCGCCGACGATGCGAAGCGCTGTGTCCACGACACTGCGCGCACCCTCGACGCTCTGGTGCTTCATTCCGGAGAGCAACCGGAACCAATGCTCGGGGACCTCACCGCCCTCATCCACCCAGGAGCAATAGGTCTCCAGTTGCGGGGTCAACGCGTCGAGGGTAATCGCCGAGGACGCCGCCTGCCGTCTGATGTCGGGGTCTTCTGCGAGGGAGACACCATCCTCCAGCGCGCTGACTTTGCCGGTGGCACCGGCAACGGTCAGCTCCAGCGCTCGATCGGCGATACCGGCATACACACTGGAGACCAACAACAAGAAGTTTTGGAATATGGCCACCGTGAACGGGTCCTGATTGGGGCCAGCCGGGAGACGCCTCGCAACCCGGGAGTCCTCCACCACCACCCCGTCCAACTGGGTGGTGTAACTCTGGGTTGCCCGCATCCCCAGGGTGTCCCAGTCGGGGGTATTGGACCAGCCCTCCTGGTCGCGGGTGATGAAACCGTGAACAATCTCGTCGCCGAGTCGACCCAGCAGGCTCAACCTCGTCCAGACTGGCGAAAGTGAGACAAAGATCTTCTGCCCGGTGTAGGAAAAACCACCCTCCACCTCGGTGACGGTGACCAGTGAATCAGAGAGCACCCTGTCATTCCCGCGCTCACTCACACCAAAGGCAAACAGTTCTCCCGCTTCGCCGTCATCGAGAACCCATTGCAACTCCTGGTGACCGGCTTTCACCATGTCTCTGGCCACACCCATCCAGGTGAGGTGCATTCCCACCCCGAGCGCGGTGGCGGGTGCGTGGGCTGCCAGTCTGCGCTGATCGGAGGACATCTGCGACAGCGATCGAGGCTTCAAATAGCCGATGTCGCGGAGAATCTCGAGATCCTCGTGGAAGAACTCGTTGCGCTGGTCATAGCCCGGAGCACGGTCTCGAATACCCGCAAGAATCTCGTCGGTCAAGACCGACGAGGCCACTAACCCACCGCGAGCGTTCACGTTTCTAGGCTAACGCGCCTTCTGGTTCCTCCACTGGGAAAACCAGGGCGGGGTGACGCAAAGCCAGGTGGAAGTCTTGTCCCACGGAGGGCAAGAAGGGTGCGGCAATCCGAGCGCGAACGCGCTCGGGGTGTCCGGTCAGATCAAATTCCACCAGAGCGTCGTGGCCCGCATAGGACACGCCCTTCACCTGAGCAGCGATTCCCGAGGGCGAGGGGACGAGCCATTCGGGCCGCACCACCACGCGGACTGTGTCACCGTTCTTTGGCTCCGACCCTTGAGCCGTCGCCGCCACATCACCCAGAGCACAAATGACGTGTCCGGTGCAGCCCAAACGATTCTCTGAAGGACCGCAGAAGTCCTTGGCGCCACACTGCTGACAGTTCAGGGCATCGTCTTTCCAGATTCCCTCCAGCTCGACAGTGTCGCCGACAAACGAGGCCACCCACGGTGTTGCCGGGGATTCATACACTTCCAGTCGGGGTGCCGACCTGGGCGATGCGCCCGTTGTCCATGACGACGACGAGGTCGGCCAAATCGAGTGCTTCTTCACGATCATGGGTCACCATGATCGCGGTGGTTTCCTTCTCCCGGAGAATACGCGCTACATCGCGCCCCAGGGAATGACGCAGAACACTATCAAGGGCTCCAAAGGGTTCATCCAGCAGCAGCACATCCGGCGCTGGGGCGAGGGCTCGCGCCAGCGCCACGCGCTGGGCTTGACCACCGGAGAGCTGCCCCGGCGCACGGTCTGTGAACCCGGTCAGTCCGATCAGAGAAGCCAACTCCTCCACGCGCTCGGTGCGGCGACGTCCCCCTGGAAGCGAGAAACCGATGTTGTCTCCCACGCTCAGGTGAGGGAACAGGGATGACTCTTGGGGAACCCAGCCAATTCCCCGCTGCTCAGGTGGTACACGGACCTTGGAGGAGGACAACTCTCGTGTTCCCACAGTGATGGTTCCAGAATCGATCGGAACAAGACCGGCAAGCGCCATCAACAAACTGGTCTTGCCACACCCCGAGGGTCCGAGAATTGCGACCAAGGATCCCGAGGGAACCACGAGGGAGACATCCCGCAACGCTTGGCGTGAGCCGTAGGAGAGGCTGATGTTGTTGATCGTGAGCGTCGTCACATCTCCTCCTTCGCTACGGATCGAACTCCCGAGAGAATCATCGCAGGGATTGCTGCGACGACCACGAGAACGGCGGCGTAGGGGGCTGCTGCACCGAACTCACCGGCCGCTGTTCTCGACCACAGTTCAGTCGCGAGGGTGCTGGAGCCGAGCGGCCTCAGCAACAGAGTCGCCGGCAGCTCTTTCATCGTGGTGATGGCCACCAGCAGAGCCCCAATTCCAATCCCCGGCAGGGCAAGAGGAACGGTGACTCTCCGCCACGCCTGGAAGCGAGATGCGCCCAGGGTCCTCGCCACATTGACGAGGTCAACCGAGACCCCTTCAATGCTGGCGCGCGCGGTTCCGAGTGCTTTGGGCATAAACAGCACCGCATAGGCAAACACCAACACCACGACGGTTTGATAGAGCGCCGGGATGACGGAGAGGGAGAAAAAGACCAAAGACAGTCCCACAACAATGCCTGGGAGGCCATTGGAGAGATAGCCAGCACCCTCCAGGGCGGGAATCCACTTGTTCGTGTAGCGGGCCGCCAGTGCCGCGAGGGGCAGTGCGAGCAGGAGTGCCACCACCGCCGCCGCCACTGACACACCAATCGTGGTGGTGGTGGCCTGGAGGAGACCTTCGGGGTTCAGAGCACGCAGGGTCGTGGCTTCTGCCAACCGGCCGCCCAACCCAATCAGAGGAATCAGTACCCCCACCACGGGCGGCAGAGCAACGATGGTGATAAACAACACCCTCGCCCAGGCTGACAGGGGCTCCTTGGACGAATGCGTTGCCGTTGTGCGAGTCAGGGAGCCTCTTGCTCCGCGCTCGGCTGCCACCACGATCACAGCAATCACGACCAGGAGCAGTGCCAGAACCGCGGCTTGGGAGCGGTCAAAGCTCGCTGCGTATGCCTGCTGGACCCCCCAGGTGAGGGTCTGGAATCGGAGCATGGCGACCAAACCAAAATCGCTCAGGGTGTAGAGGAACACCAGAAGCCCACCCGCAATGGCGGCGGGTCGAACCTGGGGCCAGGTCACTCGCCAAAACGCCTGTGCGGGACCGAGGCCCAGGGTTCTGGCGACAGCCTCACCATCTGCAGAGGTGCCCCGCAAGACAGCCGCAACGGGGAGGGTGACATAGGGAATGGTCACAGCACTGAGCAGCGCCCAACTGGGCCAGAAACCGTTCAGACCCGGCAGAATCACGAGCCACCCGTAAGAGGCCAGGTAGGAGGGGACCGCGAGGGGTAAGCGCTGAAATGAGCAACCAGGTTCGTGCCGCCCCGATGCGCAGACGCGTCACAATCGTCGCGATGAGTGTTCCCATCGCAATTGCGGTGGCGGATACGGCAACGCTCAGCCCAATCGTGTTCACCACCAGTTCGCCCACCAGGGGTCGCCCAAAGATTGCCGCCAGTTCCGATAGAGGAACATCAGAAGCCCGCACCGCGAGATAGACCAGGGGGATGGAGACCGTCCCGACAGCCAAGACCGCCAGAATCGTCAACCAGGCGGGTGGCCTGCTCACGCGAGACACCCCTGCGCTTGGCGCAGGGGTGTGCTCGGATGTTGTCGTTGTGGGCACACAGGCCTTTCGTATACCGACTGGGTTAGAGAATCAGCCCATACTTCCTCAGGAGATCCTGGGTCTCCTTCAGAGTAGCGAGGTCGGAGAGGTCAAAACCAGAAATCGCCAGGTCCTCTAGCGCCGGGAGACCCTCGGGTGTTCCTATTCCTGGCACCAAGGGGTATTCAAATGTCTGCTCCACAAAATACTCTTGCGCCTCATCAGAGACAAAGAACTTGATCAGTTCAAGGGCATCCAGATCAAAGCTCTGAGCCGCGAGCAACCCCACTCCGGTCACGTTCACAATCGAGGCAGGGTCACCTTTTTCGGTGAAGTGAAGCTGGGCCCGCAGGTTCTCGGCTCCTCGTTCAAAGGCCAGCCGGTCCCAGTAATAGTGGTTAATCAGACCCAACGGAATTGTTCCCTCATTCACCGCCTCGAGAATCGCTCCATTGCTCTCAAAGATCTGCGGATCGTTGATGTTGAGGCCCGAGACCCACTGGTCGGCAGCGCTTTCGCCCTTCAAAACCCGGTAGGCGGTGACGAAGGACTGGAAGCTTGCGTTACCCGGTGCCACCCCGACTTTGCCCGACCACGTGGGTCCCACAATTTCATCAGCCGTTGTAGGGAGCTCCTCCACACTCAGCGTCTCGCTGTCATAGACAACAACCCGAGCACGCCCGGTGATACCCACCCAGGTGTCGTCATAGGAGGTGAACTCGGGAATCACTCGGTCGGTGATGTCCGAGGGCAGTTCGGCGAAGAGGCCCTCAAGGCTGAGCGCGCCCAGTGCGCCCGCGTCTTGGGAGAGGAACACAGACGCGGGACTGTCCGCACCTTCCTCCAGAAGCTGAGCTGCCAGCTCTGAACTGCCCGCGTAGCGAATGTCCACGGTGATGCCTGTTTGCTCAGTGAACGCATCAATCAGGGGCTGCACCAACGTTTCATTGCGACCCGAATACAGGATGACGTAATCGTCAGCAACGGGTTCGATGGCCACCTCCTCGACAACACTCGTCCGTGGGGGCCTGCTCCTGGGCAACCTCAACTTCGGGGTCGCCGCACACGCCGCGAGGACAAAGGCGGAACCGAGGACAAGAGCAACACCACGTAGGCGCGCAGATGTAGGCATTTTTCTCCTTTGAGAGACGACGAGGCGATGGACAGTCACTGCCTCAGGTGAGCAATAAAGTTAGGTTAGCCTAACTTAACTCCAGAGGGAAGAGCTGCAGGGGTTATTTCGCTGAGAGTTCCCGGAGAACATTCTCCAGCTGATCAAGTCCCCAGTCCAGATCACGCTTTGACACCACAATCGGTGGCGCCAGGCGGATTGTGGACCCGTGGGTGTCTTTGGCCAGAACGCCCTTGGCCATCAGGGCCTCACACACCTCGCGACCGGTCGCGAGCTTCGGGTCAATATCGATTCCCGCCCACAGACCCACACCGCGAACGGCAAGCACGCCCTTGCCCACCAGCTTCTTCAGGCGTTTGTGGAGGTGCTTGCCTAAACGCTCCGAGCGTTTTTGCATATCCCCTTTAGCCAGCATCCGAACCACCGCAAGTCCCACGGCCGCAGCAAGAGGGTTTCCCCCAAAGGTCGAGCCGTGTTGGCCGGGCTTCAAAACACCCATAACGTCGGCCGTGCCAACGACAGCGCTAACCGGAACAATGCCTCCGCCCAGCGCTTTGCCGAGGATGACCATGTCGGGCATGACTTTCTCGTTCTGGCACTGAAGCGTCGCACCGGTGCGACCAAGCCCGGATTGAATCTCATCCGCAATCATCAACACGTTGGTCTTCTTGGTCAGTGCCCGGACCGCTTTCAGATAACCCTTGGGTGGGGTGATGATTCCCGCTTCACCCTGAATCGGCTCCAGCAACACAGCCACGGTATTCGAGGTGATGGCCTTCTCGAGTGCCTCGATGTTTCCGTAATCAACCTGAACGAACCCCGGAGTGAAGGGGCCAAAGTCTTTTCTCGAGGACTCATCGGTAGAGAAACTCACAATCGAAATGGTGCGGCCGTGGAAATTGTCTTTGGCCACCACGATGGTGGCTTTGTTGGCCTCGACACCCTTGACCCGATATCCCCAGGCCCTGGCCACCTTGATGGCGCTCTCCACTGCTTCCGCACCGGAGTTCATGGGCAACACCATGTCCATGCCGACCAAATCCGCGAGCTCTTTCGCAAACAACCCCAGCTTGTCGTGGTGGAAGGCCCTCGAGGTCAGCGTGACGCGACCCAACTGACGTTTGGCCGCCCGAATCAGGGTCGGATTGGAGTGACCAAAGTTGACCGCGGAATACGCAGCCAGGCAGTCGAGATACTTCTTGCCCTCAACGTCCCACACCCAAGCGCCCTTGGCTTTCCCCGCCACCACCGGCAAAGGGTTGTAGTTCCTGGTCAAAGAGCCTTTCTCGAGCTCCAAGACATCGGGCGTGCTCAGGCGGCGGCTCATGCCCTCAACTCTAAAGTGCAACACTTGACGCCACCTCCGCCGAGCAACAGCTCGGAAAGCTCAACACCAATCGGGTTAAAACCGCGGTCTCTGAGGTCCTTCGCGAATGTCGTCGCGCGCTCCGCAATCACGACGTTGTGTCCATCACTAAAGCTATTGAGACCAAGGATCGCGGCGTCCTCCTCCGTTGCGATGATGGCATCGGGATAGCGCTGGCGCAGAACCGTCAACGATGCCTCGTCAAAGGCACTGGGCAGATAAGCAATGGTCGTCGGCATCGATCACGGCCAGTGCTGTGTCGAGGTGGTAGTAGCTGGGGTTCACCAACTGCAACGAGACCACCTCACGGCCATAGATGTCCGCGATCTCTTGGTGGCTCGAAGTATCGCTGCGGAAGCCAGAGGCCGCCAGAATGGTGTCCCCCACCAGCAGGAAGTCACCCTCGCCCTCGTTGGTTGCCTGGGGCTCACGGACATCTAGCCCTTGGGATCGGAACCAGTCCATGTAGGCGGGGCCCTCGGGTTGACGCTCGGGATAATGGAACCGCGCGCCGTAGGCAATTCCATCCAGAACAAATCCGCCGTTGGCGGCATAGACCATGTCCGGAAGGCCCGGCAGGGAGTCAATCAGCTGAACGGTGAATCCCAACTCCACGTAGGTGTCATAGAGAACAGTCCACTGCTTCAGAGCCAGGGAGGTGTCGGTAGGTTCCTCGGGATGCATCCACGGGTTGATTCGGTAGCTCACCGTGAAGTGCTCGGGGCGACACATCAGCACCGTGGGCTTGAAGGCCTCCGCAGATTCGCGGGCTGGGGTTTCCGAGGTCTCAAGCGTTGCGGTCATGCCTTGAGTCTCTCACGCACGAAACGCTTATTTCGAGAGTCCAAACGCGGATATCCTGCGTTTTTGCCGGTACAGAAGCAGATTTATTGCATATACTCCCCCCATGGACGCAGTAGACCACAAAATCATCGGTGAGCTTCGGCATAACGCCCGCGCAAACTATGGCGACATTGGGGACATTGTCGGATTGTCCCCCTCCGCAGTAAAGCGCCGGGTCGACAAAATGGTCGCCGAAGGCACCATCCGTGGTTTCACGGTGCTGGTAGATCCGACCGTCGAAGGTCTAGCCGTAGAGGCCTACGTCGAACTGTTTTGCCAAGGAACGGTGTCCCCGAATGATCTCCGGCGCATCCTGTCGGGCGTTCCCGAGGTCATTGATGCGGGAACGGTCAGCGGTGACGCTGACGCCATTGTGCACCTGAGAGCCAAAGACATTGCGGCACTCGAGGATGCCCTGGAGCGCGTGCGAAACGCGCCCAACGTCAACCACACGAAGAGCTCCATCGTGCTCTCGAACCTGATCCACCGCCCCCGCGACTAGATCGTCAGGTCGCGGAACCTGGGGTCGAGTGCGCCAAAGCGATGAGCTGTCAGAGAGATTGCCTGCTCCACCACGAAGGGCAACATCTCCACGCGACCCGACTCGGTCACCTCGTGACCATAAATGGCGACCTCCGGTGCACCATCAAAAGCAACGGACAGCGCATCGGATCGAGAACCCAACAGACGAATCCTCCCCGGAGGATTCCCCGAGACACGCGAGACGAACTCGCGCTCGGTCTCGACCACATAGTCCCCGAGCCCGGTGAACTGCGAGCTTCCCTGGCGCAGAAGCCTCAGCGCACCATCGGGAAGAGGGTCCGTCAGTGACACAGTGACGCGAGCTCCCACTCGTGCACCCGCCAGGACAACGCGAAGAATGTCTCCCAGTGGAACGAACCCTGCGGCGCGAACCGTGACGGGGGTTGGGCGGTAACGGAACACATTGCGCTCCACCGTGAGTCCCGTTTCGTCGGTTGACATTCCAAACACCTCAGACCAGGCGCGCTCATCGTTCGCCAGAGAGCGCAGGAAGAAGCCCTCCTTCTCGACACTGTCCTCCACGACGAAGGGCAGGAGGCCCTGAATGAACGAGTCCGCTCGTGCAAGGTCAGCATCCGCGCTGGACTTGGCGGTCCTCCAGGACCCCAGTCCCATCAGATAGTTGGGGCCACCAGCTTTCGTGCCCGGACCCACGCTGGATTTTTTCCAGCCACCAAAAGGTTGACGCTGAACAATGGCTCCGGTGATTCCTCGGTTGACATAACAGTTTCCTGCTTCGACGCGATCGAGCCAGTAGGTGACCTCGTCGGGATCCAGGGAGTGAATACCGGCGGTCAACCCATAGTCGACCCCGTTTTGGAAGGAGAGCGCCTCGTCCAACGACTTGGCGCTCATGATCCCGAGAATCGGACCAAAGTATTCCGTTTGGTGGAACGTGCTTCCGGGCTTCACGCCCTCGCGAACACCCGGACTCCACAGGCGACCCTGATCATCAAGGAGTTGGGGTGTGAGCAACCAGGACTCTCCCGGGCCAAGCTCCGTGAGGCCAGAGTTGAGCTTGCTTCCAGGTCGCTCAATGACAGGACCCATGACCGACTCAGGATTATCGGGGTATCCCACGCGAAGCGTGGTCACCGCGTCCATGAGTTGGCGGCGGAACCTCTCCGATTTCGCCACTGACCCCACCAGGATGACCAAGCTCGCGGCCGAGCACTTCTGGCCCGCGTGCCCAAAGGCACTCTTGACGATGTCGGCAACCGCCAAATCGAAGTCCGCACTCGGAGTAACGATGAGGGCGTTTTTTCCACTGGTTTCTGCGAGGAGCGGAAGGTCAGCGCGCCAGGATCGGAACAACTGCGCGGTCTCAAAGCCACCGGTCAAAATCAGTCGGTCAACCCCCGGGTGCGAAATAAGACCGCGACCGATCTGTCCTTCCTCCACATCCACCAGCTGGAGGACATCTCGGGGGACGCCCGCTGCCCAGAGCGCCTCCACCATGACCGCGCCACAGCGCCGAACCTGAGGGGCGGGCTTGATGGCAACAGCACTTCCGGCAGCAAGCGCCGAGAGAACAGACCCGGCGGGAATCGCGACCGGGAAGTTCCACGGTGGTGTGACAAGAGTGAAACGCGAGGGTTGGAACTTAGCCCCGTCAATGGTGTCTAGGTCAAGCGCCAGTTGGGCGTAATAGCGGGCAAAGTCAATCGCTTCACTGATCTCGGGGTCACCCTCTTGGAGAGTCTTACCGGCTTCTTGCATCATCACGGCCAGCAACTCTGCTCGCTTAAGCGCCAGCTGGTCGGCGGCTTTCAGGAGGATGGCAGCGCGTTCTTGCCCAGACTTCTGCGCCCACTTAGCTCCAGCCTGGCGCCCACTGGACACGAGATCATCCACCGCGATACCGCCCTTGATGGGTCCGAAGGAATCCGGAATCCCGGCTGTGCGCAACGACTCAAGGCCGAGTTCTTTCCCTCGCTTGGATTTTGCCAGGGCACGAATCTCGTCTGCCCACTCCCTGTTGTGGACGATGGAGGGATCCGTGTCTGCCTCATTGTGGAAGGGCTCGCCGGGCTTAATGCCGCGAGGCCCCTCGGAGCTGCGATTCTGTGCCCGGTGAACGGGCGGTGCCTTCGAGGTGAGTGCCGCCAAAGAATCGCGGAAACGCTGCTCTTCGCGACGGAACACCTCGTCGTTGTCGTGCAGATCAAAGACTGCCGACATGAAATTCTCGGAACTTGCGTTTTCGTCGAGTCGGCGAACCAGGTAACCCACGGCCGCGTCGAATTCTTTGGGGTGCACCACCGGTGTGTAGAGAATTAGGTTCCCCACAGTCTCGCGAACAGCATCGGCCTGATCGGGGGCCATCCCAATGAGCATCTCGAAGTCAACCGCGCTTCCGACTCCCCGGCGCTCGGCCAGCAGGTGGGCGAAGGCAACATCGAACAGGTTGTGACCGGCAACACCAATCCGAACGTTTTTGCTGCGCGAGGGGGTCAGAGACCACTCCAGAACGCGCTTGTAGTTGGTGTCACTGGCCTGCTTGGAGGGCAACACGGCGAGAGGCCAGTCGTGGAGTTCGGCATCGACCTGCTCCATCTGCAGGTTCGCGCCCTTCACCACTCGAACCTTGAGCGGAGCCCCACCGGCCTTGACCCTGGCGGCGGCAAAACTTTGAATGCGCTTCATCGCGGCGAACGCCTCAGGCAAATAGGCCTGCAGCACGATTCCAGCTCTGTAGGTCCGCAGGCTCTTGTCCCCGAGGACGCGCTCAAACACATCGAGCGTCAGGTCCAGGTCTTTGAATTCCTCCATGTCCAAGTTGATGAAAGTAGGAGGGGTGGTGGCGGCGGCTTCCTTGTAGAGGGGAATCAGTCGCTTCACGACCCGATCGAGTGTCTCCTTATATGCCCACATGGAGAGCTGGCTGGAGATAGCCGACACCTTGACGGAAACGTAGTCGACGTCATCCCTCGCGATCAACGCTCGGACTCCCGGCGAGGCGACGGTCAGCTTCCTCATCACCGAGAACTGCTTCACCCAACAGATTGATGTTGAGCTGATCGCCCCTCTTGGTTAGGCGCCTCAGTGAGGAGGCAAGCTTGTTCTCGCTGGCATCAATAATGAGGTGACCGATCAAGATTTTCAGCGCCCACCGGGCAATCGGCACGACAATTCCCGGGAAAATCGGCGCAAAGAACCCACCCACCTGAATGAGGAGTCGCAGGATGGGGGCAAAAAGTCGGGGATGTCTTTCGAGAGCTCCCGGAAGTTTCGTGCCGCGACCGTGAAGTCCTCGGGACGGGCTACTCGGTCAACGAATCCAAGGGCAAAAGCGGGACCCTTCGGGTCTTTGAGCACTCCGGCAAGACGCTCCGAGCTGGCGTCTGGTTTCCGGTGGAGTTGTGCTGCGCGGTTGAGCCACGAGCGCACCAACGCGACGGACTCATCTGCAAGCAAGTGAGCGAAGGAAATCCCGCTCACCCCTTGACCTGTGGTTCTCTTTCGTGTCGGCACGGTAGGCATAGAAAGCATGCTACGGCCTTGACCCTTCTGGTCGCATCCCGAGAACTCGTTACAGCCCTGAAATACTCTCGCCTCTCTAGACTGTGGTGCCATGAGCACACAGCACGCCGACGTTGTCATCGTGGGTGGTGGCCACAACGGCCTCACCGCCGCCGCGTATCTCGCGGGAGCTGGCCTGTCCGTCCGGGTCCTGGAACGCCTCGATGAGTGGGGTGGTGCTGCGGTATCGCAGCAGACCTTTGATGGCGTAGAGGCAAGGCTTTCCCGCTACTCCTACCTCGTGAGCCTGCTGCCCCAGAAAATTATCGACGACTTGTCACTGCCCATTGCCTTAGCCAAACGTCGCTACTCCTCCTACACACCGGTGCCAGGCGAAACCACCGGTCTGCTGATCGATAAAGAGGACGAGGCAGTGACCCGGGAATCCTTTACGAAGATTGGTGCGGCAGATGATTACGTTGCCTGGAATTCCTTCTATGGCAGCACTAGCGCGCTGGCCAAGGCACTGTTTCCCAGCGTGACTGACCCGCTGCTCACTCGTTCTGAAGCACGAGACCACGTGACGGCCGTGACCGGCGACAGTGGTCTCTGGGATCGGTTCATCGAGAACCCCATCGGCGACACGATTGAGCAGACGTTCCAGAACGATGTGGTGCGAGGAGTGGTGCTCACCGATGGTCTGATTGGGACCTTCGCGTCGAATAATGACCCGAACCTCGATGCCAACAAGTGTTTCCTCTATCACGTCATCGGCGGGGGAACGGGCGACTGGGATGTTCCGATCGGTGGCATGGGTGCGGTGTCGGGCGCACTCGTGCAAGCAGCCCGTGATGCGGGCGCAACGCTGATCTCGGGTGCCTCGGTCACGGCGATCACTGAGAACAAAGAGGTCACCTACACGCAGGACGGGGAATCACACACGATTGCCGCCCGCTATGTGTTGGTCAACGCGGCACCCCGGGAGCTCGATGCTCTGCGTGGACGCTCGGAACAGGGTCCCGCTCCCGAAGGAGCACAGGTGAAGGTCAACATGGTGCTCCAGCGCCTACCAAAGCTCAAGGACAGCTCGCTCAGTCCCGAGGCCGCCTTTGGCGGAACTTTCCACATCAACGAAACCTGGTCCCAACTGCAGACCAGCTTCGACGTTGCTGAGGCGGGGTCCCTTCCTGACCCACTGCCCTGCGAGATTTACTGCCACTCACTGACCGACCCCAGCATCCTCTCGCCCGAGCTCCAGGAATCTGGCGCTCACACTCTGACGGTGTTTGGACTCCACGCTCCTCACCGCCTCACTCAGACGCGGGATAACGATGCCCTGCGGCACGAGCTTCATGAAGCAGTCGTTGCCTCGCTCAGCAGTGTGCTGGCCGAGCCTCTCGAGGATGTCCTGATGAGGGATGCCCACGGTGAGCTCTGCATCGAAACAAAGACAACGCAGGATCTCGAAGAAGCTCTGGGGCTTCCCGGAGGAAATATTTTCCACGGCCCCTCGAATGGCCCTTCGTCGAAGATGACGCGGATCTTGGCACCCCCGAACAACGCTGGGGTGTGGCGACCGTGGATGACGGAATTCTGCTCTGTGGTTCAGGCGCAAGACGAGGAGGTGCCGTGAGCGGCATTGCTGGTCACAATGCCGCTATGGCAGTCCTCGAAAGGGAAGGTCGTTAGGAGCGAAGTCCTCCAGGACCCATTCCATTCCACATACCAAAGTCGCCGAGCTCACCCACGGTGGAGGCGACAAGAACGATCCAACCGATGACGGCAAGCGCTCCCAACACAATCAGAACTGAACTGACCGCAACGGCAACCTTCGCGGGCACGTTGTTCACCTCAGCCTTGTTGGACCACACCCACGCGATGATGCCGAGGATGAGGGCTGGAACCTGGGTGAAGAAGGCCAGAACCAGGGCAACAATTCCCATCGTCTGCCCGGGGTATTCGGTGCGTGCGGTTAAACCGGTCTCGACGTGCTCGGCAACGTGGTCCGTTGCTTTCACAGTCTCTTTTTTCTCTGCCATGTGATCTCCTTGTGAGTCGTCGTAGTGGTGGCGTATTTCCCCACAGTAAAGCGCTCGGCTATGCGTCGCCTTGGTGAAACCTAAGAAAATGATACGGATTCTGTAACACCGTGGGCCTCCCAACCAGAGAGAATGGTGGGATGAAGATTGGAATGCTCACCAGCGGAGGCGATGCCCCGGGTTGAATGCGGTCATTAGGGCTGCGGTCCTGAAGGGAACGCGCGTCCACGGCCACGAATTCGTCGGTTTCGTCGGTGGTTATAAAGGTCTCTGCGAAGCCGACATCATGCCGCTCACCCGCCACGAGGTGAAGGGTATTTCCAAACAGGGCGGCACCATCCTCGGAACGTCACGCACCAACCCCTTTGACTACGGCGGACCTGACCGGGTGAAAGAAGTACTCACAGAGCACGGCATCGACGCCATCATCGCGATCGGGGGAGAAGGCTCACTCGCTGCGGCCAAAGAGCTCAGCGACACGGGAATCCCCATTGTTGGTGTTCCCAAAACCGTGGACAACGACCTCAACGGCACAGACGTTACCTTCGGTTTCGATACTGCCGTCAGTATCGCCACCGAAGCCATGGACCGCCTCCGCACCACCGGCGACTCTCATTCACGCTGCATGGTGGCGGAGGTCATGGGTCGCCACGTCGGGTGGATAGCGCTGCACTCCGGTATGGCCTCCGGTGCACACGCCATCTTGATTCCTGAGCGCAAAACAAGCCTTGACGAGTTGCTCGGCTGGGTTCGCTCCGCCCACGACCGCGGCCGCGCTCCCCTGGTGGTAGTCGCGGAAGGTTTCGTACTCGACACGATGGACGACGCCCACTCCGAGCGGGGTCTCGACGCTTTTGGGCGACCTCGACTGGGAGGAATTGGGGAAATGCTGGCTCCCCTCATTGAGGAAGCCACGGGTATCGAAACCAGGGCAACAACCCTGGGCCACATTCAACGCGGTGGCACTCCCAGCGCATTCGACCGCGTGCTCGCCACCCGCTTTGGCATGAGTGTCATCAACCTGGTCAACGACCAGCAGTGGGGCCACATGGTTGCCCTTCGCGGGACCGACATTTTGCGCGTTGACTTTGTCGAAGCTCTAGGGGATCTCAAAACCGTTCCGGACGAGCGTTATGAAGCGGCGGCGATGCTCTTTGGCTAACCACGCCTCAGGCTGGTGGATTGGCTCAGATGGCTCTGGCGGGCTCACCACCCACTTCCGGGACGACATCGCGTCCTCGCAGATGGGTGAGGGCTCCCTCACTATCGCCGTCCACTACTCAGCGCTCAATTACAAGGACGCACTCGCCCTCACCGGCTCCCCCGGGGTCGTGCGAAAGCCTCCGCTCATTCCCGGTATTGATATAGCCGGTGTTGTGGAGGAGAGCTCCGACGCCGAGGTCCCCGTGGGAACTCGCGTGGTCATTACCGGGTATGGCTATGGAGAAAATCGTCACGGGGGGCTCGCCACCCGAGTCATCGCCGAACCCGAGCACGTGATTCCTGTGCCCGAGGGTCTCTCCCTGGAACACGCGGCCACCCTCGGTACCGCGGGCATCACAGCCGGCCTGGCTCTGACTGCTCTCCAGAACCACGGCGTCACCCCAGATTCCTCGTCCCTCCCCATTGCTGTGACGGGAGCAGCCGGAGGTGTTGGCTCGCTTGCGCTGGCACTGCTCACGGGGGCCGGATACCAGACAGTGGCCATCACCGGTCGCACCGATGAAGCCGACTACCTGTCGATGCTCGGTGCCACGGACGTCATGTCCCGGCAGGAGTTTCTGTCCCAACCCTCACGGCCCCTGCTGAGCGAGCAGTTTGCCGGCGCCATTGACCAGGCCGGTGGCGAGATGCTCGCCCGAATCATTGCCTCCACGACAAGCAACGGCATCGTTGCGGCGTGCGGGTTAGCCGGCGGATCAGACCTCCCCACCACAGTCCTGCCCTTTATCCTGCGAGGGGTGAGCTTGGTGGGGATTAACTCCGTCTTCCAACCCCTCAGAAGTTCGCCTGGACCTCTGGAATCGTCTCGCCACCGCGAATCTGCCCCTGGACCAGATCGGTCAGGTCATTTCCCTCGAAGAGGCTCTAGAGACTGCTCCTCGAGTGCTCGCCGGACTGACCCGCGGTCGCGTCGTGGTGAAGGTGCTCGACTAGTCGTCAGTGAACATTGCCCAGAGCACGGCGGCAACGCCGCCGATCACCGCCACACCGGCAGCGATGAGCCACGGGGTGGAGTCTTCGTCGTAGGAACGAGAAACCCACGACCCTAGTTTCTTCGCCATCACATCGGGACGCAGGCGATGCTCGATTTCGTCCAGGGTGGCGCCCAGGTCATCCCGGGTTTCCCCGACATAGCCGCGAAGCTTTGCTCTTGCCATTTACCTGTCCCCTCGGATGACCCGAATGTCTTCCCGGATGCTCTCGACTGTCTCATCGGGCAGGGGTGATTTGGTGCGCGCCATGACGGCTGCCCCGATTACCGCAATGATCACGGCGGCAAGAATGACGACGCCAGCCACGATGAGGGTTGCCGCCCACAGGGGAAGAACGAGCGACAGAGCAAAGACTCCCGCGAAGATCAGCAGACAGCAGCGCCAGAAGAATCAGCGACAGGCTGATGACGAAAAGCCCCAAGCCGATGCCCACTGATTTGAGCTTCGAGATGAGCTCCGCTTTCAGTAACTCGATCTCGGCGCGAATCAGCTGAGAGATCAGGTGGGGAACGTCGGTAATGAGCGAAAGGAATGACTTACCTTTCGCTCGAGTCGAAGCCCCCTGAGAGTCGGTCACGAAACCTAAGAACCCTGTTCCCCGCGAGAGTTCCGAACAGTACCCGCAACCTTTTTCACAGCCGACGTCGCCTTTTCCGCGAGGTCGGGAGCTTTGTCCTTGACGAACTCTTCAACGGTGTGGACTTGTTCTTGCACCCGGGGGTCCATCCACACTTTCTCGGCCCCCGCCTTAATCTGCTCGTAGCGTTCGCGTCCTGCGCGGGTGCCCAACACGTACCCCAGCGCTAAACCAAAAACGAAGAGAATCTTGCCCCTCATATAAGCCTCCGATATGTATTCCAATTTTGGAATGTATTCCGACAGCCCCCAGCGTAGCGGGGTTTTCCAGCGATTACCAGATGCTCACTCGGTCCCTGGGGTCCAACCACAGCTCGTGCTCCGCCGTGACACCAAAGGCCTCATAGAACTCATCCAGATTACGAGCAATCTGGTTACAGCGGAACTCCGAGGGGAGTGAGGATCAATCTGGAGCAGGCGCTTAGCCTCTTCGGGGCGAACGGCGAGCTTCCAGGACTGCGCCCAGGACAAAAAGAACCTCTCCTGAGCCGACATACCCTCCACGACAGGAGGCTCGCCGCCTTTCAGAGAGAGCAGGTACGCCTTCCAGGCGATGGCAAGCCCGCCGAGGTCACCAATGTTCTCACCGATGGTGAGCTCACCGTTGACCCGGTGGTCCGGAAGGTCCTCGGGGCTCAACTCCGCAAACTGGTCGATCAGGACACGTGTGCGTTCCTCAAAGGCTGCCCGATCCTCATCCGTCCACCAGTTGTGGAGGCGGCCGTGGCCATCAAATCGAGATCCTTGGTCGTCAAACCCATGACCGATTTCGTGACCAATGACGGCGCCGATTGCCCCGTAGTTGGACGCGGCATCCCGCTCCGGGTCGAAGAACGGATACTGAAGGATGGCCGCTGGGAAGACAATCTCATTGAACCCGGGGTTGTAATAGGCATTCACGGTCTGAGGGGTCATAAACCACTCGTCCCGGTCCAACGGTGACCCGATTTTGCGAAGCTCCCGCTGGAAATCAAATTCATTCCCCGCAACCACATTTGCCCACAGGTCATCTGAGCTGACCTGGAGCGTCGAATAATCTCGCCAAGTCTTGGGGTAGCCAATCTTGGGGTTGAAAGTCGCGAGCTTTTCTAGCGCTCTCTTCTTGGTCTCACTACTCATCCAGTCCAAAGACTCAATGCTCTGGCGATAGGCCTCCAGCAGGGTGTCGACCAGCTCATCCATCTGAGCCTTCGCCTCGGGAGGAAAATGCCTCTCCACATAGAGCTTGCCCGACTGCCTCGCCCATGACGCCCTCAACAAAGGAGACCGCTCTTTTCCACCGAGGGCGAATCTGTGGGTGTTCCCGACAGCGTCTTGCCATAGAAGTCAAAGTGCGCGTCCACGAGTTCTGCGCTCAGGTAGGGAGAGAAAGACCTCACAACACCCCAGAGCATCCAGTCCCGAAGAGCCTCCAGGCTTTCGGAATTCCAGAGGGTTGCCAGCGCTTCGACAAAACTGGGCTGGCGCAGAATGACCTGAGCAAAGGCTTCCTCCGAGATTCCCGAGGACTCCCGCCACGAATCGAGCGGGAAACCCGCCATCGCTTCGCGGAGCTCTGCCACCGTGGTCGGGTTATAGGTCGCCTCCGCGTCCCGGGTTCGCACGTTATCCCAGTGGTGGGAGGCGAGCTGGGTCTCCAGAGCGAGCACTCGGGAGGCTCGCTCGGCAGGCTCCTCAAGCCCGGTCAGCGTAAACACTCTCTCCAGGTGCGCCAGGTACGCGTCGCGAATCTCCTGAAAAGACTCGTCCCGGTAATAAGACTCATCGGGCAGGCCTAGGCCGCCCTGCTCGATGAACATCACATACTTCTCGGGATTACCCGGGTCGTTGTCGATAAACAGTTGCCAAAGGCCTTCGCTGCCACCACGCTCGAGGCGCCCCAACTGGGCAACCAGGGCTTCTCGACCCTGAGCGTAAGCCTCGGTGATCTGAGCAAAGACCTCGTGCAGCGGAGCTAGCCCGAGCTTCTCAATACGGTCCTCATCCATAAAGCTTGCGAAAAGGTCCCCAGCCTTTCGGGCCTCAGAACCCTCAGGGGCAGTTGGCTGCCTCCTCGAGAATCTCGCGAACAGCCTTCTCGGCTTCCTCGGCAATGATGGTGAATGCACCAAAACGAGCTTTATCGTCCGGAATGGGGGAGCGCTCCAGCCAGCGCCCATTCATATGAAGGTAGAGGTCATCTCCCGGGTGAATCGAGGAGTCCCGCTCGTCAAGTTCTATACCGCTTGCAGCCACACCACACACCCTAATCATCGTTTCAGGGAGCACGCTGGGCGGTAGCCTACGCAGGTGCCCGATGCCTCCCTGACGAAGCGGATTTTGGCACTCGCCATCCCCTCGCTCGGTGCTCTGATTGCTGAGCCTCTTTTTCTCCTCACCGACACCGCCATGGTGGGTCACCTGGGCGCAGAGGCTCTGGCAAGCCTGGGGCTTGCCAGCACCATCCTGACCACGGTCATCGGGTTGCTGATTTTCCTCGCCTACGCCACCACCCCGATAGTTGCTCGCCGCCTCGGCAGTGGAAATCGTCCCGGTGCCATCTCCGCGGGTATCGATGGCCTCTGGCTTGCTCTGGGGTTGGGGGTCGTGCTGGGAATCCTCGGTTACGCCATGACACCGCTGGTAGTCAGCTGGTTTGGTGCCGCCAGTGACGTGTCGGCTGGAGCCGTGGCCTACCTCACGATTTCTTGGTGGGGTTTGCCCGGAATGCTCCTCGTCATTGCCGCCACCGGCCTGATGCGAGGTCTCCAAGACACCCGAACACCGCTCTGGATCGCCCTCGCCGGGTTTGCCGCCAACGCAGTCCTGAACGCTGTCCTGATTTACGGGCTCGGATGGGGTCTCGTGGGGTCCGCTGTGGGCACCGTCATTGCGCAGTGGGGGATGGCAGCCGTGTTTGTGGCCATCGTTACTCGGGAAGCACGAACCCACGAGGTATCACTTGCCCCCGGGATGCTCGGTATCCAGGCTGCTGCTCGTTCGGGCAGTTGGCTACTGTTGCGAACACTGAGCCTGCGAATAGCGCTCATCGCCACGGTCGTGGTGGCCACAGGTTTGGGAACGAGAGAGCTCGCCGCCTGGCACATTGTGTTCACCATCTTCAGCCTGCTCGCTCTGGCTCTGGACGCACTCGCCATCGCGGCCCAGGCACTGGTCGGCCACGACTTAGGCTCTGGCGATCTTTCTTCGGTGCGGCAGACCACTTCCACGCTGATGGCCTGGGGTTTCTTCGCCGGTGGCATGCTGGCGGTTCTCACGGGGCTGCTCTCCCCCCTTATGCCCTTCGTGATGACCTCCGACCAGCCCCTGCGGGAAGTATTGGTGGTGGTCTTGGTGCTACTGGCCCTGACGCTTCCGCTCTCGGGCTTTGTTTTTGTCCTCGACGGAGTTCTGATCGGTGCCGGGGATGGCAAATATCTGGCTCTGACAGGGGTTCTCAACGTGGCGATGTTTGCCCCATTTCTCTGGCTTGCGTCCGTCACCTACTGGGAGGTTTCCGGCATAAATTTGGGGGGTCTGCTGATGCTCGAAGCAGCCTTTGGCGTCAGCTACATTGGTGCGAGAGCTCTTACCTTGGGGCTTCGAGCTAGAGGCGAGAGATGGATGGTGCCGGGTGAATCACGCTAAGACGCGGACCCCCACAACCTGGCGAAATGCCCTGTTTGTGGTGTTCATGATTAACGGTCTGGGCTTCTCCACCTGGTTGGCGCGGGTGCCCGCAATTCGCGACGGCCTCGACATCTCCACCGCAGAAGTAGCAGCACTGCTGTTCACGGGAGCAGTGGGAGCTGTCAGCGGCCTGGTGTTCTCCAGCCACATCATCGCCTGGATTGGGCAGCGCAACACCATTCTGTTCTTTGGACTTCTCGGGCTTGTGGGTCTTGCGGGAATCGGCATCGGATCGTCCTGGATCTCCAGCTACGCCCTCACCGTAGTCGCCATCATCTGCGCGGGTGCGGGCAACGGAATCGCCGATGTGGCAATGAATGTCGAAGGCGCAGCCGTGGAGAAAGCGGTGAGCCGCAACATCATGCCGTGGTTCCACGCGTTTTGGTCACTGGGAACCGTGACAGGTGCGGGACTCTCCGCTCTCATGAGTTTCCTGGGAGTGGGCATCGCCCCCCACACGATTGCGATGGCACTAGTGATGGCGCCGGTGTTGTGGATTGTCTCTCGGGTCATTACCGATGACCGCGGGTCCGTCAGTGACGAGGGTGTGCAGCAGAGATCCACTCTGGCTGACCGTCTTCGCGTGTGGAAAGAGCCCCGAACTCTCGCCATTGGCATCATCGCCTTAGGTATGGCGTTCGCCGAGGGCTCTGCCAATGACTGGCTCGCCCTCGCCATCGTGGATGGACGAGATCAGACCAACGCGGTGGGGGCACTCTGGTTTGGGTTTTTCACCCTCGGGATGATGACTGGTCGAATTGGCGGGGTCTACCTCCTCGACAAGTTCGGTCGCGTTCCCGTGTTGCAGTGGTCAGCCGCTATGGCCATTGCTGGTCTGGCACTGGTGATTCTTGTGGAGCAACCAGTACTCAGTGGTCTCGGCGCTCTGATGTGGGGGCTTGGCAGCTCTCTGGGATTCCCGGTCGGAATGTCAGCCGCTGCGGATAACCCTGAGGGCAGTGCCGCTCGGGTGTCTGCGGTAGCAACCGTCGCCTACGGAGCGTTCCTCATTGGGCCTCCGCTGATTGGTGGACTCGGCGACTCCATCGGAATTCTCGCGGCTCTCTGGGTCGTCGTGGGAGTGATTGTGTTGGCCTTCTTTGCGGCACCGGCGGCAAAGCCCCCGGTGACATAGACCCTCTACACTGAAAGCCCATGCGGCTCGTCATTGCAACCTGTTCTGTTGATTACGCGGGTCGACTCAGCGCTCATCTCCCCCTCGCCACCCGCGTCATCATGGTGAAGGGAGATGGCAGTGTCCTCATTCACTCCGATGGTGGCAGCTATAAGCCCCTGAACTGGATGCCACCACCGTGCACCCTGGAAGTGCTGCCACCAGACCCAGAGCAGGCAGAAGCCGGCGTTATCGAGACCTGGAAAGTCCTCCACAACAAAACCTCGGACCTCTTGATGGTCAACATCCACGAGATCCACTCAGACCACAGCCATCACTTGGGGGTCGACCCGGGCCTGATCAAAGACGGTGTCGAGGCAGACCTCCAAAAGCTACTGGCGGACCAGATTGACCTTCTCGGCGAAGGATTCAGCCTTGTTCGACGTGAATACATGACCGCTATTGGGCCGGTGGATATTCTCGCCACCGATAGCGACGGCGCCCACGTCGCTATTGAAATCAAGCGACGTGGCGACATCGATGGGGTTGAGCAGCTGACGAGATACCTCGAGCTGCTCAATCGTGACCCCCACCTCTCTCCGGTGACCGGGGTGTATGCGGCCCAAGAAATCAAGCCGCAAGCGCGCACGCTCGCGGAGGACCGGGGCATCCGATGCCTCGTTCTTGACTACGACCAGATGCGTGGGCTGGATGACACCCACCACCGCTTGTTCTGACCGAGCATCCCCTAAGCTTTTCCAGTGCTGAAATACCAGAGCGTCCTTCTTGATCTTGACGGGACACTGGTGGACTCGGCTCCCGGCATTGTCTCCACCATCGCCTACACGCTGGAAGAAATGGGACGCGAAGTTCCCGCCATGACAGATCTCCTGCGCTGGGTGGGACCCCCGCTACCGGAGTCCTTCGCCACCCGGGGTGGCATGAGCCCCAGCGAAGCAGAAGAAGCGATCACCATTTATCGCGCCCGGTATCTAGATGTGGGTGTCTATGACGCGAAGCTCTTCGATGGCGTTGCCGCCCTGCTTCGGGGTTTGAGAGACGCTGGTGCTCACCTGGCGATTGCGACATCTAAGCCGACCACACCGGCCACCATCATGTTGGAACACTTCACGCTGTCGGATTACTTCTCGGTGATTGCCTGCGCAGCGGATGATGAAACCCGCGGCACCAAAGCCGAGGTGGTGGAGGATGCTCTCGCGGGACTGCGCGAGAAGGGTCTCCCCACCGACAACACGATTATGGTCGGGGACCGAATTCACGACGTGGAGGGCGCAGCCCACCACGGCCTCGACACGATCATGGTGCGGTGGGGTTATGGCGGACCCGCGGAATGGGAGCAGGCCCACCACGTTATTGACACTCCCCGCCAGCTGCACCAGGCCCTGGGGATTCCTGGCGGCCACGCGTGAGCGCCCATCCCCCCACCGGTGAGATTCCCTTGCCCGTAACAGGGTCTATCCCTGTCTATCGGGAGCCCGCCGAGGAGACAAAGGTCGCCAAGCCGCCACTGCTGTGGTGGGCACTCATTGTGGGTGCTGGCAGCATGCTGACCGCGATGACGTTCCCCGGTCAGACCGCGGGACTCTCCCCCTTCACGGATCCCCTGATTGAGTCTCTCGACATCGATCGCACCGCCATCTCCTTTAGCTACCTGCTCGCCACCTTGGCTGGTGCCCTGACTATGCCGATTCTCGGTCGACTCTTGGATAAATACGGCGCGAAGCGCGCCATTATTGTCATCGGTTTCCTCCTGATGACGGTCGTGTTTTTGGCCAGCTTCATCACCGAAATCATCGGCCTCACCGCGTCCTATGTGGGGCTTCGGATGACGGGGCAGGGTGCCCTATCCCTGGCCGCCACCACCCTTGTCGCCCGAACCATCACGTACAAGCCCGGTTTGGCATTGGGAATCGTGGGTGCGGTGGGATCGGCAGGTATTTCGCTGGCCCCGGTGGGGTTGGAGCGTCTGATTGCCTTCACCGACATTGCCACCGCCTGGCGCATCGAAGCTGCATTGGTGGCCATCATTGTGCTCCCCATTGCGTTCCTGCTTCCCAAGGACCTCCCGCGCACGACCACCGAGACTGGCACCCACATCGTGATTGTCCCGGAGACCGGCTACACCTCTGGACAGGCTCTTCGCACCGGAATGTTTTGGGTGTTGGCGTCGGCAGGATTCATGGTGGGCATGCTCTCCACGGGACTTGCGTTCCACCTCATCTCCATCCTCGGAGCCCAGGGGCTCAGCACCCTGGAAGCGGCCGCCAACTTCGTCCCTCAGACGGTCGCGGCGGTCGCGGCATCGTTGGGTCTTGGGGCCATTGTCGATCGGATTGACCCCCGGTGGGGGTGGCGGGGTCGATGCTCACGCTGAGTGGAACACTCCTCTTGTTGCCGTTTGTGACCGACGGGGTCAGTGGGATTATTTTCGGGTTGCTGCTCGGAACCTCCATGGGTGCGCTTCGAGGCGTGGAAGCGGCGGCCTTCGTTCGCTACTACGGGCGAGGCCACATCGGAGCAATTCGAGGAATTGCGACATCCATCGGACTCGCCTCAACAGCACTGGGACCGCTGTATTTTGCCTTGGGCTTAGCCTTCTCCGGCTCCTACCTCTCCGCCAGCGTTCTGGCCGCGATCTTCCCGCTCGTGGTGGCACTCGGCGCCATATTCGTCAAACCCCCACCAGCGCCCGCTACCCTCGAGGCGTGATGAGAAGCCAGGTGGACCTCGGGACCCTTCCCCTGAGGTTCAACCCGCCAGATGACTGGCGAACGCCCCACCCCCGCTGGATTTGGCTGTTTCAAGGTTTTCAGCCCGAGCCAGGGTGGAAGCCCTACCCCGACGCTCCCCCCATCCCCAACTCCTGGCCCTGGTGGGAAGAGAACGGAACAGCGTGGTACACCTTCTTTCGGGGGCTTGCTCCACTACCCGCCCGCGCATTGGGGAACTGGTTTTCCCTGTCCGCTTTGGGTCTTTTCACCATTGTGGTGTCCCCGTTTGCCCTTGGCGGGTGGCTCATTGGTGCCGGGGGTGTGGCGGGGCTGACCCTGATGATCCTCGGGATTCGTGGCGTTGTCCGCACACTCAAAAAACAGGCCGCGATGCCCCGCGACCCTTTCGACGCGATTCGAGACTGGGCCCAGGAACGCCGGAACGCCTACTTTGAGGAGTCCTACCGGGAGGCTCGCTCGCTTGACCCCGAGGAGTTCACCCTGGACGAGTTTGTGCAGGGGCAGATTGCTACCTGGTGGGGCGAAAAGACCGAAGACGCAGCGAGTTAGTCACCACGAAGACCGACGAGAACGCCATCGCCAGCCCCGCCACCACGGGGTTCAGCACTGCCGCCACCGCGAGCGGAATGGCTGCCACGTTATAGGCGAAGGCCCAGAACAGGTTCCCGCGAATGGTTCCCAGGGTTCTCCTGGCCAACCGAATTCCATCGACAACACCCATCAGGTCACCCCGGGTGATGGTCAGGTCCCCGGCACTCATCGCCGCGTCAGTTCCCGTCCCCATCGCAATGCCCAGGTTGGCGGTGGCAAGGGCTGGGGCATCGTTGATGCCATCTCCGACCATGGCAACCTGGTGACCCTCCGCCTGCAAGCGCGTGATCAGGTCTGCTTTGCCCTCCGGGGTGAGGCCGGCTTCCACGCGATCAATTCCGACAGCTGCCGCTATCGATCCTGGCGACAGATTCGTGGTCACCGGTGGCCATCACGGTTGTCAGCCCCAAAGCCTTGAGGGCGGCAATCGCCTCAACACTGGACTCTTTGAGGGTGTCGGCGATCTGAATAAGTCCGACGACGATCGACCCTGAGCCCACACCCACCACCGTGTTACCGGTCAGGTGGAGCTGCTCCAAGTGCGCAGCGAGCTCCGGCGAGAGCGTAAAGCCTCGGGATTCGAGCCACGCTGGTCGACCTACTGCAACGGCGTTTCCGTCCACTGTGGCCGTGGCACCAAAGCCAGCCTCAGCGCTAAAGCCTGTTGCCGAAGGAATCGCGATACCGTCTTCTCGGGCTTTCTCCACGATGGCGCGAGCGAGCGGGTGCTCAGACCCCGCTTCGACTGCCGCCGCACTCGCGAGCACGGTCTTCTCGGTGTGACCTGCCTCCACAAACACACCCAGGGCTTGCATGTTTCCCGTGGTGAGTGTTCCGGTCTTATCCAGCACGACCATGTCGATGGAGCGACTGTGCTCCAAGACCTCTGGTCCACTAATCAACAAACCCAATTGCGCGCCGCGACCAGTTCCCACCAGCAGGGCGGTGGGAGTGGCCAACCCCAGAGCACACGGGCACGCGATGATCAACGTCGCCACAGCTGCTTGGAACGCGATGGCGAGACTGCCATCGAAAATCATCCATGCGGCAAACGTGACCGCGGCAATCACCATGACAATCGGCACAAAAACCCCGGAAATTCGATCTGCCAGACGCTGAGCGTCAGACTTCCCCGTTTGAGCACGCTCCACGAGCTTCGCCATCCTGGCAAGCTCCGTGTCATCGCCCACGCGAGTTGCGGTGACTTTCAGGAGCCCGAGGTGTTGATGGTTCCACCCAGCACTGTGTCGCCCACCGTGACCTCCACGGGGACAGATTCTCCCGTCATCATCGACGTGTCGATGGCGGCAGCACCCTCCGTGATCTCTCCATCGGTGGGGATCCGCTCACCCGGGCGGACCACCATGACATCTCCCCGTTTCACCATCGCCAAGGGCAGAAGCTTCTCCACCCCGTCGCGAAGCACGGTGGCTTCTTTGGCGCCCGACTTCATCAGGGCTCGAAGAGCAGCGCCAGCGTCGCGCTTCGCGCGGTGTTCGAGGTATCGACCGAGCAACATAAACGTGGTGACGGCTGCTGCCACCTCCAAATAGATTTCGTGGCTACCGCCACCCGGTTGACCAAACAGCTCGAGGGTCATGGTCATGCCGGGCATTCCCGCACCGCCAAAGAACAACGCGTACAGGGACCAGCCCAGCGCTGCTCCGACTCCCACAGAAATGAGGGTGTCCATAGTGGCGACACCGTGACGAGCGTTGATCGCTGCGGCACGGTGGAAAGGCCACGCCCCCCAGGTGGCCACCGGAACAGCGAGTGCAAAGACAACCCACTGCCAATACAAGAACTGGAACGGGGGAACCATGCTGAGAACCATGACCGGGATTGTGGCGGTGGCAGAAATAACCAGTCGGTGACGTAGCGCAATCATGGGGTCTGGTTGTCCCGAGGGTTGCTCCGAGTGAACAGCGGCCTGATATCCGGCGCTCTCGATAGCTTTTAGGAGAGCCTCCGTGGAGACGTCCCCCACAACGGTGGCCTGCTCGGTGGCGTAGTTGACGCTCGCGTCCACGCCGTCGACCTTGTTGAGAGCCTTTTCAATTCGCGTCGCACACGACGCGCACGTCATGCCCTCGATGTCGAGCTGGATGGGCAGCGCCATTAGGAGTGCTGCACTCCCACCATCGTGTACCCAGCTTCCTCGATGGCCATCTTTAGCGCGTCCTCGGGAACGGCAATATCAGCGACCACGGTGACCTGCGAGGTGCCCTCGGCCTCCAGGGCAATGCTCACCTCGGTGACACCGGGAATTCCCCCACCTCGGCGGTAACCGCCTTCACACAGTGCTGGCAGGTCATTCCCTCAACATCAACAATCACGGTGGACATAGCAACTCCTCTATACGTAGTGCTTCTCCCACGATAACCCCGCTAGCGCATCGACTATTCCCCATTTTCAGGATTATGCGCGACCATAGAGGCATGTCACCCAGTGCAACGAAGCCGCAGAAGTCCTCCACTCTGCAACCCCCGTCTCCCAGGAGCTGCGTGACCAGTGGACGAGTCTCGTCTTTCCTGGTGTGAAGACTCAGGAACATTTCTCTCCACTCGATGGATCGCTCATCGCCGCCCTGCCCCAATCAGACGCCTCCGACGTGGATTCGGCCTTCGAGAAAGCTCGGAGTGCCCAGCGAGCATGGGCCGCCCTGTCATTTGGTCAGCGAAAAGCGGTCATGATGCGCTTTCACGACCTGGTTCTCGAACACCAGGCCACACTGCTCGACGTGGTTCAGTGGGAAACCGGGAAGTCCCGCGCATCAGCGTTTGATGAGGTTGCCGACATTGCGTTAACCTCCCGCTACTACGCCAACAGTGCCGAGGGCAACACCTTCGGCCGGAGAAGCGTCAAGGTGCTCTGCCCTTTGTGACCCAAACCCGGGTGCACTTTCAGGCCAAAGGTGTCATCGGGATGATCACCCCGTGGAACTACCCCCTCACCCTCCCCCTGAGTGATGCTGTTCCCGCCCTCATGGCGGGCAATGGAATCGTTCTCAAGCCCGACGCTCAAACCCCGTTCTCTGCGCTCTCCGCACTGCACCTTCTCTACCAAGCAGGACTGCCCGAGGGTCTCTTCCAGGTCGTCATAGGAGATGGCCCAGAACTTGGCACCGCCATCATCAACAACGCCAACTTCGTCATGTTCACCGGATCCACCGCCACCGGGAAAATCGTCGCCGAGCAAGCAGCTCGTCGCCTGATTGGCTTCTCCGCAGAGCTGGGTGGCAAAAACCCCATGATCGTCTTGGACGACGCGCCTCTCGAGCGCGCACTCCAGGGTGCGATCACCGCGAGCTTCTCCAATGCGGGCCAGCTCTGTATGTCGATTGAGCGACTCTACGTGCACGAGGGCATCTATGACCGCTTTGTCCCGCGGCTTATCGATGAGGTCGGCAAGCTTCGCCTCGGCACCGCGTTTGATTTCTCCTATGAGGTGGGAGCTCTCATCTCCGCAGAACAGCTGGAGAAAGTCCAGGCTCACGTCACGGATGCACTCGATCGAGGCGCAACCCTCCTCGCCGGGGGCAAGCACCGCCCCGACGTTGCACCCTTCGCCTTCGAGCCAACCCTGCTCACCGATGTGACCGAGGACATGCTGCTGTGTCGTGGGGAAACCTTCGGACCCGTGGTCGCGATCTACCGAGTGTCCAGTGACGAAGAGGCGATTGCACTGGCCAATGACACTCGCTACGGACTCAACGCCAGCGTCTGGGGCTCCAAGACACGGGCAGAAACCGTGGCCGTCCAGATTCAGGCGGGCAGCGTGAACGTGAACGAAGGATTCACCGCATCGTGGGCATCCACTGATGCCCCGATGGGCGGATTCAAAGAATCCGGTGTGGGCCGCAGGCACGGTCGCGAAGGAATACAGAAATACACCGACGTTCAAACCGTGGCAACACAGAGCGGGATGAACGTTGCCGCACCGAAAGGTATGAGCGCAGAAGCGTTCACCCAGGCGATGACGAAGGGTCTTCGCCTCATGAAATATCTCCCCTTCAGGAAGTAGTCACCATGGCTGAGCCTTATTCACTCGCGGGAAAACACGTGCTGATCACCGGTGCCGGGAGCGGCATCGGTCGCCTCATGGCACTCGGCGCCGCCCAGCGCGGAGCAACCCACCTGGTGCTGTGGGATCTGAACCTGGACAGTGCGAAAGCGGTCGCAACAGAGCTCGAAGCCTTGGGCGCGACAGCGCTTGCGATGACCGTGGATGTGTCCAAAAAGAGCGCTGTCACCGCAGCTGCCGCAAAAGTCCTGGCGAAGATTGGTCACCTCGATGTCCTGATCAACAACGCTGGTGTAGTCACCGGGAAACACTTCCTCGAACTCGAGGAGAAGGATGTTTCCCTGACCTACAACGTGAACACGTTCGCGCTGTATTGGACCATTCAGGCCTTCCTTCCCTCAATGCTCGAGCGGGACGCAGGTCGCCTGGTCACCATCGCCAGTGCTGCCGGCCTTGCCGGCTCATCACGCTTGACCGACTACTCCGGAAGTAAACATGCGGCCATCGGATTCATGGAGTCTCTGCGCGCTGAACTGCGGGATGCCGGTAGTGCCGTCAGTGCGCTCACCGTGAACCCGTTTTATATCAACACCGGAATGTTTGATGGCGTGAAGTCGGGGAGCCCGCTGTTGCCTATCCAAAACCAGGATGAGGCCACCACCAAGATTTTGAACGCGGTGGAATCCACGAAGCGTGAACTCTTGCTGCCCGGGATGGTCTATTCGGTGCGAGTATTCCGGCTTTTGCCCACAGCGCTCTTCGATTGGATTGCTGATGCCTTTGGCATCAACAAAGCCATGAAAACCTTCAGAGGTCGACGCACATAACGTGCGCGAGGGGGGACTTGAACCCCCACGCCCTTGCGGGCACTGGCACCTGAAGCCAGCGCGTCTGCCATTCCGCCACTCGCGCAATGATGGTCGCCCACCAACCTGCCGAGATTACCACAGGAGTGGAGCCCCACAGCGGGCCAGCCCTCGAGGCTTCACCAGCCAGTCGGGCTAGCATCACTACACAACAGAACCCCACCTGCGAGGAGGTGTCCCGTGGGTTTTCTCGACAGTTTTGAGCGCTCCGTGGAGCGCCTCGTCGGTGGTGCTTTTGCGAAAGCTTTCTCCTCAGGAGTCCACCCACTGGAAATTGTGGCAGGGCTCAAGCGGGAAATGGATTCCCGGGCCAAGACGGCGTCCAGAACCAGAACGGTGGCGCCTCACCTGTACTCCTGCGGGCTCTCCACCGAGGACCATGCCCGACTGACTCGTCTCGGGGAGCCTTTCCTCCAGGAAATCACGGGAGCTCTCGCCGACTACGCCACGGTGCGCGGTTACGGCCTCGCCGACCGGCTCAGCTGTCACCCTCACCATCACAGGGTCGCTGTCGGAGGGCATGGTGGATGTCACCAGCACACCGGTGGGACCGGTGGTGTGGATTCCCACCCTGACCTGGGACTCCGTGTCGTACCCGGTGGTCAAGAAATCCACGCTGATCGGGCGGGGCACAGACACCGATGTCCACGTCGTTGCCCGCGGTGTCTCCCGCCATCACGCGGAAGTGCGCTGGGATGGCAAGCGCGCCGAAGTCGTCGATTTGGGCTCCACCAACGGCACCAAACTTGACGGAGAGAGGGTCACCAGGGCTGCCCTCCCAGATAGGTGCACCCTTGTAATGGGCCAGGCGCGTATCCTGTTTGAGGTGGTTCCGCAGGCTGAAGCCTCGTATCGTGCCTTCGCACACCACACCCCCATCCGCACAGAGGAGACATCGTGAGCGAATTAACGCTGTTTCTCCTGCAACTTGCGTTTTTGGGCCTCCTCTGGGCCTTTATCTTTGCCATCGTCTATGCGCTTCGCACCGACCTTTTCGGCCCACCCCGATATCGCCAGGAGGAGGATGACAAAGCCGCGGCAAAGACGTCTGCGAGTCAACCACCCACGATGTCGCCAGCCCCCACAACTCCCGGCGGAATAGCTCAATCGCTCGTGGTGACAGCGGGACCCAAAGAGGGCTTAGAGATTGAACTGCTCCCCGAGGAGCAGTTCACTGTGGGTCGCTCCGGAGATTCCAGCTTGGTGATCAGGGATGATGTCACCTCCACCCATCACGCTCGGTTGATGCTCTGGAATGACCAGTGGATGATTCAGGATCTGGATTCAACCAACGGGACGTTTGTCGATGGAAACCGGGTGAGTATCCCCACCCCGGTTCCCCTCAACACTCCGGTGAGCGTGGGAAACACGACTTTTGAACTCCGGAAGTAATCAGATGGCTTCTGACCAAGTCCTGAGCGCCGCGTCTTCCCACATTGGGAAGATCCGTGCCAGCAATCAGGATTCCGGGTCTGTGGGCCGCAACCTCTTTGTCGTGGCCGATGGGATGGGTGGTCACGCGGGTGGTGACGTGGCGAGCGCTCTGGCGGTCCAGCACCTGTTTGGTCTTGACCGGACCTATGACTCTGTGGAGGACGCCCGCGAGGTGCTCTTCCGCGGGGTGTTAGACGCCGGCGCTGATCTCACAAGAGCGGTGGAGGAGCACCCCGAGCTCACCGGTATGGGCACCACGGTCAGCGCGATGATTCGGGTGAAATCCCAGATGGTGATTGCCCACATCGGCGATTCCCGCATCTATCGACTCCGCGAAGGTGTTCTGGAGCAGATCACCGCGGATCACACCTTCGTTCAGAGGCTGGTGGATAGTGGTCGCATCACCGCCGAGGAAGCCGCTGTTCACCCGCGTCGAAGCGTCCTCATGCGGGTGCTGGGAGACGTGGATGCCGATCCAGAGGTGGACACCCACATCGTGGACACCCTCCCCGGTGACCGGTGGCTGCTGTGCTCCGATGGCCTCAGTGGTTACGTCGTCCGAGCGAGACATTGCCGAAACTCTTCTCACCGTCGATGACGTGGAACTGGCCGCCCACAAGCTGATCACCCAAAGCTTGAGCGAGGGTGCCCCGGACAACGTCACCGTGGTGATTGTCCGGGTTGCAGACGGTCTCGACACTTCACCCCCTGCAGAACCGCGCATGGTCGGTGCTGCCGCTGGTCCCGCTCACCTACGAATCAGGGCCGGTCATGCGCAGGCCCGCCCTTCCTGCCCTCCTGCTGCATCCGCTTCGAGCACTACCTCCCGCGGATGAGCACTTTGAGCCGGAGGAGGACTACCTCGAGGAGCTGATTCGAGAGGACCGTCGACGACTCATCCGTCGTCGAGTGGCGTGGTCACTTTCGGTGATGATCATCATCAGCGCACTGGTGGGAGCCACCTTCGCTGCTTACGAGTGGACCCAAACGCGGTATTTCGTGGGGGAGAGCAATGGTTTCGTTGCCATCTACCAGGGTGTTCCCGAGAACGTGGGGCCCCTGTCGCTCTCCACCCTCTACGAGGAGACTGACGTGACCCTGGAGTCCCTGCAGCTCTTCGAGCAGGAGAGAATCTCCGATTCTCTTCCCGCTGAGTCCCTCGAGGACGCACTCGACATCGTGGATCGACTGAGGCGGTGATGGGGTGACCGATACGACCCTCCCCCTGTCGCACCGGTAACCGGTCGCGTTGTCCTTCGGGTGAAGATGCCACAGAAGCTTCGCAACCTGGAGTTGGTGCTCCTCGTTGTCGCTCTGGGTTTGAGCGCGCTCGCGCTCGCTCTCGTTCAGTGGGGGGCTCTGGGGACTCTGGATTGGAGTCTCCTCACCTACGCAGCGGGGCTCGCCGGTCTCACCCTGGGCCTACATCTTGTGTTGCGCCTGGTGGCGAGGGACGCTGACCCGTTCATCGTCCCGATTGCCACGATGCTCAACGGGCTCGGCATCACGATGATTCACCGCCTCGACATTGCTGCCGGCGCGAGTGGGTGGGAAGCAGCGGGCGTTCGACAAATGGCCTGGACCGCGGTGGCGCTTGTGATTGCCATCATCGTGTTGATTCTGGTGAAGAACTACCGAGTCCTGTTGCGCTACCGATATCTTGCGATGCTCGCCGGGGTCATTCTTTTGACAATGCCACTGTGGCCGGGAATTGGGAGGACCGTCAACGGTGCAACCCTCTGGGTCACCATTGCGGGAATGAATTTCCAGCCAGGTGAGATCGCGAAGATTGCTCTCGCGATCTTCTTCGCCGGGTACCTGATGACGGCGCGGGAAAGTCTCCAGAAGGTGGGAACCACCTTCGCCGGGATTCGCTGGCCCCGCGTTCGAGACTTAGGCCCTCTCCTGATTGTGTGGGTGGTGGCGATGGGTGTCCTGGTGTTCCAGCGAGACCTCGGCACCTCGCTGCTGTACTTCGGTCTGTTCCTCGCCATGCTCTACATCGCAACCAACAGGATTCTCTGGTTGGTGCTCGGCGGTGGCCTGTTTGTCGTGGGGGCTGCCGCGGCCGCCAGCCAGCTGGCTTATGTGCAGGGCCGCTTGGAAGGGTGGCTGGATTCCTTCAATCCCGAGGTCTATAACGCTGTGGGGGGTTCCTACCAGCTAGTTCAAGGGCTTTTCGGGTTTGCTGAGGGAGGCTTTATTGGCGAGGGCCTGGGCCAAGGTCAACCCAGTTTCGTTCCTCTGGCTAATTCGGATTACATCGTCGCGGCGCTGGGGGAAGAGCTCGGAATCTTTGGAGTGTTTGCCCTTCTTGCCCTGTATTTGCTCCTGGTGAGCCGTGGCTTCCGAGTCGGTTTCACCGGCACGGATGATTTTGGTCGGCTGTTGTCCTCCGGGTTAGCGTTTGTTCTGGCGCTGCAGGTCTTCGTGGTTATCGGTGGCATCACTCGCGTCATTCCTGTGACCGGCTTGACCACCCCTTTCCTCGCTGCGGGAGGGTCCTCGTTGGTCGCCAACTGGATCATTGTTGCTCTGCTGTTGCGGCTCAGTGATGAGGCGCGAGCGTCCGTTCGACTCGAGGCAGGGGTTCGCGCATGATCGCGCCACTGCGCCGGGTCGGAATCGCCGTGTTGGCGCTATTCATGACCCTGTTTCTTTCCGCCAGCTACATCCAGGTCGTCGCGAGTGAAGACATTGCCGACGATGATCGCAACGTTCGAAAACTGTATGAAAGCTTCTCCGCGGAGCGGGGGCAAATCTTGGCGGGCGGAATCCCCATCGCACGATCCGTCCCGGTGGATAACCAGTTCCGGTATCTGCGCACCTACCCGTTCGCCGATCTGTATGCCCCGGTAATTGGCTACTACACCTTGAACCAGGGAAATGCAGGCATCGAGAGTGCTCTGAACCCAGTGCTCACGGGACGAGCGAGCTCACAAATTCTTGACCAACTAACCTCCCTGGTGACCGGCTCCACCCCGGAGGGTGCGAGCGTTCAACTCACGATTGATCCCGAAATCCAAAGAATCGCCTACGACGCTCTGGGGGATCGTCGAGGGGCGGTTGTGGTGCTCGACCCGGCCACGGGGCGGGTGCTCGCGATGGTCTCCAAACCCTCCTATGACCCCAACCGCTTGGCAGCCCACTCCACCTCCTCAGTGCTGGATGCTTATAACGAGTTTTCCGAAGATCCCGACAACCCGCTGGCCAACCGGGCTATCGCTGGGGATCAGTACTTTCCGGGCTCCGTGTTCAAAGTCTTGATGACCGCCGCCGCCTTGGAATCAGGTGACTACACCGCCGAGAGTGAGTTCCTCAATCCCCCTACTCTTGATCTTCCGCTGAGCACGAAGAGCATCAAGAACTCTGGCGGCCGACTGTGTGGTGGAGCGGAGACCGTCACCCTGGAGGAAGCCTTCCGTCTGAGCTGCAACATCCCCTACGCCGAGCTGGGTCTCGAGCTCGGGGAAACAGCGATTGGCTCCATAGCTGATGATTTCGGCTTCGGTGCAACCCTGGAGATTCCTCTTCGAGTGACGCCCAGTAACTTCCCACGGGGACTTGATGATGCGCAACTGATGCTGAGCTCGTTTGGTCAGTTCGATGTCCGCGTGACACCCCTGCAGGTGGCCATGGTGAGCTCAGGGGTTGCCAATGGTGGGGTGCTGATGACACCCAACCTGGTGGACCAGGTCATTGCTCCCAACCTCCGCGTTCTGCAGTCGTACGAGCCCACCATCTACTCGAGACCCCTCAGTCCTGCGGTTGCCGAGGAGATGACTCGCATGATGGTGCGAAACGTGGGCCAGGGTGTCGCCGGCGCTGCGGGAATTCCAGGCATTAGCGTCGCAGGAAAGACGGGAACAGCAGAGACAGGAATCGGTGATGGTCGCTCATTCTGGTTCACCGGCTTTGCTCCCGCAGAAAACCCCGAGATTGTTATCGCCGTCGTTATTGAGGGCTCCAGCGCCGAGGGGACAGCAAACAGCGTCGCCTCACCTGTGGCAAGAACGATCATGGAGGCGGTGATTCAGCGATGAGACCCACCACCGGTCAGGTTTTTGGTTCGCGCTATGAGCTTGTCTCCCGGATTGCCATTGGCGGGATGGGGGAAGTGTGGAAGGCCAACGACTCCGTCATTGGTCGCACCGTCGCCATCAAGATCCTCAAAGACGAGTACATGGGTGACTCAGGTTTCCGCGAGCGGTTCCGGGCAGAAGCCCGGCACGCCGCCCTGGTCAACCACGAGGGAATCGCCAATGTCTTTGACTACGGAGAAGAAGAGGGCAGCGCCTATCTTGTGATGGAGCTGGTCCCGGGTGAAGCGCTCAGCAGCATCTTGGAGCGTGAGAAGATTCTGCCCGCGAGCCGCGTGCTGAGCATCGTCTCCCAGACCGCATCTGCACTCCACGCTGCCCACCAGGCGGGCCTGGTGCACCGGGATATCAAGCCCGGGAACCTGCTGATTACCCCTGATGGCAGCGTGAAAATTACCGACTTCGGTATCGCTCGCCTGGCTGACCAGGTTCCGCTCACCGCCACTGGCCAAGTCATGGGAACAGTGCAATATCTGGCCCCAGAACAAGCCGGAGGCAAACCTGCGTCACCGGCAACAGACGTGTATTCGCTCGGCATCGTTGCCTACGAGGCACTCGCCGGTAAACGGCCTTTCCGCGGGGAATCTCAAGTCGCCATCGCGATGGCCCAAATCAAGGAAACCCCGCCAGAGTTACCCTCGTCGATTCCCTCGGCGGTCCGGGCCCTGGTGATGTCGTGCATGGCGAAGAAGCCCGAGGGTCGACCCGCATCAGCTCACGATCTCGCACAGGCTGCCCTTGCTCTCGCACGAGGTGACGACGCCGCTGGTTTGGCTCTGATCCCCGCTCCCGTTGCCGACAAAGACTCCAGCGACAAAAAGAAGGCAACACCCGTGTCGACCGACACCTCACCCGTGGACAGCCCTCGAAAACTGGGCCGAAACTTCTGGCTGTTCAGCGGCATTGGGGCTTTCGTGGCGATCGCGCTGATTGCTACCTCCCTCACAGTTCTGCTCCAATCTCCGGCTGTCGACGTCATCGAGGACCCGGTGGTTCCCGACGTGGTAGTTCCTGAGGTGGTGGTTCCCGAGCTTCCTGTTGAGGAACCTGTGGGCGAGGAGGATGCCGGCACCGAAGTCACCACAGTTGAGATTGCCCAGACTGAGATTGTGGGCAAAACACAGGCCCAAGTTCAGGAAGCGTTGTCTCAAAAGGGCCTGCGACTTGACGCCATCACGGGAAACATCGCGCCCTCTCAGGATCTTGTCGCCACGGCCTACCGCGTGAACCCACAGGGAACCGTCGCCACCAACACTCTCATCGCGGTCTACTTCTATGCCGCAATCCCCCAGCCGCCCAAGCCTCGAGCCATGGTCGTCACTCCGGCTGAAGGGCCGTGGGCACCGGGGGATGAGGTTCTCCTGGAGTGGCCCGGGTATGCGCAGTGCCCGGCAGGTTTTGATCTGGTCAGCTACACCGTTCAAATCGTGGGTGGGGAAATCCTCGACAACGAAGGTGCCACGGTCCTGGAGCCCGAACAAACGGCAATCAATGTTCTCCTCGGCGATGGAGAGAGCATGACCGTCAGTTACTTAGTCAAGTGTGGGACTCTGTCCTCGCCGCTCTCCACCGAGTTATCGATTGGAATCACGAGCCCTGAGCCAGAAACTCCCGAGGATCCGCCCGTAGACTAACGTCGGCCCACAACGGCCAGATTGAGGATTGTGTGAACACCAACGCGCCAGGACCCTGGACCGGTCGCCTCTTGGGCGGCCGCTACGAGGTGCGCGAGGTCATTGGGCGCGGTGGCATGGCTGACGTCTACTTGGGCGTGGATGCTCGCTTAGGCCGGCAGGTGGCACTCAAGATTCTCAAGTCAACGCTGTCCTCTGATCCGACCTTCCGGAATCGTTTCCGCCTCGAAGCCATGTCGGCCTCCAAAATGTCCCACCCCTCCATCGTGAGAGTGTTTGACGCGGGCGATGAGGACAACGGTCCTGCCGGGGAGACACCTCCGGGGAGCACTACCCCCTACATCGTCATGGAGCACGTGGAGGGTCACCTGCTGAGCACCCTCATGCGACAGGGCAAGCTGGAAGAGCGCCACATTCTCAAGGTCGCCGACGGTGTTCTCACCGCGCTCGAGGTCTCGCACAAAGCTGGAATCGTCCACCGCGACATCAAGCCCGCCAACGTCATGATTTCAGGCGATGGCACGGTCAAGGTGATGGACTTTGGTATCGCCCGCGCGGTGAGTGACGCCACCGGAAACCTGGAGCAAACGACCTCCATCCTCGGCACAGCGCTCTATATTTCGCCCGAGCAAGCTAAGGGTGAAGAGCCCGACACCCGGACAGACTTCTACTCCCTCGGTGTGGTGATGTATGAGCTACTGGCAGGTGCCCCGCCCTTCACCTCAGAGTCTCCCGTCTCGATCGCCTACAAGCACATCAGCGAGGAACCCCGTCCGCTGCGTGAGGTAAACCCCGAGGTCTCTGCAGACGTTGCCCTCATCGTGGAGGCAGCCATGAAGAAGGAACTCCAGGAGCGGTTCCCCACCGCCCAGGCTTTCCGGGCAGCCATCGAGGACGTTGCGCAAGGAAGACCCCCCAAGTTGCCCAACCCTGGCGCCAGAGTCCGGATTGAACCCGCCGTCACCGGGAGTGTCCCGCAGGCAACCGTGGAGCCCGAATACCGAACACCGGTCGAAGGGTTCGAGATCTTTGAGTCCCGCGGAATCAAGCAGCAGAGCGTTCCCACCTTGGCCATCGGTATGGGCTCAGTGCTCGCCGTGTTGTTCGTGATTGGTGTGGTGCTGTGGGTGTTTACCTTGAACCCCTCCACCACGGCCACCTCCGCAGCGCCAGCTGTCCCCGCACTGATCAACCAGACGGAGGGCGTCGCGACCCAGACCATTTCGGCGTTGGGTCTGACCCCCGACGTGGAATATGAGGCTAACGCCGCCGTCCCCGAGGGAATTGTCATCGAGACGTTCCCCGAGGAGGGAACGCGCGTCGCGCCCGGTGAGCCGGTCAGAATCGTGGTCTCCAGCGGTATCGCACGTTTCACTCTCCCTGACGTGCGCAACATTGACATCGCCGATGCGAGAGCTCTGCTGGAGGAACGCGGACTCGTCGTTGAGTCTGTTGTTGACACCTACTCACCGAGCCTTGAAGAGGGACTCGTGATGGCCACCACACCCCAGCCCGACACTCCGGTTCGGCCGGGAGACGCCATCACCATCACCGTGTCGAACGGAAAAGTTCTTATCCCCAACGTCGTCGGGCTGACAGTGGGAGAAGCCAACCCCTTCCTGACCGGCCCCTCCATGCAACTCTCAGTCCGCCTCGAGTTGGCGCTGGACTGCATTGGTCAGACGGTGAGAAGCCAGTCACTGCCACCGGGCGAACACCCTCAGCGCTCGGAAATCACGCTCACCTATTGCGGAGCGGTCGCCACTGAGGACCCCGCGGCAACAGACTAAACGCCAGCGACCCTGGGACTCAGTGATCGAGCAGCCTCTGCAGCACCCGCAAGACCGGTAACTTCCAACCAGTTTCCCAGCATCGTGTATCCACCCTCGGTGAGAACTGATTCGGGGTGGAATTGAACACCGTAGACCGGTGCACTCTGGTGGTTCAGGCCCATGATGACGCCGCCGGTGGTTCGGGCCGTCACCACGAGATCCGCGGGAACTGTCCCGTCGACAACAGCGAGACTGTGGTACCTGGTGGCCTGAAAGCGCTCTGGCACTCCACCAAAAAGGGTGCTGTCATCGTGGATAACCTGGGACGTTTTTCCATGCATCAGCTCTTCAGCATGCGCGACGGTTGCGCCAAAAGCTTCGGCGATTGCCTGGTGGCCCAAACAAACTCCCAGAAGCGGAATCTGCTGGGCGACAGCTTCCTTGACAATTGCGATAGAAATCCCCGCATCCGCAGGTGTCCCGGGACCCGGTGACACCAGAATTCCGTCATAGTTGGCGATCAGCTCAGCGACGCCCTCAGGAGCAACATCATCATTGCGAATGACATCAGTCGTGGCACCCAACTGGTGGAGATAACCATTGAGTGTGTAGACGAAGCTGTCGTAGTTATCGACAACCAAGATGTGGGTCATAGGTTTTGCATTCCTCTAGTCAACGCGCACAGCCTACCAACCGGAACCCCTGAGGAATCCGGGCAAAGGTTGTGCGGTGAGTAAGCCCCAGTAGACTGAGCGATCATGGCTAAGCAACCCCGTGACCCCGTCGCCTCCCGCACCTCCTATGAGGAGGGGGACGACAATCCGGCCTGGTTTAAACCCATCATGTTTGGCCTCATGCTGCTCGGTCTCGCCTGGATTTTGACCTACTACATCTCGGGTATTGGCTGGCCGGTCCCAGCAATTGGTGCATGGAACATCGCGGTCGGCTTTGGCATCATGTTCGTAGGGTTCTTGATGACGACCCGCTGGAAGTAACCAACACGGCTTTAGTTACACAGGTGTAGTTCTCCCCAGTGGGGAGAAGCTGTGGATAACGCCTAGACCAGCACGCCGAGCACTGTGAGCGCCACCAGGCCCAGACCCACCAGGCCCAACCCTTGGCGTTGCCGTCTCGGTTCCTCACCCCGAGTTCTCACCATGATGTTGGCCACAATGGCCCCTGTAATGAGACCGCCAATGTGGGCCTGCCAGGAGATACCGGGGACGATAAAGCCCATGACGAGGTTCAGGCCCAGGACAATCAAGAGTTGGGTGTTAGCTCCCCCAAAAGACCTCTGAATCACAAACAGGGCACCAAAAAGACCAAAAATTGCGCCTGACGCGCCCACCACGGCGGAGGTGGGGGAGAGTAGCGAGACGAGAACCGACCCGCCGAAGCCCGAGAACAGAAACAGAGTGACAAATCGACCCGGCCCAATCAGTCGCTCGACCAGGGTTCCCAGAATAAACAGCGAATACCCGTTGAAAAGAATATGGAAAACCGACGATTGAGAGTGCACGAACATCGTCGTCACCATTCGCCAGGGTTCAATAGCCGTCAGCGGAGGCCAATACAAAAGTAACTGGGTGAGCAAGCCGCCGGAGAGTAGTTGCCCGGCATAGACCGCGACAATAATTCCCAGCAACACATAGGTGGCGCTCGGTCTGGTGCCCACAGCAACAGAGCGGGTGGACCCTCGACGGAATAGTCCGCCGAGGCTCCCCGATTTCTTCACCCCGGCGCAGTCAGGGCAGTGGAAACCCACCGCAGCCTGTACTTGGCACTCCGGGCAGATCGTGTTCCCGCACCGCTGACACAGCACAAAGCTCTCTGTCTTGGGGTGGCGATAACAAAAGTCATCGCGATTGCGGGATCCCGCCATTAGGAGACGGGAACAACCGTCACGCTGGTGAGAACGACATCCTCGTGGGGACGATCGTTCCCGTCAGAGGGGACAGCCTCAATAGCGTCGACAACCTTTCTGGAATCGTCATCCAGAACCGCACCAAAGATGGTGTGGTTGCCCTGCAACCAGGTTGTGGCAGCAGTGGTGATGAAGAACTGGCTGCCATTGGTTCCCTGCCCACCGCGCTTACCCGCGTTGGCCATTGCCAGCACGTAGGGCTCGGTGAAGTTCAACTCCGGGTGAATCTCGTCATCGAACTGGTATCCGGGGCCACCCATACCGGTCCCGGCGGGGTCACCACCCTGAATCATGAAGCTGGGGATGATGCGGTGGAAAATGACGTTCGTGTAGAGGGGGCCTTCACCGGCTGCGCCGGTGGTGGGGTGGGTCCACTCTCGTTCTCCTGTGGCAAGTCCCACGAAGTTATCCACGGTCTTGGGCGCGTGATTGCCGTAAAGGCCCACCACAATGTCCCCGTGATTAGTGTGCAAAGTCGCTGTGTGTGTATGTAGAGTCATGGTTTCCATTCTGTCAGGGACCACTGAAGGTTGCCTCCAGAGATAAGCCCAGGAAGTTCCTAAGAATTTCTGGGAGACTGAAGACCCGCTGAGACGAAAGGACGTGGGACCTATGGACCGCAAGACCCAACGCGAGCTGGCTCGCTTGTCCCAAGAAGCCAAAAGGCTGTGGGACGAACAGCGCGACGTCCTGTCCCACGCTAAGAGCGTCGCCCGCGACGCTTCTGCGAGCGCTAGCGGGATCGCCAAGCGGGATCTGATTCCCCGGGCTCACGAGACCTACCGCGACACCATCGAACCAGCCTTGGCTCGGATTCCCTGGCGGCAGGTTGCCGCCCCCAAAAAGTCTTCCAACCCCGTCGTGTATGTGCTGATGGCAATTGGAGCCATTGCGGTGGCGCTCATCGGCTATGCCGCCTGGCAAACTCTGCGCGCGGATGACGACCTGTGGGTCGAGGACGAGGACTAGTCCCTACATTCCCTTGGGCTTGAGATAGCGCTGGGCCACAGCGCTCAGGAAATCAAATACCAAGGCCAGGATCGCCACCAGGACTGCGCCAATCAAAATGGCGGGGTTTCGATCGAGCTTCAGTCCCGAGTTAATGGTTTCGCCTAGCCCACCTCCTCCGATGAGGAATGCCAGCGCCGCCATCCCGATATTGATGACGATGGCGGTACGAATACCGGCGATGATCACGGGGACTGCAAGTGGAAGCTCAATCTGGAACAGGACCTGTCGCTTCGTGTAGCCCATGCCTCGGCCGGCCTCAATGACGGCGTGATCCACCTGCTCCAACCCCACAATCGTGTTACGCAGCACCGGCAATAGCGAGAACGTGGCCAGCGCAATAATCACGGTGCCAATTCCCGCTCCAAACCAGGAAAAGAACAGCACAATCAGTCCATAGGCCGGCAACGCTTGGGCAAGACCCAGAGTGTCCACCAAGAAACCCTTGAGGCGTGGCAAACCTTTCCGTGTCACAGCAATACCGATGGGTATGGCAATCAGGATGACCAAGGCCGAGGAGGAGAAACCGAGCACCAGGGTCTGCACCATCTGGTTCTGAATCTTCTCTGGAGCCAGGATCGCCAGGGTGGTGTCATCGATGTCGGAGTACAGCCAGACGGCCCCACCGATAACCGCCAGAATTACCGCAAAGACGGGCGCCACAATGAGGTCTAGCCGCTCAGCCAGAGTCGAACGCTCAGCCCGCGGGGGGCTCACCATGGTCATGACGAGGGTGTCCCTCCCCCATCACTAATGATGAGCGAAGCCAAGCTTTCGATGCTGCAACAGCCGAGGTACTTACCGCTGCGATCCACCACCACAGCCATACCCACCGAAGACTGCAGCATGACGCCCAAGGCGTCCTGCAGAGTGTCCTCGGGCTGCAAATCAATCGTGATGGGTTTACCACTCTTCTCGATGGGCTGAGTGGTGCGATTGAGCGACGCCTCACTAATCCACCGCAACGGTTTGTGGTCCTTATCCAAGAGAACTGCTGTCTTCTCTGGAGACGCCTCCAGCACGCGCAAGGCTTCGTCCCTCATGACCGGCATCTCGAGGGCTGGAATGTCGTGAAGCTCGATGTCTCGGACCTTCTTCAGAGTCAAACCCTTCAAGATTGCCCCTGATCCCAGGAAGTTTTCGACAAACTCGTCAGCCGGATCAGACAAAATCACCTCGGGGGTGTCAATCTGGGCAATCTCGGAACCCTCACGGAGGATCGCGATTCGGTTGCCCATCTTGATGGCCTCATCGATGTCGTGGGTGACGAACACGATGGTCTTCTTCAGGTCCTGCTGAAGTCGCAAGAATTCGTTTTGTAGCCGGTCTCGGGTGATCGGGTCGATGGCGCCAAAGGGCTCATCCATCAACAGAACATCGGGGTCCGCAGCTAACGCTCGAGCAACTCCGACTCGCTGTGCCTGGCCTCCGGAGAGCTCTTTGGGGTAGCGGTCTCGATAGACAGCGGGGTCCATCGAGACAAGATCCAGCATCTCGTCCACGCGAGCGGTAATCGTGGCCTTGTCCCAGCCCAGTAGCTTCGGAACGGTCGCAATATTTTCTGCAATTGTGCGGTGGGGGAAGAGGCCGACCTGCTGAATCACGTAGCCAATCTTTCGGCGTAGTTGGCTTGAGTCGATGTCGGTAACATCCTCACCCTTGAGGAAGATTCGTCCACTGGTGGGCTCAATCAAGCGGTTGATCAGCCTCAGTGTGGTGCTCTTGCCACATCCCGAGGGTCCTACCAGGACGAGGACCTCGCCCTCGTAGACATCCAGGGTGAGGTTTCCCACGGCTGGCGCCTCAGTGCCCGGATAGGACTTGGTGACGTTCTCAAGACGAATAAGCGGCTCGCTCATCGGATTCCCTTCGATATGGTGGCGCGTTTCAGCACCTGCAAAATGAGGTCAATAACAAGAGCGAGAAGCAGACAGAGAATCGTTCCTGTCCAAATGGACTCGAGTGAGTTCGGCAACGGGAGCCTCGCAAGTCCGCTCTTAATGAAGTCGCCCAGCCCGCCTCCAGCGACCAAGGTCGCGATGGCCGCAATGCCCACAATCAACATCGACGAGACCCGAATTCCCGCGAGAATTACCGGCCAGGCCAGGGGCAGCTGGACGGTCGCGAGAACCTGACGGGAGGTGAGGCCCATCCCCTTCGCTGACTCCAAGACACTCTGATCAATGCCATCCAACCCGGTAATGGTGTTGCGGAGGATGGGGAGCAGCGAATACAGAAAAAGAGCGATGAAGGACGGGGCAAAGCCCAACCCCACCAGGGGAATAAAGATGGTGAAGAGCGCGAGGGACGGAAGAGTGAGAAACACCGAGGTGATGGCGAGGGAGAGCTCCCTCGCCAAGACATTCCTGCGTGTGGCAATACCGAGGCCCACAGAGAAGACGCTGGCCAGTCCGAGCACGGTCACCACATACACGGTGTGCTCGGCGAGGGCGACCTGAATCTTGTCGCCTCGCGTGGACATAAATGTCCACCAGCTCTCAAAAAATTCCATCTCTATTCCTCGCTATCCGACGAATGACCGGGGGCTAAGCCCCCGGTCATTACGCATCGATTTAGCCGGAGATGAAGGCCTTCTTCGACGAGGTATGCCCTCGCGACGTCAGCTGGATCCTGTCCCTCTGCGGAGACAAGAGCGTTCAGTCCTGCCATGCGCTCCTCATCGAGGGGAGCAAGGATGTCGTTGATGATTCCATCAAACGCCTCAGGAGCTTCGTTGTACTTCTCTTCACGGATCGTTCCCGACACGTTGTACAGAATGTTGACGCCTGGATCTTCCACAAGAGTCAGGTTCAAAGCCGGAATACGTCCATCAGTGGTGAACACCTCACCAAAGTCGCAGTTGTTCGCTGCGGTCTCGGTGTAGATGATTCCGGTATCCAGAATGAGCTGCTGGCTTACGGGCAACTTAATTCCGGTGGCATTCTCCGTGAGGATCAAGCCATCGGGCCTGGAGGGAAATTCGGACTCCATGCAGACAGTAGCGTCCGGGTTGTCCCGGACATACTCCATCATGGTCTGGAGCGAGAACGCGCCTCCGTTTGCCTCGGTGAGCTCAGGAGAAGAGGTGAAACCGTAGGTGTTGTTGAACGGGGATTGACCCACCCACATGATTCCGTTTCGCTCGAGATCCAGATCCCTGACGCTTTGCGTCAGTTCATCCGGGTCAAAGCTAGGGTCTTCCTGACTCAGGTGAACGGTCCATCCGGTTCCGTTGTACTCCATGTAAATGTCGATGTCTCCGGACTCAAGTGCTGCACGAGCGATATTGGTACCACCCAGGTCAACCTTGTTGTCGACGGTTGCACCAGCCTCTTCAAAGGCGATGACCATCATTTCTCCGAGGATCAACTGTTCGTCGAAGTCTTTCGACCCAACGCTGACGTCCACTCCGGAAAGGTCATACCCGCTCAGTGCTCCAGTACCGGCGGATGATTCCCCACCGTCTGCGGCACATCCGGCTACTGCGAATAGTGCTGAAGTGCCCACAAGGGCCATCACATTTCTTAGCGATTTCTTCATTAGTTTGGCATTCCTCCTCTAGTTTCGATATTTCCACCGTACGGAGACCCACCATCGATGGCTAACCGAGTTGTCCATATATCAACAATCACTTAGCCTGGGTTGATGCCCTCACACACCTCTGGACTCTCCCGAGACCTCGAAGTTCTCGAGCTTCTGGGGACCCGAGGAGCGTGGGAAGACGGAGGCTACGGAGTCCAGCAAATCGCCCATCTGCTCAGGCGGGACAAGGGCCAGATTTCGCGCGTCTGCCAAACCCTTCTGCACTCCGGATTACTCGACCGGGACAGAACCACCAAGAGATACACGCTCGGTCACCATCTCTACGCGCTTGCCATGAGAACTCAAGAGGCGCACTTGGCGCTCTTAGCGCGGCCCACTCTGCTTGATCTCATGGCACAGGCAGAGGAATCCGCCCACCTGACCGTCCTACGAGGTGGGGCCATCATGACCGTCCACACCGAGTTGGCCCAACACCCTGAGCGAGACGACAGTTTCGACGGTATCTCCATCCCCGCACTCAAAACAGCGTCGGGGAGAGCAATACTGGCCACTTTCGCCGAAGACGAGCTTGCGGCGTGGTGGGAGGAGCATGGCGAGGCCCGGGAGGTTCCCGAAGCTCTACAAGCAGAGCGACCACACGAGACCGTTCGCCTTCGCACCCTGCGAGAAAAGCCGGGGACCATCACCTCCCTGGAGCGACTTGCGAAAACGGTCAAAACAATACGTCGCCGCGGCTATGCGATTTCAGACGGAGAGCTCACCCCCACGATTGTGGATGCGGCTGCTCCACTGAGGAACGCCTTTGGCGTTGTCGTTGGCGCTATAGCGGTCGGCGCGCGGAAGAACCGTCTGAAGGATCGATACCAAGCTTTAGGGTCACTTGTTCGCGAGTCAGCGGAAGCCCTGTCGTGGGAGCTCGGCTGGCGACCGCCGTCCTAGACTCGCTCACATGGGCATCTCACAACGCGCAGTCCTCCTCCCCTTAGTTGGTCTTGTCGCGGGTTGGGCATTCTTTATGTGTGCTGCCTGGTCAAATCTCTTTGTTCAACCGGAATTGGACCAGCAAGGTATGTGGCTGAACGATGGCCCCCTCATTCGGCCCTCCACCTACCTCTATCTGGCCGGAATAGCTGCCTTTTCTTTAGCCTCCCTTCGGGGTTTGACCCTCTCCGCGACACAGAAGGCAGCTGAGTCGACCCCCGAGGGCCTGACGTTAGCGGCCTACCGCTTTGGCAATCTCACCGTCATCATTGCCCTTGCCGGCGGGGCAATCTTTGCTCTCGCAAACTTCTTTGGGGCCTTCGGGGGTTCCAGCGCTGATGGCTCCCTGATCGAGCGTTTGCTGGGGGTCTATCTTCCGATCGTGTTGGCCACAGCGCTCGTCGTCACCGTCCTGCTCTTCGCCTTCGTTTTCCGAAAAGATAAAGCCGACGCCACTGTGACCGAAACCTCTGGGCTTGACTCGCGTCAAAAGGCTTTGGGGCTTGGCTACGCGATACCCATCATCGCCGCTGCCATCGCTGTGATTTTTGGACTCGTTGTCTATGACGTCACGGGAACCTCGCTGGAGGCGTGGGTGTGGGTCATCATCCAGGTCATCATCGCAGCCGGGATAATCCTTGGCACCCGATACGCAAGGCTTGCTAAAGCTGAGAAACCTGCCGCCCCGAAGCCCAGAACCGCGTGGGCCAGCGGGGCCTGGAACCTCAACTTCGTTCTCTCGATTCTTTTTGGGGCCGTGGTGTCCGTCATGGCGTTTGTGTTTGGGGCCGGGTCCTTCGAGGCACTGCGCGACTACAACTACGATTACGCGGGATGGGAGGTCGAGCCCGTCACCCTGGCCTGGTTGATTGGAGACTTTGCGCCGGCACTGGTGCTGATTCTGCTGGTCACTATCGGCTTGTACTCGACCATTACCGAACGGCACCGCTCCGAAACCGAAGGCTAGAGGGTTTCAGGAATCTCCTGGTCCTTGCGGAGCTTTTTGCGGACAAAAGCTTGCCGTCGCCGGCTTGCCAAGTAGCTTCCCGCCACCACCAGAGGAAGACCCACAAACACCCCGGTCGTCAGTTGCTCACCCAAGAACACGACACCCAAGACAACCGCCACTGCCAGGTTCACATAGGTGATGAGGCTGGCGCGCGCCGGACCAATTTCCCGGATGACCGCGAAGAAGATAACGAACGCGAGTGCCGAGCACACCGCTCCCAGGATGATGACGGACGCCCACGCCTCAAGGCTGGGTCCGGCAGCGATGTCCTGGGGCAAGCTCACCGCCGCAAACGGAGCATAAATGACGGTCACCATGGTCAGTGATACCGCAATCACCCCCAAGGTCGGCACCTCAGAGGGCATCCGGTTGGCAATGATGGGTGCGATCGCGTATCCCACGGCTGCAGCCAGCATCATCAACACGGGGGTGAGGACTAGGTCTCCAGAGAAGACGTCAATACCCACGAGAGCTAAGACTCCGGCAAACCCTAAAACAAGACCCAGAATTGTCAGGGGATGCCACGCAGATTTGTCACCCAAAAGACCCACCAAAAACGCCGCAATAAAGGGCACCGTAGTAATCAACAAGCCGGCCAGGCTTGAGCTGATGGTCCGCTCTGCCTCGGTAATGAGGAACCAAGGCCCGACCATTTCCAACACGGCGAAGGCAAGAACCGCGGGCCAGGCTCTCAACGTCGCCCGAATCATGCCCCGACTTATGGCAATGGGCATGAGAATCAACGCGCCCAGCAACACGCGGAGGAAGACAATGCTGGGGGTTTGGAAATCCTCGATCGCGATAGCGATGAAGAAGTAGGGAGTGCCCCAAATGGTTCCTACCGAGAGGAAAAGAAGCAAAGCTTTACGGGACACCAGGTCAGCGTAGTAGAGAAACAAGACCCCTTCGTGCCACCCGAACATGTCTTTCGAGTTCTTGCTTAGCCGCGGTAACCCAGCCCTAGACTGTGCCTGCTAGAGAAAGGGTGCCGGTGGTTGATACCAGCGTTCTTCTGCCCTTTATCCTGTCGTCTTTGGTGATTATCCTGTCACCGGGTGCCGACACGTTCCTTCTCCTCAGGTTTGCCATTCGGGGTGGTCCACAGGCCGGATTCTCTGCGATGTTCGGCATTCTTGCCGGACTCTCACTCGTCTCACTGCTCCTGATTTCTGGCATGGGGCTCCTGATATCTCAGATTCCCGTGGCACTGGGAATTGTCAACGTGGTGGGAATTGCCGTTCTGGTGATTCTCGCCGCCATCAGCGTCCGAGCCGGATTGGGTCTCCTCCGCGCCCCTGTGGCGAGCGACCAGATGACGACACTGTCCGCGAGAGACAAGCCTTTTCGACTGTCCCTCGTGACGAACGTCACTAACCCGAAGGTTCTGATTTTCTATCTCGCCTTTTTCCCACAGTTTCTCGGCGAGGCCAACAGCGCTGTCCTCCAGCTGACATTGCTCAGTGCTGCGTTCTTAGTGGTAACCATCGTGTGGTTGGTGCCCCTGGTCTATGCCGCAAGCGCTGCCCGCAACTTCTTCCTCCAACCACGCGTCGCTATCGCTATGGAGTTCACGGTCGCGGGAGTATTTCTCGCGTTAGCAATCCTGCTCGCCCTTACTCTCTAGGGCGCAGACTCACCGACCTTCTCCCACATTTTCGCCACAACCCACCACTGGCCATCAAGGTAGGAGAGGTTGAGGTAGTCCTGCATCACCCCACCAAACATTTCCAGCTGCATTTTCAGGAGAGCCAGGGTCGGTGAGATCTGATCGAACGCAAGAATGCTGTCCCTTCGAGGGTTCCCGAGCTCAGCAGGGGACTGCCGGGCCATCATCGCTTCGCGGTACATCGCGCACGGTCTGATGTTGAGCTCGCCATCGACAACTCCGTAGAGCACCGAGTCTGGGTGAAACACTCGATCGAAAAGCTCCATGTCCTGGTGGTGCATGAGGTCGAAGTAGTCGTCAGCCAGGCGCTGAATGTCGACCGGTAGGTGGAGAATCGCTGGAGAGTGTCATGTCCACCAGAGTAACGCCGGCGTGAACCAGGTCGAGAGGGGTACTTAGCGAATCTGGTAGCTATTCTGAGCAAGAATTTCGCTCGTGTCGGTCCCGACGCAGTTAACGGTGAATGTCTGAACCTGAGCATCCAGAGCGCCAAGGCTCTTTCCCACGCCCAACAGGCGGATGAGTGACGCTTCCAGGTGAGAAATTACCCGTTCATCAAACGAGTTCTCGTGACACATCACATCAACACGGTCGAGTTGACGGGACAATTCCCAACTGGCGATGACGCGTGGGTTGTTGGTTGTTGCAACGTTGAGCTTCTGCTCGACGTTTTTGCGAAACTTCCTGCGGAACGTGGGATCTGAGCTGGACATTACCTGACCCCGAATACGGTTTCTATGAGACCCGAACCGTTCGCCACAGAGGCACCCAGAAAGCCGCCCACAATAAGCACTGAGCTCAACACGCCCCAGACAAACCCGCCCAGACGGGCTCTCCGTGCGTTTCGCACCATCTCTCGCTCAAACGGCTCCGGGTGGTTTCTCCGAAGCTGTTCCGTGAGGTACGCACCCGCTTCGATGTCAACCACTACAGCCCTATCATTCAGTTGGTTCAATCCCAATTTCTGTCCACCTAGCATGACAGCGCTACCACACGTGCGCCATAGGGATGGACAAATTTTTCATCGCTTAACCGAATTTAGATTGATAAACCTGAAAGATGAACATCAATCGTGCGCAATATTGTGGAGCCTAGGGGAATCGAACCCCTGACCTCCTGCTTGCAAAGCAGGCGCTCTACCAATTGAGCTAAGGCCCCTCATGTGTTTAGTTGTACGTGGGGCTACCAGGACTTGAACCTGGGACCTCTTCGTTATCAGCGAAGCGCTCTAACCACCTGAGCTATAGCCCCCTAGACCGCATACGACATTAGCGCACAGGTGGGCGCTGGGCCCAATCGACTAGGTGTTAGTGAACCCCACCGTCAATCCACCTGTCAGTCTAGCGATCGCGTTGTAGAGCACGGCTCCTAGTGAACCCAGCACCGTCAGCGAGACCAGGTTGATTAGTGCCCCCACAAAAGCCAAGAGGGTGACTTGATTGAAACTCAGCAGGGCGAGAATTGCTCCTCCTCCATCACCCAAGATGTCTCCCACAATTCCTTCCAGCGCTCCAATCACACCCACCGTGTTCAAGAGCAGCCACGACAAGATCACCACGAGAAACACGGTGATCGAGACCGCGAGGGAAACCAGAGAGGACAGCTTCACAGCAGACCACACGTCCACATACACGAGTTTCAAGCGAACCTGTTTGACCTGGGGTGATGAGGTAGAAGCCTTTCGGCCCTCAGGCTGAACTATGGGTATTTCACTCATCGGAGGATTCTTTCTCGGCGGCGGGCTCTTGTGCTTCCACGACACTACTACTCTCGTCAGTCTCAACTTCCGCGAGGTCTCGCTCCTGATTCCGCGCTATACCGAGAACCTTGTCTTCCTCCGCGAGACGAGCAAATACCACGCCCATGGTGTCGCGTCCCTTAGCGGGGACCTCAGAAACGCTCGAGCGAACAACCTTTCCGCTCTCCAAGACAATCAAAACTTCATCGTCCTCGTCCACGATCATGGCACCAGCCAGGCCGCCTCGGGTGTCAGAAAGCTTCGCGACCTTGATACCAAGACCACCACGCTGCTGCGTGCGGTACTGGTCAACGGCGGTCCGCTTTGCATACCCGCCCTCTGTCACCACAAACACAAAGCCCTGGTCACTCACCACAGAGGCCGAGAGGAGCTGGTCCTCTCCTCGGAACTGCATGCCCTTGACCCCCGCTGTGGAGCGTCCCATGGGTCGAAGGCTCTGGTCGCTGGCCGTAAACCGCAGCGACATTCCCGCTCGGGAGACCAGCAACATATCGTCGCCCTCATTGAGAAGCCTCGCCGCAACAACCTCATCACCCTCTTTGAGGTTGATGGCGATGATGCCGCCCTGGCGATTGGTGTCGTACTGGGTGAGGGCGGTTTTCTTGATCATGCCGCCCTTGGTGGCAAGGCCCAGGTACTGGGCCGCCTCATAGTTAGCGATGTCGAGAATCTGGGCAATACTTTCATCGGGCTGTAGCGCCAGGAGGTTTGCCACGTGCTGGCCCTTAGCATCACGGCCAGCCTCTTGAACTTCATAGGCTTTGGCGCGATACACCCGTCCGAGGTTGGTGAAGAACAGCAACCATCGATGGGTTGTGGTCACAAAGAAGTGCTCCACCACATCGTCGGCGCGAAGCTGGGCACCTCGAACACCTTTGCCGCCCCGGTGTTGGCTTCGGTAGTTATCGCTCCGGGTGCGCTTGATATAACCACCGCGCGTCACGGTGATGACCATTTCTTCTTCTGGAATGAGGTCCTCATCCGTCATTCCGCCCTCGAACCCCTGCAGAATCTCGGTTCGGCGGTCATCGCCAAAGCGCTCGACTATTTCCTGGAGCTCCTCCGACACAATCGAGCGTTGCTGCTCGTCGCTGGCGAGAATGGCCTTGTACTCGGCAATCATCTTTTCCAGCTCCGTTGCCTGGTCAATAATCTTTTGACGTTCCAGTGCGGCAAGGCGACGGAGCTGCAGGTTGAGGATTGCCAATGCTTGGTCATCATCAACGCCCAGAAGTTTCATCAGGCCCTCTTTGGCCTCCTCCACTGTGGGAGACTTCCGAATCAACGCAATGACGTCGTCCAAAGCGTCCAGCGCTTTGAGATAACCGCGCAAAATGTGAGCATCCGCTTCGGCTTTGTCGAGGCGGAACTGGGTCCTGCGGACGATGACCTCAATCTGGTGGGTCACCCAGTAGGAAATGAAAGCGTCGAGTGTGAGGGTCCGCGGGACCCCATCAACAATGGCCAACATGTTGGCGCCAAAGTTCTCCTGCAGAGAGGTGTGCTTGTAGAGGTTGTTGAGCACAACTTTCGCCACAGCGTCACGCTTGAGAACGATGACCAGGCGTTGACCGGTTCGACCCGACGTCTCATCCCTGATGTCCGCAATTCCGCTGAGCTTTCCCTCTTTGACCAGGTCCGCGATCTTGATTGCCAGGTTGTCCGGATTTACTTGATAGGGCAGCTCGGTTACGACGAGGCAGGTCCTACCTTGAATCTCTTCGACGGTGACCACGGCCCGCATTTTGATAGACCCGCGACCGGTGCGATAGGCATCGTGAATTCCGCTCGAGCCCAATATCTGCGCGCCAGTCGGGAAGTCAGGGCCCCGAACCTCAGCCATGGCGGCCTCGAGGAGCTCTTCTCGTGACGCTGTGGGGTGGGCGAGGTGCCACAGCGCCGCTGCCGCCACCTCACGAAGGTTGTGGGGAGGAATATTGGTCGCCATACCCACAGCAATTCCGACCGAGCCATTGACCAGGAGGTTGGGGAAACGGCTGGGCAGAATGGCGGGCTCTTGGGTTCGGCCGTCGTAGTTGTCCTGGAAATCGACAGTGTTTTCGTCGATGTCTCGGACCATTTCCAAGGCGAGGTTCGCCATTTTGGTTTCGGTGTATCGGGGTGCCGCTGCGCCATCGTTTCCTGGGCTTCCAAAGTTTCCCTGGCCAGCAGCGAGGGGGTAGCGCAAGCTCCACGGTTGGACCAAACGAACCAGTGCGTCATAGATGGCGCTATCGCCGTGGGGGTGGAATTTACCCATAACGTCACCCACCACGCGCGAGCACTTCGAGAACGCTTTATCGGGTCGATACCCACCGTCATACATCGCATAGAGAACGCGGCGGTGCACCGGCTTCAAGCCATCTCGCACGTCGGGCAGAGCGCGCCCGACGATGACGCTCATCGCGTAGTCAAGGTAGGAGCGTTGCATCTCCACTTGGAGATCAACTTGATCGACCTTGTCGGCAGCGGGCTTCTGGGTTGTCTCGTCAGTCATGGACCTGTCCTAAATGTCCAAGAATCGGACGTCTCGGGCGTTTTGTTGGATAAATGTTCGTCTGGCCTCAACGTCCTCCCCCATCAGGGTGCTGAACACAGTGTCTGCGACCGCCGCATCTTCGAGCGTGACCTGCAGCAGCGTCCTGGTTTCCGGGTTCATGGTGGTGTCCCACAGCTCTTGGTGGTTCATCTCCCCCAGACCTTTGTAGCGTTGGACCGAGTTGTCTTTGGGGAGTTTCTTTCCCTCTTTTTTGCCCGCCTCAATCAGCGCATCGCGCTCGCGGTCACTGAACACGTACTCGTGTTCGGAATTTGACCACTTCAACCGATACAGCGGAGGTTGGGCGAGATAGACATAGCCGCGTTCAATGAGGGGCCGCATGTAACGGAACAGCAGAGTCAGGAGAAGCGTCGTGATGTGTTGGCCATCAACATCAGCATCAGCCATCAACACAATCTTGTGGTACCGAACCTTCTCCACGTCAAAGTCTTCGCCAATTCCGGCACCAAAAGCGGTAATCATTCCTTGAATCTCGTTGTTCCCCAGCGCTCGATCCAGTCGAGCCTTCTCGACATTCAGGATCTTCCCGCGCAGCGGCAAGATTGCCTGGGTCTCTGGGTTTCGACCCGACACCGCACTACCGCCCGCCGAGTCGCCCTCAACCAGGAATATTTCACTGATAGTCGCGTCTTTGGACTGGCAGTCCTTCAGTTTTCCGGGCATTCCACCGGACTCCAACAACCCTTTACGCCGGGTCTGCTCCCTAGCCTTCCGAGCTGCAATTCGAGCTGCGGACGCCTGAACAGCTTTTCGCACGACGTCTCGTCCCTGGGCGGGGTTTCTCTCAAACCAGTCTCCGAGGTGTTCACCCGTGACTTTCTGAACGAACGATTTTGCTTCAGTATTTCCAAGCTTCGTTTTGGTTTGACCCTCAAACTGTGGTTCACCCAGCTTCACGGACACCACTGCGGTGAGGCCTTCGCGGACATCATCACCGGTGAGGTTCTCGTCCTTCTCTTTGAGCAGCCCGGTTGACCGCGCAAATTTGTTGACCAGAGTGGTCAATGCTGCGCGGAACCCCTCTTCGTGGGTCCCACCCTCGTGGGTATTAATGGTGTTCGCATAGGTGTGAACACTCTCGGAGTACGCGGTAGTCCATTGCATCGCCACTTCCAACGCAATGGTGCGCTCCGTGTCTTCAGCCTCAAAAGAAATGATGTCGGGGTGGACCATGTCGGTCTTCTTAGCGTTGTTGAGATATTCGACGTAGTCAACAAGCCCTTGCTCATACTGGTAGGTGTCGCTTCGACCAGAAGCCGAAGGCCGCTCATCCACCAGATCAATCCTGAGACCCTTATTGAGAAACGCCATCTGCTGGAATCGCGTCCGCAGGGTTTCGTAATCAAACTCGACGGTCTCAAAGATCTGGGTGTTGGGCCAAAATTCGATCCGGGTCCCTGTCACGTCTGCGGGCCCAGCCTCTGCCAACGGAGCGTCCGGGACCCCGTCTCGATAGGACTGAGTCCAACTACTCCCCTGACGTTTTACCTCTACGGTCAGTTTTTGCGACAGAGCGTTCACGACACTGCTACCCACACCGTGCAAACCACCAGAGACCGCGTATCCACCGCCGCCGAACTTTCCTCCGGCGTGCAACGTGGTGAGAACCACCTCGACGGTGGATCGCTTTTCCACGGGATGCTCATCCACGGGAATTCCGCGACCGTTGTCCGAGACCCGGACGCCCCCATCGGCGAGAATCACCACGTTGATCAGGTCACAGTGTCCGGCGAGGGCCTCGTCCACGGAGTTATCGACGATTTCATAGACCAGGTGGTGAAGACCTCTGGGGCCTGTTGATCCGATATACATTCCGGGCCGTTTGCGGACCGCTTCGAGTCCCTCGAGGACTTGGATATCGCTGGCGCCGTAGGACTCTTCGTTGGGAGTTTTCTTCGGCGCTGGTGACATGTGTAGTTTCTCCTGCAGCTGGGCTCGGATGGGGCAAAAACCCGAAAATATCAGGGTTTATTGCTCACCCCCAGTCTATCGAAGAGGGGTTCCCGAAAGGCTGATTTTCGCCCTCTGGAGGACAGATTTCTTTTCGTTCCATCAATTACGGGTTTCTACCCGTAAGTATCGCGCGGACCACGCCCTGGAACAGAGCGCGACGCCATGTTTCCAGGAGGGGGCACCCGGTGCTTTTACGACGATCTCCGACACGCCGGCATCGGGGAACCGCTCCTCTAGTGCCTCGAGGAGGGTCTTTTTCATCAGACGCAAGCTGCGTTGCCCAGGCACTGGAATCACATTGAATCTCCAAAGCGCCCTCATGAAAACCGGTGGGATGAGCGTGAGCGGCCACATCATCACCCACAATGTCGGCCCAGTGCTCACCTAAGTCGGCGCGGGCAAGACTGGGAGCCCACCCCATAGAGCTGCTGAGCTCATCGAAAGCATCCGCCATTGACCCTGGGTCCCGGAAAGACCCAAAGGGTTCAGACCCTCCTGGAGCTTCCTTATCTGCGCCGCGGAACCCACCGAACTTCTGTCGCAGCCGCTGATACACATTGCGGGCCTCGGGAGTTGTCATCGTGGTGTCACCACTCCCTCCCTCACATCGAGGCGATAGCCCTCGAGCCCCGCGGGGAGATCCTCCTCCACCGCGCTGGTAATTATCAACTGCTCATAGTCGACGATGGCCCCTACAAGTTTCTCCCGCCGACTGGCATCGAGTTCAGCAAAAACATCATCCAACATCATGATGGGATCACCGCTGGCGCGGGTGTCCCTAATCCATGCCGCCATTCCGAGCCGCAAAGCTAACGCCAACGACCACGTCTCTCCCTGACTTGCGTGAGTGCGGGCGGGTTTGTTCTCAATGGTGAGCTCCATGTCGTCGCGGTGAGGCCCAATTAACGTCATTCCCCGATCCAGTTCCTCCTGCCTTACCGCAGCAAGCGCATCCATGATTGCCTGAGTGAGAAACTCCTTGCTGGTGTCCTCGAGGCTGTACCCCTTAGGGAGATAGGTCATCGCAATGTCCTCTCCTCCCGCCAGATTGTCGTAGTGAGTCGCCACCAACGGGGTGATGTCACGGAGGTATCGAACGCGGTCTGACACGATTGCCGCTGCTGCCTGCGCGAAACTTTCGGTCCACGCGTCAAGAGTGGAGAGGTCTGCTTGTCGTGAAGCTGACCGCAGGGATTTGAGCAACGAGTTTCGTTGTTTCACGACCCGCTCGAAATCACCGAAGACTCCCACCATCGAGGGCGAGCCGCTCAGCACCAGTTCGTCCATAAATCCTCGCCGGAAACTTGGCTCTCCTCGGATAATCGCGACATCTTCGGGCGCAAACATGACCGTTGACACCCATCGGGGGATATCGGACACCTTGGCTTTATGACCATTCACGGTGGCGTCATTACTCCCGTGACGCTTGAGGGTCACACCCGTGGAAACCTCACGGTCCCCGTGATGAAGGGTGGCAAAAATAGTGGCGCTGTCCGCACCATCACGAATCAGAGGAGCTGCTGTGGCCACCCGATGAGACCCCAGGGTGGCGAGGTAGCGAATCGCTTCCACGACATTAGTTTTTCCCTGCCCGTTGGGACCGATTAAGAGGGTCACCCCCGGTGAGCACTCAACACGGGTGGACTCGTGATTACGCCACTGCGTGAGATCGAGCTGGCTGATCCACACGAAAAAACTTCTAGCGCATCAACAAGTTCGGCTGCAACAGGTAGCGATATACCTCGGAGTCCCCGCCGTCTTGTGATTTTTGCGCAGTAATCAATACTGGCCCTGGCTTATTGGGGTTATCCGTGTGGGTGAAGGCGACCCGAACAAATTCGCTGTGAGTGGCACTCAAGCCGTCAATCAAAAATTGTGGCTTCAAAGATACGACGCACTCTTTGCCCACCAGGTGACCATCAATCGTTTCAGACGCTTGCGCTTGTTCACTCCCCAGAGCCTCAAGCGCCACCCCATCAGCACTGAAGGAATAGCGAAGGGGAGCCTCGCGTTCCAGCACCAAGGCAACACGTCTGGTGGCGTCAATAAGGTCTTGAGTGCTCACGACCGCGTAGTCAGGAGTTTCTGCTGGGAACAGTTTTGTCACCGGCGGGAAAGAACCTTTGATGAGCAACGTGGTAACCGTGCGATCAGCGGAACCAAAGGCCACAAGTTCCCGCTCACCACCGGTGTTAATCGTGATGGTGATGTCTCCTGCGTGAGAGAAAGTCTTTCCAATTTCCGCCAATGTTCGTGAGGGGATAAGGGCCTGCATACCCTCACTGGTGACACCGGTGCTCTTCCATGGAAGTTGACGAGAGGCCACGCGGTAGCGATCTGTTGCCATCATGACCACTGATGATTCTGAAATATCCAACAGCACTCCGGTAATCACCGGCGTTACATCGTCACGAGAAGCTGCCGGCGCGACCTGACTCACGGCTGACGCAAAATCTTCAGCGGACACAGTGCCCGTAATGCCCTCAACATCAGGAAGGTTGGGATACTCCTCGACCGGCATAGTAGCCAACGAAAACTTCGCAGATCCCGACGTCACGCTGACCGATGTGCCAGATAATTCACACACCACTGATTCATGCGGAAGTCTGGACGCAATCTCTGCCAGAAGTCGACCTGACACTAAAACCGTGCCCGGGTTATCAATACTGGCGTCAATGCGAGTCTTGGCCGAGACCTCGTAATCGAACGAAGAGATGGTGACGTGGGATCCCTCAGCAGCGATCAGTACACCACTGAAAATGGGGAGGGTCGTCCGTTGTGGCAAAAGTTTTACAGCAAACGAGACCGCTTCGCTGAAGACGTCTTTGTTGACCTCAAATTTCACGCGACACCTGACCTTTGAAATGGATTACCGCAGTACTCGATTCTGGCACAAAGCGACGAGAGCATTCGATACCCGTCGTTATTGGCCGAGAGAAGAGATTATGAAAGGTAATACTCATAACTCGTGTGGATTTGTGGATAACGGACATAAATCAGCCACGATTCCATTAAAACTACAGTGGTGTGAGATGTGGAGCGGTGAGGGGACAAATTGTGCACTTGAGAATGTTGGAGATATCAGTAGGTGAAGTTTTTTTATCAGTGTGGAAACTCGTCGCGTGTCTTCCCCAAGCGGAGCATAGTTCTCCACAAGTTATCCACAGTGTGGGAAACCCTCAACTAGAACTTGATTGGATTTAGTAACTGCTAGTTTGCTTGACCCTGCTCGTGATCTCGGTGACCTGGTTATAAATCGAGCGGCGCTCTTTCATCAACTCACTGATTTTCTTGTTGGCGTACATCACAGTGGTGTGATCACGATTCCCAAAAAGCTGACCAATCTTAGGCAAAGACAAGCTCGTCATTTCCCGACACAGATACATAGCTACCTGCCGCGCAAGAGCAATTGTCTGAGAACGCGACGACCCATAGAGGTCTTCAACGCTGAGTTGATAGAACGTGGCGGTGATGCTGATGATGTCTGCTGGAGAGACAACATTCGTGTCTTCGGTGAGGACAAGATCCTTGAGGACGGTCTGGACGAGTGGCATATCAACGGTGGCCTTGTTGAGGTTCGCAAAAGCGGTCACCCGAATAAGGGCACCCTCTAGTTCTCTAATATTTGAGGACACTTTCGAGGCCATGTATTCCACGACGTCGTCGCCAATGTCGATGCGCTCACTGGCGGCCTTCTTGCGCAAAATAGCGATACGAGTTTCCAGATCTGGTGCCTGAACATCGGTAATGAGACCCCACTCAAAGCGGCTCCTCATGCGGTCCTCAAACCCGGTGAGCTGTTTGGGTGGGAGGTCACTGGTGACCACCACCTGTTTGTTGTGGTCGTGCAGCGTATTGAAAGTGTGGAAAAAAGCTTCCTGAGTTGAATCCTTGCCTTGCAGGAATTGAATATCGTCAATCAAAAGGATGTCGATTTCTCGATAGCGGGCCTGAAATTCGGGGGCTCGGTTATTGGCAATGGCGTTGATGAAGTCGTTGGTGAACTCCTCTGACGAGACATATCGCACTCGGATGCCCTTGTAGAGACTTTGGGCGTAGTGGCCGATGGCGTGCAGGAGGTGGGTTTTCCCCAGTCCCGATCCGCCATAAACGAACAGCGGGTTGTATGCCTTGGCGGGCGCCTCTGCCACGGCGACGGCAGCAGCGTGAGAGAAACGGTTAGACGAGCCGATAACAAAGTTGTCGAAACTGTATTTGTTGTTCAGTCGAGTTTGGTCCTGGCCGGTCAGCACGGGTTCTGCGGAGGAGTTTTCCAGGGGATAGTCCGGCATGAGGCCATCCTCTGCGGGAATCTGAAGAACATCACTTTCGATTTCTGGATTCACGACAATCGCAAAACTGCTGATGTCAGAATCTTCGATGCTTTCTAGGGCTGCTAACAGCGGCAGGCGCACACGCTGTTCCAGCATTCCCCGGGTCAGTTCGTTGGGGACTTCGAGATAGAGAACTCCGGCCATCACGCCGCGCGGTTCCACGAGATCCAGGAAGCCCCACAACTGGGGGGTGATGCGCGAGTCGGTGGTGAGATGGCTCTTGGCGTTATGCCAGAAATCGAGCACGTCGCTTTCTGGATCTGTCACGCGAAAGCCTTTCTCTCACCTACTCAGAAGTAGACACCCATTCTGGAGGGCTCACCGGGTGCTCTGCCCAGACTAGAGAGTAGCTGTGGATAACTCCATTTGGGAAATTAGGTTTGACCCGGTGAGATTTGAGGCTTATCCTGTAGTGTCCCGCAAACGGGAGCAGATGTCCCGGCCCATTGGCCGGATCAGTAACAAGGAGTCCTTGCCATGAGTAAGCGCACGTTTCAGCCCAACAACCGTCGGCGTGCCAAAGTTCATGGTTTCCGTCTGCGCATGCGTACCCGTGCCGGTCGCGCCATCCTCGCTGCTCGTCGCCGTAAAGGCCGCGAGCGTCTCTCCGCGTAACCAGGGGAGCGCCGCGTGCTAGCGCGGGTTAACCGAATTGTCGAGGGCGAAGACCTTCGGCGCATCTCGCGAAGGGGTGTGAAGTTTCGGTCGCCTGGTGTTCTTGCGTCCCTGGTCACCACGACGGACGATTCTCCCGCGCGGTTTGGCTTCATTGTCTCCAAGCAGGTGGGGGGTGCGGTGACGAGGAATACCGTCAAGCGCCGGCTTCGCGCCCTAGCGGCACAGACTCTGGTGGAGCACCCGGTGGGGTATGACGTTGTGGTGCGAGCTCAAGCTCAAAGCTCTGGTGCGTCCTTTCAAGAACTGTCCGAACAGTGGGATCGTCTGGTGGCGCAGCTGGTGCGCCGGTCATGAAGGGTCTCTACTGGCTGGCGCTGGTTCCGCGAAACATAGCCATCGTGCTTCTGCTGGGATATCGGAAAGTGATTTCGCCGCTCTATGGTCAGGTCTGTCGATATCACCCCAGCTGTTCGGCATATACCCTGCAGGCAGTTCAGTACCATGGGGTGGCAAAGGGAGCCATCTTGGGCTCCTGGCGCATCTTGAGATGCAACCCGTGGTCTCGAGGCGGGATCGATGATCCGCCTCCGGGGCCCAGGTCTCGCTATGAAGTGGGACCGGTAGGGTTTGTCGGAGTAAAGGGAAGGTAGGCACGTGGAGTTTTTCGACACAATCCTGTGGCCCATTCGATGGGTCATCGAGGCAGTGCTTGCTGGTTCCCACGCAGTACTCGAGGCCATGGGCATGGATCCGGCATCGGGTGCCGCGTGGTTCTTCTCGATTATGGTTCTCGTTCTCCTCGTGCGTGCCGCACTCATCCCTGTTTTCGTGCGTCAAATTAAGAGCCAGCGTCGCATGATGGAAATTGCCCCCGAACTGAAAAAGATTCAGGATAAGTACAAGGGGAAGAAAGACCAGTTCTCCCGGGAAGCAATGTCGCGCGAGACGATGGCTCTGTATTCAAAAGCCGGAACCAATCCTTTTTCGTCGTGTCTCCCACTCTTACTGCAGATGCCGATTTTCTTCGGTCTTTTCCGGGTGCTGCAGACAGCCGCAGAGGGGCGCTCTGGCGTTTCCTTTATGACGGAGCAGCTCGCCGAACAGTTTGGTCAGGCTGCTCTCTTTGGGTTCGCGCCACTCAAGGCGACCATGATTGCGGCTTTTGCGGAGGGCTCCGGATATAGCTCCGCAGAGACCATCGGCATTGTGATCACCGCCGGAATCATGGTGGTTTTGATGTCGGCATCGCAGTTCGTTACTCAGTTGCAGATCATGTCGAAGAACCAGTCCCCGGCGATGAAGGAAAGCCCGATGTATCGCCAGCAGCGCATCCTGCTGTACATGCTGCCCCTGGTCTTCCTGTTCTCCGGTGTCTACTTCCCACTCGGTGTCATGACCTACTGGCTGGTGTCCAACTTCTGGACCATGGGACAGCAGTTCATCGTGATTCGAAACCTCCCCACCCCAGGCAGCGAGGCAGAAAAGGAACGAGACGCCAGGCTTGCCAAGAAGCGCGCCCGCAAGGGAATTGTCCTCATCGAAGAGGATGACGAGCCAGAAGAAGAGCAGGAAAAAGGTCAACGCCCCCAACCCAAGGGCAAGAGTCGTTCAAAGAAAAAGAAGAAGAGGAAATAATGGCCACGAAGGACCAAGAGATTGTTGTCCCTGACGAGGGAGAGCTGGCTGCCGACTACTTGGAGACCCTGCTAGACATCGCCGACCTTGACGGCGATATCGAGATAGAGGTTAAGCAGGAGAGAACCTATGTCACGGTGGGATCTGCGGAAACCAACGATCTCGATGCTCTTTCGGCACCGGATGTGGTGAGCGCGCTCCAGGACTTGACCAGGCTGGCTGTTCAACAGAAGACCGGAGAGTTCGCACGCTTAGTGCTCGACATCGGCGGGTCACGAGAAGCCCGCGAGAAAGAGCTGGAGAAATTGGTCACGGTGGCGATTGACAAGATCGAGAACGGTGCCAAATCCGCAGCACTTCCCCCGATGAGTAGTTACGAGCGCAAGCTCGTGCACGACATGGTCGGTGAGCGCGGTTTCCAGTCGGGCTCCGAAGGCGAAGGCAAAGAACGCCACACGGTCATCACCGCAGCCTCCTAGGAATGTTTCACGTGAAACATTCGGAGGTAGAGCCAGAACCCGTAGCCGCGGAAAAGCTCTGCGGTGAGGCATTACCCACGCTTCGACTTTTTGCCGAGCACCTTGCGCAGTGGGGTGAAGAGTTGGGCCTCGTGGGACCGCGCGAGCTTGACCGTCTCTGGACGCGACACATTATGAACTCCGCTCTTGTTGCACACAAGGTGGGGGCTGGAACCCTGATTGATATCGGGTCGGGGGCAGGATTTCCGGGGTTAGTGGTTGCGGCCATGAGGCCCGATGTCCAGTGTGTGCTGATCGAGCCGCTGGGCCGTCGCGCGCACTGGTTAAGAGAAGAAGCCGAGCGGCTGGGTCTGACCAATGTCTCGGTGCGGAATGAGCGTGCAGAAGAAGCTGCTGGTCACGTTGTGGGCGAATACGTTACGGCCCGCGCTGTGAGCGCGCTGAAAACACTGGTGCCCCTTGCCGCACCACTACTCAAGCCGGGCGGTGAGCTCGTGTTGATGAAGGGCCAGAGGATCGATGAGGAGGTCCGTGACGCCGCATCGGTCCTTGTCAAGTGGAGCGTGACCAACCCCAGTATCGAGGTGACGGGGCCGGAATTTGGCACTGAAGAGACCCGAATTTTTCGGGCTACAGTGGGATAAAACACAACGCATGTTTCACGTGAAACATGGGAGGGAATTCGTAGGTGACCCAGCCGCAGTTTGATCAGTCCACTCCCTTGGCAGCGGAGCTTGCTGATCTCAGTAAACGTCGCGCCGCACTCGCCGGTGCTGTGGCGCCTAAACCGGCGAAGCCCAGAGTTCTGACGGTTGCCAACCAAAAGGGTGGGGTCGGGAAAACCACGACAGCGGTGAATATTGCGGGTGCCCTCGCTCGTTTTGGGAGCCGAGTGTTGGTGATTGATTTAGACCCGCAGGGAAACGCCTCCACCGCGCTCGGTATTGACCATCACTCTGATATCCCGAGTATTTATGACGTCGTGATCGGGGTCACACCGTTGGCGGATGTGGTCCAGGTGAGTCCTGAGAGTCCTCATCTTCTCTGCGCACCCTCCACCTTGGATCTAGCGGGAGCGGAAATTGAGTTGGTCTCGCTGGCCGCCAGAGAGTATCGCCTGCAGCGAGCTCTGCAGGTGTTCCTGGAGTCACCGGCAGGAGCCGGCATCGACTATGTCTTTATTGACTGCCCACCGTCGCTCGGCCTTCTGACCATCAACGCATTTGTGGCCGCTCAGGAAGTCCTTATTCCTATCCAGTGTGAGTACTACGCGCTCGAAGGAGTCAGCCAATTAGTGCGCAACATTGAGCTCGTGAAGGGTCACCTGAATCCCGGTTTGACCCTGTCGACCATTCTGTTGACGATGTTCGACACGAGGACAAATCTCGCCCACCAGGTCGTCTCTGACGTCCGTCTGCACTTTCCCGATCAAACCCTGGACACACTCATTCCTCGATCTGTCCGCGTGTCAGAAGCACCCAGTTATGGGCAGACAGTGATTGAGTATGACCAAAGTTCTCCCGGAGCTGTGTCCTATCAAGAAGCAGCTTTGGAAATTGCACACAGAGGAGCAACGCAGTAATGGCACAGAAGAGAACCGGACTGGGAAGAGGTATTGGTGCGTTGATTCCTGGCGCCTCCACAACGGGGGAGCGTCCCGTGGACGTGTTCTTTCCCTCTGGTCCCGAGGCGCCGGATTTGGTCGCAATTCCCGGTGCGAGCCTTGCCGCCCTCCCGCCGTCTGCTATTCGCCCCAACCCGCAACAGCCTCGTAAAGAGTTCCACCAGGAGGAACTCGACGAGCTGATTCACTCGGTTGGCGAGTTTGGTGTACTGCAGCCGATTGTGGTCCGGCCGCTGGCCAAACCGCAAGGACCCATCCAGTACGAGTTGATCATGGGAGAGCGCCGACTACGGGCGGCGACCGCGGCCGGTCTTGCGACAATTCCCGCAGTGGTGCGCGAGACAGACGATGACGCGATGCTCCGGGATGCTCTTTTGGAGAACCTCCACCGCGCCAATCTCAACGCGTTGGAGGAAGCGTCGGCTTACCAACAACTACTGTCTGATTTTGGAATTACTCAGGACGAACTCGCGACCAAGTTGGGCCGCTCTCGTCCCCAGGTAACCAATACGTTGCGCCTGCTTCGCCTCCCTGCGGATGTTCAGAAGAAGGTCGCTGCTGGGGTGTTGAGTGCTGGGCACGCACGCGCCCTGCTGGCGATGCCAGACGCAACGGGAATGTCGGCTTTGGCAAACAAGATTGTGCAACAGTCGCTGACAGTCCGTCAGGCTGAGGAGCAAGCCGGTCTTGCCAAAGCGTCGAAGCCGGGGGCGAAAAAGTCCGGGGCGGCCGTCGCAGTGAGGGGCTCGATGAGATTGCCGAGCGAATGGCGGACCGCCTCAACACTCGCGTCCACATCACCTTGTCCAAGACCAAAGGAACACTCTCCATTGATTTCGCTACTGTCGCGGACCTTAATCGGATCTTGGGCGAACTGGGTGAGCCCGGCTTTAGGGAGTAGCCAAGGCTGCGTCCACGAGGGCGCCATACACTCCCCCGACGTCATAGCCGGCGGAATCAAGCGCCAAGGCAGTGCTGGAGGTTTCCGTGAGACCCGGCATGGTGCTGGCTTCGAGGAACCAGGGCTTACCTGATGAGTCAACGATGAAGTCCACCCGGGCCAGATGGCGCAGACCCAGGGCACTAAAGGACTCGAGTGCGAGGGTGTTGAGAGACTCCATCACCTCAGGCTCGAGCCGGGGTGGGGTGTAGAAACGGGTTGCTCCTGCGGTGTAGCGGGCTTCGAAATCGTAGTGCCCAGAGAGCGGCTCGATCTCGACGGCTTGAATGGCTCGGGGACCGTCTCCGGTGTTAATGATGGGGACACACACCTCGGCGCCGATGATGCGCTTTTCGATGAGGGCAATGTCAGAGTAGGTGAAGGCGTGAACCATCGCTTTTCTCAGGTCCTCGGCGGAGTCAACCCAGGACACCCCCTGCGCCGACCCTCCCTGTGCGGGCTTCACGATGAGGGGGAGTTCCAAAGCTGACGTGACCGTTTCGAGGACACTTTCGGCACCGAGTTCGCGGAATGCGTCGCGGGACAGGGTGATCGAGGGCGGGGTCGCTACCCCTGATCTTTCCACCAGGCTTTTTGCGACCGGTTTGTTCCAGGCAATTCGCGAGGCGTCAGCGGTGGAGCCCACGTAGGGAATTCCGAGCATTTCCAGCAGCGCGCGAAGGGCACCATCTTCACCCGAAGCCCCGTGAAGAACGGGCCAGACCACTTCGGGGGGATGTTCGCGGAGATGCTCAATCAGGGTTCCATCGGGGTCACGAAGCTCCACACTCATGCCGTGAGAGATGAGGCCATCGGCAACTTTGCGTCCGGACTTGAGGGAGATGTCCCGCTCGTGAGAAATTCCGCCGGAGAGAATCAGGACCCGCGGCATGCTGCTCACGGTTAGCTCACCTCGGGCGGAGGCGATTCAAGGTTCGCCGCCACCGGAGTTTCGGAGCTGGCGGGGCCAAAGGTGTCGACGAGCTCACGTTCTTCCGTGATCACTCGAGCCAACCGCCGAATTCCCTCGGTGATGAAGTCGGGCTCTGGGTAGCAGAAGGCCAAGCGAAGGTGCCGTTGGCCTTGTCCGTTAGCGAAGAAAGCGGTTCCCGGTGTGTAGGCGACGAGCTCTGTGATTGCTCGGGGCAGCATGTCTTTGGAGTCCAACCCCTCGGGAAGAGTGAGCCACAGGTAAAAGCCTCCGGCGGGATTGGTGTGGGCAATGTCGGGCAAATACGACGAGAGCGCATTGGTCATGGCGTCACGCCGCTCCCGGTAGACCCCACGGAAAATATCGATTTGGGCTTTCCAGTCGTGAGACTCGAAGTATTCGGCTAACACCATCTGTGCGAATGAGCTGGGAGACAGAATGGCTGCCTCAGACGCCAACACGAGTTTTTCTCGTATCCCATGGGGGGCGACAACCCATCCCACGCGGAGCCCCGGGGCGAACGTCTTGGAAAAAGAACCCAGGTATATCACGCCACCATCATCAACGCTTCGCAACGCTTGAGGGGGCGGAGAGTCAAACCAGAGCAACCCGTAGGGGTTGTCCTCCACAATCAAGATTCCGTTGTCTTGGGCGATATCGAGGATTTCCACTCGACGAGACGCAGAGAGCGTCACGCCCGCGGGGTTCTGGAAGTTGGGGATGAGATACAGAAACTTGACCGGGACCTGTGCGTCACGCAACTGCTCGATTCGCTCTCGCAGAGCCTCGGGAATCATCCCGTGGTCGTCCATCTCGACGTGCTCGACGCGTGCTTGATAGGAGCGGAAGACTCCCATGGCACCCACATAGCTGGGGGATTCAGCAATGATCGCATCGCCCGGGTTGATGAAAAGTTTGGCGACCAGATCCAAACCCTGTTGCGAACCGGTGGTCACGACAATGTCGTCAACACCGGCTCGAATCCCTTCCTCGGCCATGACGTCTCGAATCTTCTCTCGAAGACGGGGAAGTCCTTGCCCAGACCCATACTGGAGCGCGGCGGCCCCCTGGGTGGCGAGAACGGAATCGACGGAGCTTCGAACCTTGTCAAAGGGCAGGGCAGCAACGAAAGGCATTCCACCGGCCAAGGAGACCACCTCGGGTCGGCTGGCCACCGCGAAGAGTGCGCGCACTTCACTCGCGCTCAAACCCGCCGCACGGTCGGCGTAGTTGTCAAACCAGGGGTCGAGCGAGATTCCCGAACCGGGTGACATCATGACAACACCTTGCACGCTGGAGGACTGGAGACCCCAGAATAGGGGGCTTTGCCCTGGAGCGGGGTGTTAGGCCAAGAATTCTTGGAGGTCCGCTTCCAGAGCGGGCTTGGGTTTTGCCCCAATGACCGTCTTGACGACCTCGCCACCCCGGAAGACCTTCATGGTCGGGATGGAGGTGATTTGGTACTTCATCGCGGTCTCGGGGTTGTCATCGACGTTGAGTTTCACGACGTCGATCTTCTCCGAGTGCTCTGTGGCAATCTGGTCCAAAATCGGCGAAACGGCGCGGCACGGGCCACACCACTCGGCCCAGAAGTCCACCATGATGGGCTTGTCGCTTCCGAGAACCTCGGTGTCGAAATTCTGGTCTGTCACATCTCGTGCGCTGCTCATCTGTCTCTCCTTGGGTTATCGGGGCGCCTTAGGCGCTGTGGCTTGCGGCTGCCTGTTTTTGCGGCAGTGATTCGAGGTAGTGCTGGGCATCAAGTGCCGCCACACATCCTGATCCGGCTGCGGTAACGGCCTGACGGTAGGTCGGGTCGATGACATCTCCTGCGGCGAAGACACCCTCAATGTTGGTGCGTGAGGTGCGACCCTCGACGGCGATGGTTCCCTCGGGCGTGAGGTCGAGTTGTCCGTGCACCACGTGGGTTCGGGGATCTGAACCAATGGCGATAAACAACCCCGACACGTCGAGGGTGGTCTCTTCGCCTGTGACGGTGTCCACGATTCCAATGCCGGAGACGAGATCGTCTCCATAGATGTGCTCCACGGTGGCGTTCAGGATGAACTTAATCTTGGGATCATTCTGGGCCCGCTCCTGCATCACAGCGGAGGCGCGAAGCTTGTCGGAGCGGTGGATGATGTAGACAGTGTCGGCAAACCGCGTGAGGAATGTTGCCTCCTCCATGGCGGAGTCTCCGCCGCCCACCACGGCGACAACTTTCTCGCGATAGAAGGCCCCATCGCAGGTCGCACACCAGGACACCCCATAGCCACTGAGGCGATCTTCATCAGGAATCCCGAGCTTGCGGTAAGCAGATCCGGTGGCGACAATCACAGACGCAGCCTCAACGGTGTCACCGTTGCCCAGGGAAATCTTTTTGACCGGCCCTGATAGCTCAAGGGACGCCACGTCGTCATACATAATTTCGGCACCGAAGCGTTCTGCCTGCTTTTGCATGTGGGTCATCAGTTCGGGACCCATGATGCCCTCGGGAAATCCTGGGAAGTTATCCACATCGGTGGTGTTCATGAGGTCCCCACCAAATTCCACAGAAGAGGCAACAACCAGCGGGTTAAGGTTTGCGCGGGCGGCGTAGATGGCTGCGGTGTAGCCAGCAGGCCCTGAACCGATAATGACAACGTCTCGCATGTTTCTCCTACTTTCCTTACACCGCGTGCAACGCAAGTCTAGGAGGAAGTATTCCCCGACCGGGTAAACGGCAGGCGACGAAGTACCGGAGCTGTCACCGTACGGGCATCGTCACTGCGAAGAAGCATCAAAACACCGACATAGACCAGCACCATCGCGAGGGTGATTCCCACCATCACCACGCCCGACCAGAGTGCTGATTCCTCGAGGTACGCGGCCCCATCTGCCCCTCCCCAGGCCACCAAAAGCCCCAGGCCTGTCGCACTGGCGGGGAGGGCGGCAAGAGCAAACCTGGCGAAGTTGAGAACCAACGGGGTCAGGTTCAGGCCCCCAAGTTTTCGGCGGAGGACAAAGATAGCCACCAGGGTTTGAACTCCCCCAGCAATGCTCGCGGAGAGGGCAAGACCCCAGGCAATCTGCCCAACCGGAAGTGTGGCAACAGCCAAAGCGAGAGAAATGAAGAGCGTGGCCTGTAGCACTTGGAGAAAAAACGGCGTTCTGGTGTCTTCCAGGGCATAAAACACCCGCTGGACCACAAACAGCACGCTGAAGGCCACAAGGCCAAGGGCGTAGAGGGCAATCACCAACGCCATGGCACGAATCGAGTCAGGTTCTCCGCCAAATTGACGCGCAAAGGGTAGCGACACGACGATGAGCCCAGCGCTGGCGAGAACCATGAAAAACCCAATTCGGGACACCGATTCGAGGAAGTCCGAGCGAACAGCAGAGAGGTTCCCATCTCGCGCGTGGGTAGACATCCGCGTGAAGTAGGCGGTCGCTAGGGAGACCGCAACTACCGAGTGCGGAAGCATGAAGATCAACCAGGAGAAACGAAGGATCGCGAGGCTGGGGGCGTCCCCGCCGGCAGCGAGCGAGGCGACATTGGCCTGCACGACGCCCGCAATCTGCGCCACCAGGATCATGCCAAACATCCACGACACTGCTCGACCGGTGTTCCCCAGTCCCACTCCTCGCCAGCGGAAGTCCGGCCGGAAGCTCAGGCCGGCTTTTCGCCAAAAGAGGAAAAGGATGAGGGACTGTGCCGCCACACCCGCGGTTGCTGACCCGGCCAGCACAGTGACCATGGCGGGCGTCCAGACCAGCGCATCTGGCGGTGTCAACACCGGGGAAGAGAACGCTGAAGGCCACGAGCCCGGCCATGGCGACGATGTTGTTGAGGGCGGGAGCCCAGGTGAAGGGCCCGAAGACTTTGCGGGCGTTCAGCACTTCACTGAGCAGACTGTAGAGCGCATAAAACAAGACCTGGGGCAAACACCAGTAGGCAAAAGCGACCGCCAACGCTATGTCGTCGGGACTGAACCCGCGACCACCATCGCCGCCGCTCTGGGAATAGAGCGCGACCAGCGCAGGCGCCAGAAGCGTTGCCAGGATTGCCACGGCGAGGAAGATCACAAACCCGAGCGTGACGATCTTGTTGACGAAGCTTTGCCCACCGTCTTTGTCGAGGCCTGCTTTGACAATGTGGGGAACGAGCACCGCGCTGAGAACACCGCCGGCGACAATGGCGTAGATGTTGTTGGGGAGTTGGTTAGCCAGAGCAAAGGTGTCAGCGCCGGCACCGACGGTGCCAAGCGTTCGGGCAAGGATGATGGCGCTGATGAACCCCAGGACCCGGGACACCACAGTGCCTGAGGCAAGGATCATGCTGGAGCGGCCGAGTGAGCCAGGCTCCTCCGAGGGTTTACTCATCAGCACCTCCCACCAGCGATCGGCGACGCTGAATCGCTCGGATCAGACCAAACGTGAAGATTCCGCCGACCAGGCCAGCGAGGGTAATGCTGATCACACCCTCCCATCCAGCCCGAATAGTCACGGGGATGGTGACAACCTCACCCACGGGTTGGCCGCTGGCAGAAAACAGAGTGAATTCCACGGCGACGGTTCCATTCGCTAGTGACTGAACCGGGATAAACACGCGGATGGCGGAGTCCGGGCTCGATCTCGACCCGAGTGAGGGGTTGTTCGACTGCGAGAATTCCGGTGGTGGGCCGAACTTGAAGCGAGACCACCACGGAGGACGCCAGGTCGTTGTTGATGGTGACCGGCAGCTGGGTTTGATCACTCAACACCGTAATCGCGCTGCCCTGCTCCACCCGGACTGAGTTTTGGAAATCCCGGGATTCGCTTTGGGCTCTCTCCCATTCACTGGTCAGACCGTTGGGGTTTTCGCTCCAGGTCGAGGACAGCAGGGCTTGATATCTGTTCCACCGAGAAAACACGGCTTGGCCGGGGTCTGCTGCGATGGTGGCAAATGCAACGTCACTTTCCCACAGAGCCTTCAGAGATCCCACAAAGTTTTGCCATTCGCGGCTCTGGGGAATGGTGGTAATCCCGGGGAGAGTTTCGGTGGCGGGAGCATCCAGCGGAACGGCCACCACATTCGCCAGTCGCATAGAGCTAAACCCCTCGAGTACAGATTCCAGACGAGGAGCGATCGCTGTGGCGGGCAGGCGTCCGGTGCTGAACACCAAGACCTCGTTATTCCCCGTGAACGCGCGGTATCCGATGATGCCCTGGGCTCGTTGCAGGTCTGCCTCGGCCTCCAACACTGTCGGCGCTTGCAGAGCGTCAGTGGCCAGGTCAGACAGCTGGGCGTCCACCCGAATAATGCGGGCGTCGCCGACGGACACGACTGCCCGGTCCGAGGGCAAGCTGTTGCTGGAGAGCAGCACTGCGGATGCGGAGCGGGTGGCCAGTGTTGCCAGCTGGTCGTTACTGATGGCATCGCCGTGGACCCACGGAAACTCCCCCAGTTTTGCGTACACCAGTGTGTCAATCGCCAGCGTTGCCAGAGGATCCGCGTCTGCCCACGGCAGAGCAAACTGTGTCAGCCCAATCGAGCCGAGCGTGCTGGCCCAGGTGAGCGACTCCTGGGGAGCCTGGTCTCCGAGAACAGTGATGGAACTGGTGATTCTGCTGTCGATAGCGAGGGTAGCGGGGTAATTCTCCAGAGCACTGGTGACCTGGTTCAGCGCACCACCTTCAATGGTTTGTGCCTGCAACTCTGCGGGGCTGAGAGCTTGCCCGCCTGTTGCCGAGGTGGTCAGCGTCACGATGGGCGCAATGGACGCTCGTGGGAGCTCAGTGTCTGGGGGAACCAAAATCAGCATCTGGCGGCCCGTAAGTTGGCGCAAACCGGGGACGAGGTTGCCGGGGTTGGTGTAGCTGACCTCGAGCCCAAAAATCTGAGGCTGAGGGCTTTCGCCCTCGTCTTCGGGGTTACCCGCTCGGTCAGAATCTCAGGATCAAAGCCGAAGACCAATTCTCGGGATTCCAGCTGAGGCACCTCGGGACTCGATGCTTGGGCGATTTCTGTCGCCACCGGCTCACTATCGCCGGAGAGGAACCGCCGAATCTGGACCTCACTGGTGAAGGGATCCTCAGTCAGGCTCACCGTCACATCTCCCGAAGACAGGGTTCCCGTTTCGTCTGCCCGGAGGAGCACGCTGTAGGCGCCGCCCAATTGGGGTTCGATGATCCCGCCAGCGTCCACAATGAGGTCAACCCGCGCCTGTGATCGCTCACTATTCGCAACTGCTGGTGTGGCGGGAGAGATGAGCGACAGGGTCAGCGCAAGGAGCACCCCGAGGGCCACAAGGGGCCGTCGGGGCTTGCTGAAAGCTGAGCTGGCGCCGAAGTTATCCACGCCTGCGTGTCACTGTCCCCCGAGCTGGCATGGTTCAGAGTCTAGACTCTGAACACTATGTCGAGCGTTGCGAAAGCCGTGGAAATACTGCGTCTTGTCACCTCGGAAGAGCCCATTAGGGGCCTGGCGCAGGCCTTCGCAGATGCTGGTTTCGAGTTGGCGCTGGTCGGCGGGCCCGTGCGTGATGCGTTCCTCGGACGACCCGTCCACGACCTTGATTTCACCACCTCAGCGACACCCGAGCAGAGTGAAAAAATTGTGAAACCCCTCGCCCAGGCGACCTGGGACGTCGGAAGGGCCTTTGGGACTATTGCGGCCCAAGTGGGCCAGCACACGGTGGAAATTACGACCTACCGGGCTGACACCTATGACGGGAGCACCCGGAAGCCAGACGTGGTGTTTGGAACCAGTCTCGAGGAAGACCTCCACCGCCGAGATTTCACCATGAACGCGATGGCTCTCACGCTCCCGGAGGCAAAACTTGTCGACCCGTGCAACGGACTGGAAGATCTGCTTGCCGGGGTGTTGAGAACCCCTATTGAGCCCGAGATCTCCTTCCAGGACGACCCGCTGCGGATGATGCGGGGGGCCCGTTTCGTCAGCCAGCTGGGGGCCACTATTCACCCTGAGACCCTGGCAGCAATGACGGCGCTAGCGCCTCGGATTGATGACATTTCGGCTGAGCGGGTTCGCGAGGAACTCACCCGTTTGCTCGCCACCGATAGCCCTCGCGCCGGCCTCGAAGTCTTGGTGGAGAGCGGAATCGCGGAACGGGTTCTGCCTGAGCTTCCCGCCCTGCGTCTGGAAGCAGACGAGCACGCCCACCACAAAGACGTGTACCAGCACACCTTGACCGTTCTGGAGCAAACAATTGACGAAGAGAAGCGCCGTTTTCCCGACCATGCCCCCGATGTTGCGCTCCGCGTTGCGGCACTCCTGCATGACATCGGGAAACCCGCGACAAGGCGTTTTGAAGCGGGCGGCGTGGTGACCTTTTACCATCACGATGCGGTCGGGGCGAAGCTGGCGAAAAAAAGGCTCAAGGCTTTGCGTTTTGACAACCAGACGATTGATTCCGTGGCAAAGCTCATTGAGCTCCACCTGCGCTTCTTTGGCTATTCGGAACAGGCGTGGACGGACTCCGCTGTTCGGCGCTATGTCCGAGACGCCGGGGAGGAGTTGGAGCGCCTCCACATCCTTGTGCGGGCCGATGTGACGACCAGGAACAAGCGAAAAGCAGATCGCTTGTCGTTCGCGTATGACGACTTGGAGGCGCGGATCGCGGTGCTCTCTGAGCAAGAAGAACTCCAAGCAATCAGACCCGAATTGGATGGCGAGCAGATTATGGCGATTCTGGACCTGAAGCCGGGGCGCCACGTGGGAGAGGCTTACCGGTTCCTCCTCGAGCTCCGTTTGGAGGAGGGCGAGATTGGTGTGGACGAGGCCACCGCGCGTCTGAAGGCCTGGTGGGACAACCGCTAGTTGTTGCCCTGGTGCTCCCCGGCGCCTAGACTGTTGCAGTTGTCTCGCTCGCGGGGCACAGCACTAATCCCTCCTGTTGCAGAAATCCTGTAACCGCTGAGTCCGAAGGAGGTGGGGTAGTCGTGCACGATTATGAACTGATGGTCATCCTTGACCCAGAGACAGATGAGCGCACCGTTGCTCCCAGTCTCGAAGCGTTCCTCGAGGTCATCCGTAAAGACGGTGGCACCATCGAGAACCTCGACATCTGGGGTAAGCGTCGGTTGGCTTACGAAATCAAGAAGAAGAGCGAAGGCATCTATGCCGTCGTGAACTTCACGGCATCATCAGAGGCCACCGCTGAGCTTGACCGCCAGCTGCGCCTGAGTGAGGCCGTTATGCGCACCAAGGTTTTGCGCCAGGACGAAGCAGCTGTTCGCCTGGGCGCACCCGAGGAAGCACCCGTTGCCCAGAAGGTGTCGCTGTCTGGTGGCAGCAAGCGCCGCAAGCCGGAGTAGATCATGGCTGGAGAAACAATCATCACTGTGGTCGGAAACCTTACTGCCGACCCTGAGTTGCGCTACACCCAGAACGGCGTAGCGGTCGCAAACTTCACCATTGCCTCGACCCCTCGTAACTTCGATCGGGCCTCCGGTGAATGGAAAGACGGCGATGCTCTCTTCATGCGCGCAAGCGTATGGCGCGAATTCGCAGAGCACGTGGCATCCACTCTCACTAAGGGAGCTCGGGTTGTCGCTATTGGCCGCCTCCGTCAGCGCTCCTACGAGACCAAAGAGGGCGAAAAGCGCACCTCCATTGAGCTCGAGGTTGACGAGATTGGCCCCAGCCTTCGTTACGCAACCGCACAGGTTCAGCGTCAATCCGGTGGTGGCGCTAAAGCTGCTGTGGATGACGCGTGGAGCGCTCCCGCCTCTGGCGGAGCTACCCAGGACCCGTGGGCGAGTGCAGCTCCCGCAGATCAGGCGCCCGTTGAGGACGCACCCTTCTAACCGACCTATGAGCGCTGCGGAGATTTTCTCCCCAGCGCCAGAGTAGAAAGAACATCACCATGGCAGGAAAATCCAGCGGCGATCGCCGCAAACCACGGATGGGTAAAGGCGGCAAGCCCGCAGCTCCCGTCAAGTCCATCACCGTGGGCGTTATCGACTACAAGGATGTCGCGACGCTGCGCCGGTTCATTTCGGAGCGCGGGAAGATCCGTAGTCGCCGAATCACCGGTGTCTCTGTCCAGGAGCAGCGTTTGCTCGCCAAGGCCATCAAGAACGCACGCGAGATGGCCCTGTTGCCCTACGCCGGCGCTGGACGCTAAGGAGAGTACTGATGACAAAGCTCATTTTGACTAACGAGGTCGCTGGTCTCGGCTCTGCCGGAGACGTTGTGGACGTGAAGAATGGTTATGCACGTAACTTCCTCATCCCTCAGGGTTTCGCCGTAGCGTGGAGCAACGGTGGCCAGAAGCAGGTTGACCAGATTCGCTCCGCTCGCGAAGCGAAGGTTATGGCATCCCAGGAGGAAGCACAGTCGCTGAAGGACCGGCTCGAGAAGGCGCCCATTGTGTTGAGCGCTAAAGCGGGTAGCGAAGGCCGACTGTTTGGGTCCATCACCCGCAACGACATTGCCGGGGCCATTGAGGCCGCAGGAATCACCGGCGTTGACAAGCGCGCTATCGAAATCCTTAAGCCGATTAAGTCAGTTGGCTCGGCTGACGTCGTGATCAAAATTCACGACGGAGTTATCGCCAACGTTACGCTTTCGGTAAAAGGGCAAAAATAGCGTATTTCTCTCTCCTGTGAAGGCTCCTCATCCTGAGGGGCCTTCACCATTTAAGGGTTATTTCTCCACATAGAGGCTCTTACCACACCTAACTCTAAACCGGTGCTTTATACAGATTCCCACAGCGGGAAATGTAAGTTCTCAAACTCGGTAAATGGTAATTTTTTTGGCAATATTGATTCAATATTGCTCACATAATCCCCATTTTATCCACAGGGCTCTCGGCGTTTCTCGACAATAGTGCACAGAGTTATCCACAGGCTCAATTGTGCCCGGGGAGCGGCATCTCTAGGGTGAGAACAAGCTTTGAGAGCGGGGTCCCGGAGGGGCCACCGAGAGTCTCCCAGCAGTGTCGGTCGATGCTGATAGACCTAGGGGAGACACAACATAACTGCGTGCTTTTGCGCGCACAGAGGAGGGGGTGACGCGTGTCGATAGCTCAACTCGGCATTGTTCCTGACTCCCCGGCGGATCGCGGATATGGCGGTGACCGCACCCCTCCCCACGATGTGCTCGCAGAGCAAAGCACTCTGGGGGGAATGCTCCTGAGCAAGGACGCTGTTGCCGATGTGATTGAGGCCGTTCGAGGCCGCGACTTTTATTTGCCCAAGCACGAAATCATTTTTGACGCGTTGCTCAACCTGTATTCGCACGGTGAGCCCACCGACGTCATTACAGTCTCTGAAGAGCTCACCAAGACGGGCATGCTGTCTCGAGCAGGTGGCGTTGACTATCTGCACACGATCGTGTCCGTGGTTCCGACAGCAGCGAGTGCGGGGCACTACGCAGCCATCGTGGCCGATAAGGCGGTTCTTCGTCGGCTTGTCGACGCGGGAACCCGGATAGCCAATATGGGCTACACCAGCGAGGGTGAGGTGTCAGACCTCGTCAACTCTGCCCAAACAGAGATCTATCAAGTTGCCGGTGGGGTCGAGGCCGAAGACTATGTGCCGCTCACCGAAGCTGTCTCTGCTGCGGTGGATGAGATTGAAGCGGCGCGGGGTCGCGACGGTGAGATGGTCGGTGTTCCCACCGGTTTTTCCGAACTGGATGGGTTGCTCAACGGGCTCCACCCCGGTCAGCTTGTGCTGATTGCTGCTCGCCCCGCTCTGGGTAAGTCGACTTTGGCTCTGGACTTGGCCAGGAGTGCCGCCATTCGCTACAAGCAACCCACGATTTTCTTCTCTCTCGAAATGGGCAGGTCTGAAATAGCGATGCGTTTGCTCTCTGCAGAGACCTCGATTCCTCTGCAGAAATTGCGCAAGGGAATGGTGGAAGCGCGGGACTGGACGACGATTGCCTCGACCCGGGGGCGCATCGAATCAGCACCGCTCTACATCGATGACAGCCCCAACATGACCCTGGTGGAGATTCGCGCCAAAGCTCGTCGACTGAAACAGCGAGTGGGACTCCAAATGATTGTCATCGACTACTTGCAGCTGATGACCGCCGGAAAAAGAGTGGAGTCTCGCCAGCAGGAAGTGAGCGAGTTCTCCCGTGCACTCAAGCTCCTCGCTAAGGAACTCCAGGTTCCGGTCGTGGCGTTGTCACAGCTCAACCGTGGTCCCGAGCAGCGCGCGGACCGCAAACCGCAGTTGAGTGACTTGCGTGAATCGGGATCCTTGGAGCAGGACGCCGATGTCGTGATTTTGCTCCATCGCGATAGCGCGTACGAGAAAGACACTCCGCGAGCTGGAGAGGCTGATCTGATTGTGGCCAAGCACCGTAACGGTCCCACCGACACTGTGGTCGTCGGGTTCCAGGGTCACTACTCGCGCTTTGCCGATATGCCCAAGGTCTAACTGGTGCCCCCTGGTCGCAACCCTCATTACGCTGGAGGGGTGGCAGCCGATTCTCGAGCGACGCAGGCGCTTCCCTACTATGTGGTCTCAGCGCTTCGTTCCCTCATACTGATCATCACGGGGCTTGTCATTACCTTCACCCCTGGGCACACCGCACAATTTGGTCTGGTGGCGCTGGGAATTCTGGGAATTGTGACCGCAGTGGGACTCGGTTTGGCGGCTTTGGGGCTTGCCACCACCAAGACGGGCCGAGGGCTTCACCTCTGGCAGGCACTGGTGTCCCTTGTTGTGGGTGCGCTGGCGTTGGCTCTCCAGGAGGCGGGGATGATTCTGCTGCTGTGGGCTCTCGTGTTTTGGGCTCTGTTGGTGGGTGTTGCGGAGATTTTCTTTGGGGCTCGGTTAGCTGCAGGTGACGCTCTTCGTCGCGACTGGATGACCCAGGGTGGGATGACGGTGGTGCTTGCCCTTGTCGTCCTCTTTCAACCCGCAGACAGTGTTGCTGTGGTGGGTTTCTTAGGTGCGTGGGCTATCGTCCAGGGTGTCTATATGGCCATTGCCAGTGTTGCCCTGAGGTTCCCCACCACGACAAAGGATCACTCCCATGACTGAGCCCACACGGCGCGAGAAGCTTCGCCCAGTTGAATACGTGATGCTCTCGGGAGTGATGGCGTTGTTTGCGGGACTTGTGGTGTTGATGGTGACCCGTGACCCACTGATGGCTTTCGTCGGCAGCGGTGTGGTGTTCATCGTGGTGATCATCGGAATTGCCATGTTGCTCTTGGCGGTATCCCCCAACTCAACCCCTGATGGCGAAAAGAGTGCCCCGGGAACAGGCAACGACTAGGTCTCAGTCGAGATAGTCAACGAGCGCGGAGGCCAGGCCTACATACTGCTGGGGGGTCAGCTCCGAGAGGCGCTTCTTCGCGTCGGCAGAGATGTCTAGTCCCTCGACAAACGACGTGAGCGCTGTCGCATCCACTGCGTGTCCTCGGGTCAGTTCCTTGACGATTGCGTAGGGATCGGTCTCCTGGGAGTTGCCGCGCACAATTTCCGCACGCATCACGGTTTGGATGGCTTCGGCAAGAACTTCCCAGTTGGCCTGGAGATCAGCCATCAGAGCATCGTCGTTGAGTGAAATCTCGTGGAGCCCCTTCTGGAGATTGGTCAGCGCAACCAGAGAGTGCCCAAATCCCACACCGATGTTTCGTTGAGTGCTCGAATCAGTCAGATCGCGCTGCAGACGGGAGGTGACGAGCGTTGCCGCCAAACCATCCAGAAGAGAGCTGGAGATCTCGAGGTTTGCCTCGGCGTTCTCGAACCGGATGGGGTTGATCTTGTGGGGCATGGTCGAGGATCCGGTGGCTCCGGGTTCGGGAATCTGGGTCAGGTAGCCCACGGAAATATAGGTCCACACGTCAGTGGCGAGGTTGTGCAGAATGCGGTTGGCATGCGAGATCGCGGTGAACAGCTCTGCCGCGCCATCGTGGGATTCAATTTGGGTGGTCAGGGGGTTCCAGGTGAGGCCGAGACCTTCGACAAAGTTCTTGCTCACGATAGGCCAGTTGATTCCTGGCTCCGCCACCACGTGAGCGGAGAAAGTTCCGGTGGCACCCGAGAACTTTGCCAGGTAGGGAACCCGGACAATTCGTTCCCTTACCCGGGCGAGGCGACCAGCAAACACTGCAAGTTCTTTTCCAAAGGTGGTGGGGGTGGCGGGCTGCCCATGAGTTTTGGCCAACATGGGGGCGTCACGCCAGGTCCGCGCAAGTTCGGTGAGGCGGGCAGCCACACTGTCGAAGGCCGGCAGCCACACCTGAGCAACAGCATCCCTGGTGACCAGGGCGTAGGACACATTGTTGATGTCCTCACTGGTGCAGCCAAAGTGGACCAGTTCACTCAGCTTGCCGAGCCCGTGAGTCGCGAGGACATCGCGCACGTAATACTCGACGGCTTTCACATCATGCTTGGTGACCGCCTCGAAGGCAGCAATCTGGGCAATGTCGTCGGGGCCAAAATTATCGACAACCGCCCGCAGAGCTGCCACGGTCTTCGCTGGTAGAGCAGTTGACCCCGCAACTCCCTCTGCACAGAGCGTGATCAGCCATTCGATTTCCACCCTGACTCGAGCTCGATTGAGCGCTGCTTCAGAGAAGTACTCGCCGAGGGCTTCGGTTGCTTCGCGGTAGCGTCCATCCAGTGGACTGAGGGGTTGGTGGCCCAAGGGCGACATGGTCACCTTCCTGTCTGGGAGATTTCCCTCTCTCTATTCTTCCCTATTTTGCTGTCCACGGGGGAGTCATCGAGCGAAAAGTTGCCTCCTGAGGCGCAGCTGAACAACGACTCCCGAGCCCTCCACCACACTCCTCTCGGGAGAAGACAGATGGACGATGCACATCCTGGCTGGCACGCCAGCCAGATTCGACGCGTGGCGCTCGAGCTCGAGGATGCCCTTCCCTCAGGGCAGTGGCAGGGCCCGTCCCAGCTTGAATGTCGAGCGCGCATCATGGACATCCGAGATGATCTGCATCGCGTTGCCCGATTGTTGGACATCGCCGCCCGCGAGAGGGCCTGATGAGCGGCAATCCGTTCTGGATTCACGACCCCGGTTCGGTGACCGTGTGTGATGAGTTTGTCTATGCGCTTATCGTGACGCTTGAGCGAAGCTCCGCGGCGTTGCACTCAAGTTGGGTGGGGCTTGCGCCCCGGGAGGCACGCACCTCAGAGAGCCTTGGCATCCCTGCGCTACCCCCGGTGGACTACGGTCAAGCTCGCGCAGCGCTGGGCACCAGCCTGGATGACCTGTCGTGGTTGCGAAGCGCGCTCGTGCGCTTTGCGGAAGCCACTGCGGCACAGGAGAGGGCTCGGGCTCTGGTGTGGGGGGAACCCGCGGAACGTGCCCTTGCGCTGTGGGTTGCGGTTTTTGCAGGGGCTGACACCCAGGGTGCACTCGGGCCTAACCCGGTGGGTCACGCTGCCCACAGCGCAAGCCAAGACTTTCCTCGCACCCACGAGGTGGTGGTTCGGGAGCGCCAGGGTGCCCCGCTGATCGCTGACGCTCCGCAATCCCTGGGGGATCGAGTGAGTCGGATTCCCGTGGCCGAGAGCCCTATCCGGATTGAGCGTTACCTCGATGGGGACGGACAACCACACTCGGAGGTCTATATCGCGGGGACCCATGATTGGGGGGTGGGCTCCACCCCAAATCCGTTCGACATGCAAAGCAATATTGCGTTGATGGCGGGTCTGCCTGCTGCATCGTTGGTGAGCGTTCAGATTGCGATGACGCGCGCAGGTATCAAGCCTGGTGAGCGAGTGACCTTCACCGGACACTCACAGGGCGGCGTTATCGCGACCCGTTTGGCGGAGTCAGGTAGATATCACACCACGGGTTTGCTTGTTGTGGGATCTCCCACGGGAACCCTGACCGTCGAGGGTCGCTATCCCGCGGTGGCACTGCGCCACACGGATGATGTTGTGCCGCGTTTGGGCGGAAGCGACAGAGGTTCAGGGTTCACGACTGTTGAGCGTGCCAGCGGGCGTCGTCCGGGAGACGTCGCGGGCGCGCACGAAAAGGTTGGATATGTCCACATGGCCCGCGATCTTGATGCCTCGCCAGCCAGTCCTCATCTGCCCGAATTACCCAGCCCGTCGGGAACCGCAACCCCGCGGGTGTTTAGCGCCAGCCGAGCAGGTAGTTAGCGGCGCTTGCTGACAAAGGGACGCAGCACCATGCCGATTACCCAGCTTGTGAGGCTGAGGACGAGAGCCCCAATGATTCCCCAATAAAAGTCCTGGACGAAAAGCCCAAAGCCCAACCACTGCGACACCAGAGTCACTAAGAGGAGCAAGAGAGCGTTGACCACCAGGGCAATCAAACCCAGCGTCACGACATAGAGCGGGAAGGCAACAATGCGGATGGCGTTGCCGACAATGCCGTTGATGAGGCCAAAAACGAACGCAATGAAGACGTAACTGACCAGGAGTTCGAGGCTTGGGCCACCGGCAATGACGGGCTCCCCTTCTGCATAAGCAACCATCGTGAGGCCTGGAACAATCCAGACTGCAACGGCGAGAGCTAGGGAGTTAACGATGAGTCGGATGAGAAAACGAAGCATGGTCTAACTATGCCCGTTTGGTCCGAGTTCCGCCAATAATGTCGAGAGCGGACAGCAGGTGGGGGCTGTCGTTGTGCCAGAGAATGGCTCGTGGGAACGAGTGCCCCGCTAGATTAGAGCCATGCCCTACACCGATGCCACCGTGCGCCTTCTGGCACAGGATGGGCAACTCGTTCACACTGATCGCAACGAGATGTATCACCAGGCGATTGCTCACCTGACGGAGGCCGAGCTCCTCGAGTTTTATCGAGTGATGACCGTGGTTCGTCGCTTCGACGTCGAGGCTGGCAACCTGCAACGACAAGGACAAATGGCGCTCTGGGTGCCGAGCATTGGCCAGGAGGCAGGTCAGGTGGGGTCTGGATTTGCGACTCGATCGCAGGACCACATTTTTCCGGCCTATCGGGAGCACTCCGTTGCGTACCTGAAAGGCCTCGACCTGGTCGACATCATTCGGATGCTGCGTGGCGTCACGAATGGTGGGTGGGATCCCAAGAAGACCAACAACTTCCACCTCTACACACTGGTCATCGGGTCCCACACCCTGCACGCCACCGGCTATGCCATGGGCATTGGTTTTGATGGTGCCTGCGGCTCGGGAAACGTGGATTCTGATGAAGCGGTTCTGGTGTATTTCGGAGATGGCGCTACAAGCCAGGGTGACACCAACGAAGCGTTGATATTCGCCCAGAGTTATCAAACACCGCAGGTCTTCTTCCTGCAAAACAACCACTGGGCAATTTCTGTCCCCGTGCGTGTTCAGTCCAGAACACCGCTGTTTGAGCGCGCGGCAGGGTTCGGAATGCCCAGTATTCAAATTGATGGCAACGACGTGCTGATGAGTTACGCCGCCACCCGCTTGGCGATGGATGCTGCCCGGTCCGGCCAAGGACCGCACTTCATTGAGGCGCTCACCTATCGAATTGGCGCTCACACCACGAGCGATGACCCCTCGAAGTATCAGGATGAGGATGAGCTTGCCTTCTGGCAAGCTCACGATCCGATTGATCGCTTCCGCGCCTATCTTCAGGGCTTGGGTGTCCAGGAGAGCTACTTCGAGGGGGTCGCGACAGAGGCGGAGGATTATGCCGCGGATATTCGCCGCCGAACCCTCGCCTTGGAGTCACCGCCGGTGGCGGAGATGTTCCAGCACGTATTCACCGACCCTCATCCGGTGATCCAAGCGGAGCGCGAAGCGCTGGAGAGCTATTTGGCGTCCTTCGAGGAGGCTGGCGAGTGACCGAATTTCCGCTAGCCAAGGCCATAACTGAGGGGCTTCGAGCCGCTATGGTCAAGGACCCCTCGGTGATGCTGATGGGTGAAGACATTGCCCAACTGGGTGGAGTGTTTCGTGTGACCGAGGGTCTCCAGGAGGAGTTTGGTCCGAACCGCGTTATCGACACCCCACTGGCTGAGTCGGGAATTGTGGGAACCGCCATCGGACTGGCCATGAGGGGATATCGCCCGGTCTGTGAGATCCAGTTCGATGGTTTTGTCTACCCAGCGTTTGACCAGATTGTGACGCAGCTGGCCAAGCTGACCGCTCGACACGAGGGGACACAGTCGTTCCCGGTGGTCATCCGTATTCCCTATGGCGGACACATTGGTGCGGTTGAGCATCACCAGGAGAGCCCGGAAGCGTATTTCGCGCACACTGCTGGCCTCCGTGTGGTCTCACCGGCGACCCCCCACGATGCCTACTGGTTGATGCAAGACGCGATTGAGTCCAATGACCCGGTGATTTATCTGGAGCCCAAGAGCCGTTACTGGCACAAAGGCCCCATCGACAGGGAGAGTGCTGGCGCCCAGATGGGCGAGGCTCGCGTGGTGCGCCAGGGAACCGATGTGACCGTCATTGGCCATGGCGCGATGGTCAGCGTCATGCATCAGGCCGCCGAGATCGCAGACAGCGAGGGTGTGAGCCTGGAGCTGATTGACCTTCGTTCGCTCTCCCCCATCGACTACGACACGATCCTGGAGTCGGTGCGGCGCACCGGTCGTGCGATTGTGGCGCAGGAAGCCCCCGGCAATGTGAGCGTGGGGAGCGAAATAGCGGCCACTCTGATGGAGAAAGCGTTCTATGTCATGGAGGCCCCGGTGTTGCGGGTGAGCGGCTTTAACACACCTTTCCCACCGGCTCGACTCGAGGCCCTGTACTTGCCCGACGCTGACCGCATACTTGACGCGGTGGATAGAAGCCTGGCTTACTGATGACTAAGGCGTAAGGAGCAACCGTGTCGCAATTCACCTTTCCCTTGCCGGATGTCGGCGAAGGCTTGACCGAAGCCGAAATCGTGAGTTGGCGGGTCAAGCCGGGTGACGAGGTCACGGTCAATCAGGTGGTGTGTGAGATTGAGACCGCCAAGTCCCTCGTGGAACTGCCCTCTCCCTTCCAGGGAGTGGTCAAAGAGCTCCTGGTCAACGAGGGTGACACCGTCTTGGTGGGAACTCCCATCATTAGCGTGGAGGGGATGGCGGCGACTCCTCACCCGATACCGGTGTCACGGACGCGGTGGGTGATGCTGAGAGCAGTGTGACGCAGGAAACTGCGGAACCGAAGAACCTGGTCGGCTATGGCACCGGCCCCACGACTCCCACCTCACGGCGCAAGCGCGCTCAGGCCCCCGCGGACGCTCCGGTCGTTACTCCCCCACCCCCAGCGAGGGCGGATCTTCCCCTTACGGACTCGGTGCCCGTGATAGCTAAGCCCCCTATTCGTAAGCTGGCAAAAGACCTGGGCGTTGATCTGGAGTCGGTCACAGGAAGTGGAATCGGCGGCGAAATTCTGCGCGACGACGTTATCCGTCATGCTGGCCAGGCCACAGTCTTCCGAAACCTCGCAACCCCGGAATGGCCCGAGAACCGCGAGGACCGAATCCCGGTGAAGGGTGTGCGCAAAGCTATCGCTCAAGCGATGGTGAAGAGCATGTTCACAGCCCCTCACGTCTCCGTGTTCGTGGATGTTGATGCCACCAGAACGATGGATTTTGTGAAGCGTTTGAAAGCGTCCCCCGATTTCGCCGGCATCAAGGTGTCCCCGCTTCTGGTGATGGTGAAGGCCATGATCTGGGCGGTTCAACGAAACCCCACGGTCAACTCAACCTGGACCGAAGAAGAAATTATTGTCCACCACTTTGTGAACATGGGTGTTGCTGCGGCAACCCCGCGAGGATTAATTGTGCCCAACGTCAAGGAGGCTCAGTCCCTGAGCCTTCGAGACCTGGCGATGGCTTTGGAACAATTGACGGTGACTGCCCGCGAGGGAAAGACAACGCCGGAGGAAATGTCGGGCGGAACGATCACCATTACCAACCTCGGATCTTTTGGTGTTGACACCGGAACGCCCATTTTGAATCCGGGCGAGGTCACGATCGTGGCGCTTGGAACCATCAAGCCCAAGCCCTGGGTGGTCAACGGTGAAATACGCGCTCGCATGGTGACGACCGTTGCGGCGAGTTTCGATCATCGAGTCGTGGATGGCGATGTGGCGAGCAAATTTGTGGCCGATGTGGCCGCAGTAATGGAGGAACCAGCTCTCCTACTTGATTGAGTTTGACAATCATTCTCATTAAGGGTTACGCTCGGCCCTATGAGAAATTCACTTCTAAGCGCAGGCGTAGCCGCCACCGTCCTTGTCCTCGCATCGTGCTCTCCCACTACCCCGGATGAGCCAGCAGACGCGTCCGCAGAGACTTCTCCCACCACCGCACAAGCGCAGGACGCTCCTTTAGTGGTGGTCACGACAACTGTGCTGGGTAGCGTGGTGGGAGAGATTCTTACCTGTGCGCTCGGTGATGATTCATCGATGACTGTCCTCATGCCTATTGGCGCAGACCCCCATGACTTCCAGGCATCCTCAGCCCAGGTCGCTCTCATGGCCGGCGCAGATCTTGTGGTTGTCAATGGGTTGGGCCTGGAGGAGGGCGTCTTGGATGCCGTCGAGAATATTGAGGCAGATGGCGTATCCGTTCTCGAGATCGCATCCCTCGTTGACCCCTTGCCCTTTGGAGACGACCACGGGGATGAGAAAGCTGACAAAGAATCTCACGATGATCACGGGCACGATGAGCACGAGGATGAGCACTCTGAGGAAGAAGATCACTCCGACGAAGAGTCCCACGACGACCACGGGCACGGAGAGTTTGACCCACACTTCTGGTTCGACATGGAGCGCATGGCACTGGCTGCAGAGCTGATTGGTGCGAAGCTTGCGGAGAACGGCGACGAGAGCTTTGCGTCCTGCGGTGAGAGCGTTGCCGCAGAGATTCGCGCCAGTGAGGTCCTCGTGGCAGAAACTCTCGCGAGCGTTCCCGAAGCCAACCGAGTTTTGGTGACCGATCACGATGCACTGGGTTACTTTGCTGAGCGCTACGAGTACAACGTTGTCGGTGTGGTGATTCCTGGTGGCTCAACCTTGGGTGACCCCAACTCTCAAGAGCTAGCGGCCCTGGTATCAACGATTCGCTCAGAGAACGTGCGAGCCATCTTTGGTAACACGGCTGACTCACCTGCACTCTTGGAGACCCTCGCCGGCGAGGTGGGCGGAAACGTCCAGGTTGTCGAGCTCTTTGTGGGGAGTTTGGGTGGGCCCGGCTCTGGCGCTGAGAGTTACGTCTTGATGATGACCACCAACGCAACACGGATTGCCTCCGCGCTGGCAGACTGAGCACCGTGGAGTGGTGGTTAGCGCCTTTTGAGCTGGGGTTTCAACAGCGTGCGCTGATCGGTGGGATGCTTGCTGCCCTGATGGCCTCCACCGTCGGAACCTGGTTAGTTCTGCGAGGGATGAGTTTCTTCGGTGACGCCTTTGTCCACGGTGTCATCCCGGGGGTCGCAGCCGCAGTTGTCCTCGACATCAACCCACTCCTGGGAGCAGCGGTGGCGGCAGCGATCATGGTGTTCGCTATTGAGTTGGTGCAACGCAAGACTGTTCTGGGCGAGGACACGTCCATTGGTTTGTTATTTGTGGGAATGCTGGCGCTGGGTGTCGTGATCATTTCCCGCCTGGATTCGTACTCGGGCAGTCTCACCAGCATCCTCTTTGGTGATGCCCTAGGCGTCACCTGGGATGACATCGCGGGGCAACTGGTGGTGTTGGCCATTGTCGTGATTGTGTCTACGGTTCTCTACCGCCCCCTCATTGCCCTGAGCCTGTCTCGCGACAAAGCCGAGCTGTTGGGTATGCGACCGGGCCTCGCCCACGCGGCTCTGTTGGTTTTGATTGCGCTTGCCGTTATCGGCAGCTATCAATCGGTGGGAACGCTCTTGGTCCTTGGTCTGCTGATCGGACCTCCGGCAACAGCGAGTCTTCTGTCCCGGACTATCTCTCGCATGATGCTCATCGCGGCAGTCATTGGCGTCGTATCGGTCTGGCTGGGCCTCACCATCAGTTACTACTGGGGAACGGCCGCATCCGCCACGATGGCGCTTGTTCCGATTGTTCTGTTTTTTGCCGTGTTGAGCGTGAAGAACGTCGTTGAATCAGCCAGAGCTCGGGTGAGCGCATGAGCGCCGTCATCACGGGACGAGATGTCGTCGTGGTTCGAGATGGGCAGGTCGCTCTCGCCGCCTCCACCTTTACGGTTCCAGAGGCAGCCATTACAGCGGTGATCGGGCCCAATGGCAGCGGGAAATCCACCCTCTTGCACGCTGCCACTGGATTGTTGCCGCTGGAGTCGGGCACCCTTGAGGTGTTGGGCAAGACTCCTGTGGAGGGGCGCAGCGACGTTGCCTACGTCGTGCAGCACATGAACGTGAATCCTGGGATTCCGATGACGGTTCGCGAAGTGGTCTCCATGGGCCGCTACCCCACGGTGGGCCTGCTCAGGCCGCTCTCCGCAGCGGACAAAGCACTCGTTAATGACGCCATTGCTCTGCTGCGCATTGAGGACCTCGCAGATCGGCAAGTGGCCAAACTTTCCGGAGGGCAACGGCAACGAGTGTTCGTGGCCCAAGCACTTGCGCAAGACCACACAATCTTGTTCATGGACGAGCCCCTGACGGGGCTCGATATTCAGTCAGCGCAGACTATTGATGACATCATGCACGAGGAGCCTGCCCGGGGATGCTCGGTAGTGTTCACCACGCACGACCTCGAGGAGGCGCGAGCAGCCGACCACGTCATTTTGGTCAGTGGGTATGTGGTTGCCGAGGGAGCACCCGAGGATGTGTTGACGTCGGAAAACCTGGCGAGGGCATACGGTTTAGGTTTGCTTCACCCGGAGAACACAGCGGGACTTGGGATAATCGATGACGCCCACGATCCGCACCACACCCACGATCACGAGAAATAGCCATGAAGCGCAACACGAAACAGCGAGAAGAAGTCTGGCAGGCCCTGGAATCAACCCCCGAGTTTGTCAGCGCTCAGGAGTTGCACCAGAAACTGCGCACTGGTGGTTCCACCATTGGGTTGGCCACGGTCTATCGAACACTGAACGCTCTCGCCGACGAGGGAAGTGCTGATGCACTCAGTATCGAGGGCGAAAACCTCTACCGGGCGTGCTCACCGGGTCACCACCACCACCTGATCTGCCGGGTGTGTGGGGCGACCACAGAGATTGAGGCCGGAGAAGTGGAAGCGTGGGCCAAGAAAATTGCTGCCGAACACGGTTATGGGGATCCGCAACACATCGTGGACATCTTTGGAACCTGCCCGAGCTGCCAATGCAGGGGTTGCTCCCAGCCCTTAGAGCGCGTACAGTAGGGCTTTGGTTCAGCCACATAGTGCTGAATCTTGTGCGCACAGAAGCCTCTCTTCGGATGAAAGCTTCTGATTGCGTGCCGACAAGTGACCTTGGGTAGGGCAGTAGTCCTACGGTAGTGATAACAGGAGGAAACATGGCAGCAGTCTGCCAAGTGACCGGAGCCATCCCTGGTTTTGGACACAACATCTCGCACTCGCACCGCCGCACGAAGCGTCGGTTCGACCCGAACATCCAGAAGAAGACGTACTTTGTTCCGTCTCTGAAGCGGAAGGTAACGCTGACGCTCTCCGTCAAGGGAATCAAGACCATTGATGCCCGCGGTATTGAGTCTGTCGTTGCCGAGCTTCTCGCTCGTGGGGAGAAGATCTAATGGCTAAAGCACAAGATGTTCGCCCCATCATCAAGCTTCGTTCCACCGCTGGTACGGGCTACACCTACGTCACCCGTAAGAACCGTCGTAACGATCCTGACCGCCTGGTTTTGAAGAAGTACGACCCCGTAGTGCGCAAGCACGTTGAATTCCGCGAGGAGCGTTAAGCATGGCTAAGAAAAGCAAGATTGCGCGCAATGAGCAGCGCAAAGTGATTGTTGAGCGGTACGCCGAGAAGCGTCTCGAGCTCAAGAAGGCACTGGTTGACCCCAATGGCACCGACGAGTCGCGCGATGCAGCTCGTTTGGGGCTGCAGAAGCTTCCCCGTAACGCGTCACCCGTTCGCGTTCGTGGACGCGACGCCATCGATGGACGCCCCCGTGGTTTCCTGAGCAAATATGGCGTTTCTCGTGTCAGATTCCGCGAAATGGCACACCGGGGCGAATTGCCGGGCATTACCAAGTCGAGCTGGTAACTTTTTTGGTGGCTCGGGAGTGTTTCTGGGCCGAGCCGAAATACCTACCAAGTCCGAGGAGGACACAGATATGAATCGCTCAGAACTTGTTGCAGCAGTTGCTGCGCACACTGGCCACAGCCAGGCAGCAGTGAACGGCGTCGTTGACGCTATCTTCACCGTGGTGTCCAAGGAAGTTGCCCAGGGCAACAAGGTCACCATCCCCGGTTGGGTTTCCTTCGACCGCACCCACCGTGCCGCTCGTATGGGACGCAACCCCCAGACCGGTGCGACAATCCAGATTGCCGCATCCAAGAGTGTCAAGGTTTCTGCTGGTAGCAAGCTGAAGGCTGCTGTCAAGTAGTTTCCCCTAACTCACACATCAGGGACGACCACTGTTGGTCGTCCCTGATGTCGTTAACGCCTGAGTAAGCGCCCTCAGGCCCCTCGCCTACACTTTTGATGTGACAAACCGGTGGCCCCTTTCCCTCGTGGGCGTGCTCTCACTCCTCTCTGGAGGAATGCTGGTTGCCCTGGTGGTGGGTCTCGCTGTGGGGGGTGGAGCAGACCCTCTGCTCCTGGTGGATCCGGGTGATGCTGTCCGCTACGGCATCCCTACCGCTAAAGCACTCGTCCACCTGGGTGCGGCGCTTGCGGTGGGTAGCCTGATGCTGGCGGCCTTTGCGCTGAGCCCCCGCGACCCAGGCTTTGATGTCTCTTTGGTGGTGGCCGCTGCCGGGGCCGCTCTGATGACTCTCGCCTCGGCAGCCAGCGCTTTCTTTACCTTCTTGGCGATCTATCTGGAGCCGGTCGCTCTGACCCAGCAGTTTGGGGACATTCTCTGGTTGTTCGTTCTGGAGACAGAGATTGGCCGGGCCTGGCTGATCTCCACGATGCTTTCCGCCATCGTCACGGTGTTGGCCCTGCTGATTCGCTCCCACACGGGAGTTTTCTTTGCCGGTGTGGTGGCGGTGGCGTCTGTGTGGCCTTTGGCGGAGCTCGGGCACGCGGCCGGCACCGCCAACCACGAAGCTGCGGTGAGTGCATCCTTCACCCACAGCGTGTTTGCGGCGATGTGGGTGGGCGGCCTCGCCATGGTGGCGATCCTCGGCTGGCTGGCCCCCCAGAAAGCACTGCCATTTCCGGATGTCTTTCGTAGGTTCTCCACCATTGCTCTGGTGAGCTTTGCCGTGGTGGCTGTGTCTGGGGCCACAAACGCCTGGCTTCGAGTCGGTGAACTCCAGGGGCTCTTCACCCCCTATGGAGCTTTGGTTATGGCCAAGGTGGGGGCATTGGTGCTGCTTGGCACCATGGGGGCGCTGTATCGGATGCGGCTCATTCGGCAACTAGAGGGCACCGGCACTGGCCCCAGGTCCATCACTCTTCGCCTGGTGGCAGCGGAGCTTGCCCTGATGGGAATCGCCACAGGCCTCGCAAGTGCGTTGGCGAGAACACAAACGCCTGTTCCGCAGATTCCGGCAACAGAAATCGCCCAAGCCACTCCCGCGGAGATTCTGACCGGAGAACCATTACCGCCTGAGTTCACGTGGGGGAGGGTCTTTACGCAGTGGCAATTCGATGTGGTGTGGGCTCTGGTGGTCGTGTTTGGAGTGCTGTTCTATGTCTGGGGTCACCTCCGATTGGCGAAGAGGGGCGACAGCTGGCCCCTCTCTCGCACGATCATGTGGGTGTCCGGAATGGTCATTCTGGGGCTTTCCACCAATTCTGGTCTTGCCGTCTATGGGACCTACCTTTTCAGCGTTCACATGGTGGCCCACATGCTGCTTTCCATGGCGATCCCGTTGCTGTTGGTTCTCAGCGCCCCGGTGACGATGGCGTCGCGGGCGATAGCTGCTCGCAAGGATGGGTCCAGGGGTGCCAGGGAATGGATTCTTCTCGCCGTGCACTCCAAATACTTGGCAGTTCTTGGTCACCCGCTGGTCGCGGCTGTGATTTTCGGGGTATCGCTGATTGTCTTCTACTACTCACCACTGTTTGAGTGGGCGCTCGAAGAGCATCTGGGTCATCAGTGGATGATCCTGCACTTCCTGTTCACCGGATACCTTTTTGCGCAATCGCTGGTGGGTGTGGACCCCTCTCCGCACAACCCCCCCTATCCGCTGCGGCTCATCATTGTGTTGGCCACCATGGCATTCCACGCCTTCTTTGGCATCGGCCTGATTTATGGAACGGGGTTGTTAGCCCCCGAATGGTATGGAGCGATGGGGCGCGAGTGGGGTCTTGACCCGCTGAGTGATCAACAGCAAGGGGGCGAGCTTGCCTGGGGCCTCGGGGAGATCCCCACCTTGCTCTTGGCCATCGTGGTCACCTGGTCGTGGAGTAAGAGTGACGATCGAAAGAACAAGAGGCGCGATCGCGCCGCTGACCGTGATGGTGACCGAGAACTCACCGCCTACAACGAGATGCTGGGGAACTTGGCGAAACGGGACAAGAAGCTCAGTAGAGGTTGAGCACTGGCTGATCGGTGGTGGTCCCCCGCACAATTCCCACCACGTCAAAGGTTTCCGTGTCGCGAAACTCGGAGATAGTGCCATCAAAGAGCGATTGCACCTGAACGGAGACTTCGGCGAGACCCTCTTTAGCCACCATTGTCCAGCTTGCGCGGTCGGCTGAGAGCCTCAACTCGACGGCCGGGTAGTCGAGGATGGTCCATTGCGGAACCCCCACAACCCGGTCGCTAATGGACACGCCAAAGGGACATTCGGCGGGCTGGAGCACGCCCTGGTCCACACAGCCATCGAGGTAAGCCTCGACGGCGTTCATTGTGGTCTCCATAAGCGAGCTGGTGGGAGACACGACAAGTCGCACGGACGCGGGCGCTCCCACCTCGGTCATCGTGGAGACCACGGGATCAGCTCGAACCCACTCCGTCTCCAGCGTGGAGGTATAGATACCGGGGACAAACACGGTGGTGCGGGGAGGAACCCCCAGATTTCTCACATCCAACTCGGTGTCATTGATGCTGACGCGTTGATCGCCGATGACGGCGAACTGCAGGGAGGCCACCGGCTGGCGAGAGAACCGCCAGGTGTCAAAAAACCAGAGAACCGGTTCACCCTGAGCGACCACAAAGACGGTCGATTCGGTCGTCTCACCCAGTTCATACTCGGCCTGGATAACCAACTCCCCGGTCGGCAGCGAGGAGGTCCCCACAATCCGAGGGTTGTCCAGGGAATTCGTTGCCAGGGGAAGTATCTGCGGTGCTCGGGATAGCCCTGCCTTCGAGGCGGCAAGGCCGTAGTCGCTGGATTCCAGAGCCTTCAGGTAGGAGGTGACAAAACTGGTTCCGGAATACACCGTGACGTTGAGTGCCAAGACGGTGAGAAGCCATAATGCGACAACTCCGAGTGCGAGGAGGCCAAACCTCCGCACGATTGCCCACATAGATGCCATCCTAGGTTGGTTGACCTCGCGCGTTTTCGGTCACACGATGAGGAGTCTGTGGTGAGTGACGTTGTCCTGAGTGACGAGCAACGCCGGGTTCTCGACCAGATGGAGCATTCCCAGGACCACGTCTTCGTCACGGGACGTGCGGGAACCGGGAAATCCACCCTGTCTGCAAGCCTTTGTGGCCAGCACGGCCAAAATTGTGGCGGTCTGTGCTCCCACCGGGGTAGCAGCACTTGCCGTGGGCGGCCAAACGATTCACTCCCTGCTGCGCTTGCCGATTGGGATTATCGAGTCCAGAGAGTTGGGCTTTATTCCCAAAGAATCCCTCGCGGTGTTGGCAAACTTGGACGCCCTCGTCATTGATGAGGTGTCGATGGTGTCCGCTGACGTGCTCGATGCGATGGATCGACGGCTCCGTCAAGCCAAGCGGCGCAAGAACACTCCGTTTGGTGGAGTGCAGTTGATTATGTTTGGTGACCCTTTCCAATTGGCTCCTGTGGTGTCGGGGCAGGCGGAGAAGGCTTACTACCAGGACCACTACCGCTCCCCGTGGTTCTTTGACGCTGCCGTATGGCGGGACACGGAAATGGACATCCACGAGTTGGACATCATCCATCGTCAAGCCGACTCCGAGTTCCGGGCGGTGCTGAATGCTCTGCGTGAGGGTCGCATGGATCCCGAGATGGGTCGCATGCTGAACGAGCACGGGATGCGTGAGCCGGAAGACCCCGAGCTCATTACCTTGGCCACGACCAACCACGCGGTGACGCGCATCAACTCACTGGCACTGGAGAGACTCCCCGGCAAAGGAAAGATCGCTCAGGCGGCCATCGATGGGGACTTTGGGTCCACCAGCGCCTATCCGGCGGATGAGGAGCTTGTCCTCAAACCCGGGGCCAGAGTCATGTTCTTGCGCAATGACACTCAGGGCACCGATGGGCCTCGGTTCGTCAATGGGACTCTCGGAACCATCGTGAAAATCACTGACACTGTCACCGTTGACGTCGACGGGGAGAGCGTCCTCGTGGAGCCGGTCACCTGGGAAAAAGTGAAGTATGAGTACCAATCCGCGACAAAGACGCTCACCCAGGACGTTGTCGCCGAGTTCACCCAGTTCCCGTTGCGCTTAGCCTGGGCGGTCACCATCCATAAAGCCCAGGGGAAGACCCTGGACGCCGCAGTAATCGATCTGGGACAGCGGGCTTTTGCTCCCGGGCAGACCTATGTGGCGTTTAGCCGGTTGACGAGCCTCGACGGGCTCTACCTCAAGAGACCACTCACGCCAGCGGACATCATCGTGGATGACCACGTGGTGCGATTCCTCAGTGAGGACCGAGGGAGTAACCGCTTAATCTGAGAGCGAGTGACGGGAATCGAACCCGCGCTATCAGCTTGGGAAGCTGAAGTTCTGCCACTGAACTACACTCGCATCGCCGTTTCTAGGCTGGTTCGGGAGTCTACTAGTCTGGTCTCGTGCTTCTCTCAGACCGCGATATTCGCAGCGAACTAGACTCCGGCCGGATTGGCTTAGACCCGCTTGAGCTCGATATGGTCCAGCCTTCCAGCGTGGATGTCCGACTGGATCGGTTCTTCCGCCTCTTCGACAATCACAAGTATCAACACATCGATCCAGCGACCGACCAGCCCGATTTGACGAGGCTTGTCGAGGTGGACCCCACCGAGGCGTTCGTGCTCCACCCGGGTGAGTTTGTTCTGGGCGCCACCTTCGAAGTGGTCAGCTTGCCCGATGACATTGCCGCTCGCCTGGAGGGAAAGAGTTCGCTGGGACGCTTGGGGTTGCTGACCCACTCCACGGCCGGCTTCATTGACCCAGGCTTCTCCGGTCACGTCACCTTGGAGCTCTCCAACGTGGCAACGCTCCCGATTACGTTGTGGCCGGGTATGAAGATTGGCCAGTTGTGTTTCTTCCGCTTGACCTCGCCCGCTGAGCACCCTTATGGGTCCAAGAAATACGGCAGTCGTTACCAGGGCCAGCGCGGCCCGACGGCGTCACGGTCGTTTCAGAACTTTCACCGCACCGACGTCTCAAAGCCGTAGCGATCGCCCCACTGGTTCATTTGGTCGACCAACCAGGGACTAAAGGCAAACGGGGTCTGTCCCACTGAGCTTTGCAATGCTGCGGGCTCGACCCATTCCCACTCACACACTTCCTCGGCCTGGGGGACGGGTCTGATGCTGTCCGCGCGACAAACACAGGACATATCTCGTTTTCCACGATTCCTGAGGCGTCGACCGCTCGGTATCGAAAGTCAGGCAGGGCCTCGGTAATGATCTCCAGCTCCAACCCGAGCTCGTCCCTTGGCCCTGCGACGAATGGCGTCCTCCATGGACTCTCCCGGACCGGGATGACCACAGGCAGAGTTCGTCCACACCCCCGGCCAGGTCTTCTTCGAGAGAGCCCGGCGGGTGATGAGGACCTTGCCCTCGGTGTTGAAGATGTGACACGAGAACGCCAAGTGGAGCGGTGTGTCCGTGGTGTGCACGGTCGCTTTGTCGGCCGTGCCAATCTCGGCACCGTCCTCGTTGACGAGGATGACTAGCTCGGAGGTTTTCATCGTCTACTCGCGCTACTGTGCAAGGGTAAGAAGTACTGTGTGTCGCTCTGGGGCGACCAGCACAGCCTAGCTAATGGGTGTGGAAATATCTCGGGAAGGACCCCACTGTGGCGGTTGAGTTAGATACCCGGATTGACCTTTATACCCGGGTGGCCGAGGAAACCTCGCAGGGCGTCATCAAGCGCTATTCCACGTCATTTGGTCTCGCCTCGAAGCTTCTGGAACCTCGGGTGCGCACCCACATCGGAAATCTCTACGCTCTCGTGCGTCTCGCCGACGAAATCGTCGACGGTGTTGCCGCAGAAGCTGGTGTCTCTACCGCCGAAGCCGGAGCCATGTTGGACGCTTTAGAAGCGGACACCGAGCGCGCGCTTCAGGTGGGGTACAGCACAAACCTGATTGTGCACGCGTTTGCCTGCTCGGCGAGAACGGTGGGGGTGACGGCTGAGCTCACCAGGCCGTTCTTTAGCTCAATGCGGATGGATCTCACGCAGACCCAACACACACCCGAAACGTTTGAAGAATACGTGTATGGCTCAGCGGAGGTTGTCGGATTGATGTGCCTCGAGGCCTTCCTCGAGGGTCGAGAGGTGTCCTCTGCTGATCGCGAGGTCATGGTCACGGGTGCGAGGGCTTTGGGGGCAGCCTTTCAGAAGGTCAACTTCTTGAGGGATTTGGGCGCAGACGTCCAAGCGCTCGGACGCAGCTACTTCCCCGGTGTTTCAGTTGACGCCTTCGACGAGGAGACCAAACACCGCCTGCTGGATGACATCGACCAGGATCTTGCCGCCTCAGCAGCGGCCCTGCCGTTGCTTCCGCCCAGTGCCAGGCGGGCAGTGTCACTGGCACACGCGCTGTTTGAGGCTTTGGGTGAGCGAATCCGGAAGACACCTGCCACCGTTCTCCAAACTTCACGGATTAGTGTTCCTGATGTGACCAAGGCAGTCCTCGCGCTGCGGGTCCTCACCGGTTTTGTTCCTTCCCCTCCGCCAAGCATCAGAAAGGCTCCCCGTGTCTAAGTCGGTTGTCGTCGTTGGTGGGGGAATCGGTGGCATCGCTACCGCCGGCCTTCTCGCTCGGGATGGTTACCAGGTCACCCTGGTCGAAGCTCACGCCAGGTTGGGTGGTCGAGCAGGCCTGTGGGAGAAAGACGGCTTCCGTTTCGATACCGGACCCTCCTGGTATTTGATGCCCGAGGTTTTTGACCACTGGTACAAGCTGATGGGCACCTCGGCTGATGAGCACCTCAACCTGACCAAACTTGATCCGGGCTATCGCGTCTACTTTCAACCCCAGGGCGGCTCAGATGCCGAGTTCCTCGACGTTCGCGCCAACCGCGAAGACAACCTCGCGATGCTCGAAGAGATTGAACCTGGGTCCAGGGCCAATATGGAGAAGTATCTCGACTCGGCGAAAGAAACGTATGAAATCGCCAAAGAGTATTTCTTGTATACCTCGTTCCAGAGCCTTCGCACCCTCTTCGTTCCCACGGTCCTGAAGCGAACGGGAACCCTCGTCCGCTTGTTGACCACGCCGATCATGACGTTCGTCAAGCGATACACGAAGAACCCGAAGATTCAACAGCTCCTGGGATACCCGGCAGTGTTCTTGGGCTCATCCCCCTACATCGCTCCCAGCATGTTCCACCTGATGTCCCACCTGGACCTCGAAGACGGTGTTCTCTATGCGGAGGGCGGATTCACCCGGGTTATTGATTCGATGCGGACCGTGATCGAAGATCACGGCGTCACGATCCTGACCCAGGCCCGAGTGTCGGTGATTACGACCGAAAAGCGTTCCGGCAAGGCCCACGCGACCGGTGTGACCTATGAGGACTCTCATGGGGTCCAGCACACCCTCCACGCGGACTTTGTGGTCTCCACTACCGATCTGCACCACAGCGAAACGAAGCTTCTCCCTCAGGAGCTTCAGACCTACCCCCAGTCCTACTGGGATAAGAAGGTCTCCGGGCCCAGTGCCGTGCTCCTCTATCTCGGGGTGAAAGGCGAGGTTCCTGAGCTTCTTCACCACACTCTGTTCTTCACCGAAGACTGGGAGGACAACTTCTCCAAGATTTTTGCGGACAAGCCCACGGTTCCCAATCCCGCCTCGGTGTACGCCTGCAAGCCCAGTGCCACAGATGACTCCGTGGCACCTAAGGGCCACACCAACATCTTTGTGTTGGTCCCAATGCCTGCTGATGTGAGCCTTGGGCATGGAGGGATTGACGGTTCAGGGGATGCCGCGGTGGAGGCCATCGCGGATCGCGCCATCGCGCAGATTGCGGCCTGGAGTGGTGCGAGTGACCTGGCGGAGCGCATTGTGCTGCGCCGCAGTGTTGGTCCGGCTGACTTCGCCGCAGACCTGAACGCGTGGATGGGTACCGCTCTTGGCCCCGCCCATACTCTGATGCAGAGTGCTCTGTTCCGCTCGGGAAACGTGTCCAAGAAGGTGGAGGGTCTCTATTTTGCGGGAAGCTCGACAATTCCTGGAATCGGACTGCCGATGTGTTTGATTAGTGCCGAAGTCTTGGTCAAGCGCGTCCGAGGGGACGTGTCAACAGCGCCACTGCCGGAACCCCTGATGCCGGTGGCCTAGGAGTCCTCGTGTCTTTTCTCTACCTGGGAGCACTGCTCATCTCGTTGGCGGGGATTGGTTTGTTGGATTTTCGACACAAGCTGGCATTTTTCGGGGGAGCGGTGGTCCGCTCCTCGGTGATTATGGTGGTGTCCGTTTCGTTCTTTCTGGTCTGGGATGTTGTGGGAATTGCCACCGGTGTTTTCTTCCGGGGTGGTGGACCGTGGATGACCGGAGTCTTGCTGGGGCCTGAGTTACCCCTGGAGGAGTTGTTCTTCCTGATGGTGTTGACCTATTCGACGTTGGTCTCGTATCTATGGGCTGGGAAAGCGCTCGGAGCGAGGCGCCAGGCATGACCTATTGGTTGATCAACATTCCCTTCCTTCTGGTGGCAGCCCTCGTGTTGGGTGTTGCGCTGGGACGCAAGGCGTCACCACGGGCACTCCCCTGGCTGATATCGGCGGTGGTCATGATGGCGTTGACCGCGATTTTTGACAACGCCATCATTGGTTCTGGTCTTGTTGCCTATGACCCGGAGCTTCTCAGCGGGGTTATGGTGGGGGTGGCTCCTCTGGAAGATTTCTCCTACACGTTGGCTGCACTCATGATGATTCCCGCGCTATGGCACCTGTTGGAGCGGCGGAGCCCCGAAAGCTCATGAGTGCCCTTCGGACTCTGGTGCTGAGCTCCAGGCCGCTCAGCTGGGTCAACACGGCCTTCCCCTTCGGTCTCACCTACTACCTGTTTGTCGGGGAGTTTGATGCCCTGTTTGTGGTGGGCAGTTTGTTCTTCCTCATCCCCTACAACGTTCTGATGTATGGCATCAACGATGTTTTTGACTACGAATCCGATCTCCGAAACCCGCGCAAAGGTGGTGTCGAGGGGGCGCTGCTTCCACCGGAGTTGCACCGCCCGATGCTTCTGGTGTCCACTCTGCTGCCACTGCCGTTTCTCGTTCCCCTTGTGCTGTGGGGGTCTGTCGCCTCCACCGGTGTGCTCGCGCTGGCGCTCTTCTTTGTGGTCGCCTATTCGGCGAAGAACATCCGTTTTAAAGAAGTGCCCTTTGTGGATTCGGTAACCTCGAGCCTGCACTTTGTCATGCCGGCTGTTTATGCGATGACCCTGGTGGGGGGAGAGCTCACCCCCTTGGCTCTCACACTCTTGGGTTCCTTCTTCTTCTGGGGGATGGCCTCGCATGCCTTTGGGGCAGTGCAGGATGTGGCGGCTGACCGGGAGGCCGGCGTCGGGTCACTTGCCACCGTCATTGGCGCCAAGGGAACGGTGCGCTTCGCCATTGGCCTCTATGTTCTGGCCGGTCTTCTGCTCGCGGTGACCCCGTGGCCCTTGCCGTTGATCGGACTGGTCGTGATTCTCTATGTGGGAGCGCTTGCCCCCTGGTGGTCGGTCAGCGACGAGGATTCCTGGAAAGCCAACCGCAGCTGGCGGTGGTTCTTAGGCCTTAACTTTGTGGCCGGCGCTGGTGTTGTCTTGGTGCTCTTTGAATGGTGGCAGGTCACCGGATAGCGCGCGGGGGTGCTTTCACGAAGAGCAACAGGACGCCTCCGACCAGCAGCACAAGCGAGATGCCGAGAAGACCAAACAGCGTTTGGTTGGCAGCCAGTGCGATGAACACTCCCCACGCTAGGGAGGCCATCCAGCCAGCAGCGCGACCGGTGGTCGCATACAGGCCAAACACTTCGCCCTCTTTCCCGACGGGTGTTACCCGGGCCAGGAATGACCGTGATGCGGCCTGGGCGGGTCCGACAAACAATGCCAAAATCAGCCCGGCGACCCAGAACATCGGCGTTCCGAGGTCGACTAAGAAGAAGACTGCCAGCGTGCAAGCGACAAGGCCAAACACGGACACCACGATCACCGTTTTGGGCCCAAGGCGGTCATCGAGTCGCCCCGCCAGGATGGTGGCAACCCCCGCCACAAGATTGAGCGCGATGCCGAAAACGACGAGGTCAGTGAAGGTGAAACCGAAGACAATGCTCGCGATCACAGAGCCAAAGACAAACACAGCGGAGAGCCCATCTCGATAGACGGCGCTGGCTAACAAGAACCAGAAGGTGGGCCGACTGTCTTTCCAGAGCCTCATGATGCTGCGGCCCAGCTCGACGTAGCTGCGGAAGAAGCCGACCTTCTCAGCGGCAGTGAGCTTGGGGGGCTCGGGAACATTAACAAAAATGGGAATGACAAAGATGACGGTCCAGATGGTGGACCCGAGGGCGATCAGCTGGAAGGTGGTGGCAACAGTGCCATCCAAGACCCCGCCCAGAATGAGCCCCACCACAGTTGCCAGGGCAATAATGCCCCCCAGGTAGCCAAACCCCCAGCCCAAACCGGAGACTTTTCCGACAGTTTTCGGCGTTGCAATGGACACCAGGAGTGCGTTGTAACTGACGCCGGCGATTTCGCCAAAGACGCTGCCGATCGCAATCAGTGCCACACCCATCCAGAACCATTCCGCGCCAGGCTGGACAAATACCATCCCCAGTTGAGCCGCGATGAGCAGAGCGGTAAAGAGAAGCAGTTGAGACTTCTGTTGACCAGTTCTATCGGCTCGCTGCCCCAGAACGGGGGCGAGAAGAGCAATGAGGAGCCCGGCAGCGGTGATGCCGTATCCCAGGTTGCTGGCGAGCTGACCGAGTGCCGCATCTTCCCCCGCGGTTCCCACCACCTCGGGATCGAGGAAAAAGTGCTGGTGAGGAAGCTGGGAACCCAGACGAAGGTGATGAGGACGGTGTTGAAAGGCTGGGTGGCCCAGTCCCAGAACGCCCATGACCAGACCCGTTTGCGCGGGATGACTTTGCCTTCGTTTCCGGTGAGCCCCACCACAGGCAAGGCGTCGGTGTCCATAAAGAAGGAGGGAGTCCCCTGCTGGGGCAAACCATCATTGGTCATGAGAGAACCGTACTGCCTTTGAGCAAATTTGGGGTAAATAGCGGCAATCTAAATTCTCAAGACCCACAATATGAGCCGATGCTGACTCATATTTTGGTGAGAGAACTTGACAAGGGTCGACTCATGTTGCAAACTTGAGTCACGCCGACTCAGATTCGGCGACACTACAGATAGTAAGGAGCAGGCCAGATGGCACGCGCAGTAGGAATTGACTTAGGAACCACCAACTCGGTGGTGTCCGCATTGGAGGGTGGCGAGCCCACCGTTATTGCTAACGCTGAGGGTCTTCGCACGACTCCCTCCGTCGTGGCATACACGAAAGACGGCGAGATTCTCGTCGGAGAAACCGCCAAGCGCCAGGCAGTCACCAACGTGGAGCGGACGATCTCGTCCGTGAAGCGCCACATGGGAACTGACTGGACCATGGAGGTGGACGACAAGAAATACACCCCCCAGGAGATTTCCGCCCGAATTTTGGCAAAGCTGAAGCGTGATGCTGAGCAGTATCTCGGCGAATCCGTCACGGACGCCGTCATCACGGTCCCCGCATACTTCAACGACGCTGAGCGCCAGGCAACGAAAGAAGCCGGTGAGGTCGCGGGGTTGAACGTCCTGCGCATCATCAACGAGCCCACGGCCGCCGCGTTGGCGTATGGACTGGATAAGGGTAAAGAAGACGAACTTATCTTGGTCTTTGACCTCGGTGGAGGAACCTTTGACGTGAGCTTGCTGGAGGTGGGTAAGGACGACGAGTTCTCCACCATTCAGGTGCGTGCCACCGCCGGTGACAACCGACTCGGTGGAGACGACTGGGATGAGCGCATCGTGGACTACTTGGCCACCAGGTTCAAGGAAACCACCGGTGTCGATGTCTCCAGCGACAAGATCGCTAAGCAGCGACTCAAGGAAGCAGCTGAGCAGGCGAAGAAGGAACTGTCAACGTCGTCGAGCACGCAAATCCAGCTCCCCTACCTGTCCCTGACCGACAGCGGTCCCGCCAACCTGGACGAGTCGCTGACTCGCGCCAAGTTCGAAGAACTCACCAAGGACCTCCTCGAGCGCACCAAGCAGCCCTTCAACGACGTGATCAAAGAGGCGGGCGTCAAGCTCTCCGAGATTTCTCACGTCGTCTTGGTCGGTGGTTCCACCAGGATGCCCGCCGTCACCGCACTGGTGACGGAGCTGGCTGGTGGACAGGAGCCCAACAAGAGCGTCAACCCCGATGAGGTAGTCGCCGTGGGCGCTGCCCTGCAGGCTGGTGTTCTGATGGGTGAGCGGAAAGACGTTCTGCTGATTGACGTCACCCCCCTGAGTCTTGGAATCGAGACCAAGGGTGGCATCATGACCAAGCTCATCGAGCGCAACACCGCCATCCCCACCAAGCGAAGCGAAACCTTCACCACCGCGGATGACAACCAGCCCTCGGTGTCGATCCAGGTGTTCCAGGGTGAGCGCGAGTTCACGAGGGACAACAAGCCACTGGGCACCTTTGAGCTGACCGGTATTGCCCCGGCACCCCGGGGAATCCCTCAGGTTGAGGTCACCTTCGACATCGATGCCAACGGAATCGTTCACGTGTCCGCGAAGGACAAGGGAACCAACAAGGAACAGTCGATGACCATCACCGGTGGATCCTCACTGCCCAAGGAAGACATCGAGCGTATGGTGCGCGAAGCCGAAGAAAACGCCGCAGACGACAAAAAGCGCCGTGAAGTAGCGGAAGAGCGCAACCAGGCTGAGCAGCTTGTCTACTCCGTGGAGAAAATTCTCAAGGAGAACGACGAAAAGCTTCCCGATGACGTCAAGTCCGAAGTTCAGGCCGATGTGGACGCTCTCAAGTCCGCGCTGGCCGGCGAGGACGAGGATGCCCTCAAGAAGGCTGTTGAGGCCCTGTCAACAAGCCAGACCAAACTCGGTGAGGCCCTCTACCAGGCTGAACCCGAGGGTGGCGCGCCCGAGGGTGGCGAGTCAAGTGACTCTGACGCCGATGACGACATCGTGGACGCCGAAGTTGTGGACGACGACACCGACACAAAGAAGTAGGGCTGATGTCACGCAAAGAGAAACCTCAGCCCGAGCGGGATGAGGAACCCCAGGAGCCACTCTTCACCGACAAGCGTCGTGTTGATCCGGACACCGGAGATGTGCGACCCGAGGCAGCAGGATCTGCTGCCTCGGACGAGCTCTCCGAGGACGACATGGCGCTGCTCCAGGATGCCGAGCGTGATTTGGTCGCGGAATACCGCGATCGCGCCGCCCGTGCGGAAGCTGAGTTGCAAAATTTCCGGACTCGCGTGGAGCGAGACCGTCAGGCCAACCGGGACACCGTAATTGCTGAGGTGATTCGATCTCTGTTACCCGTGATGGATGACCTAGATCGCGCGGAAGCCCACGGAGATCTTGCGGGTACTCCGCTGGAACTGGTGGCACAGAAGTTGCGCTCAAGTTTTGAGCGATACGGCATCAAGCCCGTGGGCGAGGTGGGAGAAGTATTCAATCCCGCCCACCATGAAGCAGTGGTTCGCCTCCCAGAGGCCGGCGCCACAGGGGAAACAGTGGCGGAGGTCATCGAAGGTGGTTACACCATCGGTGAGCGGTTGATTCGACCCGCCAAGGTCGCCGTGAAGGTTCCTGCGGACGAGTAAGGGAGGTGGGTGAATGGCGAGCCAAGATTGGTTAGAGAAGGACTTCTATCAGGTCCTCGGGGTGTCGAAAGATGTCAGCGAGTCTGAACTGAAGAAGACCTATCGGTCGCTTGCCCGGAAATTCCACCCCGACTCCAACCCGGATGACGCATCCGCGGAAGCTCGGTTCAAGGAAATCTCAGAGGCGTACTCGGTGCTCTCCGATCCGCAGCAGCGATCAGAGTATGACCAGATCCGCGCGATGCAAGCGGGTCGACCTCGCTTCACCGCCGGTGGTGGGTCGGGCGGTTTTGATGACGTCTTTGGCGGAATGTTTGGCGGGGTGCCCCGGGGTGGGCAAAGCGCAGACTTTGGCGACTTGTTCTCAGGGCTTTTTGGTGCTGGCCAGGGGGGCTACTCCGGATACCGGGAGCCCACCAAAGGCCGCGATGTCATTTCCCGAGTGACTCTTGAATTGCCCACAGCCCTGAGGGGAACTGAGATTTCCCTGGAGGGCCCTGGAGGCAAGAAAATTACTGCCCGAGTCCCTGCTGGGGTGAAAGATGGTCAGAAGGTTCGTCTGCGCGGAAAAGGCCACCCCAGCCCTGATGGGGGAAAACCTGGTGATGTCATCATCACGGTGGGCGTTCCTAAACACCAGATCTTTGGTCGCGATGGTGACAACCTGCGCATTGAGGTTCCCATCACGTTTGGCGAAGCGACGCTCGGTGCCACCATCGAGGTTCCGACAATCGAGGGTGAGATTGTGAAGGTCAAGGTGCCCGCGGGCACCCCCAGCGGCAAAGTCCTTCGGGTGAAGGGCCACGGCGTTCGCGGGGGCGCAGCGCTGGGTGACCTGTTGGTGGAATTGCAGGTGGCGGTCCCCGCGCACCTCTCCAAGATTGCTCAAGGCCACCTCGAGAAGCTCATGACGGCGTTACCGAAGGAGAATCCTCGGGCGGACCTGCTGAAGAGAGCGGGGGTGTAGGCGATGGAGATGGATGAGAGAACTCCCCTGTTTGCCATCACTGCGGCAGCGGAACTCGCTGGGATGCACCCACAAACTCTGCGGCAATACGACCGCTTGGGACTGGTGAGTCCCACCCGAACCGCAGGAAGAACCAGGCGCTACTCGATGAAGGACGTGGTCCAGCTTCGAGAAATTTCTCGTCTCAGTGCTGAGGGGCTCAACCTGGAGGGCATCAAGCGAATCTTGGAGTTGGAGTCACAGGTTGATGTGCTCCAGCGCAGGGTGCGAGCCTTGGAGGCCACGCTGGCCGATGAACTCTTACAGAAATCGGGACGCCGCGTTTTTGCAGCCGGATCAGAGGGGGATGTCATTCCTTTGCGCCAGGGTGAGCGGGCCAAGAAACACAACCAGGTGGTCGTGTGGAACCCCTTTGCCTGGACTCCACCGCCCATCCAGAAGCTTGAGAAGTAGAGGGGGACACCATGGCAGAGCAGAGCCCAGCACAGGGCCAACAAAGTGCCCTCGCGCAGTATGGGGTGAACCTGACCGAGATTGCTCGGGAAGGGAAACTGGACCCGGTTATTGGTCGAGACGCTGAAATTCGGCGGGTTTCGCAGGTTCTGACCAGGCGCACCAAGAACAACCCGGTGCTCATCGGTGAACCCGGTGTCGGAAAAACTGCCGTGGTGGAGGGTTTAGCCCAACGAATTGTGGCCGGTGACGTAGCTGACTCGCTAAAAGGCAAGCAGCTGATCTCACTGGATTTGTCCGCGATCGTGGCGGGGGCAAAATACCGGGGAGAGTTTGAAGAGCGACTCAAAGCGGTGCTCAAAGAAATAAATGACGCGGAGGGCGAGATCATCACCTTCGTGGACGAACTCCACACCCTCATGGGTGCTGGTGGGGGCGAAGGGTCAGTGGCGGCTGCCAACATGCTCAAGCCCATGCTGGCTCGCGGTGAGCTTCGCCTGATTGGCGCCACGACACTCAACGAATACCGCGAACACATTGAAAAAGATGCCGCTCTTGAGCGTCGATTCCAGCAGGTTTTTGTCGGCGAACCCAGCGTTGAGGACACGGTCGCGATTCTTCGAGGTTTGAAAGAACGCTATGAAGCTCATCACAAAGTTGTGATTGCCGATAGCGCTCTGGTGGCGGCTGCAGCGCTATCGAATCGATACATCACGGCACGTCAACTGCCCGACAAAGCCATCGATTTGATCGATGAGGCAGCGAGCCGTCTGAAAATGGAAATCGAGTCGTCACCGGTAGAAATCGATGAACTTCGCCGCGCGGTTGACCGAATGCGCATCGAAGAGCTTGCTCTCAAGAAAGAGAAGGACGACGCCTCCAAGGAGCGCCTCACAAAGCTCCGCGAAGACCTCGAAGTGAAGGGCGCAGAGCTCGAGGCGCTGCAAGAGCGTTGGGCTGCTGAGAAAGCCTCCCTTCAAGACGTCGGAGAGCTCAAGACGAGGCTTAACGATGCGCGCATCGAGTTGGACCGCGCTATGCGCGAAGGAGACTACCAAGAAGCATCCAAGCTCAACTATGAAGTGATCCCCGGAATCGAAGAATCCATTCAGCGCGCGGAAAGCACGGAGCGCAGTGATGACCGCATGGTGAACGACCAGGTCACCGATGAGGACATTGCTGCGGTGGTGGCTGCCTGGACGGGAATTCCGGTGGACAAGCTCACCCAGGGTGAGACCGAACGGCTGCTCCAGCTGGAGACCGAGCTGGCGAGGCGTTTGGTCGGACAGAAAGACGCTGTTCGTGCGGTAAGCGAAGCGGTTCGACGCACTCGCGCAGGGTTGAGTGACCCCGGTCGACCCACTGGATCGTTTCTCTTCCTGGGCCCCACCGGGGTGGGAAAGACTGAGCTGGCCAAAGCGCTTGCGGACTACCTCTTCGATGATGAGAAAGCTCTCGTCCGGATAGACATGAGTGAATACGGTGAGAAGTTCTCCGTCTCACGACTGATCGGGGCCCCTCCCGGGTATGTCGGGTATGAACAGGGTGGTCAACTCACCGAAGCAGTGCGCCGTCGCCCCTACTCAGTGATTCTTTTGGATGAGGTGGAAAAAGCCCACCCTGAGGTTTTCGACCTGCTCCTGCAGGTGCTCGATGACGGCCGCCTGACCGATGGTCAGGGGCGAACGGTTGATTTCCGCAACACCATTCTCATTTTGACCTCCAACCTCGGATCGTCCTACCTAATCGAGGAGGGCGTTGCATGGGAGCAGAAGGTGGAGTCGGTTCGCCAGGAAGTTCGTCGAACCTTCAAGCCCGAGTTCGTTAACCGCCTGGATGACATCGTGGTGTTCTCCACTCTCACTGCCGAAGACCTCGGGCAGATTGTGGAGATCACGGTCGATCGCCTTCAGGAGCGCCTTTCCGATCGGCGCCTGGAGCTCGCAGTGACTCCAGCGGCACGATTGTGGCTTGCGGATCATGGGTTTGACCCCGTGTATGGGGCTAGGCCGCTTCGACGACTGATGCAGAAGGAAATCGATGACCGTTTGGCTAGGGCCCTGCTCGCCGGAGAGGTTCACGATGGTGACACGGTGAAAGTGGATATCGCGGAGGATAAGTCCGGCCTCCAGGTTCAACAATTCTCGATGGAATAGATTCCACCTGATCGGTGTTTAGCCCAGAGTGACCCTGTGAAAGGAACAACATGAGCCACGATCATGAACCGCACGAGTTCGCGCTGACCGACATCCTCGAACAACGCTGGAGCCCTCGCGCCTTTGCCCGTGATGAAGTTCTCGACCAGACCCTGCTGGGTCCCGCTCTTGAAGCAGCGAGGTGGTCACCGTCCTCGGGAAACTCGCAGCCCTGGTCGTTCGTCGTGGGGTTCCGGGGTGACAACACCTTTTCGACAATCCTCGAGACGCTGGCATCGGGCAATCAGGTGTGGGCGGAGCACGCGGCAGTTCTTGTGGCCAATATCGCGTCCGTTGTGGATGCCGAAGGCAACCCCCAGTCCCACGCTGTTTATGACCTAGGCCAAGCGGTAGCGCACTTCACTGTGCAGGCCACTGCCGAGGGTCTGATGGTCCACCAGATGGGGGGTTTTGATGCTCAAACTCTCGGTCGCGAACTCGAGATTGAGTCATCCCAGCGAGTCGTCACGGTGATGGCCGTGGGGTCGATGGGGGATCCCACTGACCTTCCCGAAAAACTTCAGGAGAGAGAGGCTAAGCCTCGCGAGCGAAAACCGCTCTCCGAGATTGTGGGCGGAAGCGCCGATTACGCCTGAAGCTCGCTGGTAATTTTTCCACGAATCCTGCGATGTCGGCGTCGGTGGTGTCAAACGAACACATCCACCGGACCTCTCCGGCAGAGCGATCCCAGTCATAGAAGCGGAAAGTTTCCCGGATCCGGTCTGACACCTGAGGATCCAGAACAGCAAAAATCGCGTTGGCGTCCGTGGGAGCACTGAAACTCAGGCCCGTAATGACTCCTGAAGCGATTCTTTCGTCGAGAGCGTCACGCAGCCGACGTGCCATGGTGTTGGCATGCGTGGCTGAGGTGAGACCCAGGTTGTTCTCGAAGAGGGCCAGAAGTTGGGCACTGACGAAACGCATTTTGCTCGAGAGCTGCATGCTCATTTTGCGCAGATAGATCAGGCCATCGACTGCGTCAGGGTTGATAACGACGATGGCCTCGGCACCCAACACGCCGTTTTTGGTGCCACCAAGGCTGACGATGTCGACACCCACATCAGTGGTGAACGCACCAAACGGGAGGCCGAGGCTCGCTGCCGCGTTCCACAGACGAGCCCCATCCATGTGAAGCAGCATTCCTTTGTCGTGGGCGAAGTCTGCGATGGCCTTAATCTCAGTTGGCGTATAGACGGTACCGAGCTCGGAGCTCTGGGTGATGGACACGACAGCCGGTTGTGCCCTGTGCTCATCACCAAACCCGAAAGCCTCCGTCGCGATATCGCTCGGGGTGATTTTGCCCTCGTGGTGGGCAACGGTGAACAGCTTGAGACCGGAGACTCGCTCGGGTGCCCCACCTTCGTCAGTATGGATGTGCGCGAGCGAGCTGCAGATGACTGCTCCCCAGCGAGGCATCATGGCGGTGAGTGAGAGAACGTTGGCCCCGGTCCCGTTGAAGACCGGGAAAACCTCTGCGGCAGCACCAAAGTGTTCGCGGACGACTTCGCCCAGACGAGCTGTGTAGTCATCTTCGCCGTAGGACACTTGGTGACCCACGTTGGCGTCTGCGAGCGCTGCCATAACTTCCGGGTGCACGCCGGCGTAATTGTCGCTGGCAAAGCCGCGCCAATCGGGGTCATGGAGTCTCACGAGACCATCCTGACAGGTCTCCTAGGTGTCTGCGCCAAGGCCTGTGATGCCGGCAGTTGCCACGATTGTCGGCCCAAGTTTCTTCGCCAGAGCCTCATAGAACATCGACAGCGGGAACTCATCATCGTGAACCTGATCGGTGATCTCGCTCGGGGTTCCCTCGAGAGGAATATCGCCGGAGAGAAACTGTGAGGCGGGGTGGGGTGCGAGCACCTCCGCAATCAGCGCGTGCGCGGCAAGCCAGTGCACAATCTTGGGTCGATCGATGCTCCGCCAGTAGAGGTCATTAATGCGGTCGGAGAGTGCCACCACCACATCGGGCAGGGCATCCCAGTCAAGAGTGAGTTGTGTGTCTGTCCAGTGCAGAACGCGGTGTTGGTGCAGCCACGCGAAAAGCAACTGACCCGCAACACTGTCGTAGTTTCGCACCCGGGTGCCCGACAGGGGAAGCGGAAAATCCGGTCAAACACCACCGCGTAGAGAACCAGTTGCGCGTGCTTGCGTGTTGTCGCATCGGTCTTTTTTGCCCGGAGGAGGGAGACAGCCTCGCGGAACGCCGTGAGGTCACAGCGGAGCTCTTCCAACCCATACAGGTAGAAGGGCATCCTCTGTTTGATCATGAAGGGGTCAAACGGGAGATCCCCGCGCATGTGGGTGCGATCGTGGATCAGATCCCACATCACAAAAGTCTTTTCCGCCAGTTCTTGATCCTCCAGCAGTGCTAGGGCGTCCTCGGGTAGCTCCAATTTGGTGATCTCCACTGCGTGCCGAACCACTCTGCGAAACCTCGCAGCCTCTCGGTCCGCAAAGATGCCACCCCAGGTGAATTCCGGCAACACAGCGGGAGCTCCATCCGGGGACCCGGCCGGGACTCGAGGAGTGACCGCTACTGATTCGGGGAACAAGACGGCCGAGTTGGTGTCATAACCGGGCGTGTAGTCAAGGAACCGCAGAGGAACAAACAGGGCGTTGCTATACGCACCCGATTCGAGGGACGCGACATAGTCAGGCCAGATGGTTTCGCAGAGCACTGCTTCGAAGTACCGGTTCGTGGAGCCGTTTTGGGTGTACATCGGAAAGACCACGAGGTGGGCCGTGCCATCAACGCGAGTGCGTGCGGGGTGGAACAACGACAGTGACTGGTAAAAATCAGGAACACCGAAACCGGAAGCGTCCCACGCTTCGCAATCCGCCACCACGGCGTGGAGGTAGTCCTCCTCGTGGGGGAAATGAGGCGCTAGGTCGCCAATAGCGTGAGTCATCAGGCGGATGGCATCTCGGGCCCTGGCATGATCCTTCGCTTTCGGGACGCTTCCATCTGTCACCTGAAGAGACTGAAGAGTGACGCAGGCATCCTTGAGTTGGGTCCAGGACGCATGAGTGATGAGGTCTCGACCACTGGTGGCAGCGCGTTCCATGACCATCGACATGGCGACCTCCTGACGTGTTAGAGGTCAGTGTAAAGCGGGGGTTTGGTGCGCATGGGTGTTTTTGGCGCCATCCTGGTGCGTGTTTTGAGGGGCTGCGCAACTTTATTGCGTGTACTTCTGTGCTCGGAGAATAGAGCAGACTATTCCCTCGTGACGGAAGTTTTTGTGGGGTTCGCGATCGTGACTCTCGTGGTCGCCACCGGCTATGTCACCGGCCGAATGGGAATACTCGGACCCACGGCATTGGATGTTTTATCCAAGGCCGCGTTCTTTGTTTTTTCTCCGGCATTGCTGTTCATTGTCTTGGGGGATGCCGACATTCAGGTCCTGTTCTCTGCGCTGTTGCCGGTGTCGGCGCTTGCCGCAACCTTTGCCTTGGTGATCTATCTGGTGGTGGCCGCGCTCTCGAAGGTTCGTGGCGCTGGGCGGTTAACCGTGGGAGGGCTTGCCGCGTCCTACGTGAACTCCAACAACATTGGATTGCCCCTCGCCGCCTACATCCTGGGAGACCCTGCACTAGCCGCCCCTGTGTTGTTGTTCCAGCTGATTGTGATGTCCCCCATTGCGCTGACAATTTTGGACGTGACCCATCAGGGGTCGGTGTCGCTGCGCCGGATAGTGTCTGGTCCGATCCGTAATCCGCTGATTATTGGCTCTATGCTCGGCGTGCTGGTGTCGTGGTGGGGGATCACCCTCCCCGACATTGTTCATGAACCCCTCGAGCTTCTCGGCCAGGCAGCAGTCCCCACGTTGCTTTTTGCCCTAGGACTGTCTCTCGCCTCTCAGCGTCTCTGGGAGGCACACGAATACCGCCGGGAAATCACGGTGGCGGCCATCATCAAGCTCACGGTGATGCCGCTGATTGCCTGGTTGCTGGGGGTTTTTGTGTTCTCCTTGGAGCCCCACGCGCTCTTCACGGTGGTCATTCTGGCCGCGTTACCCAGTGCGCAAAACGTCTTCAACTATTCCCAGCGTTACGGAGTTGCGACGCCCTTAGCGAGAGATTCGGTGGTCCTGACCACCGTGGTCTCGTTGCCCATCATGATGGGCCTCGCGTTTCTTTTGGCCCCGGTTTAGAACACCATCGGGCGGTCAAAGTCATCGTCCCCGCCCACCTCCACGACGACCGGGACGTGATCGCTGGGACCCTCGCCGTTGCGCTGGTCCTTCTCAATGGAGGCATGGCTGACCTGAGAGACGAAACTCTCGGAACCATAGATAAAGTCGATCCTCATCCCGTGGTCCTTAGGAAACTTGCCCTGCTTGTAATCCCAGTAGGTATACCCGGTGGGCACTAGGGGGCGAACAGTGTCCTGCAGTCCTGCTCGAGCCAGGAACGACTGGAGTGCTCCTCGCTCAAGCTCAGAGGTGTGGGTAGTTCCTGGAACTAGGAACGCTGGGTCCCCCACGTCGCTGTCGTCCGGTGCCACATTGAAGTCTCCGCCGATGGCGACGGGAAGGGCTCCGGGGAGCTCCTGGTAGGAGCGGTAGTGCTCTCCCAGGGCTTCGATAAAGCGCAGCTTGTAGTCGAGGTGTGGATCATCAAGAGCGCGACCGTTGGGAACATAGACCGAGCACAGACGAAACCCCTCGACAGTGGCGGAGAGCGCCCGGGCTTCGAGTGCTGGTTCCTCAGTGGGGTCTTTGCTAAAACCTGGCATTCCAGGGAAACCCTGCTCGATGTCCTGGAGGGGAAGCCTAGAGGCTATGCCCACGCCATTCCATTGGTTGAGGCCAAAGTGCGCCACCTCATATCCCGCGGCCTCGAAGTCCTCGACAGGAAACTGGTCGTCGCGACACTTGGTTTCCTGCATCAACACAACGTCGATGTCGGAGGTGTGAAGAAAATCTATGACCAAGGCTTTCCTGGTGCGAATGGAGTTGACGTTCCAGGTCGCGATTCTCATGAGGCAAGCCTAAAGCGCGAAGCTAGACTGAGGGTGTGGGCAGCGCACGAGAACACCTCATCCAGTTCATTTCCCGAGACGCCGTCCACCACGGGGATTTCACCCTCACCAGCGGCCAGAAAGCGTCGTTTTATATCGACTTGCGTCAGGTAAGCCTGGACCATCGGGTTGCCCCGCTGATCGGCGATGTGATGCTGGAGATGCTCGAAGAGTTCGAGCCGATTGATGCCATCGGCGGACTGACCATGGGAGCCGACCCGATAGCGTCCGCGATCATGCATCGCGGACTCCTCGCGGGGAAGACCTATGACGCCCTTGTTGTGCGCAAAGAAGCCAAAGACCACGGGCGAGGTCGCCAAATCGAGGGCCCCGATGTGCGAGGCAAGCGCATTGTGGTGGTGGAGGACACCTCGACCACGGGTGGGTCACCTCTGACGGCGGCCCGGGCAATCGAAAAAGCTGGAGGAGAAGTTGTCGCCGTCTGTGTTGTGGTCGACCGCAACACTGGAGCGGACCGAGTGATTGAAGAAGCGGGGTATCCCTACCGAGCAGCACTGGGATTGGGCGACCTAGGTTTGTGAATGACTGAACAGAGTGAACCCGGCACACCTCCCAAACCCCGCCTCACCCAGACAGCTCGCGGGCAGACCATCTTTGTCAGCCTGTGGGTTCTGGGGACGCTTGTCACCCTGGGGTTGTGGGTCGGAGCTTTTGTTCTCGGGCAGAGTGTGGGCGCACCCGAGGATGTCGCAATCGAAGAAGTCATTGACGTTGTGGAGATTGCCGCGGAGTTCCCTGAACTGGGCCCTCCAGCTCAGGCACCGGGGACCTGGGCGTGGGATGAGCTTCGCGGTGGGGAATGCCTCACGGGTTTTCGTGACGCCTTTGCCGAGCAATTCCAGGTGGTGAGCTGTTCCTCACCCCATAATGCTGAGCTACTGCATGCCGAACTGCTCTCGAGGGAATCTTCCGAGCCCTATCCGGGAGATCCGGCGGTGCTGGCGGCGGCACGGGCTGCGTGTGATGTGCGAGACCTGGTGAACATTGAGGTTGCCCAGGAATTCAGTGACCTGCGGACGAGCTACTCCTACCCGGTGAGTCAGGATCAGTGGGATGCCGGTGAGCGAGGGGTTTATTGCTTCGTGTACTCAGAGAGTGGAGCCACCTTCAGAAGCTCCCTGCGCTAGCTGAGGTAGTGCCCCAGGCGTCGTTCCATGATGGTGAGGGCTTCCGGATTGGAGTCCATCACCACAAACTTTCGGCCCAATTCTGCCGCCGCATGGGCTGTCGTTCCACTGCCGGCGAAGGGATCCAGCACCCAGTCTCCGGGTCGGGATGAGGCGCGAATGATGCGGGTGAGAATACCCAGTGGCTTCTGGGTCGCATACCCGGTCTTCTCCTTGCCGGTGGGCGAGACGATGGTGTGCCACCAGACGTCGGTAGGGAGTTTGCCCCTGGCAGCTTTCTCGGGGCCTACCAACCCTGGTGCCATGTAGGGTTCACGGTCGATGTCGTCGCTATTGAAAATGTACGCCTGGGGGTCTTTGACGTAGACCAGAATCGTGTCGTGTTTGGTGGGCCAGCGGCTCTTTGACTTTGCCCCATAGTCATACGCCCAGATGATTTCGTTCAGAAAGTTCTCACGACCAAACATTTGGTCCATCGCGACCTTGGCGTAGTGGACCTCTCGCCAGTCCAGGTGCAGATAGAGGGTTCCTTCAGGTCCCAGCAGGCGCCACGCCTCGATGAGCCTCGGTGCAAGAAATTCCCAGTAGTTGGCAAACGTGTCGTCATAACTGGTCACAGAGTGCAGGGTGAAGTCGTAGGTTTTGCCCCCAAAACCCTGCCTTCCCGACTCACTCGACCCCGTAACGGTGGAGGTTGTGCGCTGTTGTGTTCGACCGGTGTTGAACGGAGGATCCAGGTAGCACAGTGTGAAAGAGCCCTCGGGTAAAGACTTCATCAGCTCCAGGTTGTCGCCCTCGAGGAGTAGCGAGGGACCCTCGGGACTCCAGGAAGCGTTAGGCACAGGGGAAAGGTTATCGAAAGGGTGCCTAGGCTAGGTGCGTGACCGAGGACAATCCCCACCCCGAAGCCACCACCTGGGGAGTGGGACCCTGGCAGGGGACGTGGCCCGAGGGTGACCACTTTGACCCTGAGCTCTTGGAGAAGGGGGACTCGAGGAACGTGGTCGACCAGTATCGATACTGGTCGATGGACGCCATCATCGAGGATCTGAACACGAAGAGGCATCCGTTCCACGTTGCTATCGAGAACTGGCAACACGACCTAAACATTGGGTCGATTGTGCGCAGTGCGAATGCTTTTCTCGCGGACACCGTCCACATCGTGGGTCGCAAACGCTGGAATCGGCGGGGAGCGATGGTCACCGATCGGTACCAGCGGGTGATGCACCACCCCACGATTGATGACCTGGTGGGCTATGCCCGCGAGCACGCGTTACCGATTGTGGCCATTGACAATGTGGAGGGATCGAAACCCCTCGAGACGACCCCATTACCTCGAGAATGCATCATTCTTTTTGGTCAAGAAGGCCCCGGCCTCTCTGCCGAAGCACTGGCTGCTGCGGACATGGCAGTGGAGATCACGCAGTATGGCTCCACACGCTCACTCAACGCCAGTGCGGCAGCAGCCATTGTCCTGTATCAGTGGATCATGACCCACCGAGGATCAGCGGGAGACTGACACGGCGGGGAGAGCTGACTCCTCGAGCCTCACCAAAAGCTGGGTCATTTCTCGAGAGTTGCGCAACAAGCTCCACTTGTCAGGAGCATAGAGGTCCAGGTGGGCAGTTCCTAGGCCTGATCGCCCACCCTGTTTGGGCTGACCATTATTTTGAACTGTCACCAGTAGGGCGCCTGGTTCGGTGGCGAAGCCAATCCGAATCCAGTCCGCTTTCCCGTGTCGGACCGCGTTGTTGACGGCGTCCACCACGATGGTGTGGACCACGGGGAGGTATTTTTCTGGCACGGCAGACAGGGGCTGGTCGAGTGCAATATCGACCAGCGCGCTCCAGTTCGTCACAAATTTCTCCAGGTCACCTCGTGAGTCCTCCGTCACGGGAGACACCCCCTGGGGCTCCAGGAGGATGTTTCTGAGCTGCTGAATTTCGGAGGCCGCCGACGCAGTGTCGCCTGTGACGATGTGGTCCTGAAGTTTGAGAATTGCAGCGAGAAAGTTTCCTCGGACATCACCGTGGAGTCGACTGGCCATTTTGTGGGACAGAACCTTCAGTTGACTCTCCACATGGAGCTTCTCCAGTGTGGTGCTGTCTAAAGATCTCTTCAGGCCCGCGAGTATTCGATCCCTGGCGGTAGACGCCGGGGAGGGAAGTGATGTTGAGAGGGCTACCAAAACGGACAGTGCGTGAACGCTCACGACCCGCCACGGCTCATCGGTTCCCTGTCCCCAAAAATCCGCGAGCGCAAGGAGGGGAATGGAAGAGAAAAGGAACACGACGACGAGCACGAGGAACGTGGGCACCGAGAATTTCTGCAGTGATGGCAGAAGCCAGTTTCCAAGACTCCCCACCGCGAGCGCTCCTGCCATCCAGATTCCTACCAAGGCGGCACCCACCGCCAGATCGAATGTTCGGCCATACACGAGGGTTAAGAGGAAGAACCCCACCAAGACTAGATAGAGCAGAGAAAAAGGGCGAGAGCTGGCATACAGCTGCACAAACTCGCGCAGACGAATCCTCGGGGCTTCGGAGGGTGCTGAATTCCACAGGTCCTGACTGATGCGCTGCCAGGTGGAATCCGAGAGGCTCCTGAGCTCATCTAGTGCAGGGAGAGCTTGTGGGCTTGAGGCAAGGGACTGCTCCAGCTGATCTAGGGCGTCGATGGTCGTGTCCTGGGACTTCTGCAGTCTCTTGCCGACGCGAGCGACCAATGCCTCCTGCATGGACTGCACGGCTGCTCTGTGCGCAGAGAGCTGGTCCTCGCCCTGCAGCAAAACCTCCAGGACTTCCGCGCGGGCTGACACAAATCGATCGATTGCATCGAGCGCGTACGCCGCGACAGCGAATCCCACAATGGCCATCAGCGCAGAGAAGATAATGCGCTGGGGAGTGGGGACAGCGTTCGTAACATCGAGCAGGGTGAGCCCCGCAATGAGGCAGAGGGCTCTCGTTGCCCCCGCTAGCCCCCACACGGTGACGACAATGCGCAGCGGGACGGGGGTTTTTGCTCGATTGCGGAGCACCGTGAGGTGGGCGAGGAGGAAAACCGCACCCAAGCCGAGGTGCCCAAAGGTGGCAATCACGAAAACGCTCAGTGCGTTATCCCACGACTCGTAGGTGACCGCCTCGTTGAAGAGAAAACCAAGAATCCAGAACGGCGCCGCCAGAAGATATCCGGTCATCGAGACCGCTCGGCGGCCTCCCATTCGGGAGGCTGCGTCCGCCCAGCCAGAGTTCACTAGCTTGCACCGATCATGTCGAAATACGACTGAAGGAGCGCAGCGCGAGGATTCACGCTGGAGTTCTGGGCAATCCCCAAGCGTTTCAGCATTCGGTTGATGGCCTTCGAGACGGAGTCCTCTGTGATGGACAGCTCCCCCGCTATTGCCTGATTGGAGAGGCCTTTGGCCACAAGTCGAAGAACTGAGATTTGTGCTGAGGTGAGATTGATGACGGGGAGATCCCCTTGTTCGGCTTTCGCCGCTTTGTCGATGGAGGACACAATTGCGTCCGCCAGCTGGGATGTTGACCCCACCTGTTGCTTGATGAGATAAATGAGTCCGGCCGGTGCGCTGACCAGGCTCTCGGAGTGAAGGCGTGGGTCGCCGTAAGCACTCAACAGCACGATGCCAAGCTTCGGAAAGCGTGAGCGCAAACTGGTGGCGATATCGAGACCGGTGGGACCGGGTCCGAAGTCCAAATCGGTCACCAACGCATCCGGTGTGTGTTCCGTGACGAGGGATACCGCTTCAGCCGCGCTCTGGCCTCGACCCACGATGGAGATTCCGTGAGACAGCAACGAGTCAGACACCCCTTGAAGGGTGAGGTTGTGGTCGTCTGCCACGACAACGCGGAGAGAATTCACGCCTCTGAGTATGTCCCATTTTTGTCCTGACGATAGAGAAGGACGGGTCATAATCTGCCGTAATCGGTAGACTTGGCAAGTTGTTCAGGCCTTAACAAAGGAACCTTATGCCTGCCGTTGTGATTGTGGGAGCCCAGTGGGGCGATGAAGGCAAAGGCAAGGCGACCGACCTCATTGCGGACCGTATCGACTATGTCGTGAAGTTCAACGGTGGGAATAACGCCGGTCACACGGTGGTGATCGGGGACGAAAAATACGCCCTTCACCTACTGCCCTCGGGCATTTTGACCCCGGGTGTCATCCCGGTCATTTCGAACGGTGTGGTCATTGATCCCGAAGTGCTCATCGAGGAACTCGATGCGCTCAGTGCGCAGGGGCATCGATGTATCCAAACTGGTGATTAGCTCCCACGCGCACATCATCACCCAGTACCACCGCACGCTCGACAAGGTGACAGAGCGATTCCTCGGAAAGCGACAAATCGGTACGACCGGTCGAGGAATTGGGCCCACCTATGCCGACAAGATCAATCGAGTGGGAATCCGCGTTCAAGATATTTTTGACGAAGGAATCCTTCGCCAAAAAGTCGAGGGTGCACTTGACCTCAAAAACCACCTGCTGGTGAAGATTTATAACCGTCGAGCCATCGAGGTCGACGAAGTCGTGAACGAGTTGCTGTCCTACGCCGAGCGTCTGCGTCCGATGGTCCAGGACACGGCTTTGCTTCTGCACACCGCACTGGAAGAGGGCAAGACGGTGCTCTTTGAGGGCGGTCAGGCCACCATGCTCGATGTTGACCATGGCACGTATCCGTTTGTGACGTCCTCGAATGCCACCTCGGGGGGCGCTGCCACGGGAGCGGGGATCGCACCGTGGCGTTTAGCCACGGTGATTGGAATTGTGAAGGCTTACACCACTCGGGTGGGCTCTGGACCTTTCCCGACTGAGCTTGAGGATGAGTTTGGCGAGTTCCTGCGCGACACAGGGCATGAGTTTGGCACCACGACAGGCCGACCCCGCCGCTGCGGTTGGTATGACGCCCCGATTGCTCGCTACAGCGCCCGAATCAACGGTGTGACGGATTTTGTGCTGACCAAGTTGGATGTGCTCACCGGTCTGGAGAAGATTCCTGTGTGTGTTGCCTATGAGGTCGAGGGCGAGCGAGTGGAAGAAATTCCCTGGTCGCAGTCTGATTTCCACCACGCAAAGCCCATCTATGAGTACTTCCCGGGGTGGAGCGAGGATATCTCGGGGGCGCGAACCTTCGAAGATCTCCCTCAGAATGCTCGCGACTATGTCGAAGCTCTGGAGGGAATGAGTGGCGCAAGGATTTCCGCAATCGGTGTGGGTCCAGCGCGAGATGCCATCATCACCCGGCACCCCTTGCTGGACTAGCACCGGGCAGTCTGGCTCGGTAGGGTCGCTCTATGGATTCGATTCCCCCGGAGCTTCATCAGTTGCGAAAAAGCATCGACAACATTGATGCTGCGCTCATCCATCTGTTGGCGGAGCGGTTTCGCACCACACAGCAGGTGGGGCGGCTCAAAGCGGAGCTTCAGATGGTTCCCTCGGATCCTGCCCGGGAAGCTGCGCAGATTGAACGCCTTCGCGCGCTAGCGAAAGAGGCAGATCTGGATCCCGAGTTTGCCGAGAAGTTCTTGGGGTTCATCCTCGCGGAAGTGATTCAGCACCACGAGGAGCTAGCTGCTGGCGAGGGGTAGTTCCCGGTAGAGGTTGCCCGCAACCTCGATAAGACGCTCAATGAGTGCATCGTCTCGTTCCACGACGACGAACTTGGGGCCCGGCCACCCGGGAACCATCTCGCCGTTCTTCTTTTCCCGGAGCATCCAGCCAAACACGCAGGCGTTGGCACCGGTCACATAGAGCTGCCACTGAACCTGGCGGTGGTAGTTGCCGGGAACATTGCGCCATTCACCCCAGTCCCGTCCGGTGGTCTTGACCTCCGCAATGAGATCGTGTCCCGGGGAGAGACCATCCGGTGTGGCCATCTGCCACCGCAATGCCTCGGAATCTTTGGCAATCAGCCAATCATTGGGTTCAAGTTCGAACTGGGTCCCGAGCTTTTCCATGAGCGCCGCTTCTTGCTCTCGACCAAAGCGCATGTAGTCGTTGTCAGGAATGGGGGTGGGGTTGCGCATCTGGTCTATCACTTCCCGAAAACCCTCGGGAGTGACTGCTTTGGATACCGCTGTCGCGGTGACGCCGCTGGCGCGAACAGCGAGCCACGCATCGTAATCCGAGGAAGAGACGAGAAAACGTGCGGAATCAATCATGAGTTCTTCCACCGTAGCGGGGTCCGGCGACGCCCAACCCTCCCCCGAGGCTAGGGCTGGTATCCAACAACCGGTCCGAGGATTGCAGGCAGTGTTCCGCGGTGGAGATTATCGAGTTCTTCCAGATCAAAGCTGAAGTGGTCGGCGATGTCGAGGCCGTGAAGAGAAAGGTCGGTGACGCCAATTCGAGCCACCGGAACACCACGGCCCTCACACAAACCTCGGAACTTCACATCGTCTTCGCGGGCGACACTGACGACCATTCGAGCGACAGACTCTGAGAACAAGGCTTCGGTGATGTCCAGGCCGGCGTCTTCCATGACCTCGGAGAGCCACACTCGTGCCCCCACCCGGCGACGAAGAACACCCTCCACCAGGGTCTGGAGGAGTCCACCGGTAGAGACATCGTGGGCGCTGGTGACCAGACCATCTTTCGCAGCGACAACCATCAAACCCGCAAGAGCTTTCTCGGCGGGAAGATCAGGCCGAGGTGGTAGCCCACCCAGGTGGCCATGGATGACATCAGCCCAGGCTGACCCATCGAGCTCTGCTCGGGTGCTGCCCAGCAGGTAGAGGTTTTCCCCATCGTCTTGCCAGCCGCTGGGCAGTCGACGCTCCACGGTGTCGATCACCCCCATGACGGCCACCACGGGGGTGGGGTGAATCGGAGTGGTTCCGGTTTGGTTATACAAGCTGACGTTTCCGCCGGTGACCGGAACGCCGAGCTCCATGCAGGCATCTGCAAGGCCGCGGACAGCCTCGGCGAATTGCCACATGACTTCAGGATCTTCAGGGCTACCAAAGTTCAGGCAGTCACTGACGGCTCGAGGATTAGCTCCGGTGGCAGCGACGTTCCGATAAGCCTCAGACAGGGCCAGCTGTGCGCCGGTGTAGGGGTCTAGGTAGCTGTAACGGCCGTTGGCGTCGGTGGCGAGAGCGACACCGAGCCCTGACTCTTCGTCCACGCGAATCATGCCGGCGTCATCAGGGAAAGCAAGTGCCGTGTTTCCCATCACGTAGCGGTCGTACTGGTTGGTAATCCATTCGGGATTAGCCAAGTTGGGGGAGGACACAACCTGGGCGACCTGATCGCGCAACTCCTCGGGGGTGGTGGCTCGTGGTTTGCCGGCCACCGAGTCCGCTTGGATGCCATCCAGCCAGGGTGGGCGGTGGTAGGGGCGTTCATAGACGGGGGAGTCAATCGCGACAGTCTTGGGGTCAACATCGACGATGGTTTCGCCCTGCCAGTGAATGATGAGCCGACCGGTGTCGGTCACCTCCCCCAACACGCTGGTCTCTACCTCCCACTTAGCGGTGATGGCGAGGAAATCATCGAGCTTTTCGGGCCGAACAATCGCCATCATGCGTTCTTGGCTTTCCGACATCAAAATTTCTTCGGCGGTGAGGGTGTCATCCCGGAGCAGGACGTTGTCGAGCGTGACCTCCATCCCGCTGTCACCGTTTGCCGCCAGCTCAGAGGTGGCGCAGCTGATTCCGGCTGCTCCCAGGTCTTGGATGCCCTCGACGACACCGTTCTGGAAAAGCTCGAGACAGCATTCGATCAGGACCTTCTCGGCAAAGGGGTCGCCCACTTGGACGGAGGGGCGTTTGGTGGGGCCACCCTCATCAAAGGTTTCGCTGGCAAGTATGGAGGCCCCGCCGATTCCATCGCCCCCGGTTCGGGCCCCAAAAAGAACCACTTTGTTGCCGGGACCCTTGGCGTTGGCGAGGTGCAGGTCTTCGTGGCGGAGAACCCCACGGCTAACGCGTTCACCAAGGGGTTGTTCTGATACACCGGGTCAAACCAGGTCTCACCACCGATGTTGGGCAGACCGAGGCAGTTGCCGTAGAAGCTGATTCCACTGACCACACCGGGTGCAACTCTTTTCGTGTCGGGGTGGTCAAGTGCACCAAAGCGAAGCGCATCCATCACCGCAACCGGCCTGGCACCCATGGAGATAATGTCGCGGACGATTCCTCCCACCCCGGTGGCGGCCCCTTGGAAGGGCTCTATGAAGCTGGGGTGGTTGTGGCTTTCGATCTTGAAGGTGACCGCCCAGCCCTCACCCACGTCGACGACGCCCGCGTTTTCTCCCATACCGACCATGAGGTGGGTACGCATGTCGTCGGTGACTTTCTGGCCGAACTGGCGCAGGTGAACTTTGGAGGATTTGTACGAGCAGTGCTCGCTCCACATCACCGAATACATGGCCAGTTCGCCTGACGTGGGGCGACGACCCAGAAGGCGGCGAATTTCCTCATACTCATCTGTTTTGAGACCCAACGCCTCGTAAGGCTGCTCCTTCTCGGGGGTGCCCTCCGCGTGAGATACCGAGTCGACCGCCATTACTGCGAACCCCACTCAGTGGGTGAGCCCAGCGCCAAGAGCACACTGATCACCAGCGCCATCCCGAGCACAATGATGACAAACGACCACACGGGGTGGCGCAGGCCCAGTCGCACAACTCGGTCACTCCAGTGGCGGTCGCGAGGGTCTCCGGAATCCTCCAGTCGCCACTCACCCTCGAGCTTGTTTCTTTTCTCGAGCCAGCGGTCACAAGGCAGGGTGACCCACGGTGGAATGGCGGAGAGCACAGCCAAAACGATGGTGCCAAAACCCCACCGCAGATTGATTCCGATGATGACGGCGGTGATGCAGTAGGCGATGAAGATGATTCCGTGGCTGAGACCGGCAGCAAAGAACAGCGGGCCGTCATAGGCGAAGCCGTATCGGGCGACCATGGCCGCAATCAAGAGCGTCCAGGTCACCATCTCGGCAAGCGCCATTACGCGATAGAGCGAACCGGGTGTCTTTGTCACGCGTTCACGACCTGGGTCAGCACCGACTGGAACATGGCAAGACCGTCCATCCCCGACTTCATGGCCACGTCGGTGTCGGGACCAAAGCCCGCCTCCACCGCGTGCTCGGGGTGGGGCATCAATCCCACAATCCGGCCGGTGTCGTTGCGTAATCCGGCGATGTCGTGGGCGGAGCCATTCGGGTTGACTTCCAGGTAGCGGAAGACCACGAGGTTCTCTCCCTCAATCCTTTTCAGGGACTCCTCGTCGGCGATGAAGCCGCCCTCGCCGTTCTTCAGGGGAATCACAATCTCCTGATTGGTCTCATATCCCGACGTCCAGGCTGTCTCGGTGTTCTCGACACGCAGTTTTTGATCACGGCAGATGAAATCTCCGTGATCGTTGCGAATCAGACCACCGGGCAGCAGGCCCGCTTCGACAAGAATCTGAAAGCCGTTGCAGATGCCCAAAATGGGCAGGCCCTTCTTGGCCTCTGCCACCACCTCCGACATGATCGGGGAGTGTGCGGCGATAGCACCGCAACGAAGGTAGTCACCGTAACTGAAGCCACCGGGAAGAATCAGAGCGTCAACGCCGTCTAGGTCGGCAGCGCCATGCCAGAGTGGAACAGGCGTTCCACCGGCAAGGCGGACGGCGCGGAGCGCGTCGCGATCATCGAGTGATCCAGGGAACGTGACAACCCCGACCCTCATGCCGGGGAGTCCTCCACACGAACATCCAGCACATCCTCGATCACGCCATTGGAGAGCAAATCATCCGCCATTCGTGCGGGCATCAGCGAGGTGAGCGTCGGTCACCGCGCCCTCAACGTGAAGTTCGAAGCGCTTGCCGATGCGCACTTCGTGAAATCCGGTGATTCCGCTGCGGTGAAGAGCACCGAGGACAGCTTTCCCGGCAGGATCGAGGAGTTCGCGCTTGGGCATGACTTCCACAACGATGATGGCCACTAATCACGCTCCGAGAAATTGGCTCCGCAGTACACAGCGCCCCCAGTCTATCGAGCGCCCAGAGCTCGAGCGCGCCACGCTCGAGGGCGTCCTCGAGAGCCCAGCGAGCCCAGTCCCGGTATCCGGTTTCGCTCGGGTGGAAACCATCGGAGGCAAAGAATTCGTCGTGATATCCCGTGGGGGGAGGCGACATCATCGCAAACGGGTGGGACTCAATGAGCGGTCTAATCGAGCGCTCAATTGCTTGAGAGTGCGCGTAGATGATGGAGCGCAAAGGTTGGGGCAAAGTGGGGAACAGATAGAAAGCGGGCAGTGACGAGAAAATCAGCACAGCCTCTGGGTGGCCATCGTGCAATGCACGAATAAGACGCTCAAACCGCGCAATCGTCGCGCCGAGAGGCTTGAGATCTTTTGCATCATTTGCCCCCAGCGACACCATCACGATGTCGGCCGGTGTCGCGAGAGCAGGGGCGAGGAACCTGCGGAGAATGTCTTTCGAGGTGGCGCCACTCTCGCCGACCGAGCGCCAGGAGACACCCCTCTGAGTGGAGTCGTGCAGAGCGAGAGAGAACTGTGGAATGAGCCCGTGGAGGGGTCACTGACCCCCACGCCAGCAATCGTGGAATCCCCCACGCCAAGAACTGAAAGCGGTTGTGGGCCGGGAGCTTCGCCCTCCCACGGTCCCGGGGCGTGGGGAAGCCGTGGCGATTGTGTGCGCACCCATTTGCCCTGGGCATAGAGGAGCGGACTGAGCCCCACCGCAACGGGCCAGGCGGCCCTGTGCGCCGCCGTGGGCGGACGCATCTGGAGGGTGGGTGGTGTGAGAGTCATCAGACCTACTGTTTAGAACGTCTTCCCGGTAAGACGCTGAAAAAGCTCCCGATAGCGCTCCATGGTGTGGGTCACCAGGTCAGCGGGAAGCTCAGGAGGCGACCCCGTCTGGTCCCAGTTCTGCTGCAACCAGTTCCGAATAAGCTGCTTGTCAAAACTGTCCAGCCGATTTATTCCACCAGCGGAATATAACTCACCGTCCCAGTATCGGCTGCTGTCGGAGGTGAGAACCTCATCACCCAGAGTGATGGCTCCGGTCGTCCGGTGTCGCCCAAACTCGAGCTTGGTGTCGGCAAGAATCACACCGCGAGAGTGCGCCAGGTCGCGGGCACGGGAGTAGATGGAGAGACTGAGATCGCGCAGTGCCGCAGCGTCGTCTTCGCCGATCAGCTCCACCATCTGATCAAAAGAGATGTTTTCGTCGTGATCTCCGACCGCGGCTTTTGTCGCGGGGGTAAAGAGTGGGTCAGGGAGCTCATCACCCTCAGACAGTCCGGGAGGGAGAGCGATGCCACAGACGCTCGAGGTCGCTTGGTATTCCTTCCAGCCGCTACCGGCCAGGTATCCGCGGACGACGCACTCCACCGGGAACATGTCCAGGGGTTCCACCACCATGCCGCGGTCAGCGACCTCCTCGGGAGGACTCTCGGGCATCAGGTGGTTGGGCATATCCGCTAGCTGGTCACACCACCACCGGGTGAGGGAGCTGAGAATCGCGCCCTTGCCGGGGACCTCGGGGCTGAGTATGTGGTCGAAGGCGCTGACCCGGTCGGTTGCCACAATCAGAAGCTTGTCGGCCTCAGTCGATGCTAGATGCTGATTCTGGAATATAAAGCTCGCGCACTTTTCCGGAATAGACCGGAGTCCAGCCAGCAAGCGTCGTCATGACGCAACGCGCAGCGCAATGTCACGACGGTAGTGAGAGCCTTCCAGTGTGATGCTCTCCAACGTGGCATAGGCCGACTCTCGGGCTGTGGCAAAGGTGGGTCCGGTGGCAATCACGCTCATCACGCGACCGCCGGTGGCGAGGAGATCTGAACCATCCCACGCGGTTGCCGCGTGGGCGATGCTGACGTGGGGATCATCGGGAAGAGAGTCAAGGCCCTCAATCTCACGACCCGTGATCGGGTTCTCGGGGTAACCCTCGCTCGCCAGAACCACGGTGAGAGCGCACTGGTCGCTGAAGCGTGGTGCTTCAACACTGTCCAGCATTTCGGTGGCCGCTGCATAGAGCAGCGGAGCAAGGGGTGACTCGAGGCGGGCCAAGACCACTTGGGTCTCGGGGTCTCCAAACCGGGCGTTGAACTCGATGACCTTGAATGCCCTGGTCAGTGATAATGAGTCCGCAATAGAGAAGACCAATGAAGGGTGTGCCCCGGGACGCTAGTTCATCCACGACCGGCTGGGCAATGGTGTGTCGTGACCGTCTCGACAAAGTTGTCCTCGAGCCAGGGAAGAGGAGAGTAAGCGCCCATGCCTCCGGTGTTGGGTCCTTCGTCATCGTCGAAGGCTCTCTTGTAGTCCTGGGCTGGGCTGAGCGGAACAATCCGGCTCCCATCGCTCACGAAGAACAGCGAAACCTCTGGACCATCCAGGAATTCTTCGACGAGGACGTCTCCGTGCTGGAGATAGAAGGTGGCGTGCTCGATGGCGGCGTCTTTATCGTCCGTCACCAGCACCCCTTTGCCGGCAGCGAGACCATCTGCTTTCACGACGTAGGGTGCTCCAGCGCTGGCGAGGGCATCCAGCAGTTCCTTCTCGCTCGACACAGTCCACGCTGTGCCGGTGGGAACCTTCGCGGCCGCCATTATCTCTTTGGCAAAAGACTTCGACCCTTCGATGGCAGCCGCTTCTTTGTCGGGACCAAAGACGGCCACACCGGCTTTTCGCAGAGCGTTGGCCACGCCGGCAACAAGGGGGGCCTCTGGGCCGATGATGACCAAGTCAACATCGGAGGTGGCGGCAAACTCGGTGACCACTTTGGGGTTGGAAGGGTCGAGGGCAACGATGTCGGCGTCAGCCGATATTCCGGCGTTACCGGGTGCCGCGAGAATCTCGTGTTCCTCCGGGTCGCGGCGGAGAGCTTTGATGATGGTGTGCTCTCTGGCGCCCGACCCGATGACCAAAATCTTCACGCGCTTACCCTACCCGCGGGAGATTGCTAGCGTGTGGTGAGTGGCCGCCAGACGCATTCCTGAAGACGCCGGAAGGTCTGCTCTTGAGCGTTGGAAGGCCGGCACCCCCGAGGCAGATGATGAAGCCTTGTCAGTGCGTTTCACGTTGCAAATCTTGAAGCAGAGGGCACCGGGGTCCAGCGTGGAGGTGCGCGTTCCGCCCTGGGGAGCAGTGCAAGCCATCGAGGGACCCACTCATACGCGAGGGACCCCGCCCGCTGTGGTGGAAATGTCTCCTACGGTCTGGCTGGAGGTGGCAACGGGCGCCCAAACTTTTGAGGAGGCACTCACTCAGGGGTTGATTCAGGCGTCAGGGGAGCGCTCAAATCTCTCAGCCTGGTTACCGCTGCTCCGGTTACCCTGAGACTATGACCACCGATAAGCCGGCCCCCAACAGAGAGTCGCCATCCGCCGATCCCCGAGGCTCGCAGCCTTTGTCGTGGTCTTTGGCGCGGTGGGGTTTTTCGGGACCCTGATCGTGACCGGGCTCTATGAGGCGGACCCCTCCCTGGGGTTTGGAACTGTTTTTGCGTATTTCTCGCTCTATGGAATCACCGGGTCAGTTGCCGTGGGGATTGTGGTGTGGTTGCTGCTCGATCTGCGCTCGAAGCGCAGGGCAACAGAAACAACAATGGCCAGAGAAGACGCGCAGCGACGACTAGCTAGATTGGTGGGTTTCCACCCAGGAGAGATACTCGTCGCTCACGGTGCCGGTGACGTACTCACCGGTGAAGCAACTCATGTCGAGATCCGTCACGGTGGAACCCTGGATGATGGCTTCTTTCATGTCGTCCACCTCCTGATAGATCAGGTGGTCTGCGCCAATTTCGCGAGCAATCTCGGGAATAGTTCGACCAGCGGCGACAAGCTCCCCCTTGTTGGGCATATTGATGCCATAGACGTGAGGGAACCGAACGGGTGGGGCGGCGGAGGTGAAGGTGACAGTCTTTGCTCCGGCTTCGCGCGCCATTTCCACAATTTCGCGCGAGGTGGTGCCCCGAACAATGGAGTCATCGACAATGAGAACGTTCTTGCCGGCGAACTCGCTCGACATGGCGTTGAGCTTTTGCCGGACACTCTTGGTCCGCTGGGCTTGCCCCGGCATGATGAAGGTTCGACCGACGTATTTGTTCTTATAGAAACCCTCGCGGTACTCAATGCCGAGCTTTCTTGCGACCTGCATCGCGGCGGGCCTGGCAGAGTCTGGGATGGGCATCACGACGTCGATGTTGTCTGTGGGCGCATACCGGGCGATGGTGTCGGCCAGCTTGTCGCCTAAGCGCAAACGTGCTTCATAGACGGAAATGCCATTCATGATGGAGTCTGGTCGTGCGAGGTAGACATACTCAAACGAGCAGGGCACTAAGCGCGGGTTCTCCGCACACTGCTTCTGGTGCAGGGTGCCATCGCGGGAAATGAAGATTGCCTCCCCAGGCTCCACGTCTCGGACAATCTCATACCCGGAGGCTTCGAGAACGAGCGATTCGCTCGCCACGATCCACTCGTCACCCACCAAACCCGCCTGCCGGCGACCCAGAATCAGGGGCCGGATTCCAAACGGGTCCCTAAACGCGAGAACTCCCTGACCGGCGATCACGGCAATGGCGGCATAGGAGCCCTCCACTCTGCGGTGCAGGGAGGTCACGGCATCAAACGCGGTGTCCGGGGTGAACGATGTTCCCGACTCAGCTGACTGCAGCTCACTCGCGAGAACGTTAACCAACATCTCCGTATCCGAGGTGGTGTTGAGGTGGCGACGATCCTTCTCGGCCAGTTCCGTTGTCAGCTCCCGAGTGTTGGTGAGGTTTCCGTTGTGGACCAACACAATGCCGTAGGGCGCATTCACATAGAACGGTTGAGCTTCTTGTTCCTTCTTCGCGTTGCCCCGGGTGGCATAACGAACGTGCCCCAAACCGATGGTCCCCTGGAGGGTTCGCATGTCCCGGGTGCGGTATCCCTCTCGGACTTGACCCCGGGATTTGCGAATGTGGAGGGTGTGCTCATCCGATGTCGCAATACCGGTGGAGTCTTGTCCGCGGTGCTGAAGGAGAGCTAAGGCGTCATACACCTGTTGGTTGACGGGTGACGATGAAACAATTCCCACGATCCCACACATTGAAGGGGGTCATCTCCTCGTCTTGCAGCCGATGATGAGGCAAGCCTATCGGGCAAACGGGAGCTCAGTCGATACGCTCCAGTGTCTCGGCTTGGGCATCATCGGCGCGACGGAATCGACGCCGCAGAGCGGCAAGAATTCCACCGCTGGCGAGCAACCCTGTTCCCAGCCCCCACCATGCACCAGCGCCCAGCGGTTCAGGAATCACAGGTCCCAGTTCTCCAGCGCTCCGGGGGACCCGCTCCAGGGATAGCGGCGACGGTGGCTCCACAATCGCGCCGGCGGGGGACGGCAGGATGAGGGGAATATCCAGGGTTTGAGTGACCCGAGCAGGGACGCGCACTGGCGCCTCGGGCTCTTGAACCACTACCGGCACGGGAGACGATTCAGAGCTTTTTCCGGACGGGGTACTCGCCGCGGGGGCAGCGACTGTTGGTTCGGGTTCGGGAGCAGGGGGTGGTGCCGCGAGAACCGTCAGGGCCGCACTTCCAGACGACGGGCGTGAGAGCGATGTCACTCCGCCGTTATCTGTGCTGTGGGTGGAGGACCAGGTGAGAGCGTAGGTGCCAGGCGTCACAGTGGTGGGGGCGGTGAGCCTCACCTGCAGAGATGTCCCGGAATCCTGCGCTCGCTCCCAGGTGACTCCGTCGGGAAGCCCCTGGATGTCGAGCGTTCTGGTCGTCGGTGGGGTGGGTGCCACATAGGGGGAGCTGAAATCAAGCAACAAGAGATCTGACTCGTCGCCATCAGCGGTGACGCTCCAGGTCGCATCGGTTGCGCAGGAGGTGATGCTCTCCCACACCTGACCGAAGACACCTCCCTGGGACCCAGCAAAGGAGGAAGCTGCGCTTGCCGAACAGGGGTCGGCATCAAGAATGCCGACCGTGATCTCCATGGTGAAGTCGATGGAGTCCCCGGGCAGCACGTACATGGTGGGGCTTCGGTCGCCATCGACGAGAGGTGTGTAGAGAGACTCCCCGCCTTCGAACGTTGCGGTGCCCGCAGCCGTGGTGACATGCAGAATGATCGTCGGGTGCACTCCTGAGGCATCGGTGATGATCACGCTCGATGTTCCGGCACCGGAATACACCGGGTCATAGCCCGCGGCGAGCTCTGCAATCCAGAACAGGCGTCGATTGAGTGCCGACTCGTCCCCCAGGGAGCGGTGGCGCATGGAGAAGCGCACCTGATTGCCGCTGAGGCTGATTGTTTTCTCGGTGTAAATCTGGTTTTGGGGGTTTGCGCTCAGGTATCCCGGTGTCGTCCACGATGACTCCCCTCCGGGGGAGGGATTCGATGTCCCGGGGTCTGGAGAGATGTCTCGACGTGTCTCCGTCTGAACCGCGGTCGTCCACTCCACCCCCATCATGCCCAGTGACTCAAAGGCGGGTCCCTGCCAACCCTCGATTCCGGTGACGAAGTCCTTCTGTTTTCCACCGTTGAGAATTCCGAAGAAGTCATCGAATCCGGAGAATTCGATACTCGCGCTCTGGGGTCCGAGGGAGGTTGCTTGGCCAGGTGGCAGCCCCATCTGGGTGAGGCCTGCTCCCAGCAGAAGCACCCCCACCCACGATGTGGTGGTGGAAAAGGCGGTTGGTCGAGGTCGGGTCTGCTGTCTCATTCTGGAAGGCTAGAAGCGATCGAGGGGACCCCGTCAAAGTTATCCACAGCGGCCTGGGTGGGTGCTCCAGTAGACTGATTTTGTGCCGGATTCCTCCCCCTATCGCTCGAGTGGAGTGGACACCAGCGCCGGCGATCGCGCAGTGGAATTGATGAAAGCTGCGGTGACCAAGAGTCACTCCTCTCGCGTTATCGGTGGTGTCGGAGGATTTGCGGGACTCTATGACGCATCGTTCCTCACCTCCTACACGGCGCCGATTTTGGCGACCTCGACGGACGGTGTCGGAACAAAGGTCGCCATTGCTCAGGCGATGGACGTCCACGACACCATCGGATATGACCTGGTGGGCATGGTCGTGGACGACATTGTGGTCGTGGGCGCAACCCCGCTGTTTATGACCGACTACATCGCCTGCGGACGTGTTGTCCCGGAGCGAATTGCCGCCATTGTCCGGGGTATTGCCGAGGCCGCAACGAGTTGCGGCGTGTCACTGGTGGGTGGGGAAACTGCCGAGCACCCGGGTTTGCTCGAACCGGACGAATACGATGTCGCCGGCGCGGCCACCGGGGTTGTCGAGGCAGATCAGATGCTGGACCCCAGCAAAGTTCAGCGTGGGCGATGTGGTCATCGCGATGGCCTCCAGTGGGCTGCACAGCAACGGGTTTTCCCTGGTGCGCAAGATTGTGGCCGATCAGGGCTGGGATCTGCAGGCCACCAGGCCTGAATTTTCCCGGGAACTGGGTCTGGAGCTGCTCGAGCCCACCATGCTCTACACCTCCGCAATTCTTGAGCTCATGGCCACTCACCCCGGATCTCTGCACATGCTGAGTCATGTGACAGGTGGAGGTATTGCGCAAAACCTTTCGCGCGTGATCCCGCGAGGTTTCGCCATCGATGTTGATCGCTCCACCTGGTCGCCACCGGCTGTGATGCAGGTGTTGGCGGATGCGGGTGGGTTTACCCCGGGTCAGGTCGAGGACACCTGGAACATGGGAATTGGGATGGTGGCCGTGGTGGATCCTCCTCAAGCCTCAGCGGTGGTTGCGTCGCTGCATAAGTCGGGTCACCGGGCATGGCAGGTCGGTGTTGTTCGCGATGACGACGGAGACATGTCCCAGGACGCCATCAGAAGCGCTAAAGGTGTTGAGGGTGGCGCAATCCGGTTAGTCGGAGACTACGCAGATTCTTCCTCGGCGTCGTCGTAATCCGCCCACTTGTCCTCATACTGGTCATCGCCCTGTCGATGAGGCGAGTTCTTTTTCCAGTTGCGACAGGTCAGTGTCGGGCGAGTAGTACTTCAATTCGCGCGCCACTTTGGTGTGCTTTGCTTTTTGCCGACCGCGACCCATCGGTCACCCCTTTGCTTCTGTTCGACGAGGGCGTCTGTGACCAGAACCTGCCGTGTCAGGGATAGAGAATGCAGGGAGTTTATCACGCAGACCTTGGCGCTTTGATGACTTAGAGCACCGCCTGGGTGGCAACAAATCCGAGGGCACACCCGGCAATTCCGAGCCCCAAGTGCAGCGCGAGAGGCCAGAGCGCTCGTCGAGCAATGTTCTCTGTGGTGGGGGGAACCATGAGCACCGCGAGCGTGGAAAACGTGGTGAGGCCTCCCGCCAAACCCACCATGAGTGGGTAGGTCCAGAACGTCTCGGGGAGGGCGGCCAGAACCCCGACTGTCGCGGATCCGGTCACGTTCACGATCCCCAGTGACCACCAGGGCGCCCTTGGCACAAGCTGGCCTACCAGCCAGCGCAGGAGAGCGCCGAGCGCCCCCAGAAGAACGGTTGCACCCAGCGCTAGCGGAGTCACGGTCTAGCTCCTTTTCCCGCAAGGACGCCGAGAGCCCGGCCGATAAGAACTCCCGCTACTCCGGCAACCAGGGTGATGGCGAGATAACCAAGACCCAGCGCCATGGTGTCCGTCACGGCAATGAGCGCCACCGCAGAGAAGGTTGTGTAGGAGCCAAAGAACCCGACAGTGATTCCTGGCCTGAGCCAGGAAGGAAATTCAGGCAAGCCTCGAGCGAGGACAAACGCTAAGCCCAGTGCTCCCAGAGTGTTGGCGGCCAGAGTGGCAATGAGTTCGCCCTGGGGCAGGTGGTCGGTGGCCTCTAACGCCCCCACTCGGGTGAGAGTCCCCACAGCCCCACCGAATGCCACAGCAACCATTTCGCGAAAGCGCACACGGGAAGGCTACTCTTCCCACGGAAATAGACTGAGCCCATGACCTCCCCTCAGCGACCTTTTATGCGTGTCTTCGCCTGGGTCGGGGGGATCGGGCTAACCGTGGCGGCTTTGATCACGGCCTGGATTGTGGTGCCCATCGTGACCAGTTCGCCGGCAGGATCCTCCGGAGCACAACTCGATGTTGCGGGATACCCCTTCAGCGTCAGTGCCACCGGGGATGACGGGCGAACTCGGACACTGGAAGCAGTTTTTGCGAGTGGAGACTCCCGTGATTTTTCTGCCCTTGTCCCCGGTGATCGCCTCATCGTGTCGGGCTCTGGATTCGACCCAGCTAAGGGACTCTACGTTGCCGTGTGCAAGGTTCCTGATGCCGTTGATGAGAAGCCCGGTCCCTGCCTCGGGGGAGTTCCGAGCACGGAGGAGGATGGCGATTCCACCGCGGGCGCCATCGAGTACGCAGCATCCAACTGGGTTAATGATGACTGGGCATGGCGCCTTTTTGGGGCGCGCAGTTTCGATGACCGCAGCGCGGGAACGTTTACTGCCTACATCGAAATACCGGCCAGCGCTGATGAGAACGTGGACTGCACGGAGGTTCGCTGCGGGCTCTACACCCGCAATGACCACACGGCTCTCGAGGACCGTGTGCAGGATCTCTACCTGCCGGTGTCCTTCGCCAGATAATCCGGAACCCGGAACACTCGAATAGCTCGTTGGGCGATGGGCCCAATAGCGAGCGCAAAGATGACGGTCCCCACACCGAAACTGCCCCCGAGGCTCCAGCCGATCGAGGAGCACGGTGACTTCCACGACGGTTCGGACCGCCCACATGGGGTAGCCAAAGCGAGCATTGAACCCCACCATCAGGCCGTCCCGGGGCCAGGTCCAAATCGGGCGCCAATGTAGAGGCCACTCGCTATTCCCATCATGAGGAGCCCGGCCGCGTAGAGAAACACTCGCTGCATCACGGTCTCCGGGGTCTCAATGACGGCAAGCCCAACCTCCATGAAGGGTCCCACAAGCAGAGCGTTCAATACCGTTCCGATGCCGGGGCGTTGGCGCAGCGGAATCCAGATCAGCAACACCGCGAGACCGCTGACGACGATGACCCAGCCGATTCCAAAGCCCCAGGTGACGTGAAACCCTTCCGCAAACACTGTCCAGGGGTCCACCCCGAAGCCGGCGCGCAGCATCATGGCGGCAGCAAAACCGAAAAAGAAGAGCCCGGAGAGGAGTTGGCTCCACCGTCTGACGTAATGGAGTCCTCGATGCACGCGCTCACTCTACGCCCGCGGCGGGAGAAACTTTTCCCCCACACAACCGGTGTGGGTGGTACTCTGAGGCACGGAACAAGAGAACGCCATCGGTGGCGAACCTCGTGGGCCATCGCCTCACAGTTGTGAGAGCGGCCGCATGTGTAGACGAAACAGCCCCGGTCTGGCTACTGGTGATCTGGGCCTGGTGTCATGTGTGACACCTCTTCTCCCCATCTGATCACAAAGAAAGCTGACCTCATCCATGCCATCTTCCAAGAAGGCTCCTTCATGGCGCCCACCCACCAAACGCACGTCCTTCCAGGATCAAAAGAAGCGCAGGCCCCAGGCCCACGCTGACGGTGAATCTCCTCGAGGCGAGCGTCGCCGCGACGACTCTGCGGATCGCAGGCCCGCAGAGAAAAGAGAAGGCGCGCCTTATCGCTCCTCCGAGAGCCGTCCCTACGCAAAGTCTGATCGCAAGCCTGCCTCCGGTGAGCGTCGTCCCTATGGTCGGCGATGACCGCAGGCCTTCGCGTGACGGAGCTGCACGCAGGCCCGCGCGCACTGAGCGCTCCTCTGATGCTCCCCGTAAACAGTTCCCCGTGGTCAACCACAAGCCTCTTGAGGCCGTGGCGGTTGCCCCCGATGCTGGCGAGGGCTTGGAGTTCCAGGACTTGGGGCTCGGCGATCGCATCGCCGAGGCGATTCGCGAGCAGGGAGCCATCACCCCCTTCGCTTTGCAGGCGGTCACCATTCCTGTGGCACTGACGGGTCGACACGTCTTGGGACGTGGTCGGACTGGTTCTGGAAAGACCATCGCGTTTAGTGCACCGCTGGTGGAGCGCCTCCTGAGGCTCTCCAAGAACGGTGTGAAGCGTGCTGTTGGTCGGGCACCAAGAGCTTTGATTCTTGCCCCCACGCGCGAGCTGGCGTTGCAGATTGATCGCACCGTTCAGCCCATCGCCAGGAGCGTCGGACTGTTCACCACCCAGATTTATGGTGGTGTTCCGCTCGGACGACAGATTGGCGCACTCGAGCGCGGTGTCGACATTGTGATCGGAACCCCCGGTCGCATTGAAGACCTCATGGCCAGGGGCAAGCTCGATGTGTCCCAGGTCGTCATCTCTGTTGTCGACGAGGCAGACCACATGTCGGAGCTGGGGTTCATTGAGCCTTTGGGCCGAATCCTTCGCGCCACGTCGCCGAGCGGCCAGCGTTTGCTGTTCTCGGCAACTCTCGATGCCGGTGTTGCGGGAATCGTGGCAGAGTTCCTGCCCAACCCCGCAGTGTTTGAGGTTGCTGGTGAAAACCAGGAGTCCTCCAGCATTGACCACCGAGTGTGGGTTGTTGACCAGCGCCAGAAGCGTGACGTTGTGTTGGAGCTCGCTCAAGGACCGGGCAAGGTGCTGATGTTCACCAGGACTCGCGCCTTTGCTGAGGAGTTGGCAGATCACCTGGATGATCACGGTGTTCCCGCTGTCAGCCTTCACGGTGACCTGAACCAGGCGCGGCGAACCCGCAACCTGGAGAAGCTCACCTCAGGCCGCGTGAATGTTCTGGTTGCGACAGATGTCGCGGCCCGAGGAATCCACGTGGATGACATCGACACCGTCGTTCAGGTGGATCAGCCGGATGATTTCAAGTCCTACGTGCACCGCTCCGGTCGCACCGGTCGCGCGGGCAAGGAGGGTCGCGTCATCACGTTGACCACCCGTTCTCGTTCACGACGACTGGTGGACCTGCTGAAGCAGGCAGGTATTTCGTGTGAGCTGGAGGAGAAGAGCGCTAAGCCCTCTCGTCCGCTCGAGCGCGTCTAGAAGGCGAGGAGTGCGCTGGCCACCAAGGCCAGCGCAAGCCCTGCCCACTGGATGGTCGCAATCCGCTCTTTGAGCACCACGCTGGCGAGAAGGATTGTTCCTGCCGGATAGAGGGCGATGAGCACGGAGACCACCGAAAGGTCGCCTGAGCGCAATCCATAGATGACGGCGATGTTGGCGAGGACATCAAGGATTCCGCCGATCACAATCATGCTGCCCACGGTCTTGACCTGGGAGAGACCGGGAAGCCGCGGGGTCTTGGAGAGAACAACCCTGGTCAACACCAGTGCTCCGGTCGCGATGATGAGTGCGCTGGAGGACACCATGCGGTTGGCGAGAAGTGGAATCAGGCCGGAGTCCGCGGGGAGAGGTCAATAAGAATGACGGTGAATCCGATGAAAGTTCCCGAGCCCGCCGCCATCAGAAGCCCAATGGGTCGAGGTCGAACGGCACCCTTTTCGGGAACAAATCCCACCAGGACGACGGCGACAAGCGCCAACACAATCGCGATGTAGAAGGAGGCTCCGCCGCCTTCTCCCATCGACAGTCCCACGCTGACCGGAACAATGGCGGAGATGAAAGCGGTGGCGGGCGAAAGGATACTCATCGGTCCAATCGCCAAACTGCCATAGAGCAGACCAATGCCGATCGCTCCGGCGAGACCAGATGCTGCCCCATAGAACCAGGCGTCATAGCTGGAGACAGCCGACACAAAAGGCGACGTCAGGGCAAGACCCACAAGCCCGACAAGCGCTACACCCAGTGTGGTGAGGATGGTGGAGGAGCGTCTCGCGGCAAGTCCGCCGTAGAAGTCTGCTCCCCCATACGCGATAGCTCCGATGAGTCCGAGCGCGACAGTTAGCACGAAGAAGCTTTCATCGACGTAACAGTATTACTTCTGAAGGTGGTGTTGTGACCATTCCGGAATAGCCTGGGTGCATTCCCTGTTGGGCTCACTAGGAGGAACACTCGTGTCACTCGTTTATGGAAACATCACCGAAGCTTTCGGTAACACTCCGCTGGTTCGTCTGAACAAGGTGACCGAGGGTTTGGGCGCGACCGTCCTTGCCAAGCTTGAGTTCTATAACCCTTCCTCGTCAGTGAAGGACCGTCTCGCCATCGCCGTGGTGGATGCTGCCGAAGCGTCAGGGGAGTTGCAACCCGGTGGGACCATCGTGGAGGCAACCAGTGGAAACACAGGAATTGCCCTGGCTATGGTGGCCGCTGCCCGCGGATACAAGGCAATTCTGGCGATGCCGGACACGATGAGCAGTGAGCGTCGCATGTTGCTGCGGGCTTATGGGGCGACCTTGGTTCTCACCCCGGATCTGAGGGAATGACCGGAGCCATCAACAGATCTTTGGAGATTGCAGCCGAGATTCCTGGTGCTGTTCTGGCTCGACAGTTTGAGAACCCGGCAAACCCGGAAATCCACCGCAAGACCACGGCGGAAGAGATTTGGCGCGACACCGATGGCGCCGTTGACGTCTTTGTCGCGGGTGTGGGAACTGGGGGAACCCTGACCGGAACCGGACAGGTCCTCAAGGAGAGAAAGCCCGGCCTCCGAGTGGTGGGAGTTGAACCTTTGGAGTCGCCTCTGCTCAATGGTGGTGAAGCTGGTCCCCACAAGATTCAGGGAATCGGCGCGAACTTTGTGCCCGCGATTCTGGACCGTGAGGTCTATGACGAGGTGCTGGATGTCACCAGCCAGCAAGCTGTTGACATGGCCCGCCGTCTGGGAGCCGAGGAAGGAATCCTGGGAGGTATTTCCTCCGGTGCAACGGCTCATGCCGCCGTGGAGTTGGCGAAGCGCCCTGAGCTTGCTGGTTCGACTATCGTCGTAATTCTGGCAAGCTTTGGTGAGCGTTATCTCTCCACCGTTCTGTATGAGGGCCTCGATACCTAACATGACTCACTCCACTCGCATGGGCGAAGACATCGCCGCGGTGCGAGACCGCGACCCTGCCGCGCGAAACACTCTGGAGGTTTTCTTGACCTCCCCGGTGTTCACGCTCTGTGGTGGCATCGCGTGGCCTGCTGGTTTTGGCGCTGGGAATGGTTCCTCATCGCCCGCATCATCTGCGAACATTGCGCGAACTTTCACCGGAATTGAGATTCATCCAGGTGCCACGATTGGGCGTCGCGTCGTGATTGATCACGGGATGGGTGTGGTGATCGGGGAGACCGCGACAGTGGGAGACGACTGCTTGATTTATCACGGTGTCACACTGGGGGGAAAGGTTGCGCAGGCCCGTGAGGAATGTCAGGGTCGTCGCCACCCGGCAGTGGGCAACAACGTGACGATTGGATCCGGGGCCACACTCTTGGGCGCCATCACCGTGGGCGATGGCGCCACCATTGGGGCGATGTCGGTGGTGCTTGAGGACGTGCCAGCCGGTGCGCTTGCGGTGGGTATTCCGGCAAAAATCAAGAAGAGAAGCAAGCGCGCGTAGGCTTTTTCTATGTTGAAACAGGTGAGCCGCCTCACCCTGGGTCCTCTTGCCAGGGGATTGTTTCGCGCCAAAATTGTCGGACGTCGAAATGTTCCTCGGACGGGGCCGGTGATTCTGGCGAGCAATCACCTGTCGTTCATCGACAGCGTGGTGATTACCTTGTTTGCCCCCAGGCCGGTGTCCTTCCTTGCGAAGGACAGCTATTTCACGGGTAAGGGGATCAAAGGGTTTTTGTCACGAAATTTTTTCCGGGGCATTGGGGCAATCCCGGTGACCCGCGGTGTGGGGCAGGCGGCCCAAGATGCTTTGGACGCGGGGTTGAGTCTCCTTCACGAGGGTGAAGCTTTCGCCATTTATCCCGAGGGCACAAGGTCCCGAGATGGTCGGCTCTATCGCGGGAAGACCGGGGTTGCCTGGCTTGCGCTGAATGCTGGGGTTCCGGTGGTCCCGGTTGCGCTGAAGGGAACGGACAGGGTTCAGCCGATTGGGTCCAGAGGAATACGTCCAGCCAAAGTCACCATCCAGTTCGGTGAGCCCCTCAATCTCTCGCGCCACGGAAAAGCGGACTCCGGTCGAGCACGGCGTCACGCCACTGACGAGGTGATGGCCGCTATCGCCGCCATGTCGGGGCAGGAGCGCGCTGGTGAATACAACGAACCTCCCCCCACGACGTTTGTGGAGAAGGTCCGTCGAACTTTTCGCTCGCGCGCTGAGCTTTAGGCCTGCTGCGCTGCTTCGCTCGACTGAGCCTCTTCGAGCTGCTTGCGGACATCATCCATGTCGAGGTCTTTCACCGCGGTGATGACTTCCTCCAGCGCGGGTGCGGGGAGAGCGCCTGGCTGCGAGAACACCAGGATTCCATCGCGGAAGGCCATCAGGGTGGGGATGGATCGGATGTTGGCGGCTTGCGACAGTGTGGGTTGCGCCTCTGTGTCGACCTTTCCAAAGGTCACATCGGGGTGCTTGTCGCTGGCGGCTTCATAGACCGGAGCAAACCCCACGCAGGGACCGCACCAGGCCGCCCAGAAATCAACAAGGGTGATTCCGTCGGAGGTGACGGTCTTTTCAAAGTCGTCGTGTGTCAAATCAATAGTGGGCATGCGGTGTCCTTTCGTGTGCTCACCACAATACCCCATGGGGTATTTGACCGATAGCCGTGTTCGCCCTCCGCGGACCCCGACGCACGAGTGATAGTAGGACTGAAACAAAAAGTGTTTGTCCCAGTGCCCCTGGATGGTGTGTGGCACCTATCACTCTGGAGTAATCGAGGTGACGAGCGTATTCTGTGGGCAGATTTCTAGGATGAATGAGGAGCCTGTCATGGCGGTTACTACCGATACGCCCCCGGTCACAACACAGTTCCCACCGAGCGAAGAGTTGCAGATTGACACCGCTGCGCTGGGGGAAGAACTCCTGGGCCGATGGGCCGAGACAAGGCGTCGTGCCCGCGCGCTCTGTGAGCGTCCCGAGATGTGGAAAATTGAGGGTCAACCCATTCCAGAGCACCGTGCGCGCGTATTGGAACAACTCGCTCACCTCGTTGAGGCGGGGGGAGTGCTGTTGTCTTTCCCCGAGAGTGTGGGAGGCAAAGCAGATCCCGGTGGAAATATTGCCAACTTTGAGCAGCTAGTCCTCGCGGATCCCTCTCTGCAAATTAAGTCGGGAGTTCAGTGGGGGCTCTTCGGTGCCGCGGTAATGCACCTGGGTACCGAGAAGCACCACCTGAAGTTCCTGCCGGGAATCATGTCGCTGGAGACGCCGGGGTGTTTTGCGATGACCGAGACCGGTCACGGGTCAGATGTGGCATCAATTGCAACCACCGCCACCTTTGACGAGGCGTCAGGAGATTTCATTCTCCACACCCCTCACCGGGGTGCCTGGAAGGACTACATCGGTAACGCCGCTCTGCACGGGAAAGCCGCGGTTGTTTTTGCTCAGCTAATTGTCGGCGGCGAGAACCACGGTGTTCACGCGCTGTATGTGCCCCTGCGTGATGAGAACGGTTTCTTGCCGGGAATCGGCGGCGATGACGATGGACCCAAGGGTGGCTTGAACGGCATCGACAACGGTCGCCTGCACTTCACGCACGTTCGGGTGCCTCGAGAGAACCTTCTCGACCGTTACGGGTCGGTAGACGAGCGGGGTGTGTACTCCTCTCCGATTGAAAGCCGTGGCCGTCGGTTCTTCACCATCCTCGGCACGCTCGTTCAAGGACGAGTGTCGCTGGTGGGAGCCGCCGCGGTGGCGTCTCAGCTGGCGATGACCATTGCGGTGAAGTACGCCGTGGTCCGACGCCAGTTCCCGGTTCCAGGAACCGACACCGAGCAGGTGTTGTTGGACTATCAGCAGCACCAGCGGAGGCTCCTGCCGCGACTGGCGAATGCCTATGCCATGACCTTCGCTCAAGACGAGCTGTTGAGTATTTTCCACGACGTGTTCAGTGGTGCGAGAGACACCGAGGAGGAGCGCCAAGATCTCGAAACTCTGGCTGCGGCCCTCAAGCCCTATGCCACCTGGTCGACCTTGGACATCATCCAAGGTGCGCGCGAAGCGTGTGGTGGTCAGGGCTACCTTGCGGAGAACAGGCTCGCGACCCTGCATGGGGACATGGATGTTTATGTCACCTTTGAGGGTGACAACACTGTTCTGTTGCAGCTCGTCGCCAAGCGATTGCTGGGGGACTACGCAAAGCAGTTCAAGGGTGCTGACTTTGGAACGATGGCGGGGTATCTGGCTGACCAGGTCGGTGATGCCGCCTTCAACCGCTCCGGTCTGCGCAGGCTTGCACAGAATGTTGCCGACTTCGGTTCCACTGCCAGGTCAATTGGGTATGTGCGGAGCACTGCGTCTCAACGGCAGCTCCTCACCGACCGCGTCCACAGCATGGTCTCTGAGGTCGCCGATCACCTGAAGCCCGCCAGTAAGTTGCCCCCGGAGGAAGCGGCAGTGTTGATGAACAAGCACCAAAGTGCTCTCATCGATGCTGCCTGGGCTCACGCCGAGCTCGTGGTCTGGGAAGCATTTACCCACGCTGTTGACCGCCTCGACGAGGGCCCCAACAAGCAGGTCATGCGCTGGCTGCGTGACCTTCACGGGTTCACCCTGATTGAGAAGCACCGGGACTGGTATTTGATGAAGGGACGTCTGAGCGCTCACCGCGCTGAGGCGATCACCGAGTACATCAATCACCGATTGCTTCCGCGCTTGCGGCCACACGCCCTTGATCTTGTCGAGAGTTTCGGCCTCGCTGAGGGCCACATCCGGGCCCCCATCGCTCTGGGTGAGGAGCACGCCCGTCAAGAAGAGGCGCGCGCCCACGAGAAGGGCCTAGCGTAGAGGAATGACTCCCTCCACCGGCTGGGCTCTCGTGGGCGCTCAGTTTGGCCTGTTAGCTGCCCTTGTCATTCTTCCTGCGGGAGAGTTGTGGCCCAGAGGCTTGGTGTCTTTGATTGCCGGAGGTGTCCTCCTGGTCGGAGGTTTTGTGGTGGCAGCTCTTGCGGGGCTTCGACTGGGACGAAGCCTCACCCCCCTTCCGATTCCCAAAGATGACGGAGAGTTGATCACCGCTGGTGTGTATCACTATGTTCGACACCCGATGTATACGGGTGTGTTGATGGCGAGTGCCGGTCTCGTGGTGGCTCAGGCATCTCTTGCCCACCTAGTCGGGTGGGTCTTGCTGTGGGGTGTGCTCACACTCAAGGCGTTGGGTGAGGAAAGGATGCTGAGGGAGAAGTACGACGACTACGCGGAGTATTCGAAAAAAACTGGGCGATTCTTCCCACAATTAACGTCGTTGTAACACAAGTGGACTAAGTTCAGTTAAGTCCCCCTAGGTGGACACTCCCAAAAGGACGTGAATATGGCGAGGCGGAAGCTGACCGATGTGTCGCATCCCGATCCGCTCCTTACCGACGAGTTTTGGCTTGAGTTTGGGGACGATCCACAACCGCCGATGCGCCTCAAGATTTTGTATGTCACCTTTGGTGAGGTCGCCAAATCAGGCCCCGGAGCTTTCAACGTTGCGAGCGTGTGTGACCGGTTGGGGATTACCTATCCCATGGTCAATCACTACTTTGGGAGCCGGGATGGCCTGCTCGCTGAGGGTGCCTCCATGGTCTATCGCACTTACATCGAAGGTTTGTGGAAAGCGGTTCAGAGGGCACCTCGAGAGCCAGAAGCCCGGTTGAAAGCTTGGATGATGGAACAAATATCGGAGACGCTGGCGATAGGTGGGTGGGGTCCGATTTTGAATTACCCCCTTGCCGCCCGGGACGTGACGAATGAGATTCAAGCGAAGTTCCAGCAACCACTGAACCGCTTGTTCGAGCTCAACCTTGCTCGCCTCGGTGCGATGGTTCTTGACATTCGTCGAGGAACTGTCTCCGATGTCGACTTCACGGAGGACAACTACCCGAGGGAGGAATTCCTCTCAGACCCTTTCCTCACCAGCGTGATGCCCACCATCGCGTGGTCGACCTTTGGGATGTCTGTCTGGTTGGGCGGGCAGCACGCCCCCGCCCGCAACATTCGAGAAATCACCGTGATGTTGGATGATCTGCTGGAGAAGCACTTCGAGACCCTTGTGTACCTCATCAAGAATCGCACCGCTTAACTAAACACAATTCTATTTAGTTTGTTATGATGGGGTGGTGGACGCACCGTCGGAATCCGTTGCAGTGGACTCATCTCTGCTGATGTCCCTCAGTGTTGGGCTCGGTCTGTTGGCGGTAATTCTTGGGGCAGTGGCTGTCTTTTTATTCCTTCAGAACCAGGGGTATTTCATAAAGTCCCGGTATCGAAGCAATCGTGTCTCTGCCGACGCGGAGCTGAAGGCTTTCGAACCGTAACCAGCCCTCTGCTCTGGTACGGTAGTTGACGCTCACCCTCGAGGAGGCCTCTCGAGGGATTCACTAACCGCGAGGGTGAAATTTCATGATTGTTGGAGTTCCTAAAGAGCCCATTTCCGGCGAGAACAGGGTTGCCGCAACACCTGAATCCGTCAAACAGCTCATCAAGGCTGGCCTGAAGGTCACCGTCCACAAAGGTGCTGGTGTTGCCGCCGGGTATGCCGATGACGCCTACAAGGAGGCGGGCGCGACTCTCGCACCAACGCTCAACGTGGGATCAGTCGACGTGCTCGCTCACGTTCGACCGCTGGCCCCCGCGACAATTAAGAAGTTGAAGAAGGGCGCGATCACGGTTGGGCTTGCATCCCCAGCGTCAGAGTCCGTCGCGGTGAAGGCGTTGCGGGATCAGAAGGTCACCTCCTTCGCTCTCGAGCTGGTCCCCCGTATCTCGCGCGCCCAGTCGATGGACGCACTCACCTCGCAGGCTCTGGTGGCCGGATACCGCTGCGTGTTAGAAGCGGCGATGCGCCTTCCGCGTTTCTTCCCTCTCTACATGACCGCTGCGGGAACTGTTCCCCCCGCAACGGTGTTGGTTCTCGGTGCCGGTGTCGCTGGCCTTCAGGCCATCGCCACCGCGAAGCGCCTCGGCGCCAAGGTCAATGCCTATGACGTGCGGTCCGCCTCTGCTGACGAAGTGCGCTCGATGGGCGGAACCTTCATTGAGCTCGACCTCGACGTAGCGGCTGATGGTGCCGGCGGATACGCCAAAGAGCTAGCTGCCGATCGCGTGAAGCGTCAGCAAGAGTTGCTCACCCCCTATGTCACCGCGGCTGATGTCATCATCACGACCGCTGCGATTCCCGGTCGACCAGCTCCCCGTCTCATCACGGCAAAAATGATGAAGGACATGAAGCCTGGCTCGGTCATCATTGACCTCGCCGCCGAGACCGGCGGAAACGTGGAGGGCTCGAAGCCGGGTGCGGACACCTCGGTCACGGTCGGGAAGTCAGGTGGGTCCGTCACTCTCGTGGGGATGAAAGATGTTCCCTCCTCCATGGCATACGACGCCTCGCGTCTGTATGCAAAGAACATTTCCAACCTTCTCGAGCTCATGGTGAAGGACAAGAAGGTTCAGCCCGACTTTGAGGACGAGGTTGTCGCCGGTGCCTGCCTCACTCACGCAGGCGAGATTCGTCATCAACCCACAGCAGAAGCTCTTGCGCCAGCGAAGAGCGCAGGGAAAGGCAAGAAGTAATGGAAGAGATCAAGATTCTCACCTATTTCGTCCTGGCAGTTTTTGTCGGGTTCGAAGTGGTCTCCAAGGTGTCCAGCACCCTGCACACTCCCTTGATGTCCGGCGCTAACGCCATCCACGGCATCATCCTCGTGGGGTCCATCATCGTTGCCGGTCACGCCGACACCGCATGGATGCTCGCTCTTGCTCTCTTGGCTGTCCTGATGGCCACTGTCAACTTGGTCGGTGGCTTCGTTGTCACTGACCGCATGCTGGAAATGTTCTCCGGCAAGAAGAAGGCCCAGGAAGGACAAGCCCGATGAGTCTCATTACGCCAGAAGTTGAGGCACTTCTGTACCTCTTCGCTGCCGTTGCCTTCATTCTTGCCCTGAAGGGCCTCTCGTCACCGAAGTCAGCTCGTCGAGGAAACATCATCGGTGCGGTGGGTGCCCTGGTAGGTGTGGTCACAGTTTTCCTTGCGGAAGAGCTCAAAAACATCGGCTGGATCCTGATTGTGATTGGTATTGGAACGATCATCTCCATCCCTGCCTCGCGCATGGTGAAGATGACCCAAATGCCTCAGCTGGTGGCGTTGTTCAACGGTGTCGGTGGTGGAGCCGCGGGCATTGTGGCTCTTCTCGAGCTGTTTGCCGCTGACTCCTTCGGTTTCCTGCTCGCGGTCGCCTTTACTGTCTTTGTCGGAAGCGTCTCGTTTTCCGGATCCGTCGTCACCTTCTTGAAGCTTCAAGAGGTCATGACCACCAGACCTGTGCTGTTCAAGGGGCAGCAGTATGTGATGGTAATTCTGACCATCGCGGCTCTTGCCGGGGCGGTCATTGTGATTCTTGACCAGAACTTTGTGGTGGCGAGCCTGTTGATGGCGGTTGGGCTCGTGATGGGTGTGCTCGTTGTTCTCCCCGTGGGTGGAGCTGACGTCCCCATCGTGATCTCGTTGCTCAACGCTTTGACTGGATTGGCTGTTGCCGCGTCAGGTCTGGTCTTGGACAACACTCTGCTCTTGGTTGCGGGAACCCTTGTGGGAGCATCGGGAACAATCCTGACTCGCGCTATGGCCAGCGCCATGGGTCGAAGCGTTTCCAACACCATCTTCGGCGCGTTCAAAGGTGGCTCCACCGCTGGTTCCACCGAGGTGTCGGATCGCCCAGTGAAGTCCGGATCTGCTGAGGATGTTGCCATCCTCCTGGGCTATGCCCAGCGGGTCATTGTGGTTCCCGGTTACGGTCTCGCCGTTGCCCAGGCTCAACACACCATGTATGAATTGGCGAAGGCTCTGGAAGAGAAGGGCATCGAGGTGGTCTTCGGAATTCACCCCGTCGCCGGTCGTATGCCCGGACACATGAACGTTCTTCTCGCCGAAGCTAATGTCCCCTACGAGGTCCTGCAGGAAATGGACGAGGTAAACCCTCAGTTCAAGACTGCCGACGTGTGTCTTGTTGTCGGAGCAAACGACGTCGTCAACCCCGCGGCCAAGACATCCCCTGGCTCGCCCATTTATGGAATGCCCATTCTCAATGCCGGAGAAGCCCAGCAGGTCGTCTTCTTGAAGCGCTCCATGCGCCCGGGATTCGCCGGTATTGAGAATGAGCTGCTCTATGAGCCCAACACCACGTTGCTCTTTGGTGATGCCAAAGATTCCTTGGGCAAAGTGTTGAGCGCCGTCAAGGCTCTGTAGGAGTCCACTCGTGACGATTTACGCAGTCACCTACCGTTATGCAGATAACCCGGAGGTGATTGCGGAGCACCGTCCTGCCCACCGCGACTACATTGCAACCCTTCTGGGTGGGGGCGGACTGATCGCCAGTGGCCGCACAGAGGGTGGCGATACGCCCAGTGCGTTACTGCTCTTCGAGGCTGATTCGGTGGGCGAGGTGGAGAAGCTTCTTGACCCTGATCCGTTCTGGACGCTCGGGGTAATTGAGAAGCGCGAGATTGTGGAATGGACCGTGTCGTTGGGATCGCTGGGCCTCGATAGTGAGCGCTAAGACCAATTCGCGACGTGCCCTCGTGACGGGGGCAAGTTCAGGGATTGGTGCGGCCACCGTTCGGTTGCTGGTGGAGCGCGGCTGGTCGGTTGTCGCGGTGGCAAGACGAGCGGACAGGCTCGAGCAACTTCGCACGGACACCGGATGCGATGTTGTGGTCGCTGACGTGACCCAGGATGCTGACGTGGAGTCTTTGCGGGACTACGTCGAATCCACTGGAGGGATTTCTGCTCTAGTCAATAACGCCGGTGGAGCTGTCGGCATCGACTGGATTGACCAAGCCGATGCTGAGGATTGGGCGCAGATGTTTGATGTGAATGTCTTGGGAGTTCAACGAGTGACCAAGGCACTGTTACCCGCTCTTCGACGAGCTTCCGCAGAGCTGGGTGTTGCCGATATCGTGACCATCTCCTCCACCGCAGCGTTCCTCAGTTACGAGGGCGGTGCTGGATATACGGCTGCGAAGGCGGCGGTGCACTCGATGCTGGTGGGACTTCGCTTGGAGCTTTCCGGTGAACCTCTTCGGGTTGTGGAGATTGCGCCTGGCATGGTCAAGACCGAGGAGTTCGCCCTCAATCGCTTCGGCGGCGACGCGGCGCGCTTTGAGGCACTCTATGAGGGTGTTGAGGCTCCCCTTGTTGCGGAGGACGTGGCGGAGGTTGTGCGATACGCCCTGGAATCTCCCGCTCATGTGAACCTGGATCTGATTCACATGAAGCCCGTGGCGCAGGCCATGCAACACAAACTTCACCGAGGACCCCTGAAGCCCAAGCTGTAAAGGGCCCGAATCACGCCCCCGCTAGAGTAATCAGGTGATTCGCCGCCTCGTTGAAATCTCTCGTCCCGTGTTGTGGGTCAACACCATTGGGACCACCGTTATCGGCATGTGGCTGGCTGGCGAACTCTGGACCTGGGCCATCATTCCTATCCTGATCTGGGTAACTTTTCCCTTCAATTTGCTGATTTATGGCATCAACGACATCTATGACCAGGACACCGACGCGGATAATGATCGCAAGGGTGGTTATGGCGGCGCCAAGATCAAACCCCACGAAACTCGGATGATCGGGTGGGGTGTCATCCTCACGAACGTTCCGTTCTTCGTCTATTTTGCGATCACTCTGCCGTGGGAGGCAGTGTTCTGGATGGGGTTGTATGCCTTCTCGTTCTGGCAATACTCGGCAACACCATTGCGCTTCAAGGGACGACCCATCCTGGACTCGGTCTCCAACGCGGATTACGCCTTCCCCCTGGTTTTCGTGCCCTTTGCCCTGGGTGCTGAACCGGTCTGGGCCGCAGCAATCGGGTTGATGGCCTGGTCGATGGCGAAGCACGTCTATGACGCTATCCAGGACATCGATGAGGACAGCGATGCGGGAATTCGGACAACCGCGGTGGCCTTTGGTGTTCGAGGGTCACTCGTGTGGTCTGGCGTGTGGTGGAGCGTCTCCACCGTGCTCTTTGCGCTGGTGAATCTCCCGGTCGCCATCGTCAATGCCCTGCTCGCGGGATGGCTTGTTTTTGCTCAGTGGCGAAAGCCCACCAGTGAGGCGGCACGTAAGCTCTACGGCTACTCGGTGGCGTTCCCATATGTTGCCGGCGCAGTTGCGGGTGTCCAGTTGGTGGCGGGTCTCACTTTGGGGCTGTACCCCACACCGTGACCTCACGCATCGTCGTCATCGGAGCGGGCCTGGGAGGCCTTGCCACGTCAGCCCTGCTCGCGAGAGCCGGACACCACGTGACCGTTCTCGAGGGCCAGGACTGGGTGGGAGGCAAAAGTCGGCGGATTGAGGTTGCTGGTCAGCGCATCGACACTGGTCCCTCGCTGGTGACTTTTCCTGATGTGCTGGAGCAGATCTTGGACACCTACGACCAGGTGGGCCCTCCTACCGAGAAAGCTCGCGACATTGCCGGTATCACGCTGGAGCGCCTCCCCGAGGTGGGGCGGTACTACTTCAAAGACCAGCAAGCTAATTTGCCGGTGGAACCGGGACACCCATGGCACGAGTCCTGGTCGCGGTTTGAGAAGGAGAACGGCCAGTTGGGGCCGGCCATTACGAACCTCCTGACCACAGATCCCACGGACCCCGGGATTCTGGGAGCTGTTCTTCGGTTGCTCTCTCGCTATGGGACCAAGCTCACAACGCAGGCGTATTTGGATTCCCTCTCCTGGATGCCCGACGACGTCAAAGACGTCGTCGCCATTCATACCCTCAACGCCGGTGTTGCGCCGGATCAGACTCTTGCCCTCTACGCGAGCATGGCGGCAGTCATGTCGAGCGACGGGGTTTTTGTTCCCCAGGGCGGCGTGTATGAAATCGCGAAAGGCCTGGAAGCTCTCGCCCTGCACGCGGGGGTAACGATTCACACGAGTGAGCCGGCAGTGAGTGTGACGAAGGGGCTCGTCACGACAGAGCGCGCTTCGTACCCTGCCGACTATGTGGTGAGCGCCCTGGATGGCGGAATTCTTGAGAGTCTGCTGGGGAAGCAGGCACCGGCACCAAAGGTGCTCTCCTGTTCTGGGGTGGCAATTTTTGGAGTGCTCGATGAGGAACTTCCCGAGGGCATCGTGACCCACTCGGTGATGATGCCCGATCGACCGGCTCAGCTCTTTGAGGATTTGGGCAAGCGAGTGGTCCCCTCCCAAACGATGGCGTTCTTGAATTACTACCGAGCAAACACGATCTACCCGAACGACAAGCCGGTGGCAGCGCTGTTGCTGACCGCTCCACCCAATGGCATGTCGGCGTCGCTTGATGACGAGTTTGTGCAGAGCGAATCCAGGCGCTTCTCGGACATGCTCGGACTTGACCGCGGAATTATCGAGCGAATGACGGATTACACGATTCTTGACCCCGGGTATTTCGCGGGCTTTGGTGCTGTGGGGGGCGCGCTCTACGGGGCTCCCGCTCCCTGGTGGCGCAGTGGACCCTTCCACACGCCGGGGTATTCCTCGCCTCTCACCCCCTGGTTGTGGAGGGTGGGCTCCAGCGTTCACCCGGGAGGCGGCATTCCCGCGGTTCTGGGTGGCGTCCTGATTGCCACCCGAAGGATGCTGCGGAAAATTCGTTAGCCGTAGTGATACCGGCAGCTATGGACAATCACGGTTTCTCCCTCCACGGAATAGACCAGTCTGTGCTCAGCGGTGATGCGCCTTGACCACATCCCCTGCAACGAATGCCGAAGAGCCTTGGGTGTGCCAATCCCGTCAGTGGGGGATCTCGAGACATCCCTGAGAAGTAGGACTATGCGTTTAGCTGTGGGGGGATGCTCTGCCACCCAGTGCTGGTAGTCCTCCCAGGCACCCGGGGTGAAGGAGATGTTCACGCCGTGGGGTCGAAAGGAATCAGGGTTCCTGACTCGGCGTCCTCAATACTGTGCATCAGGCGACGCGTATTCGCAGGAGAGCGCAAGAGATGGGCTGTCTCCTCGATGGCGTCGTACTCGGCTTTCGACATCAACACGGCGGATCCTCGTTTGGAGATGATCTCCACGACATGGTTATCTTCGTTGACCTCATCGATGAGAGGAAAGAGTCGCGCTCGCGCTTCGCTCGCTGAGATTGCCATGCCCGCCGCCTTGTCTCGTACAAGATACGGTACCACTTGTGTGTCGACCATGAGGACAACCGTAGGCGGCATGACGCGAGCGAGGAGAAAGTTATCCCCAGGGACAAGTGGTGGTGGCTCCGACCGGCATCGATCCGGTGACCTTTCGATTTTCAGTCGAACGCTCTACCAACTGAGCTACAGAGCCTTGGTGGAAAAGAGCCTCTCCTGAGAGAGGCTCTTTCGCTACCGCGACCCTGACGGGACTTGAACCCGCGACCTCCGCCGTGACAGGGCGGCACGCTAACCAACTGCGCTACAGGGCCTTGCGTATTAAATTATATGGTGACCCCAACGGGATTCGAACCCGTGCTACCGCCGTGAAAGGGCGGCGTCCTAGGCCACTAAACGATGGGGCCGTCTCGTGAACCGAAGCACAGCAACAGGGACTGAGTCTAGAGAGCCTGGGGAAGTTATGCAAACCCCTAGAGTCCCCCGCCACACCGCTGGAAACCCGGGTCCGTGCGAGACATGTGGCTATCGTTAGCTTCCGTGAGAGCCCTTAGTCCACGCCGATTTTGGCCTGCCATCGCAACACTGAGCGCGCTGGTTATGGTTTTGAGCCTCGGCCTGCCTTCCAAGAGCCCCGCCTACGCTGACGAGTATCCCACCTGGGAAGAAGTCCAAGAGGCCAGAAAAGATGTTGCCCGGGCGGAAGCCAAAGTCAAGGAGATTATGGCGCTCCTGGAGAAGCTTGAAGTTCAGGCAGCCCAAGCGGAAGAGGAAGCTGCCCGATTGGGAGAGGTGTACTACGAGGCGCTCTATGAACTCGATGAGGCCACCTTTCAGCAGGCCCAATTGCAGTCGCAAGCCGATTCCGCTGCCGTCATAGCTGAAGAGTCGAGACTCAAGGCCGGCCAGTTTGTGGCCGAGCTCGCCCGAGTGGGCGGAGCGGATCTGACCGCCACACTGTTCGTCAGTGGTGCTGACGCCAACCAACTGCTCAGCCGCATCGGATATGCCGCCAAAATTGCGGAACAGACCGACGGCATCTATGCCAGGGCCTTGGCTGATCAAAACACCGCCCAATCGCTGAGTGACCAAGCCGAAGTTGCCCGGCAGATTCGTGAAGAACTGCAGCTCGTTGCAGAAGCCGCGTATGAGCAGGCCAATGCTGCCGCCATGCGCGCCTACGCGGCTGTCGAAGCGCAGCTGGAGAACAGCGCGCGATTGGAGGCTCAGCTTGAAGTCTTGATGGAGAAGCGCGAAGCGACAGAGGCTGACTACCAAAAAGGCGTGATTGCTCGTCAGCAATCACAAATCATGGGAATGATCGACCCCGGGCAAATCAGCGGTTCGGGATGGGCCAGGCCGTCTGGTGGATATATCTCGAGCCACTTTGGCCCCAGGATTCACCCCATTTATGGAATTGCCCGTCTCCACGCGGGAATTGATATCGCCACTCCGTGTGGCCGGCCGGTCTATGCAGCGCGGTCGGGTCGCGTGAGCTACTCGGGATGGTTGGGAACATCGGGGAACTTTATCCGCGTGACTCACGAGGATGGATACACCACGGGGTACGCCCACCTCCAGAGCGGGTCTCTCTACGTTCGCATCGGGGAGTCAGTGGTCACGGGCCAACTTATCGCCCGCATCGGCAACACCGGTGGTTCCACCGGCTGCCACCTGCACTTAGAAACCCGACGGAACATGGTCGCTCAGGACCCCTACCCGTTCTTTATCAACCGAGGAATCCGACTCGGATAGTCACTTAGTGACCGGGAAACGCGTCGATTCCCGCTTGAACAATCTTCTCTGCCTCTGCAACTGAGGCCCATCCTTCGGTCTTGACCCATTTGGCAGGCTCAAGGTCCTTGTAGTGCTCGAAGAAGTGCTCGATTTCTTTGCGCGTGTACTCGGGAATGTCGTTGACGTCCTGAATGTGGTCCCAGCGCGGGTCACCCGCGGGGACACCGACAACTTTGGCGTCACTTCCGCCGTCATCGGTCATGTTGAAGACGCCGACAGGCCGAACAGTCACTCCCACCCCCGGAAAAAGGGGATATTCGGTAAGCAACAGGAGGTCGACTGGGTCGCCATCCAATCCCAGGGTGTTTTCGAAGAAGCCGTAGTCGGTGGGGTACACGAAGGTTGTGTAGAGCACACGATCCAGGAAGACCCGGCCGGTTGTGTGGTCTACCTCGTACTTGTTGCGGCTCCCGCGAGGGATTTCGATGATGGCGGGGTATTCGGCCATGAAATGCAGCTCCTTTTAAGAGAAAGTTTCGTGAAGTAACCTTACCGGGTGGCCCAGACTACAAGCTCGGGAAGGCGACCCCGGTTGACCCCTGCCATGGCAGATGTTCGGCGGGCGGCCAGGGAGTGGGCCGGAAGCCTGGAGGCGATGCCTGGCCGGTCACTGTTTCTCGTGGGCCTGAGCGGCGGCGGTGATTCCCTTGCACTTGCCTGGGCGCTCTCCCATGAAGCCGGGCCTCTGGGTATCGAGGTGGGTGCTGTCATCGTGGATCACGGCCTCCAGCCAGGTGCCTCTGATGTTGCTCATCGCGCTGCGGTGGAGGCCGACAAGTTGGGACTGCAACCTGTTTTGGTGAAGTCCGTGACCGTGGAGGGCTCTGCCAACCTCGAAGACAACGCCCGTATTGCCCGGTATCGAGCTTTTACTGAGGCACTGCGGGAAACCGGTGCCCAGGGAGTTGTCCTCGCCCACTCTCTGGATGATCAAGCGGAGACCGTGCTTCTCGGGTTGACCAGGGGAAGCGGACCCAGTGGCCTCAAGGGCATGCCTGCGAAGGATGGAGCATTTCACCGTCCTTTCCTCGGGATTCAGCGGGCAACACTTCGCCAAGCCCTCGTGGATGCGGGCCTGGAGTGGTGGGAGGACCCGCACAACACCGACGAGCGTTTCACCAGGGTTCGAGTCCGCCAGCAGGTTTTGCCCGTGATGGAGAACGAACTGGGGCCGGGAGTCGCGCAGGCGTTAGCGAGAACCGCGGAGCTTTTCCGCGCCGATTCGAGTGCTCTCGATGAGGAGGCCACCCAGTGGTTTACCGCGCACGCCCTCGTTGAGGGTGAGGGTCATGGTTCAGTCGAGGTCTCTGAGCTGGAGCAGGTGAGTGTGGCGTTGCAGACCAGGGTGCTTCGAATGTTGGTGGTGCGTGTGGGCGGTGGTGCTCCCACCTATGCTCACACACAGCAGATGCTGAGGCTGCTGGAGCACTGGAGGGGACAATCGGCCGTCGATGTTTCCGGCGCTAGTGTTGAGCGAGTGGACGGGCGAATTGTCGCCCGAAAGAGTACGTAGGGCGGGGCCATGGAATTCGAGGACATTAGCGCCGACATCGAATCAGTTGTTCTCACCAAAGAACAGATCGCCGAGGGCGTCGCGAGAATTGCCCGCGAGATTGAGCGGGACCACACCAATCACACGCCCCTGTTGATTGGTGTTCTCAAAGGTGCGGTCATGGTGATGGCGGATCTTGCCCGTGAACTGCGTATTCCGCTGGAAATCGACTGGATGGCGGTCTCCAGTTACGGGGCTTCCACAAAGTCCAGTGGTGTGGTGCGGATTGTGAAAGATCTCGAGATTTCTCTCGAAGGCCGCCACGTCATCATCGTCGAAGACATTGTGGATTCTGGGCTGACCCTGTCCTGGTTGCTGGAGAATTTCGCCAGCCGACAAGCGGCATCGGTTCGGGTTGCCGCGCTGCTGCGCAAGCCTGAGGCGATGAAGGTCGATGTGCCCATCGACTACCTGGGGTTTGATATCCCCAACGACTTTGTTGTCGGTTATGGCCTTGATTATGCGGAGTCGTATCGGAGCCTCAGCGGCGTGGGAGTGCTGAAGCCATCCGTCTACGGGGGCTCCTAGGACCCTTTGCCTCGGGCGAACACGTGGTTTTTCGTCCTCGCATCGCGCTAGCCTGATAGCTCCACTCCCGGTCCACTGAAAGGCACCAGTCTTCCGTCATGGCTCAGAAGAAAATCACCCTGAAATCACTGTTGAAGGGACCACTTCCCTACGTTGTGGTGGGGTCACTCATTGTGGTGATTGGTATTTCGCTGCTCACCGCGAGTGGTTTTCGACCGGTGAGCACCCAGGAGGGTCTTGAGCTCCTGAAGGACAACCAGGTCCGCTCGGTGACCATCATTGATGGTGAGCAGCGCGTTGACATGGAACTGCGCTCCGGGTTGGGAGACCTGGGAACACAGGTGCAGTTCTACTACGTGGAGCCGCGCGGGGAAGAGATCATTCAGGCCGTTTCGAACTCCGATGTGGGGGAGTTCACCGATGAGGTTCCCCAGACCAACTGGTTTGTGTCCCTGTTGGGACTCATGCTGCCCTTTGTCATTATTGGGTTGATTTTCTGGTTCTTGCTCTCCAGCATGCAGGGTGGTGGGTCACGCATTATGCAGTTTGGGAAGTCCCGAGCGAAGCTGGTGTCGAAAGAAACCCCCACCGTGACCTTCGAAGACGTCGCCGGTGCTGATGAGGCGATTGAGGAGCTCCACGAGATCAAGGAGTTCCTGAAGGACTCGGAGAAGTTTCTGAAGGTTGGTGCCCGAATCCCCAAGGGTGTGCTGCTCTATGGGCCTCCCGGAACGGGTAAGACCCTCCTCGCGCGCGCCGTTGCCGGTGAAGCCAATGTGCCGTTCTACTCGATTTCTGGCTCCGATTTCGTCGAAATGTTTGTCGGTGTGGGAGCCTCTCGTGTTCGAGACCTCTTTACCCAGGCCAAAGAGAACGCGCCAGCCATCATCTTCGTTGATGAAATCGATGCTGTCGGTCGTCACCGTGGTGCCGGTATGGGGGGTGGCCACGATGAGCGCGAGCAAACCCTGAACCAGTTACTGGTCGAGATGGACGGTTTTGACCCGAAAACCAACGTGATTCTGATTGCGGCGACAAACCGCCCCGACATTTTGGACCCGGCCCTGTTACGTCCTGGACGATTTGATCGCCAGATCCAGGTGGACGCTCCCGACATGAAGGGTCGCCAGAAGATTCTGGAAGTTCACGCCCAGGGCAAGCCCATGGCCAAAGGGGTTGACCTGGCAGTTCTGGCCCGCAAAACACCCGGCTTTACCGGTGCTGACTTAGCCAACGTGCTCAATGAAGCGGCCTTGCTCACCGCGCGAGAAAACGCCACCCAAATCACCAATGAGCTCCTGGATGAAGCGGTCGACCGGGGAATGGCTGGGCCGCAAAGACGCACCCGAGTGATGAGCGACAAGGAGCGACTGGTGACGGCGTATCACGAGGGTGGTCACGCCCTGGCCGCTGCCGCGATGCGCAACACCGACCCGGTCACGAAGGTCACCATTCTTCCCCGGGGACGAGCACTGGGATACACGATGGTGGTTCCCCTGGACGACAAGTATTCCGTCACCCGGAATGAACTTCTGGACCAGCTCGCCTATGCCATGGGTGGGCGTGTGGCCGAAGAAATCGTCTTTCACGATCCCACCACTGGCGCCTCCAACGATATTGAGAAAGCCACGGCCATTGCCCGGCGCATGGTGACGGAATTCGGGATGAGTACCGACATTGGTGCGGTCAAGCTGGGGCAAGCCAGCGGTGAGGTGTTCCTCGGTCGCGACATGGGGCACCAGCGGGATTACTCCGATGCCGTGGCGGAGGCCGTCGATACTGAGGTCCGCACAATCATCGACCATGCCCACACCGAGGCGTGGACAGTGTTGATGAACAACCGAGCCATCCTGGATCGCCTGGCCACGGAGTTGCTGGAAAAGGAAACACTCGACCACACCCAGCTGGCCACCATTTTTAAGGGTGTCAAGCAGCTTCCCGAACGTCCCGTATGGCGCTCCAGTGGTGACCGCCCACCCTCCACGAAAGGTCCGGTGAAGGTCCCCCAGCGGAAGGCTGCCCCGGAGCCGAAGACTGCGAAGAAGAAGCCGGCCGCACCAAAACCCGCCGCACGGAAGCCAGCGGCAACACCACCAGCACCGAAGAAGCCCTCTACTCGGTCAACCCCTGAGCGTCCCCGTGGATAGCGAGGCCATTAAGAAAGCTGTGGCGGACATCCTCGTGGCGGTGGGAGAGGACCCCACCCGAGACGGTCTGGTCACCACACCGGATCGGGTTGCGGAACTCTTCGGAGAACTGTATTCCGGCGTGGGAGTTGACCCGGTGAGCGTGCTGCGCGAAGCCACAGAGGTTCCTGCGGGAGAGTCTGAGAGAGGCGAGATGGTCGCGCTGCGCGATATCTCCTTTATTTCTCTGTGTGAACACCACCTGTTGCCCTTCGAGGGTCACGCCAGTGTGGTCTATGAGCCAGCTTCCTCGATCGTGGGGCTTGGCACTCTGGCAACCCTGGTCGAGGTGACCGCGAAGAGACCCCAGCTTCAGGAGCGGGTGGGCGAAATGGTCGCTCAGGCTCTTGTGTCCTCCGGTGTTGCCACCGGCGCTCTCGTTCTGGTGTCTGCGGTGCACGGATGTGTGGCCTATCGAGGACCCAAGCAACGCCTCACCACGGTGACCGTTGCCACCGAAGGGTCCTTCTCCCAGGAGAACAAGCGCCATGAAGCCCTTCTTCTTGCCGGAGGCGAGGACTGGGCGTGAGGAGTCCCCGCCGGCCTGAATTGTGGGGGGTGGTCAACGTCACTCCCGACTCCTTCAGCGATGGTGGTCTTTTTGTCAGCCCTGACACCGCGACCTCGCACGCACTCAAGATGGTGGAGCAAGGGGCCTCGGTTATTGATGTGGGCGGAGAGTCCACCAGACCGGGAGCCTCCAGGGTTTCACCCGAGGAAGAGAGTGCGCGCGTCATCCCGGTCGTGACGGCCTTGGCTAAAGCGGGGGTGGTGGTCAGTATTGACACCACGCGCGCATCGACTGCTGCCGCCGCGGTCGATGCTGGTGCCCGCATCATCAATGACGTCTCCGGTGGGCTTGCTGACTCGGAAATGTTTGCCGTTGTTGCGGCGTGTGATGCGGAGTATGTCCTCATGCACTGGCGCGGGCACAGCGACCAGATGGACTCACTGGCGACCTATGACGATGTCGTTGGCGAGGTGTCCGCTGAACTTCATGCCCGAGTAAGCGCAGCAACCGAGGCCGGAATTGATACCTCCCGGATCATCGTGGACCCGGGCCTGGGATTCGCCAAGACACCGGCCCACAACTGGACTCTGCTGTCTCACCTCAGTGAGCTCGCCCCTGAGGGCCTGCGGATGATTGTGGGTGCCTCGAGGAAGCGGTTTCTGGGTGAGCTTCTGACGGGGAATCATGAACCGGCGGAGCGGGATGGAGCATCCGCGGCTCTGGGTGTCCTCTTGGCAGAGGCCGGGGTGTTTGCTCTTCGAGTGCACAACGTGGGCGCGCATCGGGAAGCTTTGGATGTCTGGCAGGCTTTCCACGAGGAGGGAGCATCGTGAAAGACCTGATCACCATTGAGGGCATCGAAGCCTTTGGGTACCACGGTGTGTTTCCTGAGGAGCGCCGAGAAGGTCAAACGTTTGTCGTTGATGTCGAGATCCACACGTCCCTGGGAGATGCTGCCCAGAGTGATGACGTTGCTCACACGGTTGACTACGGTGTTGTGGCAGACAGGGTCGCCGAGATCATCCACGGAGAACCGGCCAACCTCCTCGAGACGGTCTGTGACCGTATTCTCACGATGGTGCTGACTTTGGAGCGGGTGGAGGCTGCGCGGGTGACGGTTCACAAGCCCCAGGCACCCATCCAGGTTCCGTTCTCCGATGTGTCCGTCAGCATGCACAGAGAGGCAGACTCCCGATGAGCGAGGACACCTGGGTTTCCTGTGTTGTGGCACTGGGGACAAACCTCGGAGACCGTCAGGACATTGCTTTTCGAGCGCTTGCGGACATAGCGGCAACCGAGGGTTTCCGGGTCACGGGCTCCTCCTCACTGCACGAGACGGTGGCATGGGGGCCCGATGGCCCCAACCCGGAGGCTCCCAGCTATGTCAACCAGGTGATTGCCCTGGAGAGTGGGTGGTCGGCTGAGAAAACACTTGAGCACCTCATGGGGATTGAGCGCCGCCACGGTCGCGAGCGAACAGGTGAGAAGTACGCGGACCGCACCCTGGATTTGGACTTGATTGTGTATGGCGATCGGGTGAGTGATGACCCGTTCGTGACCACCCCACACCCCCGGGCCCACGAACGCAGATTTGTCCTGGAACCCTGGAGTGAGCTTGATCCTGACTGCCGAGATTCCTGGCCGGGGCACCATCGCTGACCTGCTTGCCGGACTTCCCACCGATTCGTCATGAGTCACACCTCGGGGTCAGCACTCCTGATCGGAACCCTGATCGGAGGAGTTCTCGGGTGGGCTGGACAGTGGTTGCTGGTTGTCTCGGGAAACCCAGCGCTTGTCCCCCCGGTCACCTGGGGTGCCGCTCTGGGAGCACTCGGAGCAGTCCTGCTGGCCTTAGCCTGGCCAATCAGGTCTCATGTGCGGGGAGTGGACAAGAAGCCCCCGGTGGATCCTTTCTACGCAACCAGGGTTGTCTTGCTCGCCAAAGCAGGGTCGCTGGCCGGGTCGGCCCTGACGGGCGTCGGGATTGGGTTTCTGATTTTCTTCGCCAGTCGCCCGGTGGTGTCCTCCGACGCTCTGTGGCCCAGCATCGTGGCGGTGGTGGGCGCCCTAGTGTTGATCGTGAGTGCGCTGATTGTTGAGCGCTGGTGCACGCTTCCCCCAGACTCTCCCGAGAGCGGGGGCGACGCGGTGCCTGAAGGAGAAATGTCGTGACTGAGCAGGACACAGCGTGGCAATCGATCAGCCCGCGGTATCAGGTGGAAGCTCTCGTGCACACTCTCGGAGGCTCCCTCGTCCCCTTGGCGATGACCAGCGCTCCCTTGTGGATTGGTGAGCCTGCTATTGCGTGGGTGTCCTGGTATGCGTTGGCGCTTGCCGTCACTGTTGTGGCGATAGTGGTGGGCTTCATACCTCGGAGGGTGCGGGCCTTTGGCTACGCGCTTCGCGCCGATGACTTAGTTTTCCGCCGAGGAATCTTTTTTCAACGCCAGGTTGCAGTCCCCTATGGGCGCTTGCAACTGGTGGATGTGACCAGAGGGCCACTCTCCCGTCTGCTGGGGCTCTCAGAGCTCAAACTTGTGACTGCTGCTGCCTCAACGGGGGTTACCATCCCAGGACTCTCGTTGCCTGTTGCGGAGGAGCTCCGGGACCGTTTGATCGCGGTGGCAGAGACCCGCCGGGCAGGCCTCTAGGGATGCCCGCAGCTGTCTTGCGCAGTGCCGCAGACCTTCGCGGCGGCGAATGGTTTCGTTTGCACCCCCTCACGCCGGTGCTGCAGGGTGGGGTAGTCCTGCTGGGCCTGACGGGAGCTGGCTTAGCGGCACTCTGGGAGACGGTAATCCTGCGCGCGATTCTTGTTTTTGCCGGAGTTGAGGAGGACGACGAGGGGAGCGGTGTTGCGTTCCTGATTGCCGACTCCCTCCTGCTGGTTTTCCTGGGCGCCATTGTGGTGGTGGTCGTGTCTGCGCTGGTGTTTTGGTTCCAGTGGCGAGTCCACCTGGTTCGGATGGATGATGACGTTTTGGAGGTCAAGAAGGGTGTCATTGCGAAGTCTTCTCGGCGCGCCAGACGGGACCGCATCAACACGATTGGGGTGAGACGCCCCCTGGTTCCTCGGCTCCTAGGGCTTGCGAAGCTTGATATTCAAGCCGCGGGCAGCGACGCCAACGTAGTCCTCGCCTACCTCCCCTATAGCGTCGCCACGGCAGTGCGTCGGGAGATTTTGCAGACCCCGAAAGCGACCGACGACGAGAGTGAACCCGACCCGCAGGTGGTCACCCGTGAGCTCGAAGTGTCCCTGTTTCGCTATCTGGCGTCCTTGGTGGTCAGTGTGGAAACAATTGTCTTCGCCGGAGGGCTGACCGTCGCTGTGATTGTGGCGCTGACTGCCGATGAACTTGCCGCATGGTTAGGGCCGATTGTGATTGCCTTCGGGTACGTCGCCTACCTCGCGGACCGTTTCTTCCGAGTAGGTAACTTCGTGATCGATTCGATTGAGGGAGATGTTCGAGTGTCGTTGGGCTTGCTTTCCACCAGTGTGGAGACCATTCCTCCCGCACGAATTCACGCCGTGCAAATATCTCAACCCTGGCCGTGGAAGATTCTGGGCTGGTGGAGGGTCGATGCGAACCTCGCATCGTCCCCGGGGTCGGCAAACAAGAAAACCCCGGCGCACACCCTGTTGTTGCCTGTTGCCACCACGCAGGAAATGCTGCGCATGGTGGAGCTGTGTGTTCCGAGCCTCCGCGAGGGCACCTCGATGGCTCAGGTGATGACTCTCCTGCGCGCACCCCATTCGCACTGGGTGGCCGAAGGCCTCGAGGAGAGTTCTCTGGTGAGAGCCTCCCCCACAGCGCGCTTTCGGATTCCCTTCAGCGCCGGGGTCACGGGAAGTGCTGTCATGTCGGGAGTAGTCGCGCTTCGGTTTGGACGCTGGATCTCGAGGCTTTCCCTGGTGCCCCTGGCTCGCGTTCAAAGCTCCAGTGTGTCCCAGGGACCGTGGCATCGGGCCCTGGGTCTGTCCAGTTTTGCGCTGGAGAGTGTCGAGGGGCCGGTGTCCACGCGAGTTCTTGGCCTCTCCGCTGAGGACGCGAGAGGATGGTGGGACACTGTTCATGCGCTTACCGTGAGCGCCATTGGAGACACGACAACTAAGCGGCGCGGGCGAAGGACGAGGGCGTGAATTCCACAAGGCTTGGGGTTGGAGTCATCGGAGCGGGTCGAGTGGGCCCACTTGTTGCCGCTGCACTCGCGCGCGCGGGTCACAGCGTGGTCGGAATCACCGCGCCCTCGGAGGGTGACACAGATCGGGTTGAGGCCATCCTGCCAGGCGTGGTCTATGCCGACCCTTTGCAGATTATCGAGCGAAGCGAACTCGTGGTGCTGGCGCTTCCCGACCAAGAATTACCCGGTTTCATCGAGGGCATCAGCCTTCAGAATGCGTGGAGTACCGGACAACTCGTGCTGCACACCTCCATCACCCATGGCCTCGGTGTTCTCGATAGTGCCCGGGCTCAGGGAGCAATACCGCTTGCTCTGCACCCGCTGATGGAGTTCACGGGGACGAGCATCGATCTCACCCGAATGTCGGGGGCCTGGTGTGTGATCAGTGCCCCCGCTGTTGCCGAACCGATCGCCAGCGCGCTTGGGGTCGAGATGGGGATGGAGCCGCTCGTGGTGGCGGAAGACAAGAGACCCCAGGTGGCCTCCGCAATCGCGTTGGCGACAAGCTTTTCCCACACCACGATTCATGAGGCGGCCAGCCGCCTCAAAGCAGCAGGCATCGACAACCCCGGTGTGGTGATGCAACCGCTGGTGACCTCGAGTATCGAAAACGCCCTCAGATTGTTCGCGGGAAATGAACGGGAACTCGGAGGAGCCGACTGATGCCGGCCGTCATCCATTCACTGGAGGAGCTTCGGGGGATTCTCGACACTTGGCGGAATGCCGGAGAGACCGTGGCGTTGGTGCCCACGATGGGTTCTCTGCACCAGGGACACAAGGCCTTGGTGCAAGAGGCGACGAGCCAGGCCGATCGCTGTGTGGTCAGTATTTTTGTGAACCCACTGCAATTCGGCGCTGGAGAAGGTTTCGATGAATATCCTCGGTCGCTGGTGGCTGATGAGGCTTTTCTCGCCGACACCCTGGTGGACGTTGTTTTTGCTCCGAGCGCCGAGGTGATGTATCCCGAGGGCCCAGGGGCAGCGCCAACCCTGAGTGCGGGAGAGGTCGGTGACAGTTTTGAGGGCTCATCTCGCCCGGGACATTTTGACGGTGTCCTCACGGTGGTGAAAAGACTCTTCGATTATGTACACCCCGATGTGGCGGTGTTTGGTTGCAAAGATGCGCAACAGGTTTTTGTCGTTCGAGAGATGGTCAACCAGCGGGCACTTCCGATTCACATCGTGGAGGTCGACACAGTCCGAGACGCCGATGGTCTTGCACTCTCCAGCCGCAACACTCACCTGAGTGAAGCCGAACGGGTTCACGCCCGGGAAATCCCCCGCGCCCTGGATGAGGCAGAAAAGACCCCGAGTGCGTCAGAGGCACTTCGAGTTGCCAGGAGCATCCTGGATGCGGCCCCCGGCCTCGTGGTGGATTACGTCGAAATGGTCGACCCCGAGACTTTCAGACCGCCTGCCGATACTGCGGGGATTCGTGAGGGGAGGCTCATTATCGCTGCCACCGCGGGGACCGTGCGCTTGATAGACAACCGGCTTCTGCGTTTTGGTCAGTAGGCTAGCGGGGTACAGCGCCCCCACGCAGGAATATCACCACCATGACTGATGCCCCCCAGGTTGACCCCGAGGTCGAGGATGTTGACGAGCAACACGCTGTTCGCCTGGGCAAGCGTGAGCAGATGCTGGCGGCAGGTATTGACCCTTTCCCGGTCTCGCTGCCGATAACCACCACGATCTCTGAGGTTCGCCAGGCTCACCCTGATCTGGCCCCGGAGGCGGCAACCGGAGACAGTGTGGGCATCGCCGGTCGCGTGGTGCACATGCGGGTCACCGGCAAGCTTGCTTTCCTCTCCCTTCAGGAGGGATCCGGTGAACGCCTCCAAGCCATGGTGTCTTTTGGCGAGGTGGGAGAGGAGTCCTTTGAGCTCCTCAAAGAGCTGGTGGATTTGGGTGACCATGTTTTTGTCTCCGGAGAAGTGATTGCGTCAAAACGTGGCGAGCTCTCGGTGATGGTGAGGGAATGGGCAATAGCTGCCAAAGCACTCATGCCGCTGCCCACTTTGCACAGTGAGCTCAACGAAGAAACCCGCGTTCGCCAGCGCTACTTGGACCTCATTGTCCGAGACCAGGCCCGGGAGACGGTGCGCGCCAGAGCGCAGGTGAACGCGTCCCTTCGCGCCACTTTTAGCGAGCACGGTTACCTCGAAGTCGAGACGCCCATGCTTCAGGTCCAACACGGGGGAGCCTCGGCGAGACCTTTCGTGACGCACTCGAATGCTTTTAGTACCGACCTGTTTCTGCGTATTGCACCGGAGTTGTATCTCAAGCGCGCTGTCGTGGGCGGAATCGAGCGGGTGTTTGAGATTAACCGCAACTTCCGGAACGAGGGAGCGGACTCCACACACAGCCCTGAATTTGCGATGCTGGAGGCCTATCAGGCGTATGGGGATTACCACCAGATGGCGGACCTCACCCAGGAACTCATTCAGAAGGCAGCACTTGCGGTTCGAGGCACCACGACAGTGACCTGGGCCGATGGAACCGAATACGACCTCGGTGGCCAGTGGGATCGACTGAGTCTGTATGAGAGCCTCAGCGATGCCAGTGGAACCAGCATCACCCCGGAAACATCGGTGGACGAGCTTCAGGCATTGGCAAAAAAGCTCGGCATTGAGGTGTCTCAGCCGACCGCCGGCAAGTATGTGGAGGAGTTGTGGGAGCACTTCGTGAAGGAGTCCTTGACGACCCCCACCTTTGTCATGGATTACCCACTGGACACCTCACCTCTTGTTCGAGAGCACCGGTCGATTCCCGGAGTGGTCGAAAAATGGGACCTCTACGTTCGTGGTTTCGAACTTGCAACGGGATACTCCGAGCTGGTTGACCCGGTCGTTCAGCGCGAACGGTTCGTCGAGCAGGCGAAGCTCGGCGCTAAGGGAGATCTCGAGGCCATGACAGTGGACGAGGACTTCCTGCGAGCACTGGAACACGGCATGCCCCCCACCGGAGGAATGGGCATGGGAATTGATCGCCTCTTGATGGCAATCACGGGCCTGGGGATTCGGGAAACAGTCCTGTTCCCGCTGGTCAAGTCGACCTAGTCGTCGAGCGGGAGACCGCGCTTCGCGCGTTCCTCGCGCTCCAGCTTTTTGTATGTCTCGCGCTCGCCACGGTCGGCGGAGAGAATGGCGCGCATGATGAACCAAAAAATCAGGCCAATCAGGATGGTGGGAGTCACCGAAAAGAGCGCGTTAGCCCAGAAATTCTCAATCATGCGGGTGTCCTAGCCTAGAAGTGCGCCCAGAGCGACGGTGAGTGCCAGCCCACCCAGCATGAGCAGCAAACCCAGTCGTGCGGGCGGGAGTGCTGACTTTTTGGATGAATCTGCCACGCCTGGCAGTTTATGACTCGAAACCTCAGGTTTGCTGTCATCTCACGCTGGGGGCGAACACCGCCCCACAGACGATGGTGAGCGCTTATTCTCGTGTTCACGAGCAGAGGCGAAGAGTTTCGCCCTTAAGGAGTGAAGAAGATGTTTGAGAGGTTTACCGACCGGGCACGCCGAGTCGTGGTCTTGGCGCAGGAAGAAGCCAAGATGCTGAACCACAACTACATCGGCACCGAGCACATCCTCTTGGGTCTCATCCACGAGGGTGAGGGTGTGGCTGCCAAAGCCCTCGAGTCTCTCGAGATTTCGCTCGAAGCCGTCCGCGAGCAGGTTCAAGAGATCATCGGTCAGGGCCAGCAGGCGCCCACCGGCCACATCCCCTTTACGCCGCGCGCCAAGAAGGTTCTTGAGTTGAGCCTCCGCGAGGCACTCCAGTTGGGACACAACTACATTGGCACCGAGCACATCCTGCTCGGCCTCATCCGCGAGGGCGAGGGCGTTGCCGCTCAGGTTCTCGTGAAGCTGGGTGCGGATTTGAACCGCGTTCGCCAGCAAGTGATTCAGTTGCTCTCGGGATACCAGGGCAAAGACCCCGTATCGGTGGGCGGCTCAGATACTGGCGGTAGTGACAAGGGTTCGCAGGTGTTGGACCAGTTTGGTCGCAACCTCACTCAGGCTGCCCGCGAAGGAAAGCTCGACCCGGTTATTGGTCGCGAGCGCGAGATGGAGCGGGTCATGCAGATTCTCTCCCGACGCTCCAAGAACAACCCTGTCTTAGTCGGTGAGCCCGGTGTGGGTAAGACGGCCGTGGTGGAGGGTCTCGCTCAAGCAATTGTGAAGGGCGACGTTCCTGAAACCCTGAAGGACAAGCAGGTCTATTCGCTGGACCTCGGTTCACTCATTGCCGGTTCTCGCTACCGCGGAGACTTTGAGGAGCGCCTGAAGAAGGTCACCAAGGAGATTCGCACCCGCGGAGACATCATTGTGTTCATCGACGAAATCCACACACTCGTCGGTGCTGGAGCTGCGGAGGGAGCCATTGACGCAGCCAGCATTTTGAAGCCTCTCCTGGCTCGCGGTGAGCTTCAGACCGTGGGTGCCACCACGTTGGATGAATACCGCAAGCACTTTGAGAAGGACGCCGCTTTGGAGCGTCGCTTCCAGTCTGTTCAGGTCCACCAGCCAAGCCCCGCCCACACCATCAACATTTTGAAGGGCCTGCGGGACAAGTACGAGGCATTCCACAGAGTGTCCATCACCGATGGCGCGATCGAAGCCGCGGTGACCCTCTCCGACCGCTACGTCCAGGACCGGTTCCTGCCCGACAAGGCCATTGATCTCATAGATGAGGCGGGAGCGCGTCTTCGCCTGTCTATTTTGTCGAGCCCCCCCGAGCTTCGTGAGTTCGACGAGAAAATTGCTGATGTTCGCTCTCGCAAGGAAGCCGCCATCGAAGGCCAAGACTTCGAGAAAGCTGCCTCGCTGCGCGACGAAGAGAAGACCCTCCTCGGTGAGCGGCTGCAGCTCGAGAAGAAGTGGCGCAGTGGCGATGCTGGCGGAACCGGTGTGGTTGACGAGGGCGTCATCGCTGAGGTCCTCGCGGCGGCCACCGGCATCCCGGTGTTCAAGCTGACCGAGGAAGAGACCGCTCGCCTGATGTTCATGGAGAAGGCTCTCCACCAGCGCGTGATTGGCCAGGAGCAGGCAATTTCTGTTCTGTCCAAGACCATTCGTCGCACGCGTGCGGGTCTGAAAGACCCGAAGCGGCCCAGTGGCTCGTTCATCTTCGCTGGTCCCACCGGTGTGGGAAAGACGGAGCTGGCCAAGGCTTTGGCTGAGTTCCTCTTTGATGATGAGGATGCGTTGATTGCTCTGGACATGTCGGAGTATGGCGAGAAGCACACCGTGTCACGTCTGTTTGGTGCGCCTCCCGGATTCGTCGGCTTCGAAGATGGTGGCCAGCTGACTGAGAAGGTCCGCCGCAAGCCTTTCAGCGTTGTTCTCTTTGACGAGATCGAGAAGGCTCACCCCGATATCTTCAACTCCCTGTTGCAGGTGTTGGAGGAGGGTCGTCTGACGGATGGTCAGGGACGTGTGGTGGACTTCAAGAACACTGTCATCATCATGACCACCAACCTCGGAACCAAGGACATCACCGGCGGCCCAGTCGGGTTCACCCTGGAGGGTGACGTCGAGGCCAGCTACCAGTCGATGCGCGCCAAAGTGGTCGAGGAGCTGAAGAAGAACTTCAAGCCTGAGTTCCTCAACCGTGTGGACGAGACGATTGTGTTCCCCCAGCTCAACCAGGACGAGCTCATGGAAATCGTGCACTTGTTCATCAAGCGCCTCGGTGATCGTTTGCTGGATCGCGATATGACGATGAGCGTCAGTGACGAAGCGAAGAAGCAGTTGATTGTTCTCGGGTGGGACCCCACCATGGGTGCCAGACCGCTTCGTCGAGCTGTTCAGCAGATGCTGGAGGATCCCTTGAGTGAGCGTATTCTCCAGGGTGAACTGAACCCTGGCGAGCACATCACTGTTGACTTCGATGGCACTGAGTTCACCTTCGTGAGCAAGAAGCGCAAAGAGGAGCCTCTCGAAGCCGGAGTGCTGGAGTCCTAAGCGCTACGCTTTCCTGGTGACCCAGGCTGAGAAGTGGACGATTCGACGTGCGCGCACGTCGGATATCCGTGCCATTGCGGAACTTGTGGAACCCCTCGTGGAGGCACGGGTCCTCCTGGGTAAAGACCTCGTTGTCCTCTATGAAGCGGTCCAAGAGTTCACCGTTGCGACCCGTTCCTCAGGTGAGGTTGTGGGGTGTGGGGCTCTCCATGTTTTTTGGGAGAACCTTGGCGAAATCAGAACCTTAGCCGTGTCACCCAACCACGTAGGGAAGGGAATTGGCACTGCTGTGGTGGCGGCACTGGAGGAACAAGCCCAAGAACTCGGTCTCTCCACTCTTTTTTGTTTGACCTTTGAGGTGGATTTCTTCCAGCGTCGTGGTTTTCGCCTCCAGGAGGAGCAGATTGTGGACCCTGAGGTATATCTGGAACTGGTGCGCTCACCTGATGAGGGTGTTGCGGAGTTCCTGGATTTGGCTCGCGTCAAACCGAACACCTTGGGAAATTCCCGCTTGGTGAAGGACCTTGGTTAAACCTGCAAGTTCCTAGGCTCGCCGGTACTAAGGCCCTGATTTTCCGCCCTCCAGTCGTACCCTAGGGCTATGTCACAGGCTCAGCGCCCACTTCCCACCTCGGTCTATTGGCGGAGACGACTTGTGGTGTTCGGTGGATTGCTCGCTGTTATTGCCGTGATAGTTCTTATTGTGGTTCGACCCGGGTTTGGAACAACGGCGGAGCCAGTCGAAGAGGCGGTAGACGAGCTCGCGGTTGTTGAAGCACCCAACTGTCTGCCCAGCCAACTGGAGATAACGGCCCGCACAGATCAATCCAGTTATAACTCGGGAATGAATCCCCAACTCTGGCTGGGTGTGAAGAATGTGTCCACGGTGGAGTGCACAGTCAATGTGGGCACGGACGTCCAGAAATACGTCATCTCCTCAGGACCTGACCTGATTTGGTCCTCCGAGCATTGCCAGGAGGGTGCTGTTCCTTACGAGGTGACTCTGGCCCCCGGTTCTGAGCAAGAAACGACATCCATTCCATGGGACCGAACCCGCTCCACCCCTGACACGTGTGACGGGCAACGACCCGTCATGCCGGGCGGCGGCGCGAGCTATCACCTGAGGGTGTATTTGGGCACCATAGAGTCGGCAGAGACGAAGCAGTTCCTGCTCAACTAAAAGGTTGGCTCTTTCAGTTTCTTCGGGCTTCTGGAGAACGCCTGAGTAATGGCGTCGTGAATGCTGGCAGTCGAGTGGTCCAGCACCGAGGAAAAGCCTAAGCGCGCGGCTTCCGACGCGCGCTGGGGTGCCTGAGTCACGGCACGAATTTCTCCGGCAAGGCTGATCTCCCCGACTGCCGCCATCTCCTGCGAGAGCGGGATGTCTTTGGCTGCACTCGCTATCGCGAGGGCAATGGCTAGATCTGTTGCCGGTTCGTAGACCTTGATTCCCCCACGGTCGACACATACACATCCGCTTGGGAGACCGGCAGCCCCGCACGTCTCTCCAGGACCGCCAGAATCATGGCCACCCGGGACGACTCCACCCCGTTGACCACGCGTCGGGGTTGAGCCGCGGTGCTGGGGACAACGAGCGCCTGTATTTCGACGGGGAGGGCGCGCTTGCCCTCCAGTGCAATGGTGGTGCAGGTTCCGCTGACAGCTTTGGTGGTGTGGGAGCGAAACAGTGAGCTTGGGTCGGGGACCTCGATGATGCCCTCGCCACTCATTTCGAAGCACCCCACTTCATCGGTGGGACCAAACCTGTTCTTGAGAGCCCTGACGAATCGGAGAGATGTTTGGCGATCTCCCTCAAAGTGGCACACCACATCGACGAGGTGCTCCAGTGTCCTTGGTCCTGCGACCTGACCGTCTTTGGTCACGTGTCCCACCATGATGATGGGCAAATTGGAGTTCTTGGCTACCCGGATCAACGTGGCAGCAACCTCTCGGACTTGGGCAACACCGCCGGCAGAGCTCTCCAAGACACCGGAGGACACGGTCTGGATGGAGTCGATAATCAGAAGCTCGGGATGGACCTGGTCGATGTGCCCGAGGACTCCACCGAGGTCGGTTTCGTTGGCGAGAAAAAGGTTGTCATCGAGACCGTTGGTTCGAGACGCCCGCAGATACACCTGGCCGGCGGACTCTTCAGCGCTGACATAGAGAACCCTCTTGCCGCCCTGCGCTGCTTTAGCCGCGACATCCAGAAGGAGCGTTGATTTGCCCACACCTGGCTCACCGGAGAGCAAAACGACGGCACCGGGAACAATGCCGCCGCCCAGTACCCGGTCAAACTCGCTCACACCGGTGGGAACATGCCCACTCTCGCTACCGGTGTGTTCCGTAATCGGTTTGGCAATCCGATCAGCGCTGGGGACGACCGCGACAGCTTGGCGCGATGCACTCGTCGCAGCCCCCACCTCGACCACGGTTCCCCACGATTGGCACTCCCCGCACCGACCGACCCATTTGAGCGTGGTCCACCCGCATTCGTCACAGCGATAGGGAGACTCCGTTTTTGCCATGCCATGAGCCTAAAGCTCCGCACTGACCGAGGCTGAAGGCTCCAGGGGTGTCTGTGTAAACTAGCGGGCGGTACCGTGTCCGAGCGGCCGAAGGTGCAACTCTCGAAAAGTTGTGTGGGTGAAAGTCCACCGTGGGTTCAAATCCCACCGGTACCGCCAGTTTTTCCGCTCCTAGACTGTGAGTATGGCTGTCTACAAAGTCCTGCTGTACTACTGCTTCACACCGCTAGCGGACCCTGACGCCATTCGCCTGTGGCAGCGAGACCTCTGTGAGTCTGTGGGTTTGGGCGGCCGCATCATCATCGCACCCCACGGAATCAATGCCACGGTGGGTGGTGAGTTATCAGCGGTCAAGAAATATTGGCGAAAAACACGCGAGTTTGCGCCGTTTCGAGACATTGACTTCAAGTGGAGCGACGGAAGCGGCCCTGATGATTTTCCCCGGCTGAAAGTTCGCGTTCGCGAGGAACTCGTCGGGTTTGGTGCGCCGCAGGAGGTGTCCGTGGATGAGCACGGGGTTGAGGGTGGTGGCCAACACCTCACCCCGGAGCAACTTCACGAGCTGGTCGAGCAGAAACAGGTGACCTTCTTCGATGGTCGCAATAAGTGGGAGGCGGACATTGGTCGATTCACCGGCGCCATCGTGCCCGACACTCGCACCTCCCATGATTTTGTGAGCGAACTCGACAGTGGAAAGTATGACCACCTCAAAGACCAGCCGGTGGTCACCTACTGCACCGGCGGCGTTCGATGCGAAGTGCTCTCCGCGATGATGATCAAGCGAGGCTTCCAGGAGGTCTATCAGCTGGATGGCGGCATCGTCCGCTACGGAGAAAAGTATGGTGACTCTGGTCTCTGGGAGGGCTCACTCTATGTTTTTGACAACCGCAAAGCCGTCACCTTTTCTGCCAGAGCCTGCCGTGATCGGCCGGTGCAGTCAGTGCGGCGCACCATCTTCCCGGATGGAAAACTGCTCGAGCCCTGCCTGCAAGATGGAGTCGGTGGTGTGCGATGAGTGTGCCGAACGAGAGTTCGTGTGTGAGGAAGACCTCGCTAGGGCCGCTGTGGAGAGCTAAATCCCTGAGACTCCGAGTGCTGTTCCAATTCCCCAGGTCAACAGCAGTGCGAAGGTTCCTCCCGCGAGAACTCGTAACACGGGCTTCAGGGGAGGGCTATTACCCAGTCGAGCTCCCACCCACCCGGTGATGGCTAGAGCAAGCAAGCTTGCGCCAAAAGCGAGAGGGATACGCCATCCGTCCGGGGGCAGCGTGATGGCCAACATGGGCAGCGTGGCACCCGCGAGGAACGCGAGTGCTGACGAGAACGCTGCGTGCCAGGGGTTGGTCAGCTGTCGCTCATCAATACCGAGCTCTGCCTCCAAATGGGCGCCGATTGCGTCGTGAGCGGTGAGCTCCTTCGCCACGAGACGAGCGGTGCTGGCGGAGAGGCCCTTGGACTGGTAAATCTCGGCAAGCTCAGCGAGTTCCTCGTCGGGTTGATCAATCAGTTCCTGGCGTTCACGAGCGATCAGCGCCCGTTCACTGTCGCGCTGAGAGGAGACGGACACATATTCGCCAGCCGCCATCGAAATCGAGCCGGCGACGATTCCCGCCACCCCCGCAATCAAAATTGTCCGAATATCGCTGGTTGCTGCTGCGACACCGACGACCAGGGCCGCGATCGACACAATGCCGTCGTTGGCGCCCAAAATGCCCGCGCGGAGCCAATTCAGCCGGGAGGCGAAGGCCACCCGGTGGGGTTCAAATCTTTCGCTCTCGGTCACCCCGCAAGTCTATGGGGCGCCTAGGTTCAGGGCTCTACACTCGAGAGGAGCGAAAGAGGGCACCGTGAGCGAAACCCCACACGATGAGCCCCGCGGGCGTGGGCGGGTGGTCAGATCCGGGAATCACCACACAGTTCTCGTTGCTGTTGTGGCGATGCTGGCGCTTGTCGTGGGTGCTGCTGTCCAGATAGCTTTCCCCCAGCTCCCCGAACCTTGATTGTGTTGAGCGATCCAGGCGGGACTTCAGCTGAGGCTTTCGGTGACATAGCTCTCTTCGTCGAGTACGACTATGTCCCCGGCAGTGGAATATCGGATGCCACCGGGTCGGGATCGGTGTATGAGTTGCAACTCCTGGGGGACCCACTGGATCTCCTCACGGAGCTCGGACGCGTCTATGGCGTCGAAGGGCAGGCAGGACCGAGCCAGTTTTTCGATGAGATGTGGCCGGGTTATGTTCTGGGGCCTGAGGACTGGAGTGGTCCCACCCTGAACCTCACCTGGAGTGGAACCGGACCCTGGTACTACAGCAACCCTGCTGCCTATCAGGAGCCCACCTGTCGGGAGATTCTCCCGGAGGAGGGCTCTGAGGACCTCGGCGGCTTTGAGTGTGAAAACCCTGAACCCAGTGGTCCTTTGCCCAGTCTTGACTGAGGCCACACGGATGGCCGTGGATTTACTCCAGAAATCGGGGCTTGACGTCACCGAGTCGGACATCACGGTGCTGGCTAATGATGACTGGGGGGTTGGCCTGAGCGCCATCCAACAACTCGATGGTGTGGACACAGCCCTGGAATGGAGTGTGTTCTTTGGTCCAGGGCCAACTCTGGCCTCGGTGTCGGGTCACGCGGCAACCCCGGTATCTCGCGGAGAATTCAGCACGGTGAGTCCTCTGGCTGCCGTGGAAAGACTTGCCTCTGGTCAGTGGTGGGGAAGCCCAGCACCCCTGTATCACTCGGGCTTTGACAGTGTCTTTACTGAGGGGCTTGCGGTGGAGGAGCCCTATTACCCAGAGCCCGGTGAGGTCATCACTCTCACGGTCGAGAGTTCCGAAGAGGCCCCCTGCTGGTGTGGGATGCCTCGGGAACCGCATGGTTGGTCCCCGGCTACATCATGAGACACGGGAGCGAGCCGTGGAATGCGTCAGCGGTAATCTCTCTCGAAGAGGGAGTCATTCAGTTACCTAAACCCATGATGGTCGACATCATGCCCCTGCCCGAAGGAGAGCAATCATGACAACTCGGAAACTTGGACCCTGGAGTGTGTTCCCGATTGGTTTGGGGTGCATGAACGTGTCCTGGCCAAGGGGTGCTGCCGTGGAGGAAGAGACCCGGAGAGCCAGCGCAACACCGGGGATTCAGGCGGGACTCGACGCGGGGGTGACCCTGCTGGACACAGCCGACATTTATGCACCCGCGTGGAACCAGGTGGGCCACAACGAGGAATTTGTGGCACAGGCGCTGTCCACGTGGGAAGCAGACCCTGGCCACAAAGAGAAGGTTCTGATTGCCACCAAAGGTGGCATCACCCGAAGCGATGGCGAAAAGTGGGGGCGTAACGGGAGCCTCGAGTATCTGGTGGGAGCAGCAGAGCGCTCCCGCGATCGCCTCGGTGTTGAGGTGATTGACCTCTGGCAACACCACAGGCTCGACCCTTCCCTGCCCTTCGAGACGCAATTTGAGAACGTTCTGGAGCTCAAAAGCCGAGGGATCGTGAGCGAGGTGGGGGTCTCCAACTACAACGCCGCGCAACTCAGCAAAGCTCTCGACATCGGTGGTGGCCCTGATCAGGGCGGACTGATTTCGGTGCAGAACGAGTTCAGCCCGATGTATCGCCACGATCTCGAGGTGTTGGAGATCTGCGAGGACCACGGAATTGCCTTCCTGCCCTGGTCACCGCTGGGAGGGTCAAAGAAGGTGAACCGGATCACCTCAGGTGAAGTGGGCGACTTTGTGAGCATGGCTGGCGACAAAAATGTCACGCCGGAGGCGCTCGTACTTGCCTGGTTGCTGGCCTACTCGCCCGTCATCATTCCTATTCCGGGTGCGACGAGGGCGGAGACTATCCGCGATTCGGTGTCGGCTGCGGACATTACCCTCACTGGTGATGAGGTCGACGCCCTCACCGCGTCCTTACCCGAGAGCTTGCCTCGCTCTGAGGAGCTGGAGCCAAGCCCACCGTTTCGGGAGTAACCCTTAGGTTCCCGAGCTCACGGGGGCTATCTCGGCTGCGCCGAGAATGCGCCAACCCTGGTCCGTGTTGATCAGCTCGTAGTAGTAGGTGAACACTCCGCCAGAGACTGTCCGCACCGTCACCACGGTGTTGCCGAGGTCCTGAGGGAAGAGAACGCAGTCGCTGAGAGTGTGGGAGCGCGCCTCCAACAGGCTGGAGTAGCCGTCTTGGATGACAATCTCAAAGACTTCCAGGGGAACATTCATCTGGAATGCGGGAGCCGCCCATTCGTAGGCGCCGGCGAAATCGCCGAGCGACAGGGCATCAATCTGGGCGCCAATGGTGGCAGCCATGGCGCGCTCTGTCGAGATGTCGCAACCCCCTGGAGCGGTCGGAGCCGACGGCGGAGGCGACGGCTCAGCGTCGAGGGTGGTTTCCGGCTCTGATTCCAGAGGCGGTGATGCCGGAGCACACCCTGCAAGTGTGAGCACCACGAGGAGAGCGCTGGCTGCAAATTTCACGTGTGCTCCTTCCGAGCATCCACACCTTCGCAGGGGGAACTGAAAGTTTACGGAGTGACATCGTTATTTCAGGGGTAGGTTTTATGGAGTGAACGCACTCATCCGCTTTATTACAGGACCTAAGACCGCCTGGGTCACGCTTCTCGTTGGCCTGATTTTTGCGGTGCTGTCGTTCACGGTGTTTGCCGCGGAGGAAGTTAACGTCAGTCCTGACACTGGCCTCCCCGAGGACTCCGAAGTGATCCTGGTGGAGCAGGCGTTGGCAGAGATGCCGGGTTCCGGGGGCACCGCAACGGTGGTGGTTCTTGCCACGTCGTCCGGTGAGTTCTCCGACGAGGACATCGTGTGGCTGCAGGGCGAATTTGATCCGATGATTCAGATGCCTGCAGGGGGCGTCAACGAGCTCTTCACCGAGTTCAGCAATGTGGAGGTGATGGGGGAACTGTTTGTTCCGCCTGCGACCATCTCGGAGGACAACACGACCGCCGTTCTCACCATCCCGATGGACGAGATTGACGATGTCGATGAGCAGGCTGAGCGCATCGCCGAGATCAGGGCACTCATCGCCGAGGACGCCCCGACCGGGATCAACGCTTTTGTGACCGGTCCCGAGGGTTTCCAGGTTGACCTGGCTGGCGTCTTTGCTGGGGCAGACTTCACCCTTCTCCTGGCCACCGTGCTGATCGTCATTTTCCTCTTGCTGGTCACCTATCGAAGTCCCATCCTCTGGATTGTTCCGCTCCTTGTGGTGGGGACGGCCGATCTCATGGCAGGGCAAATTGGGCGCAATGTCGCCGCGTTCTTTGATATCACCGCGGATGGGTCGATCACCGGGATTTTGTCGGTCTTGGTCTTCGGTGCGGGGACCAACTACGCCTTGCTCCTGATCGCCCGCTATAAAGAGGAACTCCTCACGATCGAAGACCGCCATGAGGCCATGGCCAAGGCGGTCAAGGGTGCGGGACCGGCCATTCTTGCCTCCGGTGGAACGGTGGCGCTGGCGCTGTTGACCCTGAGTTTTGCGGAGCTCGGGTGGCAACCGGGCTTTGGGACTTGTCTGCGCGAGTGGAATTGTGGTCGCCATGATTGCGGCGCTGGGTGTTTTGCCCGCGGCCATTGTGGTGTTTGGTCGAGGACTCTTCTGGCCCTTTGTTCCCCGGTTTGGTGACGTCAACAAGTCAGAGACGGGGTGGTGGGCGAAGCTCGGTAAGGGTGTGAGTAAGCGCCCCGTCACGGTCGCCATTGCAGGAATTGCTGTCCTCGGAGGACTCAGTGCCGGTGCCACCGGCATCACCATTGGTCTTCCTGAGACGGAGCAGTTCCGCGTGAAGCCGGAAGCCGTTCTTGGTATCGAGGTGTTGGCCGAAGCGTTCCCCGCGGGCGCTAGCGCGCCGACCCAGGTCATTGCGGTGAACGATCGGGCTGAGGACGTTGTCGAAGCGGCCTTGGCGGCACCGTTGGTCGCCAGTGCCGAAATCGTGAATCAGAACGATGATGTGTCTCGCATCGATGTCGTGCTGGATGCTGAGGGCGGAAGTGAGGAAGCTTACGGAGCGATTGAGAGCTTGCGCGAGAGCGTTCAGGCTGTTCCGGGAGCCAATGCTCTCGTCGGCGGTGATGACGCCACCCGGCTCGCCGTGAAGCAGGCCTATGAGCGCGACCAACTCCTGGTGATTCCGCTCATCCTGGTGCTGGTCTTTATCGTGTTGGTGCTGTTGCTGAAGGCGCTGGTGGCACCCATTTTGTTGCTGGGAAGCGTGGTGCTCTCCTTCTTCTCCGCGATGGGGGCAGCGTGGTTGATTTTCCAGAACGTGTTTGGAATGTCGGGCCTGGACTTCAGCGTGTTCCTGTATTCCTTCTTGTTCTTGGTGGCCCTGGGTGTCGACTACAACATCTTCTTGGTCTCCAGAGCCAGAGAGGAATCAGCAAACATGGCGGGAACTGTCCGCCAGCCCACCCGTCAGGCCATGATCAAAGCCCTGGGGGCCACCGGTGGGGTGATTACCAGTGCCGGTGTTCTGTTGGCGGCCGTCTTCGCGGTCTTGGGTGTTCTTCCGCTGATTGCGTTGTTCCAAATCGGCATCATCGTGGGTATTGGTGTGCTGATTGACACCCTCCTGGTCCGAACCGTCGTCGTACCTGCGCTCGCCTTCATTACCGGCGACAAGTTCTGGTGGCCTCAGGAAGAAGCTGACAGCCGGTAAATTTGCCTGATGTCTGAGCGTTCTTTCCGATTTACCCACGCCATCACTCGGCGTCCCCCGGTGAGCGCGATTAATGGCCTGCGTGCCGAGAATGTCGGTAACCCCGACATTGATCTGATGATGCGCCATCACGACTCGTACGTCGCAGAGCTTCGCCAGGCTGGGGTCGAGGTGAGCGTCCTCGACGCTCTGGAAGAGTTCCCCGATTCGTTGTTTGTGGAAGATACGGCTTTGTGTTTACGCGAGGGTGCGGTCGTGTTGCGTCCAGGCGCACCCAGTCGATTCGGCGAATCGATGGCCATGGCACCACACCTGAAAGACCTGTATTCCGACGTTCGGCAACTTTCGGGCCCAGGATTTATTGAGGGCGGGGACATTCTGACAACAGAGTCGGAAATCTTGGTGGGGAAATCTGACCGCACAAACTCTGCAGGAATTGAGGAACTGCGCACCGCAGTAGCTGACTGGGGATACACCGTTCGCGAGGTCAGGACACCTCCCGGTGTTCTGCACTTCAAGTCTGACTGCTCGCTACTCGATGGCTCCACCATCCTTTCCACCCCCAGGTTGAGCGCCACCGGATGTTTCGAGGGTTACACCGTCATCGATGTTGCGGAGGGCGAAGAGCCAGCCGCAAACAGTATTCGCGTGAACGACGTGGTGTTTATGCCCTCAGGTTTCCCCGTTACGGCCCAGCGGGTGCGCACGGCCGGGTTCGTGGTGATCGAGTTGGAGAACTCGGAGTGTCAGAAGATCGATGGCGGGCTCTCCTGCCTGTCCCTTCGGTTCTCGCCGAGCTAGCGCTCTTCCAGACCCCAGGCCTGACCGTAGCCACCCTCGGATTCTGGCTTCTCCATGAGGTCCAGGAAAGGCTTGGCGTCAAACGCTTCAGGGCCCTGAACTCCAGAGCCTGACCACACTCCGGTGGCAAGGAGCTCCAGCGCGAGTGCGGGGGCGAGTGCTGTTTGCCAGACGACGCACTGGGAGTCGTAGTGCTCCATTGTCCAGGCGTTGTCGATCGCGTGGTACAGGAAGACCTCACGGGGAGCGCCATCGATGCCCTTTCCGGTCACCCAGGTCCCCGCGCAGGTGGTTCCACTCATCTGACCACCGAGCGTTGCGGGATCGGGCAACACGGCGGCAACCAGGTCTCGTGGTGAGACAGAGGCGACGGAGCGCTTGCCGTCACCATCGGGAGCGGTGCGCACCGATATCGGTTCAATCGAATCCAAACCCAGAAGGTTCAGCGTCCGAAGGACACCGATGAACTCTTCCCCGAGCCCGTATTTGAAGGTCACCCGCTTGGCGTCGAGGTATCGGGGAACGAGGGAGACCTCTTCGTGTTCCACGTTCACACACTCCACAGGGCCAATGCCTGCCGGGAAGGTGAAGACCTCTGGTTCGCTAAAGGGTGCAGTGGTGAACCAACCCTTGTCTTTCTCCCAAATCATCGGGGGATTGAGACACTCCTCGATGGTGGTCCAGATGCTAAACGAGGGCGCGAAGATTTCGCGCCCTGTGTCGTCAGTGACGACCAGGTTTGCTCCATCGCGAACACCAATCTCGTCGATCTCACTGAACAGGTGATCAGAGGCATATCGGGCGAAAACATCGGAGATTCCCGGTTCAACACCCATTCCGACAAGGGCAAGCCGGCCGGCTTTTTCCCACTCTGGGGCCTTCTCGAACTGGTAATCACCGAGTTTGATTCCCGCAGTGGTGTGAGGGTCGGTGGGGTGGGGCTTGGAAAGACTCATGGCCATGTCCATATAGTCAGCACCTGCCGCCAGGGCACCATCGAAGATGCTCTCGACGAAGGAGGGCTCCACAGCGTTCATCACGATGGTGGAGCCGTGGGCGAGTGCTGCCTCGGTGACGTTGGAGGGTTGCGAGGCATCTATCTGCGCTGCGCTAAACCTGGGGTGAGTTTCGGGAAACCTTCTGCCAATCCACTCAACGACAGACTCCGCGCGCGAGACGTCGTAGTCGGCGACAACCACTGATTCGTAGAAGTCTCTCGTGGCGAGAAGTTTTGCCAGTGCGTTACCGACGCCACCGGCGCCGACGAGGAGTATTTTCATGCTCCCACGCTAGTGCTGTGGGGGCTATTTTGTCCCTTTCGTGGACACGGCGTCCACCTGGGCAATACGGGCCATGATGTTGTCGCTCGATCCGCTTCCGGTGATGACCAGGCCAGCTGGACAGTAGTTAGCAATTCCTGTGGAGAGCATCAGGACTCCGGGGATGAGCAAGAAGAATCCCCAACCCCCACTCACTATTCCTCCGACAATGAGGGCAACTCCCGCGAGCCCTCTGGTCCAGCGACCAGGGGTCCCGGCCATGAATACCAGCAATTTTCTTTGACTCGCAGACATTTTCTTCATAGCTGTGACAATACCCCCAGGGGTATAAGAACGCAACCTACATGACGAGAAGCAGCTTGCCGGAGGTCACCCGCGCGGCAAGATCCTGATGGGCTTTTTGGGCATCCTCAAGCGGGTATATCCCGTGCAGAGTGAACTCCAGAGAACCCTCTGCCAGAGCGCTCAACACGTCACCGGCTCGCCAACGAAGCTCTTCAGGTGTCTGGGTGAAGTGGGCAAGGCTCGGCCTGGTGAGCACTAGTGAACCCAGTTGGTTCAAAATCTGGGGGTCAAAGGACTCCACCGGACCACTTGATTGACCAAACAGTGCCAGCACACCCCGGGGGGCAAGGCTTCGCAAGCTTGCCTCAAAGGTGTCCCGCCCTACACCGTCGTACACCACGGAAACTCCGCGGCCGTCGGTGATCTCCTTCACGCGGGAGTCGACTTCCTCGCGGTCGTAGCGAATGATGTGGCTCGCTCCGGCTGCCAGGGCCGCGTCTGCTTTGGCGTCGGTGGACACCGTCCCGATGACCTGGCCGCCTCGGGCGCTGATCATCTGACACAGCAGAAGCCCCACACCGCCCGCAGCGGCATGGACCAGGGCTCGATCTCCTGGCTTGATCTCACAAACACTGGTGACGAGGTAGTGGGCGGTGAGGCCCTGCAACATCATTCCGGCAGCGGTCTCCAGGCTCAGGCCCTCTGGAACACGGACAGCTTTCTCTGCCGGCAAAGCCACGACCTCGGCATAGCTGCCCAGGTGTCCGGTCCAGGCAACTCGGTCCCCGGGGGAGAAGTCGGTCACCCCAGAGCCCACTGAGCGAACTATCCCTGCGCCCTCGAGACCCGGCGTGTAGGGCAGTGGCATCGGGTACAGGCCCTCGCGCTGGTAAATGTCGATGAAGTTGACCCCTGCAGCCGCCACATCAACCAGGATGTCATGCTTCCACGCTAGTGGGAAAGCTCTCGCACTGTCGAAGGTCGTGCCGTCGTCAGGGCACGAGAAGCAGCTTGCCGGAGGTCACCCGCGCGGCAAGATCCTGATGGGCTTTCTGGGCATCCTCGAGCGGGTATGTCCCGTGCAGCGTGAACCCCAGTGAACCCTCGACTAACGCATCGAACACGTCCCCGGCTCGCCAACGAAGCTCTTCAGGTGTCTGGGTGAAGTGGGCAAGGCTCGGCCTGGTGAGCACTAAGGAACCCAGTTGGTTCAAAATCTGGGGGTCAAAGGACTCCACCGGACCGCTTGATTGGCCAAACAGTGCCAGCACACCCCGGGGGGCGAGGCTTCGCAAGCTTGCCTCAAAGGTGTCGCGCCCCACGCCGTCGTACACCACGGAAACTCCGCGGCCGTCGGTGATCTCCTTCACGCGGGAGTCGACCTCCTCGCGGTCGTAGCGAATGATGTGGCTCGCTCCGGCGGCTACTGCGGCGTCTGCTTTGGCGTCGGTGGACACCGTCCCGATGACCTGGCCGCCTCGGGCGCTAATCATCTGACACAGCAGAAGCCCTACACCGCCTGCTGCGGCATGGACGAGCGCTTGATCTCCTGGCTTGATCTCAAAAACACTGGTCACGAGGTAGTGGGCGGTGAGGCCCTGCAACATCATTCCGGCAGCGGTCTCCAGGCTCAGGCCTTCAGGAACACGGACAGCTTTCTCTGCCGGCAAAGCCACGACCTCGGCGTAGCTGCCTAGGTGTCCAGTCCAGGCCACGCGATCCCCGGGGGCGAAGTCGGTGACCCCAGACCCCACCGAGCGAATAATCCCCGCGCCCTCGAGACCCGGCGTGTAAGGCAGGGGCATCGGGTACAGGCCCTCGCGCTGGTAAATGTCGATGAAGTTGACCCCTGCAGCAACCACATCAACGAGGATGTCGTTCCCAGCGCAGTCTGGCTCAGAAACTTCGGCCGGGGTGAGAACGTCGGGTCCGCCGCTCTGAGACACACGTATTGTTCGCATCAAATTTTCTCCCTCCCTGATTCTAAGTCTGGGTCTCGAAATTGTTTGCCTTGTGTTAACCATCCCCACACCCGCTGTATAGACAGCGAAACGAGTGTTGCTCTCGTGACAGTGTCTGCTGTCTCATCAAAGCTCAAGAGGAGAAATACACAGTGAAGAAAAACATCATGGCTCCGGTGGCTCTCGCAGCTGCCGGACTTTTGCTGTTGTCTGCATGTGCAACAGAAGCGGAAGAAGCCGCTCCTGCCCCTGCACCTGCCGCAACCGAGACCGAAGAGGCCGCCCCTGAGTTGTCGGGTGCGATCACTTTGGACGGTTCCAGCACCGTTGGTCCTTTCGCTGAAGCAGCTGCAGAGCTCTTCATGGACGCCAACCCCGGTGTGACCGTGACCGTTGGTATCTCCGGTACCGGTGGTGGCTTCGAGAAGTTCTGCAACGGTGAGACCGATGGCTCCAACGCATCGCGTGGCATCAAGGACGAAGAAGCAGCACTCTGCGCCGAGAACGGAATTGAGTTCGGAACCATTTCGGTTGCCAACGACGCTCTCTCCGTGATCGTCAACCAGGACAACCCCCTCGACTGCATCTCAACCGATGCGCTCAAGGCTCTCTGGGAGCTTGACTCCTCCGTCATGACTTGGGGCGAAATCCCCGGCGTCGACGCTGGTGACCTGGCTTCTGAAGAGGTTGTTCTCTACGGTCCTGGAACTGACTCCGGAACCTTCGACTTCTTCACCGACGAAATCAACGGTGACAGCGGAAACATCCGCACCGACTACAACAACATCGGTGAAGACGACAACCAGGCTGTTCAGGGTGTCTCCGGTGGACTGGGTGCGATTGCATTCATTCCTTACTCCTTCTACCAGGAGTACTCGGACACTGTGAAGGGTCTTGCCATTGACAGTGGCGCAGGCTGCATCGACCCCACCATCGAGAACCTTCTCGCTGGTGACTACACGCCGCTTGGCCGTCAGCTGTTCATGTTCCCCGCCGCGCCCACAATTGAGCGTGCAGAGGGACTCGCCTTCTACCAGTTCGTGATTGACGAGAATGACGCCATTGCTGCGGCATCCGGTCTGATCGCGTTGACTGCGGACCAGAAGGCCGAGCAGCTCGCCGTTGTTGCAGGTCTCGGCTAAACCCGAGATTCAACCCAACATATAACCGGGACGATGGAGAAATTAGGAGTTATTGACTAATGTCTTCATCTGTGACGTCGGCGCGGAGTGGTCCAGCTCGGACCCTCCGCGCCGACAACCCCCGGTACGGTGAGAAGGCCATCTTCGGATTCCTCTTCTTCACCGCCGCGGTGTCGGTTTTCGTCACCACCGCGATTGTTTTCGCTCTCTTTTATCCACTTCCTCGTCTGTTCAGCGAGATTTCCATTGTTGAGTTCTTCACCGCGACCGAGTGGTCACCTGGCTTTCTGAAGCCCCAGTACGGCGTGTGGCCGATTGTCGTCGGAACCCTGATCGTCGTGGTCACGGCGCTCATAGTTGCAGTTCCCATTGGCCTCCTGTCGGCGATTTACCTTGTCTGAGTTTGCTGCTGAGCCGGTTCGCAAGACCATCAAGCCGGTTCTCGAGATCCTTGAAGGAATCCCGACCGTCGCCACGGGTTTGTTTGCGTTCTTCTGGTTGCGACCATTCCTGGAATACATGACACCCTGGTTACCGTGGGGTGGGCTTTTTTCCACCGGTGTTGCGGGAATCGCCGTCGGTCTGATCATCATCCCGCTCATCGCTTCCGTTGCTGATGACGCGATGCGTTCCGTTCCCCGCTCCCTCCGTGAGGGTGCTTACGCGCTGGGAGCGTCAAAGTTGCGCGTTTCGCTGAAGGTCGTCGTTCCTGCAGCGATTTCAGGAATTATTGCGGCCTTTGTTTTGGGAGGCTCTCGTGCTGTCGGCGAGACGATGATCGTGTTGCTCGTTGCCGGAGCGGGTTCGCCCGGATTGAATTTCAACCCTTTCGAAGGGATCCAGACGATGACTGCCTACATTGCCTCGCGAGCAACAGGAGAGATTGCTGTGGGGTCCGTTGTCTACGACACCATCTTCGCGGTGGGCTCGCTCTTGTTCCTCATCACTCTCGCCATGAACATGATTGCCATCCGCTTCGTCGCTCGCTTCCGGGAGGTGTACGAATAATGTCGGATTCGTTCTCTCAACTTCCGGGAAGGGCCAAGTTCGCTGCGGCGGGAGCTGGGCTGGCTGTCCAAAACCAGTTCAAGTCCCAAGGCTCGCGGGGAAATGGCGCCGAGCATCATTTTTCCGCTCTCATGCTCCTCGCCCTCACCATTGCCATCACCGCGATTATTGCCATTCTTGCGTGGGCGTTTTTTGAGGGGCGCACCAGACTTGACATGGATTTGATTTTCAATGGGCCCTCCACCGTAAACAAAGCCACCGCCGGTTACAGTGTGGCCATTTTGGGAACACTCCAAATCGTGGGAGGGGTAATCGCTCTCATCGTTCCGTTGGGGGCTGGAGCCGCCCTCTATCTCGAGCAGTTTGCTGACAAGTCCAGATGGTGGAATCGCCTCATCGAGCTCAACATTCAGAACCTGGCCGGTGTTCCCTCCATTGTTTTTGGAATCCTGGGCCTTGCATTCTTCGTTCGGACGCCCTTCAACCTGGGGTTGGTGGCAGCGGCCGGATCGGCCACTATCGCCCTCCTCGTTTTGCCCACCGTGATCTTGGCTTCGAGAGAAGCCATCAAGGCCGTTCCACCCTCAATTCTGGAGGGCTCGTTGGCTCTGGGAGCCACCCGCTGGCAAGCCGTGTGGCGCCAGGTGCTGCCTGCTGCAGCTCCCGGGATGCTCACGGGCGTGATTCTGGCGGTGTCCCGCGCGATTGGTGAGGCAGCGCCACTGCTGCTCGTCGGCGCATTGACCTTTGTGACTTTCTCGCCCAACTTCTTTGAGGGTGGGTATTCTGCGCTTCCGGTCTTGATCTATAACTATGCAGGTCGTCCCCAAGAGGAGTTCCAAATCTTGGCAGCAGCCGGAGTGCTCCTCATGCTCGCTGTCCTAATTGTCATCAACTCGTTCGCCATTTGGCTCCGTGCTCGATACGAAAGAAGCTGGTAGGAGAAGAAACCCATGAACGTGCCCATCGGAGAAGAGACAGTGCCCAACGAGGTATTCACTCTCAAAGACGTGTCGGTCTACTACGGCAAGAACCTGGCTGTCGAGAAGGTCAACCTGCCGGTATATGAGAACCAGATCACCGCGCTCATTGGCCCCTCAGGGTGTGGAAAGTCCACCATCCTGCGAAGCCTCAACCGCATGAACGACCTCATCCCCGGGGCCAAAGTGACCGGTGAAGTGCTGTATCACGGCCAGGACGTCTATGGCGCAGATGTTGATCCGGTCCAGGTCCGCAAGGTCATCGGCATGGTGTTCCAAAAGCCGAACCCCTTCCCCAAGTCGATCTACGACAACATTGCTTTTGGCCCCCAGACTTTGGGGATGAAGGGCAACATGGACGACATTGTCGAGCAGGCTCTTCGGGGCTCTGCGCTGTGGGATGAGGTCAAAGACCGCCTCAAGGACAATGCCTTTGGCATGTCCGGTGGTCAGCAGCAGCGTCTCTGTATCGCCCGGGCTATTGCCGTTTCGCCCGATGTGATCCTGATGGATGAGCCGTGCTCCGCTTTGGACCCGGTGTCGACCTTCAAGATTGAAGACTTGATGAACGAGCTCAAGAAGGATTACACCATCGTCATCGTGACCCACAACATGCAGCAGGCTGCCCGCGTGGCAGACCGCACCGCATTCTTCACTGTGGTGTCGGATGACGAGGCGGGAAGCCGGGTCGGAACCCTTGTTGAGCACGACGCCACGGAGAAAATTTTCTCCAGCCCCGCGAACGAGAAGACCTTGGATTACGTCACCGGTCGCTTCGGATAATCCTCCGGCTTGCTCATCCCTAAGCTGGGGGTATGACGCTAGAACTGCCGGGAGTGGCAACCGAGCGCTCCACTGCTGAGTTGCTGGATAGCCACGACCCGCTCGCGTCCTTTCGCTCCGAGTTTTTCCACGCGGACCCCGACCAGTGTTACCTGGATGGCAATTCACTGGGCAAGTTGCCGCTGGCCACCAGAGACTCTGTCGCCTCGTTTGTCACCAACGAGTGGGGGACTGAGCTCGTCGAAGGGTGGGGCCATTGGATTGATGAGGCCCAGGTCGCCGGTGACCTCCTGGGTTCTGCGACCTTAGGGGTGGGGCCCGGGCAAACACTGGTCTGTGACACCACGTCGATGAACTTCTACCAACTCGCTATCGCTGCTATTCGCTCCAGGCCCGGGCGGAAGACCGTCATCATCGACTCGGCAAACTTTCCCACCGACCGCTACATCCTGGAGGGGATTGCTGAGGATCTCGGGTTGACCCTCATCACGCTGGATACCGATGGTCAGGGTGGACCGGGAGCTGTGTCGGTGTCGGTGGAGCACGAGCGGGTGACGGCCGAAGCACTCGCCCCCACCTCAGCGAGGACGTCGCGCTGGTGACCTTGCAGGCCATCAACTACCGCTCCGGAGCGCGCTCTGAACTCGCCGAGATTCAGGCGGCCGTCACCGCGGTCGGTGCTCACATGCTCTGGGATTGTTCGCACGCTGGTGGGGCTATCGACCTCGATTTTGAGGGCAACAAGATTAAGTTGGCTGTGGGCTGCACGTACAAGTATGGAAACTCAGGGCCTGGCTCTCCCGCCTGGTTATTCGTCCACACTGAGCTCCAAGACGAACTTCAGGTGCCGATCAAGGGCTGGTTTGCTCAAGAAGACCAGTTTGTGATGGGTCCCTGGTTTGAGAAAGCTCGGGGAATCCGAGGATTTCAGGTGGCGAGTCCCTCGATTGTGGGAATCCGAGGCGTTCAAGCCAGTTACGAGATGATTCAGCGCGCGGGAATTGCCGAGATTGAGAAGAAGGCGGCGCTTGGCACCGAACTGATGATCCAGCTCGTGGACGCCTGGCTGGTTCCCCACGGGTTCACCCTGGGTACACCCCGCGAAGCCTCCCATCGGGGCGGGCACATCATCATTAACCATCCAGAGGCTGCAACCATTGCCTTGGCGCTTCGACAGCTGGTCAATGTGGTGCCGGATTATCGCCAGCCCGATGCGATCCGGCTGGCGATATCTCCACTGCCCACCTCCTATGTGGAGGTCTGGGACGGTTTTGATCGGCTGCGTGGTCTGATGGAATCTGGTGCGTATCGGGAGGTGGCTCCGCAGGAGACTAGGGTTACCTAATGCCTCCTGCCAGATCATCAGAAAGCCGTCACCTACACGACCTATCTCAAGGTCGAGGAACTTCTGTCACTTCAGGAGCCGCTCTCGGATGGTCCTGAGCACGATGAGTTGCTCTTCATCACCATCCACCAGGTCTATGAGCTCTGGTTCCAGCAGATTCTGCATGAGCTGTCGGCTTTGCAGCCAGCACTAGAGAAGGGTGACACCCACCGGTCTCTGGCGCTCCTCGGTCGAGTTCGCTCCATCATGAAGACCTGTGTTCAGCAGATTGATGTGTTGGAGACCATGACGCCCCTGCAGTTTCAATCGTTTCGTTCCCGTTTGTCCTCGGCCAGTGGGTTCCAATCAGCGCAGTTCCGCGAAGTGGAGGCTGTGCTGGGCCGCAGAGACCACGCGGGAGAGGGCGCGAAAGAGGGAACCGGCATGAAAATGGCGGAGCACTTAGTGCCTGGGTCCTCAGCCAGAAATCGAGTGGAGGCCGCGATGGCCAGGCCCAGTGTCTGGGACTCTGCTCTTCGGTATTGCCATGTTCGAGGACACGAGATGCCAGCCGAGGTTCTCGAGCGCGATGTGAGCACACCGTGGGAGGCCAGGGACGATGTCCAAGCGGTCTTGGTGTCCCTTCACCACACCGATCCCGAGTCGGCGATGGTCTGTGAAGCTCTGGTGGATCTTGATGAGGGGCTTGGGGAGTGGCGGTATCGCCACGTGAAAATGGTGGAGCGCACCATTGGGCGCAAGTCCGGCACCGGAGGGTCCTCCGGTGTGGGCTATTTGGCCTCGACTCTGTTCAACCCGGTGTTCCCTGACTTGTGGGCGATTCGAAGCCAGCTCTAAGGGGTGTGAGAGTGGGCGTCTGAGCTGAACAGCGTCCGACGCTTCGGTGGGGTGTAGTCGCAGACGTCCCCGGACATAACTGGGGCTTCTCTTTCGAGAACACTCGATACAGCTCACACCCCACGCATATTCCAAAGGCGGTTTCTAAGAACATCAGGCTGAGGCAGAAGCCACAAAACAACAGCATGTATTCGTTCTGGAGACCCAAGAACCCCATGCCCATGCAGGCCACAAAGGCCATTCCAAATCCCAGGGACCAGGCGAGTCGCTTCTGAGCCGCACCCACCCACTCGGGTCGTTGGCGACGCACAATCAGGGCACCAAGGGCCATCGAGGGAGCGAAGCGATGGTTGAGTCCAATGCGGATCCCCATGTCGATCAACAACAGGATGGCGAACCCGCGAACCGGTCCGAAGTCACCGGTGAAGAATGCGGAGGAGACGGCCATGAACCCCAGACAGAAAGAGGATGCCGGCGGACGCTCGCACGGCGCGTTCGTTGAAGACGGGGATGTCGATGCCTTCGACCTTTTCGCCGAAGTCGTATGTTTCTGTCTCGGTCGCCGCCATGCCACCACTATACCCCAGGGGGTATCTAACCTCGACGGGCCTTCAGAACATCAAAAGCCTGGAGGGCCTTATCTCGGCTGGCTTTGAGGTCAATGATGGGCTCGCTCGGGTAGTCAGGAGTGTCCAACTCGGGGATCCAGCGCCTGATGTATTCCTGCTGGGGATCAAACTTCTCTGCCTGCAGCATGGGGTTGAACACCCGGAAATAGGGGGCAGCATCGGCACCACTGCCGGCAACCCACTGCCAGCTGGCGGGGTTGTTGGCCTCATCAGCGTCCACGAGGGTGTCCCAGAACCAGGCTTCTCCCACTCGCCAATCGACCAGCATGTTTTTGATCAGGAACGAGGCCACCACCATCCGCACCCGGTTGTGCATATAGCCGGTGTGCCAGAGTTCACGCATGCCGGCATCCACCAGGGGCACACCGGTCAGTGCCCTTCTGCCAGGCCTTCAGAAGCTGGGGCTCTGCGTCCCCCCAGGGGAACTGGTCAAACTCTGGCCGGAAATTCTTGCTCTGAAGCTCAGGGAAGTGGAACAGGATGTTGTAGGAGAACTCACGCCAGCCCACCTCAGAGAGAAACTTGGCCTTGTTCTTCTCGGCGTCCGCAGGAAGAGTGCGGTCCACCTCAGCCCAGATCTGATAGGGGCTTATTTCTCCAAAACGCAGGTGGGGACTCAGTCGTGATGTCGTTACCGGACCCGGCTCATCCCGTCGGTGATAGAGCTTCAGGGTGTTGTGCACAAAATCCTCGAGCCTCTGGTGGGCTCCGGCCTCTCCTGGCGTCCACATCTCGTGGAGGCCAGGGGACCAGTCAGGGCTGGTGGGGAGCAAATCCCAGTCGTCGAGGTTCTCGCTCGCTATTCCCGCAGCAGACTGGAGTCCTGTGGGTGGTGGGAGCGGTGCTCGCGGTGGCTCACCGGCCAGTGCTGCCCGCCAGAACGGGGTGAACACTTTGAAGGGGTTACCCTCTCCCGTTCGCACCGTCCAGGGCTCAAACAGCAGATTCCCGGCAAAACTTTCGCAGGTCAGCCCTGATTCCCGCAGCTCCTCTTTGAGGAGTGCGTCGGCTTCGCGGGCAAGCCCATAGCGACGGTTCCAGAACACCGCAGATGCGCCAGTGTCGGACACCAGTTGTCGGATGACATCGGGACCAGATCCGGTGCGAAGCACCAGGGTCCCACCGAGGGAATCGATGGAGGATTGAAGCGACACGAAGTGAGTGGTGGAGCCACCACTTCGACGCACGCCCCAGGGGCCTCGATCCTTCGGTGACCTCGTCTCGAACATAGACAATCAGGACCGGTGCTCCGGTGTCGCAGGCAGCGTGAAGGGCTGGGTTATCGGCAAGCCGAAGGTCATTGCGAAGCCACACAATTGCCGGACCCTGAGACATGCCACCAGCGTAGAGCTCTCCGCTGGGAGCGATGTGAGGGCAGTGATAAGGGCCGGTCGCTGAGGCGAGCGACCGGCCCTATTTCCCTTGCACCAAGAGTGTTTTGCAATCACATTCACGAGAGCTGTCACAGCAACAACTGACGATGTACTGAATATATAACAGAATGGTAACGGTGTCTAGTCCTGGGTTTTTTGTGTGGGAATAGGACTAAATCATGTCCGGAGACTGGGCCACACCGTAGTTGATGGTGACATCTGCGTGACGGTCAAAGCGGTATCCAACTCCGCGCACTGTGCGGACGATGTCCTCGTAACGCCCGAGCTTCGATCGAAGCCTTCGCACGTGAACATCAATGGTCCTGGCGACAGGGGCATCCTCGTCACCCTCCGCCCACAGCGCCTCGATGATGACTTCTCGATTCACGGTCTGCCCTTCACGAAGGACCAGGAATTGCAGGAGGGAGAACTCTTTATACGTGAGCGGGGCTTGCTCGTCATCGATGAGCACGCGTTTACGCGAGATGTCGATGACGACCAGGGATTCTGGGGTCTTCTGGTCTCGGGCGAGCTTCCCCAGGGCGATGGGGTCGTGCAGAGCCATGCGCACAATGTCGAGGTGCTTACCTCCCGCACCCAGAGGTGCCAGGGCGATAGCGGCGTGTGTTTCCGTCGCCGGGACGTGGTCGGTCACGGTTTTTTGAGCTCAGTGACGAGCTGCTGCAGACTGATGCCTGCTGCCTGGGCGTCAGCTTCGCTGATGCCCACATAGAGAGCGAACCCTCGTGGTTCGCGAGGTGAGTGAGTCATAATCTGTCGATTCGTGAGGGGCGGTGAGCCCACGGAGGGTGAACAGGGGGATTAGCCACACATTCGACAGCAACACAGCTCACGAGCGCTCACCTGCGCCCGGGGAAAAAAAGAGCTGTGCATGGCTTGATTATCGGCCCAAGCCCGGCCGAGCGTCAAGTCTTGTGACGTTATCCGACAGTTCCATAGAGGCGGTCCCCGGCGTCACCGAGGCCTGGAACGATGAAACCGTGCTCATTGAGTTTCTCATCGAGAGCCCCCAACACGATGGTGACGTTGCGACCTGCTGTTGCCTTCTCTAGCGCTGCTAACCCCTCTGGTGAACCCAAGAGACAAACTGCCGTCACCTCAGTGGCACCTTTGTCAAAGACAAAGTTGATGGCTTGCAGCAGTGAACCACCGGTTGCCAGCATGGGATCAAGAATGAAGCACTGACGGTCGGAGAGGTCCTCCGGGAGTCGCTCCGCATAGACACTGGGTTGCAAAGTCTTCTCGTCTCGCACCATTCCCAAGAAGCCAACCTCAGCGCTCGGCACAAGTTGGGTCATGCCCTCCAACATTCCAAGCCCCGCCCGGAGGATGGGGACGACTACGGGCCGCGGCTTCGCCAGCTTCTTCCCCATCGTGGTGGTCACGGGTGTGGTGATCTGGTGGTCCTCGATGCGGACATGGCGGGTGGCCTCATAGGCCAACAGGGTCACCAGCTCTGAGGTGAGTGCTCGGAACAGCGGTGACGATGTCGACTCGTCTCTCAGAAGCGAGAGTTTGTGAGAAATGAGGGGTGATCCGCAACATGCACCTGCATGCGCCTCACACTACCCGAGCGCGATGCTCTGGATAGGGTGGGCTCGTGCTTGATGACACCGAGTTGATGCGCCGCGCTCTTGACCTGGCCTCGGAAGCCCTGGCTACGGGAGATGTGCCCGTCGCGGCACTCGTGGTGGACCCCTCCGGGCTGATTGTGGCCAGTGCCACCAACACCAAAGAGCGCGACCATGACCCCACCGCTCACGCAGAGATTGTTGCCCTGCGTCTGGCCGGCCACGCCCTGGAGACTGCCAACCTTTCTGACCACACGCTGGTGGTGACCCTGGAACCCTGCGTGATGTGTGCTGGAGCAATCACCCAAGCTCGCATCTCACGACTTGTTTTCGGAGCATGGGACGCCAAGGCGGGCGCAGCCGGGAGCACGCATGACCTGGTGCGGGACCGGAGCCTGCCGCATCGGGTGCAGGAAGTTGTCGGTGGTGTGCTGGAAGAGGAGTGCGGAGCACTCCTCACCGACTTCTTTTCCCAGAAGTAGTTAGCGCACCACTCCCGGCCAGACCACGGCGATCACCGTGTTGGCGATGGCCAGAGCTCCCGCAGTGTGCAGCAGGGGAAGGAGCTTCCGCTCGCGGCCACCGCTGCTGAGCTTCTTCTGCTTCCGATAGGCAACGAGTGCGACGACAAAAATGATCACTGCGAGTGTTGTCTTGACCGCGATTTTGATGTGGTCCACAGCCATGTCGGGATTATCCGCAAGACGCATTTCCACGAGACCAGTGAGGAGTAGTCCCGTGACCAACTGGATTACTGCTCCGGTCAGTACCCATCCAAAGAAGTAGCCCGAGTGAGCTCTCATCTGGGCGAAGAACGGCCCGATAATCAGCGCCAGGCCGATGAAGTGCAGGATGAGAGTGATATCGCGAGCCAGTTCCATTGTTCTCCTCTGAGTTAGTCCGATGCCTTGATCACAATCACATCGGTCGGTGGTTGAGTTTCTGACGTGTCGCGCACGAGTTCCGGTTCCACGTAAATTTCGGCGTGATCTCCCACGACTTCTCGCACGCGACGCTTTGCATCATTGAGTGCGTGGGCGAGGACATAACTGGGCAGTGTCTCGGCAAGCTGAACGGTGGCAGCAATAACCCAGTGGCCATCAGGCTCGGCGGTCACCGAGAGGCGCAAGACCGCGTCAGCGTCTGGACCATCGAGGAGTGCGGTCAGGATGGGTTCTCGGGGAGGAAGCGGTTCTTTCGACTTCTTCTTGTCACCCATTGTGTTATTCCATTCCTAGCGACGGTGCCAACAACGTCTGTCCAATCTACACTGGCATCGTGACGCTCTCTCTTCCTCGTATTGCAATTCTCGGCACCGGACATATGGGTGGTGCGATTCTTAGCGGCCTCACACACACCCTGGAGGCTCCCTCCACAATTCGAGTGACGACGGCAACAGCGGCGTCTGCCCGGGTGCTTGCCGGCAAAGGTGTGGAGGCGCGGAGTCTCGAGGAGGACGCCACCGCAAACCAGTGGGCAATCGAGCAGGCCGACATCATCATTCTGGGAGTCAAGCCCCACTACCTCCTGGGATTGCTGGAGGAGGTTGCTCCTTCTGCCCCAGCATCTGCCGTGATGGTGAGTATCGCAGCAGGCATCACCGTGGCGCAGATGGAAAGCATCTGGCCGGGCGCTGTGGTGCGCACAATGCCGAACACTCCCTCGCAGGTGGGTAAAGGGGTCACCGGTTTGAGTTCTGGCTCTCAGGTCAGCGCCGACCAGGTGCGCTCGGTCAGAGAAGTTTTCGAGACGGTAGGGAGTGTGCTGGAGGTTGAGGAGGAATCTCTCAACGCGTTGAGCACCTTCTCCGGATCGGGCCCTGCGTTCGTCTATTTCTTCATCGAGCGTTTCATGGAGGTGGCACTAGAGCACGGGTTCACCCAGGAGCAGGCCACCACCATGGTGCAGGGCACCTTCGCTGGGGCAATGGAACTCTTGGAGAGCTCGGGACACACTCCCGAGGAGCTCCGCGAAGCCGTCACAAGCCCCGGTGGCACCACCCAGGCCGCACTCGAGGTGTATCGCTCTGCCGACTTGAGCGCCATCATTCGTGACGCCAGCGCCGCCGCTATTGCCAGAGCTCAGGAGATGGCGAAGGGCTAGTTACTTATCCAGTGCTGCGAAAGTCTCGATGTCTTCGTTGGTCCCCGAGACGATGATCAGGTCGTGGTTGGTGACCACGGTGTTCTCCGTGGCATAGGTGAAGGGCTTGCCGGGGGATTTCACACCCACCACAGTGATGTTGTATTTCGAGCGCACCTTGGAGTCCGTCAGGGACAGGCCTCGAATAGGTTTCGGCGGATACATCTTCACCAGGGCAAAGTTGTCGTCGAAGCGGATGAAGTCGATCATGCGACCAGATACCAGGTGGGCGACTCGCTCGCCCGCTTCGCGCTCGGGATAGATCACCCGGTGGGCGCCAATCCGGGTCAAGATTTTTCCGTGGGATTCGCTAATGGCTTTTGCCCAAATCTGGGGGACCTTCATATCCACCAGGTTGGTGGTAATCAGCACGCTGGCCTCAATGGAGGACCCGGTCGCTACGACCGCAATGGGGAAGTCTCGGGCACCGATTTGTTCCAGGGCATTCACGTTCCGGGCATCGAGCACTGCGGTGTGCTTGACACGGTCTGACCATTTCTGAACCAGAGCTGGGTCTTCATCAACAGCCAGAACATCGCGGCCCAGCTTGTCGAGCTCGCCCGCTGTGGCGGCACCGAAGCGACCCAGACCAATGACGAGGACGGGGGCATCATGGGGAATCTTGTCAACCAACGATCGGCCTTTCTTTTGCTCGGCGGTACACCGTCTGACGGTGGGTGCCGCTGAGTGCGGTAGCGAGTGTCACTGTACCAACACGACCCAACAGCATGGTTGCCGAGAGGACGTACTTTGCGGAATCGGGAAGGTCATTACTGGTGAGACCAGCACTCAAGCCACAGGTGGCAAATGCTGAAATCACATCGAAGAGGACCTTGTCCAGTGGCGCATCGGTGATGCGCATAATCGTGATGGTGGCGATTGCCACAATGCTTGCTCCCCACAACACCACGCTCACCGCGAGGCGAACGGTGTCGGAGGGGATTCGTCGCTCATACGCCACGATGTCTTGGTTTCCTCGCGCCTCAGCGAACGCTGCGAGGAACAAAATTGCCAGGGTGGTGACTTTAATTCCCCCGGCAGTGGATGCTGACCCACCCCCGACAAACATGAGCATGTCCAGGACCAGCAGAGTCGCGCCGTTCATCTCGGAGGTGTCCACGGTGTTGAACCCTCCCGAGCGCGACATCATGGAGACAAACAACGCCGTCATCGGTCGATAGGCACCGGGCTGGGAGCCCAATGTTTTCTCGTTACCCCACTCGAGAGACCCAATGGCCAGTGCACCAATCACCAACAGGATGGTGGTGGTGGTCAGGGTCAGCTTGGCGTGAATGCCGAGGCGAGCGTGGTCGAGCGTGCGACGAAGTCTCCGCAGACGCACAGTTTTGAGAGCACGAGCAATCGCATAAATGACCGGGAAACCAATACTTCCCAGGAAGACCCCAATACCGATGGTGAACACCATGATGGGGTCATTCAGGAACGGCGAGAGACCATCAACCAGGGGAACGAACCCCGTGTTGGTGAAGGCAGACGCCGCGAGGTATCCGCCCTGCCAGAGCGCGCTCACCGGGTCGAGACCCCAGGCCAGGAGCCGGGGAACGATGATGGCGGCCAGTGCCAGCTCGATGACGACAACACTGATGAGGACGGTCTTGAGTAAACCCTTGACCTCGGACAGGCGCATCCCGTGAGAGTCCCCGCCGTCCCGCTCGTGCAGGCGCGACGGGTCAACATCACCCGCCATCATTTTCCGAACCGAGAGACCCAATCGCTTGGAGGCTATGACGGCAAGAATCGTGGCCAAGGTCATGACGCCGATTCCCCCGATTTGGAGACCCAGGAACACCACGAGGTGACCAAAGGGCAGACCAGTGGGTGGCCATGTTCACCACGGTGAGACCCGTCACACAGATCGCCGACACCGCGGTGAAGAGAGCATCTGCCAGGGGAGTTATCTCCCCAGTCGCTGAGGCGATAGGCAACATCAACAGGACAGTGGTGACGGTAATCAGGAACAGGAAAATGAAGATGGTGGCGGTTGCAGCACCGCCGCCCACCACTGCTTGGGCACGAAAGAGCAGCCCACGCAGACCGGCGGGTGCGGAATAGGGCGCGAGCCCCGGCACCGCGGAGAGTGGGCGCGAGCGACGCCGAATTGAGCGGCGCTTAAACGTCCCTAGCCATGACGACACGTCACGCGGCCTTCTTTCTCATCCGAACTTCAGACAACCGCCAGCCATGGTACTCCCACCGGGGTGCGAGTACGCTACCCCTTTATGAGCGATGTGTTTGATGTTCTTGCCGATTCCACCCGCCGCGACATTGTGGACCTGCTGCGTTCTGGGTCGGAGATGAGTGTGGGACAGCTGGTGGAGTCCCTGGGGATTACCCAACCCACGGTGTCCAAGCACTTGAAAGTGTTGCGGGACGCGGGTGTTGTTGTGGCTCGGGAGGAAGGCCAGCACCGTTACTACCGATTCGATGAGAGGTCCCTGTCCGACGTGCAGACCTGGGTCGGTGGCGTGACCACCGCGTCGAGTGCTGGCGCGGATCCTTTTGTGGATTTGCGCGAACCAGGAATGGCCGTGGGGTCTGTGGCGAAAGACGTCATGACCTGGGTCGATGACGTTATGGCCAAGATTCGACGCTAGCCCTTTACAGGCTTCGGGCATCGCTCTAGGGTTGAGCAGTTACCAGACCACAGAAAGTTGTCATGTCCCAGCCGCTCTCTCAGATGCGATTTCTCACCGTGGGTGAGGTCGCAGACATGATGCGTGTGTCCACCATGACCGTCTACCGGCTTGTGCACTCAGGAGAGCTCCCCGCGGTGCGGTTTGGACGCTCCTTTCGGATTCCCGAATCTGCTGTGTCCAGCATTGTCTTCTCTGCGGGCGAGGTCCGAGAAATGGGTGAGGTCGGCTGAGCATTCGGCTCTGCGCTAGACTCCCTAAGTTGTCTGCTGGCAGATAACCACCAACGACACCAGGTCTAAAGGAAACTTCATGGGTTCTGTTATCAAGAAGCGCCGCAAGCGTATGGCGAAGAAGAAGCACCGCAAGTTGCTTCGCAAGACTCGCCACCAGCGTCGCAATAAGAAGTAGCGACCGACGGTAGGGGACGCTGGTCACGTTTTAGTGACCGGCGTTTTTCTCTGCCTTCTTGGATCGGTGTGATTGGTGACGATTGGTCGATGTGGGCCAAATCACGGGCCAGCCATTGGCGGTGGCGTGCGCGAGGAGTGCGTGGTCCGGGTTGACCACTACCGGGTGCCCCACACTCGTGAGAAGCGGAATGTCGGCGACAGAGTCTGAGTAGGCATAACAGTGGGCGAGATCAACCTGGGATGTCTGCGCGTGCGCGGCCGCCGCTTCTGCTTTCAGGGGGCCATGGAGAAGCTCACCGTCAATCTCGCCAGTGAAGGCGCCATCTTTCTCCTCCAGCGCTGTTCCCATCGCTCCGGCGAGTGCCAAGTCACGGGCCATGACGGAGGCAAGCGCTTGGGGGCTTGCGGTCAGTAACCAGACCTGATGACCCTGCGATTTGTGCCACGTGATGCGCTCGATCATCTCGGGGAAGATTTTTGGTGCGATGGATCGACGCCAAGCGCTCTCCGCAACTTTCTCGAAATCTTCCACCCGGTGGCCAGCCACCAGAGACTGGGCCCTCTCCCGGGTTGACTTGACCCGCTTCGTCGTTTCCCCTTTGCGGATGAAGTTGCGCTGTTGAAAGAGTGCGGGGAGGACATGGTGCCATTTGATGAGCCCGGACTTCCAGGCTTCGATGCCAAACATATAGATGGTCGCCCCCTTGACCAGCGTGTTGTCCACATCGACAAACACCATGACCGGCGGGGAGCCGGCCGGAGTTGCCCTGGAGGGAGTCATGGTGTCTCAGCATAGGCTTTGCGCATGGGAAGTGTGCAGGTGACAGTCATTGGGACAGACGAGTGCCACCTCTGTGACGATGCCACCGAACTGATTGAGTCTGTGCTCCCCGAGTTCCACAACGTGAGCCTGGAGAAGCGTCAGCTCGGGGAGAACCCAGAGTGGCTCGAGTTCTACAGTGACAAGATTCCTGTCATTCTGATTGACGGGGTCGAGCATGGGTACTGGCGAGTCAACGAGAAGATTTTCCGAGGCGCACTGGCCCAGGCTGGAGCCCTTCCCCGCACGAGTGATTCGGAGTAGAAAAGTCTTATGTCTTCCACCAGAACTCCTGACCCCAACCCCGGGTGGCTCTCCGACGAGGAACTAGCTGAGATTCGCCACCGCTTGCCCCTTCTCTATGTGGAGGCGGTGCCTGTCCGACTGGATGGCCAGGGCAACGTCAGCGAAGTGGGTCTGCTCCTTCGGGTGTCCTCCGAGGGCGCTATTGCCCGAGCCCTCGTCGCTGGCCGGGTCATGTTCGGTGAGACCGTGCGTGACGCGCTCTTTCGGCACCTGGAGAAAGACTTGGGGCCGATGGCGTTCCCCCAAATACCTCCCACGCCTCAACCCGCGCACATCGCCGAGTACTTTCCATTCCCCGGTTCGAAGTATCAGGACGCTCGGCAACACGCAGTGTCGCTTGTGTATGTGGTCCCGGTGACGGGAACCTGCGACCCCCGCCAAGACGCTCTGGAACTCACCTGGATGACACCAGAGCAGGTCACGTCCCACGAGGTTCTCGTGGAGATGGAGGGCGGCCGCGGCTCACTGGTGAAAGCGGCGCTTGCCAGCGTTGGCGCTCTTCCCTAGCGAGTAGCTAACGCCACAATGTCACGGACGACCACAGACTGACCATCAGGGGTGCTCTGCTCCCGGTTGTGCAGATCCACGGTTCTCTTGGTCCAGGTGCGAGGAATCGCCGCCGTGAGTTCTGTGTGGTCAAACATCAAGTCTGCCGGAGGCCTGCGAAGGCCCGCCTCGAGATCCTCGAGTGAGTGCCCCACAATCAGCAGAGTTCCCCCGGGCGCAACAGCCTGCACCAGTTTTTTCCAGAGGACCTTTCGATCAGCTGCCGGAATGTGGAGAAAGTGCGCTGTGACGAGGTCGTAGCGCTCGGGTGGGGTGGGTAACGGGTCTGCCACCACGTCGGAGGCAATCCAGCGCACGTTGCGCGTAATTCCATCCTTCGCCACCCGAGTCGTGCGCTCTGCCTCGCCGCGGGCGAGAGCCCTTGGCGATGCGTCCACGGCGGTCACCTCGAAACCCTGTTCAGCCAGCCAGAGGGCATCGGCTCCTTCCCCGCATCCCACCTCCAAGGCATGGCCCACAGCAGTGCCAGTGAGGGAGCTCACCAGGGTGGGATTAACCCGCCCGCTCCACATGGTCGAGTTGTAGCGGGCTTCCCAGATGCGGGTACTCTCGCTCTGCCACTGGGGGCGAGGCGCTTCATCATGCGGTGGCGCCACCACCAAAAGATCCTGAAACCTAGTCCCATGAAGGGCGTGAGGATTCCCGCATCAAAGTCGAGTTCGTCCTCCAGGATTGTGGGACCCACACCGCTGGGGCGAAGAGTCATGGTGTGCTGGAACCTGGTCACCTGGGCAAGCGCTCCGGTGAGGCCCCGCCCGAGGTCTTGGAAAGTTCTCGTCATACCCTCGGCAGTGCTCACCGGGTTAATCTCCTGGGTTCCCAGGCTGAGGACACCGAGCGCCCTTACGCGAACGACGTAGGTCTTCCCAGATTCATAGCGGTTGGGGAACGGAGCAGGGCTGAGCGCCTCAAATCCAAGGAAGGGCTGTGACACAGCGCGAAAGACCTCGGGATTGTGGAGCGCGTCACAAGCTTGGGGGACAGTGCAGGGCAGTGACACCTGGAGAGAAAACTTCATCGGGGCCTTGTCTTCATCGGACGTTCAGAATGGCGGACTACTCTCCAGACTATGAGAGCTCACCTAAATGGAACTGTGATTGCTGAAGCGCCTGAGTCTGATCTGGTCAAGATCGAGGGCAACTGGTATTTTCCTCCTTCTTCTGTCAAGCAGGAGTTTTTGCTGAAGAGCCCCACCCCCTACATCTGCCCCTGGAAGGGTGAGTGCCAGTACTACACGATTACCGTGGACGGGCAGTCCTATCAGGATCGGGCTTTTTCCTACGATGAGCTGCGGCCGGGAGCGGTGGAGCGCGTGGGTACAGACTTCACCGGGTATGTGGCGTTCTGGAAAGAGATTACGGTCGAGGACTAAACCTTGGCCCGCCAGCTAATCAGGTAGCTGGTGTTGAACCGTCGGTCACACTTCGCACACGACACCGGTTTCCCTGGTCTGCGGAATCGAACAATCTCGTGGCCACTGGGGCAAGCACCCACCCACTTAGCTCGCTCGTGGGCGGGCTCCACGGTGTGGGTGCGGCCCCCTGCGTAACCGATCTGCTGGGCGATGGACCGCCACTTCGGGCCGTGAGCAGCTCGGGGTCCCGCCAGGGCGTGCGCAATTTCGTGCAGCAGAACCTGGGTGACCTCAGCCGTGGTCGCTTTCTCGGTCAGGTATCGGGAGACCGAGATGGTGTGTGTTCGGTGATCACATTGACCAAGCCGGGTGGTGGCGCGATCAAAGCGAAAAGACCAGACTCCCGCAATCTGGTGGGCAGCCAAAAGCCGCACCGCCTCCTGCTCTACCCAGATCGCATCTGCCACGTCGACAGGTTAGCGGGGGCCCGCACTAGCAGTGGAAGTTATCCCCAGGGAGTCCCACAAACACAAAGTAGACAAATCGTTATAAACGCGTATACACTAGAGGTTTGCTTCCCTGACTTCTTGTGCCGTCATATTGCGGATGACACGAGAGCCCCGAGTATAGCGGCGGGGTGAACTCATTTGTGCTGAGTTCCAGTGGTTGCTTCTGGTTCGGTTTGGTCACCCACGATGAGGCTCCGTCAGTGAGCCCTGGAGGTTAATACTCTTGGCTGTTGCTCGTTCTGCATCAACTTCTACTAGCAAGAACGGTCGAGTCGCCCAGCGGCTCTCGTTCGCCAAAATCAATGACACCCTCGAGGTCCCGGATCTGCTGGCATTGCAGACCGAGAGCTTTGAGTGGCTTGTCGGTTCTCCCTCATGGAAGAAACGAGTAGCTGAGGCCAAGGCCCAGGGTCTGCCCGTTGTGTCCGAGCGGAGCGGTCTTCAGGAGATCTTCGAGGAGATCTCCCCCATTGAGGACTCGTCGGAAACGATGCAACTGTCGTTCGCGAACCCCTATCTCGAGGACGAGAAGTACTCGATCGACGAGTGCAAGGAGCGCGGCAAGACCTACGCAGCTCCGCTCTATGTCGAGGCCGAGTTCATGAACCACCAGACCGGTGAGATCAAGACCCAGACCGTCTTCATGGGTGACTTCCCCCTGATGACCGAAAAGGGAACCTTCATCATCAACGGAACCGAGCGCGTCGTCGTCTCCCAGTTGGTGCGAAGCCCCGGTGTTTACTTCGAAACCTCGCTCGACAAGCTCAGCGACAAAGAGATCCACTCGGTTCGCGTTATCCCCAGCCGTGGAGCATGGCTTGAGTTCGAGGTCGACAAGCGTGACCAGGTCGGTGTGCGTATCGACCGCAAGCGCAAGCAGTCTGTCACCGTCTTCTTGAAGGCTCTGGGTCTGACCACGGAAGACATCGCGAAGCACTTCGCTGGTTTCTCCTCCATCGAGGAAGCACTCGAGAAGGACACCATCCTCACCAAGGAAGAGGCCCTCAAGGACATCTACCGCAAGTTGCGTCCGGGCGAGCAGGTTGCTGCTGAAGCTGCGCGCTTGCTGTTGGACAACTTCTACTTCAACTCCAAGCGTTACGACCTCGCCAAGGTGGGTCGTTACAAGATCAACCGCAAGCTCGGCATTGAGCTTCCGATGGGCACCACGGTTCTCACCATCGAGGACATCATCGCCACCATCAAGTACTTGGTGGCGCTGCACGATGGTCGCACCCACATCGAGGGAACTCGGGCGGGCAAGAAGGTCGACATCCGTTTGGATGTTGATGACATTGACCACTTCGGTAACCGTCGTATTCGTGCCGTGGGTGAGCTGATCCAGAACCAGGTCCGCACCGGGCTCTCCCGCATGGAGCGCGTGGTTCGCGAGCGCATGACCACTCAGGACATCGAGGCCATCACGCCGCAGACCCTGATTAACGTGCGTCCGGTGGTTGCGGCCATCAAGGAGTTCTTTGGCACCAGCCAGCTCTCCCAGTTCATGGACCAGAACAACCCACTGTCGGGTCTGACCCACAAACGTCGTCTCTCGGCACTGGGCCCCGGTGGTCTGAGCCGTGAGCGCGCCGGTGTTGAGGTTCGTGACGTGCACCCCTCGCACTACGGCCGGATGTGCCCGATCGAGACCCCGGAAGGCCCGAACATTGGTCTGATTGGTTCGCTCGCATCGTTTGCGCGGATCAATGCGTTTGGTTTCATTGAGACCCCTTACCGTCGTGTGGTCAAGGGCAAGGTGTCAAAGAACATTGACTACTTGACCGCAAGCGACGAGGACGAGTTCGTTGTCGCCCAGGCGGGTACCCCTCTGAACGCTGATGGCACCTTCGCTGAGAACAAGGTCCTTGTTCGTAAGAAGGGTGGAGAGGTGGAGCTGGTCTCCCCCGATCTCGTCGACTACGTCGACGTGTCTCCTCGTCAGATGGTCTCGGTTGCCACCTCCCTGATTCCGTTCCTTGAGCACGACGATGCAAACCGCGCGCTCATGGGTGCGAACATGCAGCGTCAGGCAGTGCCCCTGATTCGTTCCGAGTCCCCCATTGTGGGAACCGGTATGGAGTCCTTCGCCGCGGTCGACGCGGGAGACGTGCTCATCGCTGAGGCCCCCGGTGTTGTCACCGAGGTCTGTGCTGACTTTGCCGTCGTGAAGCAGGACAAGGGTGGAACGAAGACCTACCACCTGCGGAAGTTTGACCGCTCGAACCAGGGCACCAACTACAACCACCAGGTCCGCGTCAGCGTGGGCGACAAGGTGACCGAGGGCTCCGTGATTGCGGATGGTCCGGCCACCGAAGAGGGTGAGTTGGCTCTGGGTAAGAACCTGCTCGTGGCATTCATGTCATGGGAGGGTTACAACTTCGAAGACGCGATCATCCTGTCCCAGAACCTGGTGAAGGACGACACTCTCTCCTCGATTCACATCGAGGAGTATGAGGTGGACGCCCGCGACACCAAGCTCGGTAAAGAGGAAATCACTCGCGATCTCCCCAACGTGGGTCCTGAGTTGCTTGCCAACTTGGACGAGCGCGGCATCATCCGTATTGGTGCTGAGGTTCGCCCCGGCGACATCCTGGTCGGAAAAGTTACCCCCAAGGGTGAAACAGAGCTCAGCGCTGAAGAGCGCCTGCTCCGTGCGATCTTCAACGAGAAGTCTCGCGAGGTTCGCGACACGTCTCTGAAGGTCCCCCACGGTGAGCAGGGAACCATCATCGGTGTCAAGGTGTTCGACGCCGTCGACGGTGACGACGAGCTCGGCTCTGGTGTGAACCAGCGCGTGGTTGTCTACATCGCTCAGAAGCGCAAGATTTCTGAGGGTGACAAGCTCGCTGGTCGCCACGGAAACAAGGGTGTTATCGCCAAGATTCTCCCCGTGGAGGACATGCCGTTCCTGGAGGATGGAACTCCTGTTGACATCATCCTGAACCCCCTGGGTGTTCCCGGACGCATGAACTTCGGTCAGGTCTTGGAAATCCACTTGGGCTGGGCTGCCAAGCAGGGTTGGAAGATTCCCGGTGATCCTGCCTGGGCTAAGCGTCTGATTGCCATGGCGAAGGAAGCAGTGCCGGGAACCAAGGTCGCAACCCCGGTGTTCGATGGTGCCAGCGAGGAAGAAATTGCTGGTCTGCTCGATCACACCCTGGTGACGAGGGATGGCAAGCGTCTCGTGGACTCGACCGGTAAGGCCCGTCTCTTCGATGGCCGCTCCGGTGAGCCCTACCCGAGGCCTGTCTCGGTGGGCTACATGTACATCCTGAAGCTGCACCACCTCATCGACGACAAGATTCACGCTCGTTCGACGGGACCGTACTCCATGATCACCCAGCAACCCCTCGGTGGTAAGGCTCAGTTCGGTGGTCAGCGCTTTGGTGAGATGGAGGTCTGGGCACTCGAGGCCTACGGTGCTTCCTATGCTCTCCAGGAGCTCTTGACTATCAAGTCGGATGACATTCTCGGTCGGGTGAAGGTCTATGAGGCCATCGTCAAGGGTGAGAACATCCAGGAGCCAGGAATTCCGGAGAGCTTCAAGGTTCTGATGAAAGAGATGCAGTCACTGTGTCTCAACGTCGAGGTCCTTTCGGCAGATGGCCAGGTTGTCTCGCTCAAGGACTCTGATGACGAGCTCTACCGCGCAGCGGAAGAACTCGGAATCAACATCTCGACCCGCTTCGAGTCTTCGTCCGTGGACGAAATCTAAGAATTTAGTCGCCTAGATAACTACGAGAGAGATTAATCGTGCTGGAAGCAACAACATTTGACGCCCTCCGTATCGGCCTTGCTACCTCAGAGAACATTCGAGGCTGGTCCTACGGTGAGGTGAAGAAGCCCGAAACCATCAACTACCGCACCCTGAAGCCGGAGAAGGATGGTCTCTTCGGAGAGCAGATCTTCGGCCCCAGTCGTGACTGGGAGTGTGCGTGTGGCAAGTACAAGCGCGTGCGCTTCAAGGGAATCGTGTGTGAGCGCTGTGGCGTTGAGGTCACCAAGTCCTCGGTTCGTCGTGAGCGCATGGGTCACATTGAGCTGGCCGCTCCGGTCACCCACATCTGGTACTTCAAGGGCGTTCCTAGCCGCTTGGGTTACCTGCTGGACATGGCACCCAAAGACCTCGAAAAGGTCATCTACTTCGCCGCCTACATGATCATCAACGTGGACGTCGATGCTCGTCACCGCGAGCTTCCCGAGTTGGAGAAAGAACTGCAACTCGAGATCAAGCAGCTCGAGAAGGAGCGCGACGCGCTTCTCGCCGGCCGCATGAAGGAACTCGAGAAGGAGCTCGCTGCTCTCGAGGAATCCGGTGCCAAAGCTGACCAGAAGCGCAAGACTGACGATGCCGGCAAGAAGGAGCTTGCGTCCATTCGCAAGAACTTCGACGACGACATCGCACACCTGGAGCGTGTCTGGGAGGACTTCCGCTCGCTGAAGGTGGGCGACCTCCGTGCTGAGGACGCCATCTTCCAGGATGTTCAGGACCGTTACGGCATGTTCTTCGAAGCCCACATGGGTGCCGAAGCAATCCGCCGCCGTCTCGAAGACTTCGACCTCGCGGGTGAAGCAGAGAAACTCCGTGACGAAATCAAGAACGGTAAAGGCCAGCGCAAGATCCGTGCGATTAAGCGCCTCAAGGTTGTCAGCGCTTTCTTGACCACTGGTGCTTCTCCCGGCATCGATGGTGCTCGAGGTTGTCCCCGTTATTCCGCCGGAGCTTCGCCCCATGGTGCAGCTCGATGGTGGTCGTTTTGCAACCTCTGACCTCAATGACCTCTACCGTCGCGTGATCAACCGCAACAACCGTCTGCGTCGCCTTCTGGACCTCGGCGCTCCCGAGATCATCGTGAACAACGAAAAGCGCATGCTCCAGGAAGCTGTGGATGCACTCTTCGACAACGGTCGTCGTGGCCGTCCGGTCACCGGAACGGGTAACCGTGCCCTCAAGAGCCTCTCCGACATGCTCAAGGGTAAGCAGGGTCGTTTCCGTCAGAACCTGCTCGGTAAGCGCGTGGACTACTCCGGTCGTTCCGTCATCGTGGTGGGTCCTCAGCTGAAGCTCCACCAGTGTGGTCTTCCCAAGCTGATGGCACTCGAGCTCTTCAAGCCATTCGTGATTAAGCGCCTGATGGACCTCGGTCACTCGAGCAACATCAAGAACGCTAAGCGCATGGTGGAGCGTTCACGCCCCGAGGTGTGGGATGTCCTCGAGGAGATCATCCGTGAGCGCCCGGTTCTGCTGAACCGCGCACCCACCCTGCACCGCCTCGGTATCCAGGCGTTTGAGCCACAGCTGGTAGAAGGTAAAGCGATTCAGCTGCACCCTCTCGTCTGTGCTGCATTCAACGCTGACTTCGACGGTGACCAGATGGCCGTTCACCTTCCGCTGTCGGTCGAGGCTCAGGCCGAGGCTCGCATCCTGATGCTCGCCTCGAACAACATCCTGAAGCCCTCCGATGGCCGCCCGGTGACTGTTCCTACCCAGGACATGATCATTGGTCTGCACCACTTGACCACCCTGAAAGAGGGCGTCGAGGGTGAGGGTCGTGCCTTTAGTTCCGTAGCTCGAAGCCATCATGGCGATGGACCAGCACTCGCTGGATCTGAACGCCAAGGTCAAGATTCGGATCGAGAACCTGCACATGGGCGATGCGCCTGAGGGCTTCGTTCAGGGCAGCACCGCGATCCACGAGACCACACTGGGTCGCGCACTGTTCAACGAGTTGCTTCCTGCTGACTACCCCTGGGTTGAGGCTGTGGCGGACAAGGGATTGATTTCCTCCCTGGTCAATGACCTCGCTGAGCGCTACCCGAAGGTTGCCGTTGCGGAGACCCTCGACCGCGTCAAGGACGCCGGTTTCTACTGGGCTACTCGCTCCGGTGTGACTGTGGCACTCTCCGATGTTCTGACGCCCAAGGGCAAGAAGCAGATCATCGAGAAGTACGAGAAGTTGGCTGCGAAGATTCAGTCCCAGTATCGACAAGGGTCTGATTTCTGACGTCGAGCGTCGTCGCGAATTGGTGGAGGTCTGGAGTGCCGCCACCAAGGAAGTCAACGACGAGATGCGCGCGAGCTTCCCCGAAGACAACACCATCAACCGCATGGTCACCTCTGGTGCCCGTGGTAACTGGTTGCAGGTCGGAAACATCGCCGGTATGCGTGGTTTGGTCTCCAACCCTCGCGGTGAAGTTATCGCCCGCCCGATTATTTCCAGCTACCGCGAGGGTCTCTCCGTTGCGGAGTACTTCATCGCGACCCACGGTGCGAGAAAGGGTCTGGCCGACACGGCTCTGCGTACAGCGGACTCCGGTTACCTGACTCGTCGTCTCGTGGACGTGGCGCAGGATGTCATCATTCGTGAAGAGGACTGTGGCAGCACGAAGGGAATCAGCTTCCCGATTGCCGCAGAAAACTCTGCTGGCGAATGGGTTCGCGCGGACAACGTGGAGAACGAGGTGTTCGCCCGTAACCTGGCTGCCGACGCTGTCAACGAGAAGGGCACCGTTATTGCTCCGGCTGGTGCTGATGTCGGTGACGTGCTGATCAACGAACTGGTCGCCGGTGGTGTGCGCGAGATTCTGGTGCGCTCCGTCTTGACCTGTGAGTCAGTGGTGGGTGTGTGTGCCGCGTGTTATGGCCGCTCGCTCGCCTCTGGTATCGCCGTCAACCTGGGTGAGGCAGTCGGCATTATTGCCGCCCAGTCCATTGGAGAGCCCGGAACTCAGCTCACCATGCGTACCTTCCACACCGGAGGTTCAGCCTCCGCTGATGACATCACTCAGGGTCTGCCCCGTGTGACCGAACTCTTCGAAGCTCGTACCCCCAAGGGGTCCAGCCCGATTTGTGAGGCCAACGGACGCGTCTCCATCGAGGAGACCGACACCCAGTACAAGGTCACGCTGACACCCGATAACGGTGACGAGCCTGTCCTGCACACGGTGTCGAAGCGTATGACACTCCTGGTGGAGGATGGCCAAAGCGTCGAGCTGGGCCAGCAAATCCACGAGGGTCTTCTGGATCCCAAGGATGTTCTCCGTGTCAAGGGTGTGCGCGCTGTTCAGCAGCACCTCGTCGACGGTGTGCAGGGAGTGTATGGCTCACAGGGTGTGCCGATTCACGACAAGCACATCGAGGTCATCGTTCGTCAGATGATGCGCAAGGTTACCGTGGTCGACCACGCGGACACCCACCTGCTCCCCGGTGAGCTCGTGGACCGCAGCCGGTACAACACCATCAACCGCGCCGCTCTGGCGGAGGGCAAGAAGACTGCGTCGGCTCGTCAGGAAGTCATGGGTATTACCAAGGCATCACTGGCAACTGAGTCGTGGCTTTCTGCGGCCTCCTTCCAGGAGACCACGCGGGTGCTGACCGAAGCTGCCATGCAGGGCAAGAGTGACCCGTTGGTCGGTCTCAAAGAGAACGTCATCATCGGAAAGCTCATTCCTGCCGGTACCGGTTTGCAGACCTACCGCGACGTCACTGTTGAGCCCACCGAAGAAGCTCGTGCGGAGCACTACCCGGCGCGCCTCTTCGCGGATGAGCAGGGCTTTGGCCAGGCAGACGATCTGTCCTTCGTGGACTTTGACACGTTTGCCTCTGATGACGCCGGAACCACCGAAGGTGGATACAAGTAAGTCATAGGACACTGCGAGGGGGGTCGGCATTGCCGGCCCCTTTCCCCTTCCTGTGGAGAAATTCTGACGTTCGTGCTGAACCCTCCTTAGGGTTGCCGGATGACCGAGCTGTGGATGGTGGTACTCACCGGAGTTGTGGGGTTGCGTCTATCGCTGATTGACCTCGCCGAGCACCGGTTGCCCAACCGGTTGACGATTCCGCTGTTCTTCTCGTTAGTTCTGGTGACGGGTGTTGGGGGAGACGGTGACTCTTTTCGGGGTGCGGCACTCGGGTCGGTGGTCACGGGGCTGGTGTTTTTGGGTCTCGCGGTGATGCCCGGGAGGCCTTTGGGGATGGGGGATGTGAAGCTCCAGTTCGGTTTGGGGTGGATGCTGGGCTATTTTGCACTCCCCTTGGCAATTCTTGGAGCTGCGGGGTCCTTTGTGGTGGGGGGACTCTCGGTTATCCCCACCCTGTGGCGAAATCGAGGTGGTGGGACAGATCCAGTCCCTTTGGGGCCGTGGATGATGGTCTCTACCTGCCTTGTGCTGGTGGGGGCAGAAAGTCTGAAAATCATTTGACCAAGCGTGAATTGGCCATTACGCTAGGAGTTTGTGTGTGCGATGGCACGCCCGTCACGAGTGCCCTGACAAGGGTCGAGGGACACGGGTCATCAACTCCACAAGGGTCCACGGGCGATCACGGTGGCAACACCATAGAGCCAACCCCCACGGCATACCAAGTCACGTCGCAAGGCGACACTTGGTGCGATGTCGCTGGGTGGTGGGGAACGAATCACCATCCAGTACCAACCATCAATTCGCTGTCACCGTGCAGCACAAATAAGGAGTGAACTGTGCCAACGATTCAACAGTTGGTCCGTAAGGGACGCAAGCCCAAGGTCCAGAAGACCAAGGCGCCTGCCCTGAAGGCCAACCCACAACAGCGCGGCGTCTGCACGCGCGTGTACACCACGACCCCTAAGAAGCCGAACTCGGCTTTGCGCAAAGTTGCTCGTGTCAAGCTTTCCAACGGTACGGAAGTTACCGCCTACATCCCCGGTGAGGGCCACAACCTCCAGGAGCACTCGATGGTGCTCGTTCGCGGCGGTCGCGTGAAGGACCTCCCCGGTGTTCGCTACAAGATTGTTCGCGGTGCTCTGGACACCCAGGCCGTGAAGAACCGTAAGCAGGCTCGGAGCCTCTACGGAGCGAAGATGGAGAAGAAGTAATGCCCCGTAAAGGTCCCGCTGTCAAGCGTCCCGTTGTTGCTGACCCCGTCTACGGTTCTCCCGTCGTGTCTCAGCTTGTGAACAAGATTTTGGTCAAAGGCAAGAAGGGCCTCGCCGAGCGCATCGTCTACGGTGCTCTCGAAGGCGTTGCCACAAAGTCCGGCCAGGAGCCTGTCATGGTGCTGAAGAAAGCCCTCGACAACGTGCGCCCCACCCTTGAGGTGCGCTCACGCCGTGTGGGTGGGTCCACCTACCAGGTGCCCGTTGAGGTCAAGCCTCACCGCGCCAACACTCTTGCTCTTCGTTGGCTCTCCAGCTACGCCAAGGATCGTCGTGAAAAGACGATGACTGAGCGTCTGATGAACGAAATCCTCGATGCTTCCAACGGCCTGGGTGCCGCGGTGAAGCGTCGTGAAGATACCCACAAGATGGCGGAATCCAACAAGGCATTCGCCCACTACCGCTGGTAGGAACGGGCTCACCCGCCCACTCCACCACCAACACTCCGGAGGAATACTGTGGCACTTGACGTGCTAACCGACCTGAACAAGGTCCGCAACATCGGCATCATGGCTCACATCGATGCGGGAAAGACCACGACGACAGAGCGCATTCTGTTTTACACCGGTATTTCCCACAAAATTGGTGAGGTCCACGATGGCGCTGCTGTCATGGACTGGATGGCTCAGGAACAAGAGCGCGGTATCACCATCACCTCCGCTGCGACAACCTGTTTCTGGGATAACCACCAGATCAACATCATCGACACCCCTGGCCACGTGGACTTCACCGTGGAGGTGGAGCGCAGCCTCCGTGTTCTCGATGGTGCTGTTGCGGTGTTCGACGGTAAAGAGGGTGTGGAGCCACAGTCGGAGACTGTCTGGCGCCAGGCGGACAAGTACAACGTTCCCCGTATTTGCTTTGTCAACAAGATGGACAAGCTCGGTGCTGATTTCTACTACACCGTGGAGACCATCATCAAGCGCCTTGGTGCCAAGCCTTTGGTGATTCAGTTGCCGATTGGTTTCGAGTCCAGCTTTGTGGGCGTTGTTGACCTGGTCGAAATGAAGGCCATGGTGTGGCCCGGTGACTCAAAGGGTGACGTCACCCTGGGTGCCTCCTATGAGACCCAGGAAATTCCTGAGGACATGAGGGCCAAGGCTGAGCAGTACCGTGCTCAACTCATCGAAGGTGTTGCGGAAGCCAGTGAAGAGCTTCTGGAGAAGTTCCTCGCAGGCGAGGAACCCTCCATCGACGAGATCAAGGCTGGGATTCGCCAGCTCACCATCTCCGGCGAGGCCTACCCGGTTCTCTGTGGTTCCTCGTTCAAGAACCGTGGCGTTCAGCCGATGCTGGACGCGGTTGTTGACTACTTGCCCTCCCCGCTGGATGTTCCCGCTGTTGAGGGTCACGATGTTCGCGATGCCGAGAAGATTGTTGAGCGCAAGCCTTCGTCGGACGAGCCGTTCTCGGCTCTCGCCTTCAAGGTGGCAGTGCACCCCTTCTTTGGTCGTCTCACCTATGTTCGCGTGTACTCCGGTGCCATCGAGTCCGGCGCTGCCGTCGTGAACTCCACCAAGGACAAGAAGGAGCGCATCGGAAAGATTTTCCAGATGCACGCCAACAAGGAGAACCCCGTGGAGAGGGTGACCGCAGGCCACATCTACGCGGTTATTGGGTTGAAGGACACCACGACCGGTGACACCCTGTGTGACCCCACTCACCCCGTTGTCCTGGAGTCGATGACCTTCCCTGAGCCGGTTATTGAGGTTGCTATTGAGCCCAAGACCAAGGCTGACCAGGAGAAGCTGTCACTGGCCATCCAGAAGCTCGCGGAAGAAGACCCCACCTTCCGCACCGAGCAGGTGCAGGAGACCGGTCAGACCGTCATCAAGGGTATGGGTGAGCTTCACCTCGACATCCTTGTTGACCGGATGAAGCGTGAATTCAACGTGGAGGCCAACGTGGGTAAGCCCCAGGTTGCCTACCGTGAGACCATCCGCAAGCTGGTGGAGAAGGTCGACTACACCCACAAGAAGCAGACCGGTGGTTCTGGTCAGTTCGCGAAGGTTCAGATCAACCTCGAGCCTCTTGAGATCAGCGGCGAGACCATGTACGAGTTTGACAACAAAGTCACCGGTGGACGTATTCCCAGGGAATACATTCCTTCCGTGGATGCTGGAATTCAGGACGCCATGCAGGTCGGTGTTCTGGCGGGCTACCCAACCGTGGGTGTCAAAGCGACACTCTTGGATGGGCAGTACCACGACGTCGACTCATCTGAGATGGCGTTCAAAATTGCTGGATCGATGGTCTTCAAGGAGGCCGCGAGAAAAGCAAGTCCTGTTCTGCTCGAGCCCTTGATGGCCGTCGAGGTGCGTACCCCTGAGGAATACATGGGAGACGTCATCGGTGACCTGAACTCGAGGCGTGGGCAGATTCAGAGCATGGAGGATGCGACCGGCGTCAAAGTCGTTCGTGCACTCGTGCCGCTCTCGGAAATGTTCGGATACGTGGGTGACCTGAGGTCGAAGACTTCCGGTCGCGCGGTGTACTCGATGACGTTCGAGACATATGCTGAAGTCCCGAAGGCTGTGGCCGACGAGATTATTCAGAAGGGCAAGGGCGACTAAGCCCGAAGAATAGGCTCGTGTGGCCTACGAAACAAACAAGACAAGTACCCAACCTCTGATCCCACAAAGTTCAGAGCAACAGTCCCGAGGAGGACCATAGTGGCTAAGGCCAAGTTCGAGCGGACCAAACCGCACGTCAACATCGGTACGATCGGTCACGTCGACCACGGCAAGACCACTCTTACCGCTGCTATTTCCAAGGTGCTCGCAGACCGTCACCCGTCAGCTGTCAACGTTGTGCGCGACTTCGCGTCCATTGACTCTGCTCCGGAAGAGCGTCAGCGCGGTATCACCATCAACATCTCCCACGTGGAGTATGAGACCGAGAAGCGCCACTACGCACACGTAGACGCTCCCGGTCACGCCGACTACATCAAGAACATGATCACCGGTGCTGCTCAGATGGACGGTGCAATCCTCGTGGTTGCCGCTACTGACGGCCCGATGGCTCAGACCCGTGAGCACGTTCTGCTCGCCAAGCAGGTGGGTGTTCCTTACCTGCTCGTCGCGCTGAACAAGGCCGACATGGTCGATGACGCAGAAATCCTCGAGCTCGTCGAGGTTGAGGTCCGTGAGCTGCTTTCCAGCCAGGGCTTTGACGGAGACAACGCTCCCGTGATCCAGGTCTCTGGTCTGAAGGCTCTCGAGGGAGACGCAGCCTGGGGTGACAAGATCATGGAGCTCATGGACGCCGTGGACGCTAACGTCCCCGACCCCGTGCGCGACAAGGACAAGCCGTTCCTCATGCCTATTGAGGACGTCTTCACCATCACCGGTCGTGGAACCGTGGTGACCGGCCGTGCCGAGCGTGGCACCCTGGCCATCAACTCTGACGTGGAAATCGTGGGTATTCGTCCCACGCAGAAGACCACTGTCACCGGTATTGAGATGTTCCACAAGCAGCTCGACGAGGCATGGGCCGGCGAGAACTGTGGTCTGCTTCTCCGCGGTACCAAGCGCGAAGACGTAGAGCGTGGACAGGTTGTGGTGGCGCCGGGTTCTGTAACCCCGCACACCGAGTTCGAAGGAACTGCCTACATCCTCAGCAAGGACGAGGGTGGACGTCACAACCCGTTCTACACGAACTACCGTCCCCAGTTCTACATCCGCACCACTGACGTCACCGGCGTCATCTCGTTGCCAGATGGCACCGAGATGGTCATGCCTGGAGACACCACTGACATGAAGGTGGAGCTGATTCAGCCCATCGCCATGGAAGAGGGACAGAGCTTCGCCATCCGTGAGGGTGGCCGCACTGTGGGTGCCGGAACGGTAACCAAGATCCTCAAGTAGTTTCCAGTGAAAGCTGCAAGAAGCTGCCGGGGTAACCCCCGGGCCTTCTTCTTTCTCTGTGTGCTTGGATGGAGAAATGACCGGACCTAGAGACACTGTCCCTGATGTCCTTCGAGGTTTTGCTCTGTGGGGAATCATCCTGGTCAATGTGGCCTACTTCTCCCACTCGGTAGATTCTGGGCCGACTGCTTCCACCCTCTTGTCCACCGGGGACGCTATTGCGGCCTTTCTGGTTTTTGTGTTGGCCCAGGGCAAGTTCTACCTCATCTTTTCTTTCCTGTTTGGCTATAGCGCCCACTATGTGTTGCGAAACCTGGAGACAGGGCGCCGACGTTGGTGGTGGCGAAGCGCCGGCTTAGTGATCCTCGGTGTTGCCCACGCAAGTTTTCTCTTCATCGGCGACATCCTCTTTCTTTATGGGCTGCTCGGCATAGTGTTGCTGGCTTTCATGGCCGCAGCGAAAAAGGTCATTAGGCGGTGGATGGCCTGGATTTATGGGGCGTTCGCCTTCTTCGCTGTCGCTGTGGTCGCGCTGGTCTGGTCAGTGGAGGCACAGGGATCAGCGCGGCGGGTGAACGTCACAGGCCGCGAAGGTTTACGAATCCACCGTGCTCTCCGGCGACTACCTGGCGTCGATTCCTGCCCGCTTTGACTTCTGGTTCTCGGAAGCGATCCTGCTCGTCGCCTTCCAGGGCGCCTTAACCTTCGTGGCCTTCTTAGCCGGCGTGCTCGCCGCCCGCGCCGGTGCCCTCACGTCCAATGGCCTGGCGGCGCACACCTGCGAGGATGATGGGCTGGGGTCTGGGCCTTGGCCTGGGCCTGCAGCTGTTCTTTGGCGGGCTGTGGTTGGCCAGCACTCTCTCCGCTGCGCCCTCCGACGGCCGTGGAGTTGGGGTCCTTCTTTGGAAGCTTCCTCGCCGCGCCGCTGCTCAGTGTCGGTTATGTGGGGCTTGTGTTGACGCTCGTCAGGGCGAAACCCACAGTCTTGGGATGGCTTGGGCCGTATGGGCCGAATGTCCCTCACGGTGTATTTGGGCCAGTCGGTCATTTTTGAGTGTGATCTTTGGCGGTTGGGGGCTTGGCCTCTACCAAAGAGGTGCCCTACTGGTCGGCGGTCGTGATTGCGGTGGGGTGACCCTCCTGCTCGCCCTGGGCGCCACGCTGTGGTTGCGCCTGGCCACGCAGGGCTCCCATGGAGCGCCTGCTGACTGCCTGGTCGCGCGTGGGTATGTCGCGGCCTTCCCGCCAGCTGCGGGCCCCCTCGCCACCGACGCAGGCTATTGTCGCCGTACGGACACATCTTAGGATTGCGTTCGTACGGCGACAGATGGTATTGTCTTCGTACGGCGACAACAGGAGGCACGATGTAGCAAGCATGCGTGAACTGGCGGCTGTTGTGCGCGAGCTTCGAGACAGCGAAGGACTTACCCAGCAAGCCCTTGCCGCGAAAGCGCGAGTATCGCGGTCATTTATCGCTGATGTGGAAGCCGGGAAACCCACCGTGGAAGCCGACCGTCTTTTCCATGTCCTCCAGGCACTGGGTTTCGAGATCGCCCTGCGCGCTGAGGGGTCAGGGGAGGTGAGGTGGTGAGGCAGCTGGAGGTTTATCTCGATGGCCAACACTGTGGAACACTGAGCCAAACCTCCACGGGAAACAGCGGCTTCACCTACGAAAATGACTACCGCATACATCCTGGTGCCACTCCGCTATCGCTCTCGATTCCACTTTCCGGCTGTCTCGCACCGCAAGAGAACGGTGCTCCCTTCTTTCAGGGGTTACTGCCGGATAACTCGCCTCGCGCTCGAGGCAATTGCGCGCCGATTCGAAGTGTCTGCGCGCAATCCATTTGCCCTTCTCGAGCACGTCGGATCGGATGTCGCAGGGGCGCTTCAGGTCCTGCCACCCGGTGTCCTCCCCACGGACGGTAGCCAACGTGAGGACCAGGGCCAACCCATTGACTCTGCTGGTGTGGCCCAAATGCTGCGGGCAGCGGTCGATCAATACCAAACAGGCTCCGGAGCAACGGGGTCCCTTGGCCGGTTTAGCTTGGCTGGCGCTCAGCCCAAAATCGCGCTCAGGCGTGACGGAAACCAATGGAGTGTTCCCCTGGGTGGAGCGGCCAGTACCCATATTCTGAAACCGGTAACCGGAGCTTTGCCCACCATCGATGTCGTTGAATACCTCACGATGCGCGCAGCGGGATTAGTGGGCCTTTCGGTGGCCCAGAGCGCCCTTGCCACCATCGAGGGGATTCAAGTGCTCATCTCAACACGATATGACCGCCGTCAAGAAGGCAACCGTGTGACGCGGTTGCACCAAGAAGATTTGTGCCAGGCCCTTGCTGTCTCACCTGAAAAGAAATACCAGCATCAAGACGGGGGCCCAGGAGTGGGTGCCATCGCCGCTCTTGTGCGCTCCCTCCCGAGCCGGGAAGATCAAGAGTCCGTTGCACGGCACTTTGAGGCCTCGTGTTCAACACTCTCGCGGCGTGCACTGACGCTCACGCCAAGAACTATTCCCTGCTCCTGGAAGGCCCAAGCGTGCGCCTTGCTCCCCTGTATGACCTGGCAAGTGCCTTGGGCTACTGGGATGGGAGTCCTCGACTTAACCTGGCCATGAGTACTGGTGGGCACTATGCGCTCAACCACATCACACTCAGCGATCCTGTTCGAGAGGGGTCGCGCTTGTGGACTTGAGGACGCCTGGGGCATCGTCGATACTATTCGCGGACAGATCATTCCGGCTTTTGACGCAGCACGTGAGGAGTTGGTGAGCCTGCGCCCGGATGCCCAGGTCCTTGCAGATCGGCTTATGGGGTGCCCTGGCTGGGTTGCCCTTGCTGGCGACAGATCGATAGTGCAGACTGTCTACTCCGCGCGACGGACACCATCCGACACGCCCGGGTTGCGGGAAATACCGGGGTGTGGCAGAGTTAGCGAGGTTCAACACGCGCTGCGTTTGTAGCGCTCACTGCCAGGCAGTGCATAGATACGCTCTAGGCCGCGGGTAGCAGAACTCTCATCGTCACTTCGGGCTCCTGTTTCGTGCGGGTGGCTGGGGAGTGGTTTGGACTGTGTTCCAAACCCGTTGAAATACACACAGTGATGTCAATCGGACTGCCGCGTGCGGTGGTTCGGTGGGAACGTCAGGGGCTAAGCGCTTCTGGCGTGTGAAAAAGAAGGAAGAACACCATGGCGGGACAAAAATCCGCATTCGACTCAAGTCGTATGATCACGCTGGTCTGGACGTTTCGGCACGAAAAATCGTCGACACTGTGACGCGAGCCGGTGCCACCGTAGTGGGCCCAGTGCCCTTCCTACGGAGAAAAACATCGTCACGGTGATTCGCTCCCCCCACAAGTACAAGGATTCGCGCGAGCACTTTGAAAAGCGCACCCACAAGCGTCTTATCGACATCATTGACCCCACGCCGAAGGCTGTGGATTCCTTGATGCGCCTGGACTTGCCCGCTGACGTCAACATCGAAATCAAGCTGTAGGGAAACGACTATGTCTACTCTGACTGCAACCAAAGGCGTGCTGGGCAAGAAGCTCGGCATGACCCAGGTGTGGGACGACAATAACAACGTCGTTCCCGTCACCGTCATTGAGGTGAGCCCCAACGTGGTCACCCAGATTCGCACCGTCGACAACGATGGCTACGACGCTATTCAGATCGCCGCGGGCGCTATTGACCCCCGCAAGGTGACCAAACCTCTCAAAGGCCACTTCGAAAAGGCCGGAGTGACTCCCGTCGCCACATCACCGAAATCCGCACCCCGACGCCTCCAGCTACGAAGTGGGCCAAGAGCTCACCGCCGAAGCGTTTGAGGCCGGCGCGATTGTCGATGTGGTCGGTACCAGTAAAGGTAAAGGCACCGCCGGTGTGATGAAGCGCCACAACTTCAAGGGTGTTTCCGCGTCACACGGTGCACACCGTAACCACCGCAAGCCCGGTTCCATTGGTGCCTCCTCAACTCCCTCGCGCGTCTTCAAGGGAATGCGCATGGCCGGACGTATGGGTGGAGAGCGCGTCACCGTGATGAACCTTTCTGTGGTGCGGGTAGATGCTGAGCGCAACCTCCTGCTGATCAAAGGTGCTGTACCCGGCCCCAAGGGTCGCCTCGTTTTTGTTCGTAACGCCCGGAAGGTAGCTTGAGCATGAGTGCCATCGACGTCCTCGACGCAACCGGTAAAAGTCCGGCTCCGCTGACCTGCCCGCCGACATGTTCGACGTGCAGACCAACGTTCCGCTGATTCATCAGGTCGTTGTCGCCCAGCTAGCTGCCGCTCGCCAGGGAACACACAAAGTGAAGCACCGTGGTGAAGTAGCGGGCTCCGGTCGCAAGCCGTTCAAGCAGAAGGGAACCGGTCGTGCCCGTCAGGGTTCGATTCGCGCCCCCGAACATCGCGGCGGTGGTGTTGTGCACGGCCCCACACCCCGCAGCTACGCGCAGCGCACACCCAAGAAGATGATCCGCCAGGCACTCTTTGGAGCACTCTCCGACCGTGCCCGCGCAGAACGCCTTCACGTGGTGAAAAACTTCGGCTTAGGCGACACCCCGTCGACCAAAACCGCCGCCTCACTGTTAAAGGCCACCGCCCCAGGACCCAAAGTCCTCGTGGTTGTGGGACGTGAAGACGAAGTCGGTCAGAAGAGTGTGCGCAACCTTCCCGGTGTGCACGCCCTGCACCCCGACCAGTTGAACGCTTACGACGTGTTGGGCTCTGACGACATCATCTTCACCCAGGCTGCCTTCGAACAGTTTGTGTCGGGCACCGCCGTGACCGCTGAGGAGGCCACCAAATGAGCGTCGACCAGATTTCTCGGAATAAAGACCCCAGGGACATCATTGTCCGCCCCATCGTGAGTGAAAAAGCTACAACCTCATCGACCAGGGCAAATACACCTTCGAAGTTCACCCTGAGGCAAACAAAACGGAAATCAAGGCCGCCATCGAGAAAATCTTCGATGTGAAGGTCGGAAGTGTGAACACCCTCAACCGCCAGGGAAAGACCCGCCGCACCCGTTTCGGGCAAGGCAAGCGCAAGGACACCAAGCGCGCGATTGTCACCCTCACCAGCGGTTCCATCGACATCTTCACCGCAGTCGGCTAAGGAGAATCTGACTAATGGCCATTCGCAAACACCGTCCGACGACTCCTGGTCGCCGTGGCTCCTCGGTGTCCGACTTTCAGGAAATCACTCGGACAACCCCCGAGAAGTCTCTGCTGCGCCCACTGCCTAAAACCGGTGGCCGTAACAACCAGGGACGCATCACCACCCGCCACATTGGTGGAGGTCACAAGCGCCAGTACCGCATGATCGACTTCCGTCGTAACGACAAGGATGGCGTCAACGCCAAGGTTGCTCACATCGAGTACGACCCCAACCGCACCGCCCGTATCGCGCTGCTCCACTTCGTGGATGGCACCAAGCGTTACATCCTCGCCCCCAACAAGCTCCGTCAGGGTGACATTGTCGAGTCGGGTCCCGGTGCTGACATCAAGCCCGGTAACAACCTGCCCCTTCGCAATATTCCTGTCGGAACGGTGATTCACGCGATCGAACTTCGCCCCGGTGGCGGTGCCAAAATGGCGCGCTCAGCGGGAGCGTCTGTGCGACTGGTCGCAAAAGACGGCCCCAACGCCCAGCTGCGTTTGCCCTCCGGCGAGATCCGCAACGTCGACGCGCGCTGCCGCGCAAGCATCGGCGAGGTGGGTAACGCAGAACAGTCAAACATTAACTGGGGTAAAGCTGGCCGTAACCGCTGGAAGGGTATTCGCCCCACCGTTCGCGGTGTCGCGATGAACCCGGTCGATCACCCACACGGTGGTGGTGAAGGTAAAACCTCTGGTGGACGTCACCCGGTGAGTCCGTGGGGCCAGTCCGAAGGTCGCACCCGCAAGCCCAACCGTCCCTCCGACAAACTCATTGTCCGTCGCCGGTCCACCGGTAAGAAGCGCTAGGAGCCAGACATGCCTCGTAGTCTGAAAAAGGGACCCTTCGTGGATGACCACCTCCTGCAAAAGGTTGTGCGTCAAAACGAAGCGAGCTCCAAGAACGTCATCAAGACCTGGTCACGTCGCTCGATGATTGTGCCGGCAATGCTCGGACACACCATCGCTGTGCACGATGGTCGTAAGCACATCCCCGTGTTCGTGACGGAAACCATGGTGGGACACAAGCTGGGCGAGTTCGCGCCAACGAGGACGTTCCGCGGACACGAAAAGACGACAGAAAGGGTCGCCGCCGCTAGAGCGCGTCGCAGACTGAGAGAAGACCATGGTGGAATCGATGGCCCGGGTGCGACAAATTCGCGTCACACCCCAAAAGGCCCGCCGAGTCGTCAACCTGATTCGTGGAATGCGCGCAGTGGAAGCTGTCGCCATTCTCAAGCACCAGCCACAAGCTGTCAGTGAGCCCCTCGGCAAGATTGTTGCCTCGGCGATTGCTAACGCCCAGGTCATTGCTGATCGTGACGGCGTGTTCTTGGACGAGACCGACCTCTACATCGCGAAAGCTTTTGTGGACGAGGGAATTACGCTCAAGCGTTTCCGCCCTCGCGCCCAGGGACGTGCGTTTCGTATCAACAAGCGCACCAGCCACATCACCGTGGTCCTGGCGACCCCCGATGAACCGTCGCTTGGCTCACGAGCCGGCGCGAAGCAGAAGGTGAGCAAGTAATGGGTCAGAAAGTTAACCCCTACGGTTTCCGTCTGGGAATCACCACCGACCACACGTCGCGTTGGTTCTCCGACAGCACCGCCAAAGGGCAGCGCTACCGCGACTATGTGACCGAGGATGTGAAAATCCGCGAGTTCCTCAAGAAAGAGCTCGACCGTGCCGGTATCGCCCGCATCGAAATCGAGCGCACCCGTGACCGGGTTCGCGTGGACATCCACTCGGCTCGCCCCGGAATCGTCATCGGTCGCCGCGGTGCAGAAGCCGAACGTATCCGTGCGGACCTGGAAAAGCTCACCAACAAGCAAATTCAGTTGAACATTCTCGAGGTGAAAAACCCCGAAACGGAAGCGCAACTGGTCGCCCAAGGTATTGCCGAGCAGCTCAGCGCCCGCGTGGCCTTCCGCCGTGCGATGCGCAAAGGCCTCCAAGGTGCACAGCGTGCCGGAGCTAAAGGTGTCCGCATTCAGGTGTCTGGTCGACTCGGTGGTGCGGAAATGTCGCGCTCCGAGTTCTACCGTGAAGGTCGCGTCCCGCTCCACACCCTGCGTGCCAACATCGACTACGGCTTCTACGAGGCTCGGACGACCTATGGCCGCATCGGCGTGAAGGTCTGGATTTACAAGGGTGACATCACCAACAAGGAACTGGCCCGCGAACAAGCTCAGCAGCGCTCGCAGCGCCCGGAGCGCCGTGATGGCGCCCGGCGCGGCCCGCGCGCGAAGCCCAGCCCGCAGCCCAGGCAAGCGGAAGTGAGGCCTAGCCATGCTGATTCCCCGGAAGCTTAAATACCGCAAGCAGCACCACCCCAAGCGGGGCGGTCACGCCACCGGTGGCACCAAGGTGTCCTTTGGTGAATACGGAATCCAGGCGATGACTTCGGCGTATGTGACCAACCGGCAAATTGAGGCCGCGCGTATTGCCATGACCCGTCACATTAAGCGTGGTGGAAAAGTGTGGATCAACATCTACCCGGACCGCCCGTTGACAAAGAAGCCGGCCGAAACCCGAATGGGTAGCGGTAAGGGTTCACCGGAATGGTGGATTGCCAACGTTAAGCCTGGCCGTGTACTTTTCGAAGTTTCCGGCGTGAACGAGCAGCTCGCCCGCGAAGCACTCACCCGCGCCATCCACAAATTGCCGCTAAAGGCTCGGATTATTTCTCGGGAGGAGGGCGCCTGATGGCTGTTGGATCAGAAAGAACTGCGTCCAGAAGAGCTGGACACCTTTGAGGATCAGCGCCTCTTGGATGAACTGAAGCGTCAAAAGGAAGAGCTGTTCAACCTGCGATTCCAGGACGCAACCGGCCAGTTGGATAACCACGGGCGTTTGCGTGCGGTGCGCCGCGATATCGCCCGGATTTACACCGTGATTCGTGAGCGTGAGTTAGGTATTCGTGCCACTCCTGCTCCCATCGAGGTGCCGTCCAAAAGAAAGCGTCCAAGAAGGACGAGAAAGAAACCGCTGAGGCGGCAGCAAGCGAGGAGACCGCGTAATGGCGACCGAAGCACAGAAGACCTCTGCCACTGAGGCGGAAGAGATGTCGCGTGGCTACCGCAAGGTACGTCGCGGATACGTCGTGAGCGACAAGATGGACAAGACCATCACCGTTGAGGTGGAGGACCGGGTTAAGCACCCCTCTACGGCAAGGTGGTGCGTCGCAGCTCCAAAGTGAAAGCTCACGACGAAACTAACCAAGCTGGTGTAGGTGACCTTGTGGTCATCTCCGAGACCAGGCCACTGTCGGCAACGAAGCGTTGGCGTTTGAGTGGAAATTGCGGAGAAGGCCAAGTAGGCCCCAACAACTAAAAAGGACCCCGTAGTCATGTTGCAGCAGGAATCCCGAGTTAAAGTCGCCGATAATACCGGCGCGAAAGAGCTACTCACCATTCGTGTGGTCGGTGGCTCCGGTCGCCGCTATGCGGGACTGGGCGACGTGATTGTCGCGACCGTGAAAGACGCGATCCCTGGTGGAGGCGTCAAAAAAGGTGAGGTGGTGAAGGCTGTCATCGTGCGCACGGTCAAGCAGACCCGACGTGCGGATGGTTCGTACATCAAGTTTGACGAGAACGCTGCGGTGCTGATCAAAAACAAAGAGGGTGAGCCTCGCGGCACGCGTATCTTTGGCCCTGTCGGCCGTGAGCTTCGCGACAAGCGATTCATGAAAATCATCTCGCTCGCTCCGGAGGTGCTCTAACAATGGCCAAGATTAAAAAGGGGTGACCTGGTTCAGGTCATTTCAGGTAAAACCCAAGCGCGCGGCGGTGACCGAGGCAAGACTGGCAAAGTCATTGAGGTCCTCGCCGAGCAGGATCGTGTCCTGGTCGAAGGCGTGAACTTTGTGACCAAGCCACATCAAAGTGGGCCAAAGCTACCGCGGAGCAAAGACCGGCGGAATTGAAACCCACGAAGCCCCCATCCACATTTCCAATGTGGCTCTGGTCGACCCGAAGACGAAGAAACCCACCCGTGTGGGCTTCCGTGAAGAGGTCGGCGAGAAGGGTGGCATTAAAAAGACCATCCGTGTTCGTTATGCGAAGAAGTCAGGTGAGACCCTCTGATGTCGACCACAACAGCTACTGCACTGCCGAGCCTCAAAGCTCGCTACCGCACTGAAATCATTGCGGCCCTCACCGAGGAGTTTGGTTACACCAACCCCACCAGGTGCCGACCCTCGTGAAGGTGGTCGTCAACACCGGTGTGGGTGAAGCGGCGAAGGACAGCAAAGTCATTGATGGTGCAATCGCTGATCTCACCGCGATTACCGGCCAAAAGCCTGTGGTGACGAAAGCGCGTAAGTCCATTGCGCAGTTTAAACTGCGCGAAGGAATGCCTATTGGTGCGCACGTCACCCTGCGTAACAACCGGGCGTGGGAGTTTCTCGACCGCCTGGTGAACCTGGCACTGCCCCGCATCAGGGACTTCCGTGGGCTTTCTCCCAAGCAGTTTGATGGTTCAGGCAACTACACCTTCGGACTCACCGAACAGTCAATGTTCCACGAGATCAACCCGGACAAGATTGACCGGGTCCGCGGTTTCGACATCACTGTCGTGACCACAGCAAAAACCGATGATGAAGGTCGGGCGCTGTTGAAAGCGCTGGGCTTTCCGTTCGTCACCAAAATAGTAGAAGAGGCCTAAGGGCCCATAAATCGGATGGGTCGGCCCCGGTGTCCCGGGAGTCGAAACCGGCCGAAGACAGGAATACAGCATTATGACGATGACAGATCCGGTTGCGGATATGTTGACCCGGTTGCGAAACGCCAACCAGGCTCACCACGACTCTGTGAGCATGCCCGGTAGCAAACTCAAATCCCATATCGCGGAAATTCTCGAGCGTGAGGGCTACATTTCCGGCTTCGCCGTAGAAGATCAGCGCGTGGGTAAAACCCTCACGCTGACCCTGAAATACGGCCAAAACAGGGAGCGCAGCATTGTGGGCATCACCCGCGTGTCCAAGCCCGGCCTCCGGGTATACGCCAAGTCGACCGAGCTTCCTCAAGTTCACGGTGGTTTGGGTATCGCCATTTTGTCCACCTCCTCCGGTTTGTTGACCAACCGTGAGGCCAATCAGAAGGGCGTGGGTGGGGAAGTTCTCGCCTACGTATGGTGATCTGACATGTCTCGTATTGGAAGACTTCCTATCCCCGTGCCCGCCGGAGTGACGGTGGCCATTGATGGCGCCCACGTGTCGGTGAAGGGACCCAAAGGTGAGCTCGAGCTCACCATCGCCGCACCGATTGAGGCCACAGTGCAAGACGATCGGGTGGTTGTCACTCGGCCCAACGATGAGCGCGACTCTCGTGCCCTTCACGGCCTGACGCGCAGCCTTATCGCCAACCAAATCATCGGCGTGACCGACGGTTACACCAAGGTCCTCGAGGTGGTTGGCACGGGTTACCGTGTGGCCGCAAAGGGGCAGTCGTTGGAATTTGCTTTGGGCTACTCGCACTCGATTACCGTGGAGCCACCCGCTGGAGTGAGTTTCAGTGTGGAGGGCAACAACAAGGTCACGGTTAGTGGCATCGATAAGCAGGCTGTTGGCGAAGCGGCAGCGAACATTCGCAAAGCTTCAGAAGCCGGAGCCCTATAAGGGCAAGGGTGTGCGCTACGAAGGTGAGCGCGTCCGACGCAAGGCTGGAAAGGCTGGTAAGTAACAATGGCTTTGGGAACTAGAGGTTCGAGCAAGCAGGCTCAGCGCGCCCGTCGCCACAACCGCCTGCGGAAAAAGATTGTGAGGCACCCCGAGCGCCCCCGTTTGGTTGTCACCCGTTCGGCACGCCACGTGTTTGTTCAGGTCGTCAACGACCAGGAGAGTCGCACAATTGCTTCGGCATCAACCATGGAAGCCGACATGCGCTCCTTCGACGGTGATAAAACCGCCAAGGCCCGCAAAATTGGTGAACTGGTCGCCGAGCGTGCCAAGAAAGAGGGCATCACCGCGGTGGTGTTTGACCGTGGAGGTAACCGCTATGCCGGCCGGGTGGCCGCCATCGCTGAAGGTGCCCGAGAGAGTGGATTAGAGCTGTGAGCGACGAGAAGAAGGAAGAAACCGTGACCGACGCCACTGAGGCCCAAGCCCCAGAGGCCCAAGCTGCTGAGGCCCAAGCTGTTGAGGCGACGGTCGCTACTGACGCCCCGGTTGCCGGATCCTCGGTCGCTGAGGAACCTCGTGAGCAGCGCCGTGGAAGCCGTGAGCGTCGTCCCGAGGCTCAGCGCGGCGCCCGCGACACTGGCGACAAGAGCCAGTTCCTCGAGCGTGTGGTCACCATTAACCGCGTGTCCAAGGTTGTGAAGGGTGGTCGGCGTTTTGCGTTCACTGCGCTGGTTGTTGTCGGTGACGGTAATGGCATGGTCGGTGTCGGCTACGGCAAAGCCCGTGAGGTGCCACTGGCAATCTCCAAGGGTGTCGAGGAAGCGAAGAAGAACTTCTTCCGCGTTCCCCGTGTTGCCCAGACCATTCCCCACCCGGTTCAGGGTGAGGCGGCTCGCAGGAGTCGTGCTGTTGCGTCCCGCCGCGGCGGGTACCGGTGTTATTGCCGGTGGTCCCGTTCGCGCCGTTCTTGAGTGTGCGGGAATCCACGACGTGCTGAGCAAATCGTTGGGTTCGTCTAACACCCTCAACATTGTCCACGCCACTGTGGCAGCACTGAAGCAGCTTGAGGAACCTCGCGCTGTTGCGGCTCGTCGTGGTGTGGAGTTCGAATCAATGGCTCCGGGCCGCCTCGTGCGCGCTGAGGCCGAAGCGTTGGCGGCAAAGAAGGTGAGCTGAATAATGGCGAAGAACCTCAAAGTGACTCAGAAGAAGTCGCGGATTGGCGAGAAGCCCAAGGCGCGCGAAACTCTTCGCAGTCTCGGCTTGAAAAAGATCGGCCAATCAGTGATTCGACCCGATAATCCGCAGAATCGCGGATACGTTCAGACTGTCCGTCACCTGGTGACGGTGGAGGAGATTGACTAATGGCCGAAGAGAAAAAGCCGGCGGCTCAAGAAGCCGGCTGCGAAGAAGCCTGCGGCTGACAAGCCAGTCGCTGCGAAGAAAACCACGGCAAGCGCCGCAAAGAAGCCTGCGCGGCGAAGAAGCCGGCTGCAAAGACGACCGCGGCGAAAAGTACTGCCGCGAAAACCACTGCCGCGAAAACCACTGCCGCGAAAACTACTGCGTCGAAGACGGCAGCGGCTAAGCCTGCGGCCGCTAAAACTGCTGCGACCAAGACGAGTTCCTCTAAGGCTGCTGGCGCAAAACTGCTGCCGCAAAACAGCTGCCGCAAAACCAGCTGCCGCAAAGCCAGCTGCAGCCAAGAAGGTCGAAGAGAAGCCAGCAGCTAAGGCCGCTGCTTCGAAGAAAGCGCCTGCGGCAAGACGGCTACTGACTCTGCAGCACCTGCTGCAAAGCCAGCGGCGAAGCCCGCAGCGAAAAAGAAGCCTGCGTCTTCTGACGTCGCTCGACCCGCAGTGTTGAAACTCCACCATTTGCGTCCCGCCCCGGTTCGAAGAAAACCAAAACCCGTGTGGGTCGCGGTGAAGGATCAAAGGGTAAAACCGCTGGTCGTGGAACCAAGGGCACGAAGGCCCGCTACCAGGTCCGTCCTGGTTTTGAGGGTGGCCAGCTGACTTCGGTGATGCGTGCGCCCAGTTGCGCGGTTTCACAAACCCATTCCGTGTCGAGTACCAGGTGGTCAATGTTGGCCGCCTCGGTGAGCTTTACCCCAAGGGTGGCGACGTCACTATCTCTGATTTGGTGGCCAAGGGCGCTGTTCGCAAGAACGAGAAAGTAAAGGTTCTTGCCGATGGTGACTTGTCGGTCAAACTGAGCGTAAGTGTGGACAAGGTTTCTGCATCCGCTAAGGAAAAATCGAAAGGCTGGTGGCGAGGTCCGTTAGCGACCTCAGGTTCCCGCCAGCCGGCGGGAATCAAAACCACCTAGGCTCGTGGGCATTGTGAGCGGCGAAGCCGCATCGGGAGGCAAATGTGTTTCAGGTCATAGGAAGAATCTTCCGAACCCCTGACTTGCGGCGCAAAATTGCGTTCACCATAGCTATCATTTCGATATTCCGGCTGGGTTCCTTTATTCCTGCACCGTTTGTGGACTATCGCAATGTCCAGCAGTGTTTGGCGGGCTCAGGGGAACTCAAGGCCTCTACGAACTGGTAAACCTGTTTAGCGGAGGCGCACTGCTTCAGCTGTCAATCTTTGCGCTGGGCATCATGCCCTACATCACTGCAGCGATTATCACGCAGCTGTTAAGGGTGGTTATTCCCCACTTCGAGACACTGCATAAAGAAGGTCAGACCGGCCAGGCGAAGCTCACCCAGTACACCCGCTACATGACCATTGGCCTGGCCCTTCTGCAGTCGACGACACTGATCACGGTCGCCCGGAGTGGGGCTCTTTTTGGTGCAAATTCAGGTGTTCCCGCCTGTAACCAGCTCTTGGCCAACGACTCCTGGTACGCAATCATGCTGATGGTGATCACGATGACCGCCGGCACGGGTTTCATCATGTGGATGGGCGAGATGATCACCGAACGTGGTGTCGGCAACGGCATGTCGTTGTTGATCTTCGTGTCTATCGCGGCAACGTTCCCGGGTTCGCTCTGGGCGATTGGACAGTCAGAAGGTTTTGAAATCTTTGCCGGGGTGCTCATTATCGGGCTGATCATCATGGCGCTAGTGGTGTTCGTAGAACAGTCCCAGCGACGTGTGCCCGTTCAGTATGCGAAACGCATGGTGGGGCGCCGGACGTTTGGTGGCTCCAACACTTACATCCCCATCAAGGTGAACATGGCGGGTGTTGTTCCGGTTATTTTTGCCTCCTCGTTGTTGTATTTGCCCGCTTTGCTGACCCAGTTCAACCAGCCTGGGGCCGCAGGCGAGCAGGCACCCGAATGGGTGGTGTGGATCCAAAACAACTTCACCTCCGGTGACAACCCGCTCTACATGCTCGTCTACTTCCTGCTCATTGTGGGCTTCACGTTCTTCTACGTCGCGATTACGTTCAACCCTGAAGAAGTAGCCGACAACATGAAGAAGTACGGCGGCTTCATCCCCGGTATTCGTGCCGGTCGCCCGACTGCCGAATACTTGGACTATGTACTCACCAGGATCACATTCCCCGGGTCGCTTTATTTGGGCCTAGTGGCGCTGATCCCTCTGATTGCCCTGGCAACAGTCAATGCGAACCAGAACTTCCCCTTCGGTGGCGCAAGCATTCTGATCATCGTGGGTGTTGGTTTGGACACCGTGAAGCAGATTGATGCTCAGTTGCAGCAGCGCCACTATGAGGGGCTTTTGAAGTGAGCAAGGGCGCCCGGTTACTCCTTATTGGCCCTCCAGGCGCAGGTAAGGGCACCCAAGCTGAACGCATTGGCGCACACTTCGGGATTCCCGCGATTTCCACCGGAGACATTTTTCGTCAGAACGTGAAGAACGAAACAGAGCTCGGCAAGAAAGCTAAGTCTTATATGGATGCGGGAGAAAACGTCCCCGATTCGCTCACTCAACGATCTCGTTCAGGATCGCCTGAACCAGGATGATTGTGCCGATGGGTTCCTGCTCGATGGTTATCCCAGGACCGCATCGCAAGTCGATGCGTTAGAGGGGATGCTCGCTGCCCAATCGACGAAGCTCGACGCCGCGGTCGAGCTTGTCGCCGATGTGGACGTGGTTGTTGAGCGTCTGCGTCAAAGAGCCATTGACCAGGGCAGAAGCGACGATAGTGAGGATGTGGTGCGCCACCGCCTCAGTGTGTATGCGCAGCAGACGGCGCCGCTTATTGAAGTTTTCCAGCGGCGGGGGCTCTTGGTCACCGTTGATGGGATCGGTCCGATTGACGAGATAACACAGCGGATTGTGGCTCGCCTCACGGCAGCCGGTGTGAACTAGTTCAGTAAGATTTGTGCCGGAGGCTTCTTCGGCATAAACTAACCCTTTGGTGTGTCAATGGCTTTCGAGCCAGCCACTCCAGCATGACCAGTACGAGTAGACGAAGAGGCTATGGCCAACAAAGACGGTGTCATTGAAATCGAAGGCTCGGTTGTCGAAGCCCTTCCCAATGCGATGTTCCGCGTGGAGTTGACCAACGGTCACAAGGTTCTTGCCCACATTTCGGGGAAAATGCGTCAGCATTACATTCGTATCCTCCCGGAGGATCGCGTGATTGTGGAGCTGAGTCGCCTACGACCTGACCCGTGGCCGAATCGTTTATCGCTACAAATAGCGGGTACTGAGAAGGAACGGCCCGCGTGAGTGGGTACGAGGCCAGCAGGAGAAAAAATGAAGGTTAGCTCGAGTGTCAAAAATATTGTGACCGTTGTCGCGTAATTCGCCGCAACGGAAATGTTATGGTGATTTGCTCCAACCCCCGGCACAAACAGCGCCAGGGCTAGCAGGACAAAAAACTTAATAGACCAGCCAGATTCACGAATCCCTCACGGGAGGACACCTCAGGGAGAGGCCCGGGCACCGAATCTGACACATACCTCTCAGCCACTTTTGGAGAAAACAAATGGCACGTATTGCCGGGATTGATATTCCCCGCGAAAAGCGGGTCGAAGTCGCCCTCACCTACGTCTACGGCGTAGGGCCGACCCGTGCGCGGGAGACTCTCGCCGCGACCGGGATTAATCCGAACACACGCGTGAAGGACCTGAGCGACGACGAGTTGCTTGCGTTGCGTTCACACATCGAAGCCCACTTCAAGGTGGAAGGTGACCTCCGCCGTGAGGTCGCCGCAGATATCCGCCGCAAAGTGGAAATCGGCAGCTATCAAGGTGTCCGACACCGTCGGGGCCTGCCCGTGCACGGCCAGCGCACGAAAACCAACGCGCGCACCCGTAAAGGCCCCAAGCGCACCGTCGCCGGTAAGAAGAAAGCCGCATAGCGGCTCCCTGGATCGCAAAGCAGAGTTTCGGAGTTAATTAATGGCAACCACGAAAGCGTCCCCTGCGCGCAAACCGCGTCGTAAGGGCAAGAAAAATATTGCTGTGGGTCAAGCCCACATCAAATCAACCTTTAACAACACCATCGTGTCGATCACTGACCCGCAGGGTGGCGTTGTGAGCTGGGCGTCCTCTGGCGCAGTGGGCTTCAAAGGTTCGAGAAAGTCCACCCCGTTTGCTGCACAGCTGGCTGCCGAATCGGCTGCCAAGCAGGCGCAGGAGCACGGGATGAAAAAGTGGACGTCTTCGTCAAGGGACCAGGCTCCGGACGGGAAACGGCCATCCGGTCGCTCCAGGCCGCTGGCCTGGAGGTGGGCTCGATTACCGATGTGACCCCTCAGGCTCACAACGGTTGCCGTCCGCCCAAGCGTCGTCGCGTCTGAGGTATGACCGGCGGTCAGCCTGACAGCCGGATGCTTACCTCCCACCACAACTCAATATGTTCCGCGGTGTGAAACCGCATTGCGTAATAGGTGTCAAATAGCGGACACTTTGCCGAAAGGAAACAGTGCTCATTGCACAGCGCCCCACCCTCGCAGAAGAAACCCTCTCCGAAAACCGTTCGACCTTCGTAATCGAGGCCCCTGGAGCCAGGTTTCGGCTACACGCTCGGCAACTCGTTGCGTCGCACGCTGCTGTCGTCTATCCCCGGTGCTGCCGTGACCAGGCATCCGCATTGATGGTGTCCTGCACGAGTTCTCCACGGTGGAGGGTGTGAAGGAAGACGTCACTGAAATCATTTTGAACATCAAAAACCTCGTCGTGGCTAGTGAGCACGATGAGCCGATTACCGCCTACCTGCGTAAGCAGGGTGCGGGTAATGTCACCGCGGCGGATATTTCTGCCCCCGCTGGTGTCGAAATTCACAACCCCGAACTGCACATTGCCACGTTGAACGACAAGGCCAGCTTCGAGCTGGAGCTCACCATCGAGCGCGGCCGTGGCTACGTGTCCTCCGTTCAGAACCGCAACGAGTATGCCGAAGCCGGTCAGATTCCTGTGGACTCGATCTACTCGCCCGTTCTCAAGGTCACCTACCGTGTCGAGGCAACTCGTGCCGGTGAGCGCACCGACTTTGACCGTCTCGTGGTCGACGTGGAGACCAAGCCTTCGATGGCCCCCAAGGACGCGGTGGCCTCTGCTGGTCGCACACTGGTGGAACTGTTCGGTCTGGCCCGCGACTTGAACGCAGAAGCGGAAGGTATCGAAATTGGGCCCGCCCCGTTGAGGCAGTGATGTCCAACGAAATGGCTACACCTATTGAGAGCATGGACCTTTCGGTTCGCAGCTACAACTGCCTAAAGCGTGAAGGCATCAACTCTGTGAGTGAACTGGTCGCTCTGTCCGAACACCAGCTCATGAACATCCGCAACTTTGGTCAAAAGTCGGTAGACGAGGTGCGCGACAAGCTCATTGAAATGGGTCTGTCTCTTAAAGACACCATGCCCGGTTTTGATGGCAGCGCCTACTACACCGGCCTCGACGAAGAATAATCAGCTCACCAGCACAAGGAAGACACCATGCCTAAGCCCACGAAGGGACCACGCCTCGGCGGCGGGCCCGCCCACAAAAGCTCATGCTCGCGAATCTTGCGACTGCGCTTTTCACCCACGGTCGTATTCAGACCACTGAGACGAAGGCGAAGCGCCTTCGTCCCCCTGGCTGAGCGGATGGTGACTTTCGCGAAGCGTGGCGACTTGCACGCTCGTCGTCGGGTGATGACAGTGATTCGCGACAAGTCGGCTGTGCACAAGCTGTTCACTGAAATCGCTCCGCTGGTCGAACACCGCGAAGGTGGTTACACCCGCATTGTGAAGACCGGTTACCGCAAGGGCGACAACGCGCCCATGGCCATCATTGAACTGATCCTTGACCCGGTAGAAAGAAGCCTTCGGCCAAGAAAGCCAAGGTTGCAAGTGACGCAGCAGCGCCTGCCGCGGCTGCCGCTGAGGTCGATGGCACCGAGGTAGATGGCACCGAGGTTGACGCTCTGGCCACCGATGTGGTTGAGGTTGACACGGAGACCACTGAGTCCGTAGCGATCGATATGGATCAGGCCGTGGAAACGGTGGCGGTTGACCCTGAGGTCGCTGATGAAGCCACTGAAGAGCCCGTAGCTGATGCGGATTCCGCTGAGGAGGCGGTCTCTGATGATGCAGATGCTGCGGACGCTGCGACGGAAGACGCCTCAGAGGACAAAAAGGCCTAACTAGGGTGGCTTTGGCCTCTGGCTTACACTGCTCGTTGTGAGCATCAGGTTACGTCTCGACCTCTCCTATGAGGGGTCAGCGTTTTCCGGTTGGGGAATTCAGCCCCACCGGCGCACCGTCAGGGTGACATTGAGCTTGCGCTGTCCCGGGTGTTTCACTGTGAGCCACATCAGTTGCGCACTGTGGTGGCGAGGCCGCACGGATGCCGGTGTTCATGCCACCGGGCAGGTCTGCCACGCGAATCTGCCTAACGAAGCAGAGGGGCTTCTCACGCGTGCTGGTGGCGAAGGGCGGATTCTCCGACGACTGCGCGGCGCATTGGGCAAAACCTCGCCCATTTGGGTCCAGTCGGTGCGTCTCGCGCCGGAGGGCTTCGATGCACGGTTTTCGGCACTCTCGCGACACTACGAATATCGGATTGCCGATGCCGACTCCACGAAAGACCCACGGCAGGTTGGCTACACCCTGTGGGTGGAGGATCGGTTAGACCTCGAGGCAATGGGCACTCTCGGCCACGCGCTTCTCGGGGTTCACGACTTTGCCAGCTTCTGCCGGGCACGGCCTAGGGCAACCACAATTCGGGAACTACAAGAGTTTTCGTGGCGGCGCGACACAGACAACGTGTTGGTGTCGCGCGTGGCGGCGGATGCTTTTTGCCACTCGATGGTGCGATCATTGGTCGGTGCCGCGGTCGCTGTGGGCCGTGCCGATTTGAGCGTTGAACAGATCGTGGCTCTGCGGGATGCGACGACGAGGACCAGTAGCTGGAAGACGATGGCTGCGAAAGGTTTGACCCTGCGTGAGGTGAAGTATCCGCCCGACAGTGAACTTTTTGACCGCGCTGAGGCCACCCGGTCACGGCGCACACAGCCCACAGATTGAGATTGCTCCCTTCAGCGTGTAACGTAGAGCGCTGGCGTTGGAATAACTGGCGCCTCGGTTGAGCCCTCCACCGGGATGTTTGAGACAAACTCCCCGGAGCAGGATTCACGAACACCTCGACACGATGGGATGACGCATGACGCGCACCTTTAGCCCCACCCCCGCGGACATCAGCCGCTCCTGGGTGGTAATCGACGCCGCGGACGTGGTTCTGGGTCGCCTCGCGACTCACGCCGCCACCGTTCTTCGCGGTAAGCACAAACCCACTTTCTCCCCGCACATGGACATGGGTGATTACGTCATCATTGTCAACGCAGAAAAGTGGTCCTGACGGGCAATAAAGCGGCCAAAAAATGGAGTACCGCCACTCGGGTTACCCCGGTGGTTTGACCGCCACTTCCTACACCGAGGTGTTGGAGAAGAACCCCGTTCGCGCCGTTGAACGCGCCATTCGAGGAATGCTGCCCAAAAACACTTTGGGTCGCGATCAGCTGAAAAAGCTCAAAGTCTATGTCGGTCCTGAACACCCGCACGAGGCGCAGCAGCCCACACCCTTCGAAATCAACCAAATCGCCCAGTAACGGCGCCCACACAGAGGTTGGACCATGGCTACTATCGCCGACCAGGCTGAGGTCCCCGAGACCTACAGCACCGAAACACCAGAAACTGCGGAAACCGTAACCCCTCGTCCTGCCCTCACCATTGGTGGGGCAGGCTGTGGGTCGACGCAAGCAGGCTATTGCCCGCGTGCGTCTCACCCCCGGAAGCGGTGTCATCACCGTCAACGGTCGAACCCTCGAGGACTACTTCCCCAACAAGTTGCACCAGCAGCTAATCAACGACCCGTTCACTCTGTTGAAGCTTCAGGGTAGCTACGACGTGCAGGCGCGTATCAGCGGCGGTGGCCCATCCGGCCAGGCCGGTGCACTGCGTTTGGGAATCGCGAGAGCTCTTAATGAAATTGACCGCGACAACAATCGTCCCGACCTGAAAAGGCCGGCTTTTGTCCCGCGACGCTCGCGTCAAGGAAGCAAGAAAGCCGGTCTGAAGGAAGGCTCGTAAGGCTCCTCAGTACTCCAAGAGGTAGTCCGAGCCTTCCGGACCAGACGATGGGTCGCCTTTGGAACTGACGGCGTCCGCGGTCTCGCTAACGCAGACCTGACGGCGAAGCTGGCGCTTGAGCTTGCCCAGGGCGGCAGCGTCTGTTCTCACCAAGGGTCGACACGCTGATGAGCTGCGCAGTAAGGGGCTTCGCCCCAGGCCGTGATTGCCAGAGACCCCCGGGTGTCGGGGCAGTTTCTTTCCCACGCAGTGGCGGCAGGATCGTAGCTCGGGAATCGATGTCTTAGACGCGGGGTGTTACCCACCCCCGCGGTGGCGCTCCTGGTGAAAGATGCTGGCCTCGATTTTGGGGTGATGATTTCCGCTTCGCATAACGCGGCGCCCGACAACGGCATCAAGTTTTTCTCCTTTGGGGAACCAAGCTGCCCGATGAGGTCGAAGACCGCATCGAAGGGTTTTGGGCACACAGCCTTTGGAGTCCTACAGGGGCAGGTGTGGGGCGAATCAGTCGGTTTGCCGATGCGGAAGATCGCTACGCGCTCGCCCTACTCAAAACACTTCCTGTCCGTCTCGACGGTCTGCACATTGTGTTGGACTGTGCTCACGGCGCGGCTGCGGGAGTATCGCCCCGGGTTTTCGTGACGCTGGTGCCGAGGTGACGGTCATTGGTGCCGAACCGGATGGGTTGAACATCAACCAGGGTTACGGCTCGACCATCGGGAAAACTCCAAGAGGCCGTGGTGGAGCTGGGGGCCGACTTGGGGATTGCCCACGACGGCGATGCGGATAGAACCCTCGCGGTGGACCACACCGGTCAATTGGTGGATGGCGACCATATGATCGCCATCCTCGCTGTGGCGATGAAGCGTCGCGGCGAGCTAGCTGGCGATGCGGTGGCGGTCACGCGTGATGAGCAATCTTGGGCTTCGACGGCTGCTCGGGAGCACGGTATTGCCATTCATGACACCAAGGTGGGTGACCGCTACGTGTTGGAAGAAATCCATAAGAGTAGTTTGTCTCTGGGTGGTGAGCAGTCTGGTCACATCATTTTGGCCCGCCACCAAACCACCGGCGATGGCATTCTCACCGGGCTACACCTCGCCGCCGAAGTCATTCACAGCGGGCGACGCCTGCATGACTTAGCGAGTGACATGGAGGTCTACCCGCAGGTCTTAGTCAACGTGCCAGGGGTAAACCACGATGGCCTGGGCGGTAATTCGGTGATCCGTGACCGGGTTGCAGACATAGAGCGCGCTTTGGGCGATTCGGGCCGAGTGTTGCTTCGCGCTTCAGGCACAGAGCCTTTGGTGCGCGTCATGGTGGAGGCCGCCACCAAAGAACTGGCACATCAGTATGCGGCTCAGGTAGCAGATGTGGTGCGCCAAGAGTTGGCGCACTAAACCTCTCGAAGCAGCACCGTGTTAATTCGGTGGTCGGCTTCTTTTCGCAAAATCAGTGACGCCCGAGGTTTTGTGGGCGAAATATTGTCTGTCAGGTTGGGTTTATTGACCTCAGCCCAAATGCGCCGTGCCTCGGCTCTCGCTTCTGGCTCACTCAAGCTGGAATAGCGGTGAAAATAACTGCGGGGGTCAGCAAAGGCTCCCTGTTGCAGGGCCAGAAAACGCTCTTCGTACCATGTCGCAATGTCTCGCGTTCGTGCGTCGACGTAGATGCTGAAATCGAACAGGTCGCTGACGGCTAACGCCTGGGAACCGCTCGGTGGTTGGAGGACGTTCAGTCCTTCCAGAATCAGCACGTCGGGAGAGTCCACAACTTGGCTCTCCCCTTCGAGCCGGTCATACAACAGGTGGGAGTAGACCGGTGCTTCCACCGGGAAATGCCGCTTTTGACTTGGGAGATAAAGCGCAACAGTGAGCGCTTGTCGTAACTCTCGGGAAACCCTTTCGGTGCAGGATGCCCCGGCGCTCTAACTCTTGGGTCGGCCACAGGAACCCATCTGTTGCCACCAGGTCGACTCGGGGTGTTTGGGGCTGTGAGCTCAGAAGTTCCCGCAGCAGCCTGGAAGTGGTGGATTTTCCGACCGCGACACTGCCGGCAACCCCAATGACAAAAGGTGTGAGGGTGGTGTCCGCACCCAGGTAGGTCCTGGTGTGGTGGTGGAGCTCCCTGGTGGCTTGGATGTAAAGGCCCAAGAGTTCCGCCAAGGGTTGATACACCTGGGTGACTTCATCCAGAGTCGAGGCGATCACCCGTTGAGCGTATGCGTGCCAGGTCCCCATCGGTGAGGGTGGACGGTTTCTTGGCGGAGAGGCTGGCCCAGCTGGCTCGGTCATAGGCGACAAACGGCGTGGCGTTTTCCGCGCTCTTCGGGCGGGCATGCCCTCAACAGTAGTGCCACCGGGTTGGCTAGGGAGCCATCGCCTAGACTCGCAAGCATGTGTGGAATTGTCGGATATGTCGGCCATAAAGCGAGCCTTCCCGTGTTGATGGCCGGTTTGAAGCGGTTGGAATATCGCGGTTACGACTCTGCGGGAGTGGCCATTGTCGACGAGGTGGGAGGCCTCCACACCGCAAAAAAGCCGGCAAACTTCAGGTGCTCGCCGACCAGCTCACCCTCCAAGTCCTCGGCGAAGGCCACACCGGTATTGCCCACACCCCGGCGGGCCACCCACGGTGGCCCCACCGATTGAAACGCCCACCTTCATTTTGGCTGATGGCGGCAAGCTTGCCCTCATTCACAACGGCATCATCGAAAATTACCAAGCGCTTCCAAGAATCGCTGAGCGCCGAGGGTATCGAAGTGCATCAGCGAAACCGATTCCGGAAGTGGCGGCACACTTGGTAGCCAGTGCCGCCGTGAGACGGGTGACCTCACTGAGGCCCCTCCGCCAGAGCGCCAACCAGCTCCACGGAGCCTTCACACTGTTGGTCACTCACCAGGATCAGCCGGGCGTAGTGGTGGGTGCCGAGGCGAAACTCACCCTTAGTGGTGGGTTTGGGTGAGGGCGAAAACTTCCTTGCCTCTGATGTGTCGGCGTTTGTTGAACACACCCGCCGGGCGGTGGCGCTCGGTCAAGATCAGGTGGTGACGATTACTCCCGAAGGAATCAGCGTCACCGACTTTGACGGCAACGTGGTCCACCCGGAAGAGTTCACCGTCGATTGGGATGCGAGCGCCGCCGAAAAGGCGGTTGGTCGAGCTTCATGGCGAAAGAAATTTCTGAACAGCCAGAAGCCGTGGCCAACACCTCTTCGAGGTCGAATCACCCCTGAGGGCCATATCGACATGCCCGAACTGGTCGACGTGGTGGCCAACACCGCAATCAACCGTGTGGTGTTTATTGCCTGTGGTACGGCGGCATACGCGGCCATGTTGGGTGCGTATGCGATGGAAAAGTGGGCGAAAATTCCCGCCTCCGTGGAACTGTCTCACGAGTTTCGATACCGCGATGCGGTCATCGACCAGCACACCCTGGTGGTGTCGGTGAGCCAGTCCGGAGAGACGATGGACACCCTGATGGCGGTGCGCCACGCGGCAGAAGCGGGTGCGACCACGGTGTCGATTTGTAACACCCAGGGAGCCACCATCCCCCGTGAATCCAGCGCGACGCTGTACACCCACGCTGGCCCAGAAGTTGCTGTTGCCTCCACCAAAGCGTTTTCTGCGCAAGTGGTTGCCACCTACCTGCTCGCTCTTGCCTTCGGTGAAGCCAGAGGCACGCTCAGTGCAGCTGAGCGAGCCGAATTAGCCGAAGCCCTGCTGGCTGCGCCAGAGCAGATGGCAGAAATGGTGCAAACGGGTGAGCGTATTCACGAGCTTGCGCACTGGATGGCGGATACCCATTCGGTGCTGTATTTGGAGTCGACACGTCGGCTACCCGATTGCATTGGAAGGGGCACTGAAACTTAAAGAGCTTGCCTACATTCACGCGGAAGGATTTCGCCGCCGGTGAGCTGAAACACGGCCCCATTGCGCTCATTGAACCGGGCCAAATCGTGTTCGTTGTGGTGCCCAGTCCCCGTGACCCCGTTCACTGCACTCCAAAGTGGTCTCCAACATTCAAGAGATCCGCGCGCGTGGTGCGAGGGTGATTGCGCTGGCGGAGCGCGGCGATGCAGCCGTATTGCCGTTTGCCGATGAAGTGATTGCCCTTCCCCCGCCCACACGTTTGTTGAACCACTCCTGGCTGTCATACCGCTTCACCTGTTTGGGATGGAATTGGCGATGGCGAAAGGCTTAGAACGTCGATCAGCCTCGAAACCTGGCCAAATCGGTGACGGTGGAGTAGACCACAGATGGTGATTTCCGTTGGCGTGGATGTCGTCGACATTGATCGAATGGCCAGAGCACTGGAGCGAACCCCCGCGCTTGGACCACGGGTTTTTGGCGAGCTCGATACTGAAGGCCTCGCACCCGGAGGGCAATGCAGCCTCCCTGGCGGCCAGATTTGCCGCCAAAGAGGCCACATTGAAAGCCCTTGGCGGGCACATTTCCGGTTTTAGTTGGCACGACATTCAAGTGCAACGCCCCGCGCAGGCTACCACCCACTCTGGTGTTGACCGGTGGCGCCCAGCGTGCCAGCGAGCACCAAGGAATCGATCGTTGGCACCTCTCCTTGAGCCATGACGGTGGTGTCGCCATTGCGTTTGTGGTGGCCGAATCCTCACAGGGGCGCGCTCGTGAGAGAAGCACTTATCCGACCGAGCTTCATTAGCGCCAACGTGCAGGCACTACACGCCAGGGCAGCAACACCGCAGAGCATGCTGGTGGTGAAAGCAGACGGATACAGCCACGGCGCCTTGACCGCCGCCCGCGCAGGGTTAGAAGGGGAGCAACGTGGTTGGGAACAGCCGACATCGATGAGGCCCTCGCCCTTCGCGCGGGAGGAATTGATGCTCCGATTCTTGCCTGGCTGATCGGGCCGAGACAGCGCGGTGGCTGGAAGCGATCAATGCGGGCATCGATTTGGGGATCTCGAGCCCCTGGCAGCTCGACGCCGCAGCGAGGCATGCCACCAAGACCACACCCGCCACGGTTCAGCTCAAAATTGATTCTGGCATGGGCCGGGGCGGTCTTACCGAGCCCGACTGGGTCCCACTGGCGGTTCAGGCGAAAGAGTATGAGCGCCAAGGTCTCGTTCGAGTGCGCGGAGTGTTCACCCACCTCTCCGTTAGAGTCGCTTGCCTCAGATCGGCACCCAGTTGGAGCGCTTTGAACGTGCGCTCGCGGTGTTGAGTGAGGCGGGTCTCACCCCAGAGCTCACCCATGCGGGGGCCAGTGTCAGCTCGATTCGAACACCCGGCCGTGGCGATGACCTGGCCCGGTTTGGCATTGCCGCCTACGGGTTTGCGCTCACCCCAGAACACGAGTCGTTGGGGCTTCGCCCGGCGATGCGCCCTATCAGGTCAAGTCATCGTGACAGAAGCGGCTTCCGGCTGGACACGGTGTCGGCTACGACCTCACCTACACCACAGCCGCAGATACGACGATGGCGATTATCCCCTCGGCTATGCCGACGGCGTGCCACGGCATGCCTCGTCAGCGGGACCTGTCGTCATTGGCGAACAACGTTTTCAGGTCGCAGGCCGTGTCTCGATGGATCAGATTTCCATTGATGTGGGTGACCACTCGGTTGCGGTGGGGCAGTGGGCGGTGCTGTGGGGGACCCCACAGAGGGCCACCCGTCTGCAGCGGAATGGGCTGCCGTGTCGGGCACAATCCCTACGAAGTCGTGTCCCTTTTGGGCTCCAGGGTTCCCAGGTGGTGCAATGACCACGGTGTCGGTGACCACCGCAGAGGCGATGGAAGCACTGGGTCGGCGCGTGGGGGCACAGCTTGTGGCAGGTGACGTGGTGGTCCTCCACGGCCCATTGGGTGCGGGAAAGACCACCTTTACCCGCGGTGTGGGCGAATCGTTAGGGGTTCACGGGACCATTGCGTCACCCACTTTCGTGGTCGCCAGGACTCACCCGCGCAGTGTGGCTGATGCATCCACCCCTGGTTCACGTTGATGCGTACCGCCTGGCCCATGCGGAGGAACTTGTCGATTTGGACATCGATTACGACCATTCCATTGTGTTAATCGAGATGGGGTCGGGCGTATGTGGAGAAGGTCGCCGACCAGTGGCTCGATATCGATATCGAGACCCGGGCATCCCTTCAAGACGATGATCAGCCTATGGAGGATGATCGGGAGCGCCTCGTGACGTTGAGTGCTCACTCCAGAAGTGGCCAACTCGCCGCAACGCTTTACCCCGTTAATGGAGGCGCTTCATGATTTTGGCCATTGATTCTTCAGCGGGTACCGCGGTGGGTGTGACCACCGCCGTGGGTGTGACGGTGAGTGTGGCGGAAACACTGGATCGCCGGAGCCACGCGGAAGCGATCGGCCCACTCATTGCTGAGGCCCTCAGCTCTGCAGGATTGACACCGAAGGACATCACTGCGGTGGTGATGGGGGTGGGCCCTGGCCCCTTTACGGGGCTTCGAGTGGGGGCATGGCTGCAGCCCAAAGCTTCGCCTGGGCACGCTCCCTTCCGCTGTGGCCGGTGCACAGCCACGACGCGCGCCGCGGTGTCGTTAGTTCACGACAGCGCAGTGATATCGGATGCGCGCCGAGGTGAATGGGCTCTGTCGACCTACACGCCCCATCTTGACGGCGGTCTTGGCGTCGGTGGGGTCGACTCCGGTTGATCCCCGAGAAGACATTGACGACAACCAGACGCACTGGCACGGTTCGCTGCTCATTCGAGCAGAAAATGTGAACCCCGCCCATTTGGCGCTCGCCGCTGTGGGGCTGCGGGCGCGCGGGGAGAGCCTGGGAAGGGAGCCCCGACCGGTGGTATTTGCGCGAACCCGATGTGACGATGCCCCAGTGAGGTCCGGTGGTTCGCCCTACGACCCGCGCGATAAAGATTCGATTATCGCCCTCGAAGCACGAGCTTTGGGCTCCGGATGCGTGGTCCCCGGAGGGTGTGCATCCTCGAGGCTTACAGCACCCCTTTTCTCACTGCCTTGTCCTCGAGGATGGCGCCGACGTGGTGGGTTGCGGCGGGTTTGGGTCCTCCTGGTGCCAGCCGGCGCCGGGCGATATTCAAACCTCTGGCAGATCCACCCCGACTACCGGCGTGCTGGTTGCGGGGCGAGGCAGAATCCTCCAGCAGAGTTGGTGGGGTGCGCCACGCAGAAGGGGGTGCCCGAGTTGTTGTTGGAGGTCGGGCTGATAGCCCGGCCGCTCAGGGGCCTCTACGAAAGCGTGGGCTTTCGGAGACGCCCGGCGGCCAAACTCACTATCAGCCTGACGGAGTCGATGCGATGGTGATGCGCCTCACGCTGAGCGCTAAAGAGGGACGTGCGATGAACCGCGACGCACCCCTCGTGCTGTGTATGAAACTAGCTGCGATGAAACCTCGGTGGGAATTGTCCGGGGCGACTCGATATTAGCCAATGCGGTGTCTTCTTCTATGGAGCAACACCGCCGCTTAGGCAGGGTTGTCCCCGAGGTTGCGGCACGGGCCCACGTGGAGGCGATGCCCCAGGTGCTGCAAGAAGCCATCTGATCAGGCTGGTGTGGTGGTGGAATGAGCTGACGCCATCGCCAGCCACCGCGGCGCCGGCCTTGCCGGAGCCTCTAATGGTAGGTGTGGGGGCCGCAAAGGGCTGGCCCAAGCTCCTCGATGAGCCGCTCTATGCGGTCAACCACCCGGTTGGGCACGTCGCGGTAGAGCTACTGCGCTCAGAGGGCGCGAGCTGGAGTCGCCCTGTGTTGCACTAGCTGGTGTCCGGAGGGCACACGTCGCTTCTGCTCATTCGTGACCTTGTCGACGGTGTTGAAGTGTTGGGTGAAACAATCGACGACGCTGCCGGTGAAGCCTTCGACAAAGTCGCCAGAGTGCTGGGGTTGCCCTACCCGGTGGTCCAGAAATCGACCGGGTCGCTCGGCAGCAGGAGATGCGACAAAAATACGCCTTTCCCCGGGGCTGACCCAGCACAAGGATCAGTTCACACACCGCTACAACTTTTCGTTCTCTGGTCTGAAAACCGCTGTGGCGAGGTGGTGGGAACCCACGGGGACCCTTCAGATGAGGGGTTAGTTGCCGACGTCGCCGCATCTTTCAAGAGGCTGTGGCCGATGTGCTGACTGCTAAAGCCATGGATGCGTACTAACGAGCACGGTGTTCCCCGGCTGGTACTCGGTGGGGTGTGGCGGCGAACTCGAGGTGCGGGGATTAGCCGAAGAGCGTGCTGCCCTGGCGGGTGTTGACCTGCGCGTATCCGGCCGCTGGCGCTCTGCACGGATAACGGCGCAATGATTGCCGTGTTAGGAGCTGGAACTGATCAGAGCGGGCCTGGCTCCCTCGCGGATGGATACTTCCGCCCAGTCAACCGTCTTCGCCGAGCAACGCCCAGTTGGGGCGCGAAGAGGATCATGTGGCGGACGTGGATGACTCGCCCGTGGATGCTGCTGCCGACGTGACCGAGTTGTTGACTCGCTGGGCGCCCGTTTCCGAGGGCTCCGTGGGTAGAGACAGGGACAGTCACAGGGGTGAACGGGAGAAGCAGCAGCGCTAGAGGGTGTTGATTCAGGGGCCACCGACGGCGAAGCGGATGAAGAAGAGCGCATTGATGAGCCATCACTGGCCTGCAGCCGACGGTGTCGGCCTCCACAACGAGGGCGCCCACGCCGAAGCGTCCTTGGCTTCCGCAACGTGAGCCTCTCGCTTGGAGTGTTAGGCCTTGCTCTGTCCCCAGCGTTGAGTTTCGGCGTGATTCCCGCGATCCTTGCCGTGGTGACGGGACACATCGCGAAGCCCTCACATCCTTTGGCGAAAAAGGGCACCGGTGATGGTGGCGTTGGTGCTCGGTTACCTGGGTATTGCGGTATCCATTGTGGTCGGTGTGGTGGCGGCCCACACCACTGATTCGTGCCCTGCTCGTCAGCGCAGGGTTTTTGCTCCCGGAGGGGTAAGCCAGTCTGCGGGTGAAGTCCGCGTCTGGTTCACACCAGTCGCGTGGCAACGATGGCGACTTTTTTGCCCTGGTAGCGGGTGAGAATCAACGTCTGAGACCTGGATCCTTTGGGGAGAGCTGTTCACGCAGTTTCGCGGGGTCAACGTCCACCCCACGTTTTTGATCTCCAGGGTGCCAATGTCAGCTTATCGCACCCAGGTGGCGAGTTCTTTGGTCTTCAGCGGGAGGACCTTTTCGACGGCGAAACCGGCAGCGAATACGCTGCGGTGTTCCTGATCGGAGGTGATGTAGGCGATATCCGGCGAGACCATTGTTCCCCCAACATTCCCGCGAGGGTCCCGATGAGCCGTGCCCGAATGACCGCACCGTCAGGTTCATAAATGTAGTCACCGAGCGGTCCGATTTCTGCGTCGGGAGCATCCTGGGTTCCCGTGGGTTCCCGGAGTGTTCTGGGCCTAGCACCAATGCCGACCGGCGGATGCCTGGGCGTGCCAGGGCGCCCCACCAGAGGACCACTTCGACGATGTCGCCGCCGTGGCTTACCCACTGCGCTTCGACCTCGTCGGGGATCGAGGTCACGATCCATTCCGGGCGCCAGTTTGATGCCGCTGGGCCGAGACCGAGCGAGCGCGAATGCGTCGTCTAGTGAGGGACCACTGCTTCAGGGTCAGAAGGCGGGTGCCTCGCTCGCGCCGGCAGGGGTCGAGCCAGATTCCCTCAACCCCGCCCAGGTCCAGCGTGGTGAGGGCATCAGCGTGTCGTGACGCGTGACGGTGTCGAACATTTGCCAGGTTGTAGCTGGCCAGTGCAGGCAGTGTCCCGGGTCCGAGTCGACGGCGAGACACTGACGAGCCCCAGTGCGGCGAAGGCCATGGAGTCACCACCGATGCCCACAGCCGAGGTCGGCAACACTAGTGATTCCTGCGGACTGGAAACGGCCCGCGTGGTGGGCGGCGACGGCGAGTCTGGCTGGCCTGCTCGAGCCCTGCTTCACTAAAGAGCATTTGCCCTGCGTAGGGGCCAAATTTTGCTTCAGCCTTACGGCGAAGGCGGACCTGTTCGAGTGCTTGGTGGATGCGTTCGGTGGGGTGTCCTGCGCGGCGTAAGGCGGACACGGTGTGGACGATGTCTGCCGTGGAATCGGATGCGGCGAGGGTGTCGATGAGTGTCAGGGTCTCGGGCTGGAGCAGGATGTCCGTATTGATGGCCACCTCATCATTCTGACAGGCTCACGCCAGACTATTTTTGGCACTCGGATTGCATGAGTGCTAATTCGTTCGATACAGTAAGACTTAGCACTCAAGTGGTGAGTGTGCTAACCCATTAGTTTCAGAAAGAGGTCAACCGTGTCGGTCTCCATCAAACCGCTCGAAGATCGCATCGTGATCAAGCAGGTCGAAGCAGAGCAGACCACCTCGTCCGGTCTGGTGATTCCAGACACAGCCCAAGAAAAGCCCCAAGAGGGTGAAGTTGTGGCTGTTGGACCGGGTCGCATGGCAGGAGACAAGCGAGTTCCCATGGACATTTCCGTGGGCGACCGCGTGCTCTACTCCAAGTACGGCGGAACCGAAGTGAAATTCCGGAACCGACGAGTACTTGGTACTCTCCGCCAAAGATGTGTTGGCAATCGTCGAGCGCTAAACGCTGTAAAAGAGAACACCCCGGCCCTTGGGGCCGAGAGTGTTCTTGTGTGCGGGGACATCTGCGCCTCGACGCTAGCCTTAGGCAGTGACGTCTTCTGACCCCAAGAGCATTCGTGCCGGCTACGGCTACGCGCTGGGTGCCTATTCGCTATGGGGCTTCATGCCGCTGTATTTTAGTGGCGTTGGCCCCGGCGAGTTCGTTAGAGATTCTCGCCTGGCGCATTGTGTTGTCGCTGGTGTTGTGTGTACTGATTCTGGTCGCCATGGGCCAGCTGCAGAGGGCTTTCGCGGTGCTCCGAGACCGCCGCAGCGCTCTGCTGCTACCGGCGCGGCAGGGGTGTTGATTTTGTTCAACTGGGGCATTTTCGTTTCGCTACTCAGACCGGGCACGTGATGGACGCCGCTCTGGGGTATTTCATTAACCCTCTAGTCACGGCGCTGCTTGGGGTATTCATTTTGCGTGAGCGGTTGCGCACCGCCCAGTGGGTGGCCTTAGGCCTCGGTGGTGGTGGCTGTTGTGGTACTTGTGGTGGGTTACGGCAGAGTTTCCTTGGATTGCCGTCGGACTCGCGTTTTCTTTTGGCTTGTATGGCCTGGTGAAGAAGGGCCTTGGCCAGATGCCGGCCCTCACCAGGTTGACGTTGGAAACACTGTGGGTGACGCCGTTGGCTGTGGGTCTGCTGATCTGGATTGCACTGACCGACGGGTTGGTTGTGACCAGCGAAGGCGCCGGACTGATTGTGTTGATGTCACTGGCCGAGTGGTGACTTCGGTGCCGCTGTTACTTTTCGCTCTGCAGCCCGGCGGCTGCCACTGTCCACTGTGGGGTTACTGCAGTACCTGAACCCCATATTGCAAGCGTTGTCGAGGAATCGTCGTGTTAATGGGAACCGATGCCAATTGAGCGCTGGTTCGGATTTGGCATCATCGTTGTGGCACTGGGCGTTTTTATTGGTGATGCGCTGAAATCCCGGCGGTTAAGCGGAAAGTAACCGATTCGTGGCCGAAAATTTTCTCCTCATGTTGTTACAGGGCTGTAACCATCCTGTAGTGCTTCAGGTGGCTTTCAGCGCATCAACATAGGAACTTGGTTGTGTATCGCACGACCCTTTTTCCCTTGAGGATGAAGAAGAGTATGTAAGGAGCATCATGAGCGTAATTTCGAAGGCTGGGAGTGGTTTCGCCATTCTCGCCGCCTCGGCGCTAGTGCTCAGTGGTTGTGCAGCGGCTGAAGAGCCCGTTGCCGAAGAAACCACTGAGGAGGAGACGACTGAAGAGTCGCCTGCGGCTGAGGAACTGAGTCTGAAGATTGGTACCGCCCTTCCGGTCACGGGAACCCTCGCGTTCCTCAGGCCCCCGAAGAAGCCGGTGTTGCACTCGCCCAGAAGGACATCAACGACGCCGCAGCGGGTATCTCGCTCGAGGTTGTATTCGGTGACTCCGGAGACACTGACAACAAGGCTTACGAGACGGAAATCCCCCGTCTTCTCAGCGAAGGCGTTTCCGCCATCGTTGGTGCCGCATCGTCTGGTGTGTCCCTTCAGTTCATCGACCAGGTGACCAAGGAAGCTGGCGTGCTCATGGTGTCGCCCGCAAACACCTCGACGGCATTCTCTGACCTACGACGACGACGGTCTCTACGTGGCGCACTGCGCCCGCCGACTTCCTCCAGGGTGAAGCCCTCGGAACTCTGCTGGCTCAGGACGGTCACGAGACTGCCTCGATGATCGTGTTGAACGACTCGTATGGAACCACCCTGCGCGACGAAGCCACCAAGGCCTTCGAAGCTGCCGGCGGAGAAATCCTCGCGACTCCTTCAGTGAACCAGGGTGACACCAACCTCACTTCGCAAATCGGCGAAGCTTTGGCCCGGTGACCCCGACGCACTCGTCGTGATTCTCTTCGACGAGACCAAGACTGCTGTGCCCGAGATTGTGGCGGCTGGCTTCACCGCTGAGAACATCTACTTCACCGATGGAAACCTCTCAAACTACTCGAGTGACTTCGGAAGCAGGCCTCATCACCGGCGCCAAGGGAACACTCCCGGCCCGACAGATGCTGCTCAAGAGTTCAAAGACGCAGCTGACGCCGTGTGGGTTGAAATGGGTAACCCCTCACTGTTCGAGGCAGACGTCTGGGCATACAGCACCGAGTCTTACGACGCGACTGTGCTGATTGCTCTCGCCGCTTTGGCTGCAGGTTCGACCGATTCGGCCGACATCGCAGGCAAGCTGCAGGAAGTCCGGTGGATCCGGTGATGGTGAAAAGTGCACCACGTTCGTTGCGTGTGCTGACATCATCAACGGTGGTGGAGTTGCCGACTACGACGGCTTCTCAGGCCCCGTCACCTTCGGTGACAACGGTGACCCGACCCAAGCCCAGGTGGGTATCTACCAGTACGGTGACGACAACACCTACTCACCGATCGACGTGGTGAAGAACTTCTAAACTGACTCTTAGTCAGTGACGAGAGTCACGCTGGCCCCGGTCTTATGACCGGGGCCAGCAGTCGTTCTGTCCGTGTGTTCGTGGTGTTGTCGCTTGACCCACGGGTGAGCCACAATGGGGCCCTGGGCTGGCTAAGAGGAAATCAGGCCCTCCCCAACACTTGCGTGCACCACAGCGACGCTCAGACGGCCCTGTCAGCCACTCTGGGTGAGAGTGGCAAAGGACAGAGCCACATCGCACCCCAGAAGCCGTATGAGGGCTTATGGCAGCGTGTTAGGCGCCCAGTGAGCCGAGGTAGAGTTCGATCACACTGGGGTCGTTCAGGAGTTCGCGCCCGGTGCCCGTGTACGCATCTTTACCCTGGTCGAGCACGTAGGCACGGTCACAAATCTGCAGGCAGCGCCTGGCGTTCTGCTCGACCATGATGGTCGTCACCCCGGCTTTATTGATTTCTGACACCCGGATAAACGCTTCATCCTGTCGGACCGGGGAAAGCCCAGCGGAGGGCTCATCGAGGAGCAACACTGACGGGTTCATCATGAGAGCACGACCCATAGCCACCATTTGACGTTCCACCGCCAGAAAGCGACCCAGCACGTTGCTTGAGGCGGGGCTTCAACTCAGCAAACAGCTCAGTGACGGTCGTCATACCCTCTTCAAGCTTGCTGGGGTCTTGGTAGACACCCATTTCGAGGTTCTCTTCAATGGTGAGGCTGGGGACACGTTGTTGTTCTGGGGGACCATTCCCACGCCACGCGCCACGGAGCTTGTTAGCTTTCAAGCCTGTGATGTCTTCGCCGAGAAGAGTGATGGAACCACCTCGCACGTTGACTTGGCCAAACATGGCCTTCAGTAGAGTGGATTTTCCGGCACCGTTGGGTCCGATGATTCCAATCAATTCACCTTTACCAGCTGTGAGGTTGCAGCCCTCCAGGATGTTCACCCCAGGAAGGTAGCCGGCAACGAGGTCTTTGATTTCGACGACGGGCGCTTCATGCTCTGCCATTAGGCCTCTCCTTAGGTAGCTGGATTCGACCGGTAACGACACTCCAGGTCGGTGTCCTGGTGGCTGCCCAGTAAGCATCTACCACGGCGACGTTGGTCGTGACCTCATCGGGAGCGCCTTCGGCGATGATTTTGCCCTCGGCCATGACGATAACCCAGTCGGCGATGTGGCGAACCATGTGCATGTCGTGCTCGACGAAGAGAACCGTCATGCCCTCTTTTGAGGTTCAGGATGTGCTCGAGCGGGGATTCCGTCAGAGCCAGGGGTTCCACCCCAGCCATCCGGCTCATCAGAGCATGACCGGGGTGGGGGTCACTCATCAGGGCACGGGCCATTTCGAGAAGCTTGCGCTGACCGCCGAGAGGCTCGCTGCAGGGAGTCATCCTTGAGCTTCAAGTTTGAAGCGCTCCAGCAGTTCTAGTGCTTTGGCTTCAATTTCTGCTTCTTTTGGCTCTCCACCCAGGAAAGGAAAGATGGAGGTCAGGAGGTTTTCACCACTCTGAGTCCCTTCGCACCAAGCTTCATGTTTTCCAACACGGTCCCGGCAAGCTAGCAGGCCGCTTTGGTCAACTGGAAGGTCCGCACCTGGCCACGCTGGAAGACAGCCTGATAGGCGGGGATGCCTGCGAGGCTTTGGCCCTCGAATTCCCAGGATCCCGGTATCAGGGGGTGTCAAAGCCGGTGAGCAGGTTGAAGAAGGTGGTTTTTGCCCGCACCGTTTGGACCAATCAGGGCAGTGATTGGCTCTTCGAGGAATCTCAGGTGTTCGACATCCACCGCGGTGAAGCCCCCGAAGGACCTCGATACGTGGTCGGCAACGATGATGGGGTGCGACTTTCTTTCACGCCGGGGCGGCCTGTGATGTGGGTCCCGTGGACTTCTGGGTTGAAACTGGTTTGGGTTGTAGGACCGGGGTCAACTCCCTCTTGTCGCCAACGTTCCTGTGGCCTAAACACCACAATCAGGATGAGCAAAGATACCGATAATCACAAACCGCAGCGCTCCGGCCCGCGCGGAGGAGAAGGTCTGGGGAGACCAATGATACAGGCCGGCCCAGCGGGAAGCAGCGTCCGAGGAAGGCTTGGGTACCCAGAGATGAGCAGCTCCGGGAGGCCAAATGCTATCGCTTGCTCCACCGAGCAGCAGGGCGAGGCCAGAAACGAAGAACGCCAGTGAAGTGATGAAGGTCATCGGGTCTGCCAGAGGAGGGCAGTACGATAAATGACGCCACCGAGTCAAACGGCGATGACACCACCGAATTCCTCTAAGGGGCTTGGAGCTTGTAACCAAAGACATTTCTTGCCCAGAGCCCTCACGCATCTTCGTCTACCTCGGATGCCTCTTTGATGATCGCGACCCCACGGGCTGTTCACGAGGCGCCACACGACGAACAGGCTGAGGGCCAGGGATGATCCAAACCCACAATGAGAATCCCAGAACTGGTTAGGCCGTGTAGGACCAGGGCCCAAAGCCGCTTGCCATCGGGCAGGGGTTAATGGATCGGAAGTCGTGAGCCGACCCGGTCCAGACCGTCCGCTGATCCCTGGGTCACAGAGTTAAACGCTTGCGATACCAGCAGAAGACGAATAATTTCGGCCGCAGCGATTGCCACCATCGCCAGATAGTCACCCCTGAGTTGCAGGGTGGGTAAACCTAATATCAATGCGAAGACAATTGACGCGACAATCGCGGTAAGCATAGACGCCCACCAGGGGGAACCCAAAGCTCAGCGCGGAGATTGCGGTAGCCATAGCCACCCACAGCCATGAAGCCGGCGATACCGAAGTTCAGAAGGCCAACAAAGCCAAAGTGAACGGCTAGACCCAGCGCAGCCAGCGCGAACGCAATGGTGACAGGGTTGAACAACGCTTGCGCGGTGTTGATATAGATCGAATTCCAGTCCATGACGCCCCGCTAACCTATTCGCTCTTTTTTGCCGAGAATTCCCTGAGGCCTAAACAGCAGGATCACGATCATGATGACCAACGCTCCGACATATTTGAGGTCAGAGGGAATAAATAGCGCCGAGGTTTCGATAAAGACACCCACAATGAGGGCTCCGACCAGCGCACCAAAGGCTGTTCCCAACCCGCCAAGAACTCCGGCGGCGAAAATGAAGAGGAGGATTTTCTTCCCATGTCCCATTTCAGTCCGGGACGGAAGTACGCCCAGAGGATGCCCGCGAGACCGGAGAGGGCCCGGAGAGAATCCACACTGTTCGATGAGCGCTCAACATCGATACTCAGACGCAGAAGCAAGCGACGCATTGTCTGACACGGCACGAGTAGCTTTGCCCATTTTGGTGTTCAGTAGCCACCAGCCCACAGCGATAATCACGACGAGGCTCACCGCCATGCTGATCAGGTCGTTGACACTGAGGGTCGACGGTTCTAAACAGGGGCACCTCGGTGGAACCTGTTCCGCCCGGAAGCTGAGCAGTGCCGCCACCGGCGAAGAATTGGTACACGTAGCGCACGCTCGAGTGAAAGACCAATGCTCACAATCATCATCTGAACGATGCCCACGCCACGGCGACGCAGTTGTCCAAACACTCCAGCGTCGAGTGCCCAGCCAAAACCGCCAGAGAGAGCCACGGCGGCGGGAACGCCAGCCAGACCGGCACCCCGATCACCACAAACATCAGAGCTGCCAGGGCACCGAACGTCACCATCTCACCCTGTGCGAAGTTCGGCAAAGCGGTGGTTCCAAAGATGAGCGACAGGCCAATGGCGGCGAGTCCCAGCAACAGACCGAAGTTCAACCCGTCGAAGACTCGCATGAGGAACTGGTCGATGGTGCTAATGGGTGTGCGCTGGCCTTCACCGATGAAGAAGTTGTAGGCGACGTTGTTGGTGAAGCCCCAGTCAAACTTTGAACCGGCCCACCCTCAAGAACGGCGACACCTTCAGGCAGTGTCGACTCGACCAGAGTGATTTGGTAGGTGCCCTTCTCGGGGACCCCAATGTTCCATTGACCGTTTTCATCGGTGAGGACTGAGGCTTCATGCCATTGCCCTCGATAATGATTTCCACGCCTTCAAGAGCCGTGCCTTCGTTTTCACATTGCCGAAGACTTGGAAGTCGTACTCTTCACCCACAGTGTCGGCGTAGGCCGGAGCGCTCAGCGCCATGCCGGTCACTGCTAACGCAAAGGTCATGAGAATCACGACAAGACGTCGAAACACAGGTTTGCGCTCGGTGGCTACGAGATCCACCGGCACTCCACTCGATTTTGTTTTTCCTGCGCCGTCTTGACGCTTCACCGACTCTGTCATCTTTGACAGTGCCATGCTTCTTTCGTGACCCTGAAGGTTAACAATGGGAAACATTATGCCTGGTTATTCCGCAAGGGTCGAACCGCTACCATAACAATTGCGCAGAGTTTCTCTTTTTACTCGCTTTCGCGATCAGTGTGGAGGTCCCCCAGAGTGGAGTCAAGTCCTTTCGATCTAGTGGGTTTGACCTACGACGACGTGATGTTGCTTCCCGCCCACACCGACGTTGTTCCTTCTCAAGCCGGATACGACCTCTCGCCTCACAAAGCGCATTACGGTATTTGCCCCACTGCTGTCTGCGGCGATGGACACGGTCACCGAGCCGCGGATGGCCATCTCGATGGCCCGACAGGGTGGCATCGGTGTTCTTCACCGCAATATGTCAATTGAGGACCAGGCGGCAGCCGTTGACAAAGGGTAAAACGTAGTGAGTCGGGAATGATCACCAACCCGGTCACCATCACTCCCGATGCGACGGTGGCTGATGTTGACGAGCTGTGTGGGCGCTTCCGCGTGTCCGGCGTGCCGGTGGTGGAGGAGTGAAGGAAGCTCGTCGGAATTATCACCAATCGGGATATGCGGTTTGTGCCCGACGAGGAAATGGCCAGCACGCTGGTGCGCGATGTGATGACCAGTGAGTCGCTCATCACAGCTCCGGAGGGAATCAGTCGAGAAGATGCCCTCGCTCTGTTCGCGAAGCTACAAAATCGAAAAACTTCCCTTGGTCAATGACCAAGGGCTCTTACGCGGTCTGATCACGGTGAAAGATTTTGACAAGTCGGAAAAATACCCGCACGCGACGAAAGACTCGCAGGGCCGACTTCGGGTGGTCGCCGCCATGGAGTTTCTTTGGCGACGCCTGGGACCGGGCGTGCGCGCTGAGGGATGCAGGTGTCGATGTCCTCGTGGTCGACACCGCAAACGGTGACAGTTCCGGTGTGCTGGACATCATTACCCGGCTGAAAGCCGACAGCTCTTTGATGACATTGATGTCATCGGTGGAAATGTGGCAACCCGTGAGGGTGCCGAGGCACTGATTTCGGCGGGAGCCGACGCGATCAAAGTGGGCGTAGGCCCAGGCTCCATTGCACCACCCGCGTTGTGGCTGGAGTGGGTGTTCCTCAGGTGACTGCCGTGTATGAGGCCTCCCGGGCCGCCATCCCCGCCGGCGTTCCAGTGATTGCCGACGGAGGGCTTCAGTACTCGGGTGATATCGCCAAAGCGATGGTGGCTGGAGCAGACACTCGTCGCTGGGTTCGCTCCTTGCCGGCACCGACGAATCCCCGGGCGACCTGGTCTTCGTGGACGGTAAACAGTTCAAGCACTACCGCGGGATGGGATCACTGGGTGCACTGCAGCGTCGCGGTGAAAAAACCTCCTACTCACGCGATCGTTACTTCCAAGCAGATGTGCCCAGCGATGAACAACTCATCGCGGAGGGAATCGAAGGCCAGGTGCCCTACCGGGGGCCACTCCGGTTCGGTGGTGTATCAGCTTCTGGGTGGTCTCAGGCAGTCCATGTTCTACACCGGGGCTGCCACCATTGCTGAGTTGAAAGTCCGTGGCAAGTTTGTGCGCATTACTGCCGCAGGGCTTAAAGAATCTCACCCGCACGACATCCACCGGGTGGTGGAAGCCCCCAACTACAACCGCTAAATCGGCGGATGGTTGGTGCCGACTAAGCTGTGGGCGTGAATGAGCTGGAAATTGGTGGCGCGAAACGCGCCCGCGAAGCCTACGGACTTGACGACATTGCCGTAATCCCCTCACGGCGCACCAGGGACCCTGAAGACGTATCGCTGGAGTGGTCGATTGATGCGTTTACGTTTTCGATGCCGGTTGTTGCTGCACCGATGGATTCGGTGATGTCACCGGCAAGCAAGCGCCATTGTGCGCTGGGAAAGCTGGGTGGCAGTGGGGGTGCCCAAACCTGGAGGGGTTGTGGACTCGCTACGGCGACGCAGAAAAGTGTTGGCAGAGATTTCTCAGGTGGACCCTCGAGGCCGCAACCCCTCTTCTACAAAAAGCTTTATCAAGGAGCCGATTAAGCCGGAACTGATCCGCCAGCGCCTCGATGAAATCCGTCGAAGCCGGTGTTCCAGTCGCCGGGGCACTCAGCCCACAGCGCACGAGAGAGTTTTCCGACGTGGTCATTTCGGCGGGGTTGACCTGTTTGTGATTAGAGGAACCACGGTCGGGTGCAGAACATGTCAGTTCAAATCGTGAACCCCTGAACCTCAAAGAGTTCATCTACGAACTCGATGTGCCCGTGATTGTGGGGGTGCTGCCAGCTATACGGCCGCCCTGCACCTGATGCGCACCGGCGCTGCCGGTGTGCTTGTCCAGATTTGGTGGCGGTGCGTCATCAGCTACAGGGCTCACCCTCAGTATTCACGCCCCCATGGTGACCGCCATTTCTGACGTTGCGGCAGCCAGACGCGACTATTTGGATGAATCCGGTGGACGATACGTCCACGTGTTAGCTGACGGTGGCCTGGGCGTGGTGGCAACATTGTGGCGGCTTTGGCTTCTGGTGCTGATGCGGTCATGCTCGGTTCGCCCCTGGCGCGCGCCAAGAAGCACCCGGAGCCGGTTGGCATTGGGGTCCAGAAGCCCACCACCACACCTTCCCCGCGGAAACCGGGTCGAGGTGGGAAGCGTGGGTTCGCTGGAGGAGGTCCTTTTGGGGCCTGCCCATTTAGCGGAGGCACAGACCAACCTGATGGGTGCACTTCGCCACTCCATGGCCACCTGTGGATCACGAGCTCAAAGATTTCCAAAAAGTCGACGTCGTTCTCACTGAGCGCTAGAGCGCCTGCGGGGGGTGGATCCGCAGCGAGAAGTGCTGCCAGTAGCAACTCTTTTCCCATCCCAAGGCGTCCCCCAGTTGGCCCAACTACCCTGGAGGGCCGGACTTCGCCGGGAGCAAGAGGGGTCGTTCATGTGGGCTGTGGCCAAAAGGCCAAAGTGGATTGGTGCGCTGGTGTTGGCATTGACCATCGCGGCGGTGTTTGCCGGTTTGGGTCAGTGGCAGTGGGAGCGAAAGCTTCGCGAACGTTGATGTGCCCACAAGGGAAGCCGAAACCCCGTGGAGATTGGGCTCATGTTGCCACCCCGCAGTCGGTGATTTCGACTGACGCCAGTGGTCGGCATGGTGAGCGTGCGGGTGTGATTTTGTGGGCGGTGACGACCCAGTGGGTCACCGATCGGTTGCACCTGATGGCCGTGGCGACTGGTTGATTCGACACTGTCAGACACCGGAGGGGCACTCTTTAGCTGTTGCGGCGGGTTGGCTTCCCGCCTCCGGAGGCAACCCAGCGGGTGGAAGGCTTCAGTGCCACCACGGGTCAGGATTTGGTGGGCCGCTATGTTCCCACAGAGTCACCCCAGTCGTCGGATTTTGAAGTCCGGGAGCGAAGCGCCATTTCAGTGGCCGAGTTAATCAACCTGTGGGAGCAACCCGGCCCGGTCTATGGCGGCTACCTGGTGTCGTCTGTTGCCCCGGACGGGTTGCGTGCGATTTCTACTACACCGCCCCCACCGGATGGTGAGCTCAACTGGTTGAACCTTTTTATGCGGCCGAGTGGGCAATTTTTGCCCTTTTCGCCATCTATCTCTGGTACCGGCTGGTGCGAGACGAGTGGGAGTCTGAACAGGCACCACAGCCCGAAGGGGCCAAAGCTTAGGATGGAGAGGATGTCACCTGACGCCCAGTGCTTCTGCACAACCCGATGCTGCTGTTCACTGAGCAACCCTGCGGCCCACCCGTCTCTTCCTGGTGCGCTGAAGTTTTATCGCGTCGCCGCTTACATCACCGGGGTGTTGTTGTTGCTGCTGACCGTCGAAATTATTGCCAAATATGGCTACGGCTATGAAGTGGAAATGTTT
>JAGYJI010000007.1 GCA_018402295.1 Pontimonas sp.
CCTGAGACAGTAGTGATTGAGGCCCGCCCTGAGACCCGCGAGGTTGCGGTGGTCTCTGGCGAATGGAGCTTCAACGTTTCTTTGCCCGATGATGCGGGCGAGGTTGAACAGGTGGATGCAGGTGCCACGATTACGTTGGTGCAGGCCAAGACCGCCAGCGTGTCCGGAGAGGGTTTCCAACCCGACACTCGGGTCGACATCTGGTTGTTCTCTGACCCCACATTGCTCGGCAGCGTCACGGTGTCGGCTGATGGCGCCTTCACCGGTGAAGTGTTCCTGGACGCCCGGTTATGCAGTGGTGGGTGAACACACACTTCAGCTCCAAGGTGTCGCGAATGATGGGTTCATCAAGGCCGCGAACTTGGGGGTGGTCGTTCAGGAGCCTGTGCTGCTGACGGCCGATGGCGCGAGAGACATGTTGGTGTGGATTGCTGGTCTTGCACTGGCGGCTGTCCTGGCGGCGGTGTTTGTCGCAATCGCACTGGGTCGCCGACGCCGAACCAACAGGGAGATAAGGCTGCCCCAGCCCGAACCCCAAGAGTTAACCTTCGTCCAATAGTTGAAGGCGTGTCACTCACCTCTGTTCTTTCGTTGCTCCCGTATTTTCTAGTCATCGGTTCTCAACTTGGCTAAGGAGCCTCCGTGGAAAAATCCGCTACCCCTACAACGTCAAAAGCAACAAGCAAGAAGAAGAAGACGGGGGAGCGGACGTACGTCCTCGACACCTCGGTGTTGCTCTCAGATCCGAGTGCAATATTCCGCTTCGCGGAACACCAGGTTGTCCTTCCGGTGGTGGTGATCTCGGAGCTTGAGAAGAAACGCCACGACCCAGAGATTGGCTACTTCGCCAGACAAGCTCTGCGGAACCTCGATGAGCTTCGCGCCAAGCACGAGCGCTTGGACTTCCCGATCGCTGTGGGGGAGGGTGGCTCGCTTCGAGTCGAACTGAACCACTCCAACCAGTCCGTGCTTCCCAGTGGCCTTCAGTTGGGAGATAACGACTCCAGGATTCTCTCTGTTGCCCTGAACCTCGCCAACGAGGGTCTTGCGGTGACGGTGATCTCGAAAGACCTCCCCATGCGGGTGAAGGCAGCGTCTGTGGGTCTTGCCGCTGAGGAATACCGCGCCGAGCTTGCCCCAGAGTCCGGCTGGACCGGCATCGCAGAAATTGCGATGGGTGCGGATGAGATGGCGGAGCTCTATGACTCCGAGACCATGAAGTCCAACACCGTCAAAGACATGCCGGTCAACACCTCGCTGGTGATCTCCTCTGAGCGCGGTTCGGCTTTGGGTCGCGTCACCTCACCGGGAGTCATCTCCGTGGTTCGAGGTGATCGCGACCTCTTTGGTCTGAACGGTCGCTCTGCGGAGCAAAGACTCGCCATCGACGTTCTTCTCGACCCCAGTGTGGGCATTGTGTCCCTCGGTGGTCGTGCCGGGACCGGTAAGTCCGCGTTGGCTCTCTGCGCCGGCCTGGAGGCCGTGCTGGAGCGCCAATTGCACCGCAAGATCATGGTGTTCCGCCCGCTCTACGCTGTGGGCGGCCAGGACCTGGGTTATCTGCCCGGTGATGCCAACGAGAAGATGAACCCCTGGGCTGAAGCCACCTTCGACACTCTGAGCTCTGTGGTGTCCCACAACGTGGTGGAGGAGATTATGGACCGGGGCCTCCTCGAAGTTCTTCCCCTCACCCACATCCGAGGACGATCCCTCCACGATGCCTTCGTCATCGTGGACGAGGCTCAGTCCCTGGAGCGAAACGTGTTGCTCACCATGCTCTCTCGCATTGGACAGAACTCCCGTGTTGTCCTCACCCACGATGTTGCCCAGCGCGACAACCTCCGGGTGGGACGCCACGACGGTGTCGCCAGCGTTATCGAGGCTCTGAAAGGTCAGTCACTGTTTGCCCACCTGACCCTGATGCGCTCTGAGAGCAGCGCTATCGCCGCGTTGGTGACGGAGTTGTTGGAAGAGGGTAACCAGGTCGCCTAAAGACCTGGTGCTGTCATCTTCAGCACATCGAGTGCCTGATCGAGCTCTGCCTCGGTGATCTCACCGCGCTCCACAAAACCCAACTCGATGACTGATTCCCGGACGGTCTTCTTGTGTTCGACGGAGTATTTGGCCACTTTGGCAGCAGCTTCATAGCCGATCACGCGATTCAGTGGTGTCACGATCGAGGGGGAGGACTCGGCGAGCGCGCGAGCGCGCTCCTCGTTGGCCTCCAGGCCCACGACTGTCTTGTCGGCCAGCACGCGGGTGGAATTCGCCAGAAGACGAATGGATTCGAGCACCGAGGTTCCCATCACGGGGATGGCCACGTTGAGTTCAAAGTTTCCTGATGCACCCGCCCACGCCACGGTCTGGTCATTACCGATCACCCGTGCACACACCATCAACACGGCTTCGGGAACGACGGGGTTTACTTTGCCGGGCATAATCGAGCTTCCTGGCTGCAAGTCAGGGATGTGAAGTTCTCCGAGGCCTGCGTTGGGGCCGGAGCCCATCCAGCGGATGTCATTACAAATCTTGGTCAGGGACACCGCAATGATGCGAAGCGCTCCCGAGGCCTCCACGAGTCCATCTCTGGCACCTTGGGCTTCGAAGTGGTCTTTGGCTTCGGTAATCGGCAAAGAGGTCGCCTTCGCAAGCTCGGCGATGACTTTCTCAGAGAAGCCCAGCGGAGTGTTGATTCCGGTTCCTGTGGCTGTTCCGCCCAGGGGCACTTCGGCAACGCGGGGAATCGCGCTCTCGATGCGCTCAATTCCCAATCTCATCTGCCGGGCATAGCCGGCGAATTCTTGACCCAGTGTGACCGGGGTGGCATCCATCAGGTGGGTGCGACCGGCTTTCACCGTGGACTTCCACAGCTTTGCCTTGTCCTCCAGAGCTCTCGCCAAGTGGTCAAGCGCTGGGATGAGGGAGTTGAGCAGTGCTTCGGTGACCGCCACGTGCACAGACGTGGGGAACACGTCATTGGAGGACTGCGAGGCGTTCACGTGGTCATTCGGGTGAACCTCCACACCACCGTGGGTGGTGGCAAGGGTGGCCAACACCTCGTTCATGTTCATGTTCGAGGAGGTGCCTGACCCGGTTTGGTAGGTGTCGACCGGGAAGTGGTCGTGGTGAGCTCCACCAATAATCTGCTCCGCCGCTGCCACGATGGCATCGGCGATGGCGGCATCGACGATGCCGAGTTCCTTGTTGACGAGCGCTGCGGCACGCTTGATGTGGGCGAGGGCCACAATCTGGGCGGGCTCAAGCCCACGACCGGAGATGGGGAAGTTCTCCACGGCACGTTGGGTTTGCGCCCGGTAGAGGGCATCCACGGGGACTTTGACCTCACCCATGGTGTCGTGCTCGATACGGAACTTCGCGGAGTCACTCATGGGCTCAGTCCTTGGTCTCTCTACTCGTCCAGTGCACCGATTACCACCGACGGGGTTACCCGACCTTCCGCAAGCGTGTAGTTGGCGCCAACAATGGCAAGCTTACCGACTGCGACCGCGTCACTGATGAGTTCACTGGAGGCAAGCAGCACGGAGACTGTGTCGCGAAGGTGTTCCATCCCCACAGCCTCGATGTCGGTGAGTTCCCCGGGCGCTAAGCCCTGGGCAAGTCTCACTCGGGTGACCGCGGGAGCGATGGCGCGGGTGATCTCCGCAATGTGCGAGGGCAACAAGGTTGCTTCCGGGTGGTCTTGTTCCAGTGCCGCAGCCACCGCGCCGCAATTGTCATGAGAGAGCACCACAATCAGGGGCACCCCCACGATCTCCACTGCGTATTCGAGGGATCCAATGACGGAGGACGAAATCACCTGGCCTGCGTTACGAACAACAAACAAGTCACCCAAGCCTTTGTCGAAAATGATCTCCGCGGCAATCCGGGAATCAGCGCAACCAAAAAGGGCAGCTTCGGGGGACTGGGACGCCGCCAGTTGACTCCGACGTTCCGCATCCTGGCGGGGGTGGCGTTGTTCCCCGGAGATAAACCTCTCGTTCCCGGATTGCATCCGGCGCCACGCCTTAGCGGGGGTCAGATCGGGCGACGTCATTGGGGGTTGCTCTCCGCCAGTTGCCAGGACACTTCGTTGGCAACCTCGGTGACCCCGCGCGCGTTTGTTCCCCCCACCACGACAATGCTGCCCTCTTGCTCCAGCACGACCACGTAGGCGTTCAGTCCACCCGAGTCCACATCTTGTCTGTCGTATTCGGTCCACTGCACCTGGTTGGGGGCGTATCCGAGCAGGACATCTCCGGTGCTGCGGGACTGCTCAACACGCAGTGCCACCCAGGCGTCATTTGCTCCAAAACCTTGATCCACAAACACATAGGAGTCTTCTGGTCCGAGTAACCCAATCGACCAGGTGATATCCGCACCGGGTTCTTTGGTCACTTCGGCTCTATTCGAGGTCCAGAGCTCTGAGAGCCTGGGAGACACAGGCTCCCCCGGGAGTTGGTCGGCGCTTTGCGCCGCAATCTCTTGCCAGTCAATCTCTTGCACCAGGTTGGTGTCGGGGCGCACCACCACAATCACCAACAGCGCCACAACTCCCAGGGACGCAAGGAGTGACCAGATGAGGTTGCGCATGTTTTGGCGGGCCTTGCGCTCAGCGCGGGCCTTGGCCACTCGCGCCGCTTTGGCCTCTGGGTCTTCAGGCCCTGAGGTGATGATGGTTTTCGCCATTAGGACTCTTCGCGGGCTTTCTTGGCGGCCTCCAGGCGAGCTCTCGCCCCCACCAGCCACTCTTCACACCGGGTGGCGAGTGCTTCGCCTCGCTCCCATAGGCCAAGCGACTCCTCCAGGGTGATGCCACCCTGCTCGAGTTTCCCCACGACCGCAACAAGCTCATCACGGGCCTGCTCATAGGACATGGCCTGGATGTCCTTCGGGGTTTTCTCGCTCATGATGCCCAGTCTAATCGCCGGTCTTTAGTCAACATGGGTGTCAATCTCTCCCTCACTCACCCGAACACGAAGGGCATCTCCCGAGCTGACCTGGTCAGCGCGGGAGATGACGTGTCCGTCGGCGTCCCGCACGATCGCGTACCCGCGATCGAGCGTGTTCTGGGGGGACAGGCCCCGAAGGGATCCGGTGAGCTGAGCCAGCTGGGCTTGGAAGCGCTCGAGAACGAGTGAGGAGATATCGGCACCCCGGGCAACAATCTGGAGCAGTTCCTCGGACTTCCGGTCAATCAGGGTGTGGGGATCGGCGAGTGCTGGTCTGGTGCGAAAAGAATCCAGTCGCTCAATTTCGTACTGAATCAGGGCGGAGAGTTTCGTGTCGAGGCGGTGCCTGGCTTCTTCAATCGAGTTGCTTCTCTGCCTGAACATCGGGAACAACCCGTTTTGCCGCATCTGTGGGCGTGGAGGCACGGAGGTCGGCGACCTCATCGAGGATGGGGCGGTCCGCTTCGTGGCCGATAGCGCTCACCAGAGGCGTGGTGAGCGTTGCCACTAAGCGGATGAGTCTCTCGTCACTGAAGGGCAACAGGTTCATGAAGTCCCCACCACCGCGCGCCACGATGATGACCTCAACGTCGGGGTTGTTCTCCAGCTTCTCCAGAGCTGCCATGACTTCCCCGACGGAGCGGTCCCCCTGAACGGCGGCGTGCTCGATGACGAACTCGACTTCGGGCCAGCGCAACTTAGCGTTGGTCAGGACGTCTTTCTCAGCGTCAGAGTCTTTGCCGGTGACAAGACCAATCACTCCCGGGAGGAAAGGTAATGTCTTTTTCTTCTCCGGGTCGAAGAGCCCCTCGTCGGCGAGCTGCGCTCTGAGCTTCGCCAGTTTCTCCAGGATTTCACCAATGCCGGTGTGACGCATGTCCAGCACATTCATGCTGAGCGTTCCACCCTTGACATACCAACTGGGCTTGATCTGGGCGATCACGCGATCGCCCTGGTTGAGACCTTCGGGGATTTTCTCCTGGGTGCGACGCCAAATCGTGATGGAGACTTGGGCGTCCGCTTCGGTGTCGGAGAGTTTTCCGTAGATGTTTCCTGCGGAGTGACCCCACTGGGTGATCTCTGCCTCCACCCAGACGGGGCCCAAACGGTCGATGTAGCCACCCATCAACTCGGAGAGCTTCTGGATAGACCAGGGAGCTTCGGGGGAGGAATCATTCGGGGCAGACGACATCGCCTCCCAGGCTAAGACACTCAGGCGCCTTGGCGGTAGCGCCCTCTACACTTGTCCCCGTGAGTATTAGCAACGGCGGTGTGGCAACACTGGAAGCCCCTCTCATCCCGGAGCGTCGGGACAAGCTTCAGCCCACCTCGGTGACCGGCAATAAGCGCATCCTCTTGGCGGCCCCTCGCGGCTATTGCGCGGGAGTCGACCGCGCTGTGATTGCTGTGGAGAAAGCTCTGGAGCGCTATGGCGCTCCGGTCTATGTCCGCAAACAAATTGTTCACAACATTCACGTCGTTCGGGAACTCGAATCCAAGGGTGTCATCTTTGTCGATGAGGTCGCCGAGGTTCCCGAGGGCTCCAACATTGTCTTCTCCGCCCACGGAGTGTCACCCATGGTGGTTGCAGCAGGCGGAGGATCGCTCCCTGAACGCCATTGATGCCACCTGTCCTTTGGTGACCAAAGTCCACCGCGAAGCGGTGCGCTTCTCTGGTCAGGATTACCACATCCTCCTCATCGGCCACGAGGGCCATGAGGAGGTCGAGGGCACCATGGGTCACGCCCCCGAGAACACCACCCTGGTGAATGACCCCGACGAAGCGGACCGCATTCAGGTTCCCGCAACCGAGAACCTCATTTGGTTGTCCCAGACCACCTTGAGCGTTGACGAGACCATGGAGACCGTCCGTCGCCTGCGCGCTCGCTTCCCGCACCTTCAGGATCCCCCCAGTGACGACATTTGTTACGCCACCCAGAACCGTCAGGTCGCCATCAAGAAGATTTCGCCCGAATGCGACCTGGTCATCGTGGTGGGGTCCCCCAACTCCTCCAACAGTGTTCGCCTGGTCGAGGTGGCGCTGGAATATGGCGCTAAAGCTTCCTACCGGGTCGACTACGCCAGTGAAATCAAGCAGGAATGGCTTGAGGGCGTGGACCACCATTGGGGTGACCTCCGGTGCCTCTGTGCCCGAGATTCTGGTCGATCAGACGCTGGCTGACCTGGCAGATGCCGGCTTCACCGATGTTGAAGAGATTCGCACCGCGGAAGAGGACCTGCAGTTCTCGCTGCCCAAGGAGCTCCGCAAGGATGCCGCTGGCAACGTGGATCGCACCTCGTTGGGTGGACGCACCCGCTCTTAGAGCTTGTTGCCCGCTGACCCCAGCTGCTTCGTGGCTTCCACGATGCGCGCTGCCATGTGGGTTTCTGCGGCTTTGCCCCAGGCTCTCGGGTCATAGACCTTCTTGTTGCCCACGTCACCATCAATTCGGAGCACACCGTCATAGTTGGCCATCATGTGACCGGCAACAGCTCGGGTGTAGGCGTACTGGGTGTCGGTGTCGATGTTCATCTTGATCACACCGTTGCGCACAGCCTCGGCGATTTCGTCCTCGGTGCTGCCAGAACCGCCGTGGAAGACCAGGTCCAGAGGCTTCTCACCCGTTCCATACTTCGCCTGCAGGCCTGCCTGGATTTCTGCCAACAGCTCGGGGCGCAGTTTCACGTTGCCGGGCTTGTACACACCGTGGACGTTGCCAAAGGTGAGTGCCGTCATGTAGCGGCCCTGCTCGCCCATACCCAGAGCCTCCACGGTCGCAATGGCGTCCTCCAGAGTTGTGTAGAGGCTGTCGTTGATGTCGTGGCTGACACCGTCTTCTTCGCCGCCGACAACACCGATTTCCACTTCCAAAATGGAGTGGATGGCCTTCATGCGGGGGAGTAGGTCTTTGGCGATCTCTAAGTTCTCCGCCAGCGGCACCGCAGAGCCATCCCACATGTGGCTTTGGAAGATGGGGTTGCCACCGGCTTTCACAGCGTCCTCGCTGGCAGCAATCAGGGGCATGACGAATCCCTCCAGAGCGTCCTTCGGGCAGTGATCGGTGTGCAGAGCCACCTTCACCGGGTAGTTCTTCGCCACCTCGGTCGCAAAAGCGGCAAAGGCGAGCGCGCCGGAGGCGCGCGCTTTCACGCTCTGGCCAGCAAAAAAGTCAGCACCACCGGTGGAGACCTGAATGATGCCATCGGACTCTGCCTCGCTCAGGCCCTGCAGCACCGCATTGATGGTGGAGGAGCTGGAGACGTTGATGGCGGGGAAAGCGAAACCTTGGGCTTTCGCCGTGTCGAGCATGGCGGCGTATTCATCGGGAGTGGCAACAGGCATGGGGTCTCCAAAGTGGGGGACAGGGCTGAGCTCCAGCCTATCTCGCTGGTGTGGTCTGCTCGAGGGCTAGGCTGGAGGCAGACAATGACCGCTCCATCCTCTGGAGGATTCGTAATGTCCGGTGCCGAAGCGGCAGAACTGTTCATTCACCCCGACCGGAACTTGGCCATGGAGTTGGTGCGGGCCACCGAGGCCGCCGCCATCCGCGCCACCCCGTTTATTGGGCGAGGCGACAAGAATGCCGCCGATCAGGCAGCCGTGGACGCCATGCGGAAATTCCTCTCCACCGTTAACTTTCAGGGGCTCGTGGTCATTGGCGAGGGTGAAAAGATGCGGCACCGATGCTCTATAACGGTGAAGAGGTCGGAACCGGGAATGGACCCAAGTGTGACATCGCGGTGGACCCCATCGATGGGACCTCCCTCACCGCCGCCGGGCGCTCCCACGCTATTTCGATGATTGCGGTGGCGGATCGAGGCTCCATGCTGGACGCCTCGAGTGTGTTTTATATGCAGAAGATTGTCACCTCGCATGAGGGCATTGGTGTTGTCGATATTCAGAAGCCCATTGGCGGAGAACATCCGCGCTTTGGCGAAAGCCAAGGGCAAGCCCGTCGAGGAGATGCGGATTGCTGTGCTTGGATCGTCCTCGCCACGAGGACCTGATTCGAGAGATTCGGGAGGCGGGGGCTGGAACCCGGTTGATTCTCGATGGCGATGTGGCGAGCGGCATCAACGCTGCCCGCCACGACACCCGCATCGATATGTGTGTGGGGATTGGCGGAAGCCCCGAGGGTGTTGCCACCGCGTGTGCGATTAAGGCACTCGGTGGCTTCATGCAGGGTGTGTTGCACCCGATGAGCGATGACGAAAAGCAGCAGGGCTTGGAGGCTGGCCTCAAGTTTGACCACGTCTATGGTGTGGACGACCTGGTCTCTGGTGACAACACCTTCTTTGTGGCTACCGGTGTGACCGACGGTGAACTCGTCCGAGGTGTTCGACGCAACGGGCCGATGATCAGCACCGAAAGCATTGTCTTGCGCGCGCGGTCCGGAACTCTTCGTCGGGTGTCGGCGGATCATCAAGCCAGTAAGTGGCTGGATGACTAGGTCTGGACGACTAGGTCTGAACGATTAGTTCTTTTTCTTGTCCTCGAGCTCCGCTTTCTCCGTGAGCTCGGGTGCACTGAGCTCACGAGGCATGGACTCGATGCCCTCCAGCTCATCGGGGAAATCTGCCGCGTTCCCGAGCTCCGTGAGCTTGCGGGCACTGGGGAACACCCGGCTCTCGAGCGAGCCCACAAACGCGTTATAGCCCTTGACGGTGCTGGTGATCGAGCGACCCAGAGTCTCGATGTGTTTCGCCATGGCACCCAGGCGTCCGAGCAGCTCCTTGCCCACATCGAAAAGCTTGGCGGCGTCTTCGGTCAGCACATCCTGTTGCCAGGAGAACGCCACGGTCTTCAGCACTGACCAGAGTGTCACGGGCGAGGCCAGTGCCACCTTCTTGCTAAAGGCGTAGTCCATCAGGGAGGGGTCAGCCTCAATGGCGGTGGAGATGAGGGCTTCACTGGGGATAAAGCAGATGACGAGTTCGGGGGAGGCGGCAAGACCATCCCAGTAGGACTTTTTGCCCAGAGCATCGATGTGGGAGCGCACTGCCGTGACGTGCTGTTTCAGCAGTGATTCACGCCTGGCTCCTTCTTCGCCGGTGGCGGTGAAGGAGATTTTGCTGGCTTCCAGGTAAGCGGTGAAGGGCACCTTGGCATCCACGGCGATGTTCTTGCCTCCGGGCAGGTGAATCACCATGTCGGGTTTACCAATACCGGCATCCGAGGAGATCTGCGATTGCACATCAAAGTCGACCCGCTCAATCAGGCCGGCTGCTTCCACCACGCGGCGCAGTTGAACCTCACCCCACACGCCTCGAACGCTGTTCGAGCGAAGGGCTGAGGCGAGCTGTTCTGCCGTGCCGCGGAGCAGCTCATCGCTGTCGAGTGCGGCGCGGAGTTGTTGGCTGATCTGGCCGTGTTGTTCGCTGCGCTGCTTCTCAAGCTCTGACACGGTGCGCTGCATCTCGGTCAGTCGTTCCGACACGGGAGCCAGGGCTTGGAGAATCTTGTTTTCGGCCTCTTGTTTGGTTCGCAGCTCCTCGTATTGGTGCTGAGCCATGTCCAACTGAGCCTGGAGGGCCCTCTGGTCTCCCCCTGCGGTGGGCTTGCGAGATTTGACGACCCACCCCGCGACAAAACCCAGGGCACCTGCCATGACGAGCGCTATTGCGACCAACCACACCGATTCATTCATGTCCACAGTCTGCCAGCCACCCCCGACGTTTCCCAGATTCCTCGGCACACGGCTGGGGTGACTGCTCTGCAGTAGGCTTCCTAGCCGTGGCTCTCACTATCGGAATCGTCGGTTTACCCAATGTCGGTAAATCCACTCTCTTCAACGCATTGACCAAGAATGCTGTCTTGGCAGCGAACTATCCCTTCGCCACCATTGAGCCCAATGTCGGTGTGGTGAATCTCCCCGATGAGCGGCTCGACACCCTGGCTGAGATTTTCAGCAGCGAACGCATCCTCCCCGCCACCGTGTCGTTTGTGGATATTGCCGGCATCGTCAAGGGCGCCAGTGAGGGTGAGGGCTTGGGAAACCAGTTCCTCTCCAACATTCGTGAAGCCGACGCTATTGCTCAGGTGGTGCGGGTGTTCTCGGACCCTGATGTGGTCCACGTTGATGGTCAGGTCGACCCGAAGGCCGACATGGAGACCATCAACACGGAGATGATTCTTGCGGACCTGCAAACTCTCGAGAAAGCCATCACCCGCTACGAAAAAGAAGTCAAAGGCAAAAACTGGAACCCAGCGTTCTGGCCGCCGCCGAGGAGGCCAAAGCTCTCCTCGACACCGGGAAGACCCTGTTCCAGGCGCAGTTTGATGCCTCGGAGATTGCGGAGCTGGGGTTACTGACGGCCAAACCGTTCCTCTATGTCTTCAACGTCGATGAGGCAACCCTGGCGGACTCTGCCAAACAGGCAGAGCTTGCCGGTTTGGTGGCACCCGCGAAAGCAGTGTTCTTAGACGCCAAAGTGGAGAGCGAACTGATCGACTTGGACAAGGCGGAGGCCACCGAGTTGTTGCAGTCCCTCGGTCAAGAGGAGAGCGGACTGGATCAGCTCGCTCACATTGGTTTTGACACTCTGGGGCTCCAGACCTATCTCACCGCGGGACCCAAAGAAGCGCGCGCCTGGACCATCCGGCGCGGCTGGAAGGCACCGCAGGCCGCTGGCGTTATCCACACCGACTTTGAAAAAGGTTTCATCAAGGCGGAAGTGACCTCCTTTGAAGACTTAGTGGCCGCGGGCTCCCTGCAGGAAGCCCGCGCTGCCGGCAAAGCCCGCATTGAGGGTAAGGACTACGTCATGAAAGATGGCGACGTGGTCGAGTTCCGCTTTAGTTCCTAGCGTTCCCTGGGAATATTCCGGCCGAATTTGGTCTGGGTGGGCAGAAGTGGTTCGCTCTAGGTATGCCGGTAATCCCCATGTTCCCTCTCGGCTCTGTGCTGTTCCCGGCGATGCCTCTGGCTCTCCAAGTGTTCGAGGAGCGCTATCTCAAAATGATGGGCGCGATTTTGGATGCCGAGGAGCCAGTCTTTGGTGTTGTCCTGATTGAGCGTGGATCGGAAGTCGGGGGAGGGGACCAAAGGTTTGATCTGGGAACCACCGCTCGGGTGCTCCAAATTGAAGCCCCCGAGGGACCCCTCCAGGTGGTCGCCAAGGGCGACCGTCGGTTTCGGGTGGTCTCCTGGTTGGATGAGGACCCCTATCCGCAGGCGGAGGTGGAATTCCTGGAAGAGTTCCCGATCGACGAGGTGGAAACCTCGGTGTTGGAATCAGCAGAGAAGGTTGTTCGGGACACCCTGTCCTACCTATTGGAACTCGATCTCTCGGTCCCGTGGCCGACGGATATCGAACTGGCTGATGATCCGGTGGCCAGAGCGTGGCAACTCGCGGGTATCGCGCCGCTGGGAACACTGGACCACCAAGATTTGCTCGAATCCGATGATGTGGCGGGGCTCCTGCGAGATGTCGAGCAGACCGTCACGGCAGCGCTTGAGGTCTTTAAGATGACCCGTGACTCTCGTGAGTGACGATGTGCCTACTCACCCATGAAACAGGCTGAAACGGTTCCCATTTCGTTCCGTTACGCAAACGAAACTCTCCGAAGTGGAACCGGTTGGTGTTTTGTTGTTAGAGTCATGGCAAGTTCACAGCGGTGTGACAATTTTGCTGTGGGCGCCAAATACCCATAACTGAGGAGTTCAAATGAGGCAGTTTCTGAGCCGTCGCTCCATGGTTGGAGTTGCCACGGCTTCCGTCGCGGCTCTTACCTTGGCAGGTTGTGCTGGCGGCACAAGCTACGATTACCTCTCTGAAGCGGACATTGCGACAGAGATCAACGACTGTGTTGCCACCTACGCTGGTGAAACAGTTGAGATTTACACGACCATCATTGAGCCCGAGTCCACTCTGTTCCAGGAGTCCTTCCTAGAGTTCGAAGAGTGCACCGGAATCATCATTGAGTGGAACGGTGACCAAGCCTTCGAAGAGCAGATTGCTGTTCGCGTTGAGGGTGGAACCGCTCCTGACCTCGCTATCTTCCCGCAGCCAGGCCTCCTCGCAGCATTTGCTGACGACTTGGTCCCTGCTTCTCCCGCATTGGAGTCCTCTGTTGACACCAACTACACCGCGGACTGGAAGCTCTACGGCTCTGTTGAAGACTCCCTTTACGCAGCGCCTCTCGGTGCCAACGTGAAGTCCTTCGTCTGGTACTCACCGAAGACTTTCGCTGACAACGGCTGGGACATCCCTACAACCTGGGATGAGCTGCTTGCTCTCTCAGACGAAATCGCCGGAGGCGACTTCGCTGGAAACGCCTGGTGTGCCGGTATCGAGTCTGGTGCCGCTACCGGATGGGCCGCTACTGACTGGATGGAAGACTTGATGCTTCGTTTCCAGACTGCTGAGACCTATGACGCATGGGTTGACAACAGCATGCCCTTCAACGACCCCAAGGTTCTTGAGGTCCTCGAAGCTGCTGGCAGCATCCTGAAGAACCCTGACTACGTGGGCAACGTCTCCGCTATCGCTACCACCAGCTTCTCCGAGGGTGGATTCGGCGTAGTAGATGGCAGCTGTGCCATGCACCGTCAGGCATCGTTCCTCGGTGGAATCCTCGTCGGTGATGCAGGAGCCACCATCGTGGGTCCTGACGAGACCGGTGTTGAAGGTGGAATTAGCACCTTCTACTTCCCCGGTCGCAGTGCTGATGACTCCCCCGCCCTCGGTGGTGGAGAGTTCGTCGCATCCTTCACCGACAAGCCAGCAGCGCAGATTGTGCAGTACTACTTGACCACTCCTGAGTGGAACAACAAGAAGGCTGCTCTGGGCGGTTGGTTCTCCCCGAACCTTGGACTGGACACCGCTAACGTGGCTGACCCCGTCAACAAGGTTGCTGTTGAGATCCTCCAGAACGCCACCACCTTCCGCTTCGACGCATCTGACTTGATGCCCGGAGAGGTCGGAGCTGGTTCCTTCTGGACCGAGATGACCGCGTGGATCGCAGAGGACAAGGCTGACCAGGCCGTCCTCGACGCCATCCAGGCAACCTGGCCCGCAAGCTAGGTTCAGCCACATCGCGTAACATCGTGTGGGGGTTCACTCTCCGGAGTGGGCCCCCACACAGTCTCAACAATGATGTTTAGACAGGGAGAGTGATTCGAAACTAATGCGTGGAACTGTATGGGATGTCATCGGCCCTAACCTCACTACTGCTTGTCATCTCTCTGGTCGCTTTCGCCGCCGTTATCTACGCACTCTTCCTGATTGGCTCGAGGGCCTCTGTCCGCTGGCAAGGCTGGCTTCGCTACGGAGTTTTCTTAGGCCCAGCCCTCCTGCTTCTGCTGGTCGGATTGATCTATCCGGCACTGCGCACCATCTGGATGTCCTTCATGGACAAGCGCAGCCAAAATTTCATCGGTTTCGATAACTACATCTGGGCCTTCACCATTCCCGAGATTCAGATTGTGCTGCGCAACACCATCCTGTGGGTGGTCTTCGTCCCCATCGTCTCCACCCTCATCGGTCTTGCCATTGCCTACATGACCGACCGCATGAAGAGCGCTGCTGTGGTCAAGTCGCTGATCTTTATGCCGATGGCCATCTCCTTTGTGGGAGCGAGCGTTATCTGGGGGTTCATCTATAACTTTGAGCCCAACGAGAACAGGGTCGAGATAGGGCTGCTCAACGCCATACTCCGAGGTATCGGGGTGGAGCCCCGAAACTTCCTCCTCGAGCCGCCCTGGAACACGTTCTTCTTGATTGCAGTTCTGGTCTGGATTCAAACCGGGTTCGCCATGGTGATTCTCTCGGCCGCGATGAAGAACGTCCCCGACGAGGTCGTCGAAGCAGCCATGCTCGATGGTGCCTCCAACTGGAGCCGCTTCATCAGAGTTACTCTCCCCATGATTAGGGGAACCGTGGTGGTGGTGCTGACCACCATCACCATTGGAACACTCAAGGTGTTCGACATTGTGCGCACCATGACGGGTGGAAACTTCCAAACCAACGTGATTGCGAATGAAATGTATGCCCAGTCGTTTAGGCAGCTCAACTACGGCCAAGGAAGCGCGCTCGCCGTGATCTTGTTTGTCGGTGTAATCCCCATCATTTGGTACAACGTGCGACAACTGCGACTCGAGAGGACGGAGCGATAATGGCCAACACTGCGAGTCTCCGCTTGAGCCCGCAACAGAAGAAGCGCGCAAAAGACATTTTCAGTTCCCCGATCGCCTCGGCGGCAGCCATTGTCATCGCCGTGTTGTGGACTATCCCCACTTTCAGCTTGCTGGTGACCTCAATCCGTCCCGAGCGGGATATCAACTCCTCGGGGTGGTGGACGTTCTTTGCCAACCCCAACATTTCGTTTGAGAATTACGAAAGGGTTCTGTTTGTGGGAACCGGGGTGAACCCACCCATGTTCCAATACTTCTTCAACAGCCTCGCGGTGACCATTCCCTCAGTAATCTTCCCCATCACCCTCGCGGTGTTCGCCGCCTACGCTCTGGCATGGTTTGACTTCAAAGGCAGGGATGTCATCTTCTTCAGCATCTTTGCCCTGCAGGTGGTCCCTCTCCAACTCACCCTGGTGCCTCTCTTGCAGCTCTTCGCCAGAGGTCTCGTCATTGGGGATGTCACCCTCATCCCTGATCTAGGGATCACCGGGACCTATATCCCCATCTGGATTGCCCACACCATCTTTGGGTTGCCGCTGGCCATCTTCCTCCTCCACAACTTCCTGCGACAGATTCCCCGGGAACTGATCGAGGCAGGTCGCGTGGATGGGGCCAACTGGTTCACCATGTTCACCAAGATCGTGTTGCCTCTCAGCATCCCCGCCATCGCCTCGTTCCTGATCTTCCAGTTCCTCTGGGTGTGGAACGATCTGCTGGTCGGGTTGACCTTTGGTGCAGGCTCGAAGAGCGTGGCACCGATGACGGTCCGACTGGCGGAAATGGTCGGAACCAGAGGGTCGGGCTGGGAGGTCCTGACCGCGGGAGCCTTCGTCTCGATCATCGTGCCGCTGATCGTGTTCTTTGCCCTGCAGCGCTACTTCGTTCGTGGCCTGCTGGCGGGCTCCGTCAAGGGCTAAGACACGCTGCGATAGACCTCGCGCAGGAACAGCGCGCTGTCTTTGGGTGTTCGCTTCTGAGTGTCGGCGTCGACGCGCACCACACCAAAACGCTTCGTCCACCCTTCCGCCCACTCCAGGTTGTCAAAGAGTGACCAGGCAAAGTAGCCGCGAAGATCCACTCCCTGGTCTTTGGCATCCAGTGCTGCGTGGAGGTGGGAGTCGTAGTAGTCCACTCGGTCACCATCGTGAATGCCGTCCTCGGTGACCACGTCCTCAAATGCGCCACCGTTCTCGGTGATGTAGAGCGGCACTCCCGGTAGACGCTCTGCGGTGGCGATCAGGGTGCTGGTGAGACTGGGGGCGTGAATCTCCCAGCCCATGGCTGTTCTAGGCTTCCGCGGCACAAAGCTCACATCCCTCACCCCCGGATACACACTGTCGCCCTGGCCGACAATCTTTCCCGCGTCTGAGCCACTGGAGGCAACCCTGGTGGGGGTGTAGTAGTTGACGCCAAGCCACGTAATCGGTTCGGCTGCAACCGAGAGGCCCTCCTGGTTCACAAACGACCAGTCGGTGATCGAGGACGTCATCGAGATGACGTCCTCGGGGAGCCCTCTGCCCGTGAGGAGGTCTAAGAAAATCCTGTTTTGAAGTCCATCAATCAGCTGAGCTTGCTCGGACACATCGTCGTCCTCGGCAATGATCGTGGTGAGGTTGAGAACGAGCCCCGGGTTCTTAATCCCTGCAGCTGTGAGGGCCTGGATGCCGTGGCCACTGGCCACCATCAGGCGATAGAACACCTCCAGGCTGGCTGCGGCGTTCTTCTCTCCCGGCGCATGAATGCCCGCGGCATATCCGAGGAATGCTGACACCCAGGGCTCATTGAGCGTGGCGAAGGTGTCGACTCGATCACCGAAGTGCTCCGCCACCAGGTGGGCATAATCAGCAAACCATTTGTGGCTATCGGGGTTTAGCCAACCACCCCTGTCCTGCAGCGCGGAGGGCAGGTCCCAGTGATAGAGGGTGGCATACGGGGTGAGGCCACGCTCCAGAACCCCATCGACAATGCGGTCATAGGCATCCAGTCCGGAGGCTGACACGCTTCCGGTGCCCTCGGGAATCACTCTCGGCCACGAGAGGGAGAAGCGATAGGCGTTGGCTCCGAGATCACGAATGAGGTCAAGATCGTCGGGGATGTGATTGAGGTGGTCACAGGCCGGGTCGGCGGTGGCTCCATCGAGAACTTTGCCGGGAGTTTCGGAGAAGTCATCCCAGATGCTTCGACCCCGAGTGTCACTGGAGCCTTCGATTTGCCACGAGGATGTGGCAAATCCGAGGACAAAGTCGGAGGGGATTCGAGACGACAGAGCCTGGGCTCTCTGGATATCTACAGCCATGGGCACCACACTAGCGGGGAGACAAAGGTGGTTTTCGTGGTCGCATCCCAGCCCTACACAATCTTGGAGGAGCTCCGAGGCGGTGTTGAACTGCGCCACTATCCCGCCCACACCCTGATCTCGGTGGAGGTGGAAGCACCCTTCCAGAACGCCGGCACTGCGGGCTTTCGGCCTCTGGTGAGTTACATCTCCGGAGCCAACCAGGGAACGCCAAACAATTGCCATGACGACCCCGGTCACCCACCTGCCGCACTCTGAGGCTCGCCACACCATCAGCTTTGTGTTGCCCGAGGGAATGTCTCCTGAGGATGCACCGGTTCCCGCGGACACGAGTGTCCGTGTGGTGGAGAAGCCCGATGCCACAGTGGCAGCGCTGCGCTGGCGCGGAGGGTTCGATGAGCGCTTGGCACACAAAGCCGAAGCCGCATTGCATGCGACCATTCAGGGCGCTGGACGACGCCCGATTGGTGCTGTGTTTTTCGCGCGGTATGACCCCCCGATGACTCCTGTGTTTTTGCGGCGCAACGAAGCTCTCCTGGAGATTGCCTGAGATTCAACCTGCACTGAAGGTGTGGCGTCGGGAGCGGTCAGGTGCCACTGCTATCGTTCCCCTATAACTGCATACAGGGCTATGTACTATGCGGGAGAGACACCGGATGTTGCGGTGTCACCGAAGGAGCAAGCCTCCCCGCCAATCTCTCAGGTCATCAGTACCGCATAGTGAAGCCACTCTGGAAAGCGGAATGCCACCATTCCCGCCGACGGTGAAAGAGCACCAGTGCTCGAAACTCTCAGGCCAATGACAGAGGGGGAGTCAGGGAAACTATCGTGTCCCTTTGACTCCGGGAGCCCGTATGACACGCGAAACACCACTTCACGCGGTGCATGAGCGCCTGGGCGCAAGCTTTACCGATTTTGCCGGCTATCAAATGCCGGTGCGCTATTCCTCAGACTTAGCGGAGCACCACGCGGTGCGCCAAGGTGCTGGGCTCTTTGATCTCTCTCACATGGCAGAAATCGAGTGCGAAGGGCCTCAGGTTGAGCAGTTCCTCGACTACGCGCTCTCCAACACTCTCTCAGCACTGGTCGAGGGTCAAGCAAAGTACTCCCTGCTTCTTGCCGAGGACGGTGGCGTGATTGATGACCTCATCGTCTATCGACTGGGGGAACACGCATATCTGATTGTGGCCAACGCCGCCAACCGCGATGCCGCGGTGGAGGCGATGCAGCACTCGATCTGCTGGTTTTGATGTTCAGGTCTCAGACACCAGTGATGACTGGGCTCTGATTGCCCTGCAGGGCCCGCTGGCTGCCGGCATTCTGGAGTCCTCTCCGGTCACACTCGAGAAGCCACTGTCGGAGCTTCGCTACTACCGCATCATGGGTGGCAGCTTTGGTTCTCATGAGGTTCTGATTGCTCGCACCGGATACACCGGGGAGGACGGCATGGAAATTTTCATCCACTCCGCCCAGGCCGAGTCGCTCTGGAGGGCACTGATGGAGGCTGGTGGTGACCAGCTCACACTCTGTGGTTTGGCCTGCAGAGACACTCTTCGTCTCGAGGCTGGCATGCCGCTCTATGGGCACGAGCTTTCTCGCACGGTGACCCCAGCCCAAGCGGGGCTCGCGGGCGTTGTGGTGAACGCCAAAGAGTCCTTCGTCGGCAAGGACACGGCTCTGGGGGAGAAGTCGTCTCGAGTTTTGGTCGGGTTGAGCGCTGAGGGCAAGCGCGCTCCGCGCGCGGAGTATCCGGTCCTCGATAGTCAGGGCGCTGTCATCGGTGAAATTACTTCCGGCGCTCTGTCCCCGACGCTCGGCTTCCCCATTGCAATGGCGTTTGTCGAGGCAGCCCACCGCGAGCCTGGCACCGTTCTCGCTGTTGATGTCAGAGGCGCTAGCCTCCCAGTAACGGTGACATCCCTGCCGTTTTACTCCAGAAAGAAGGTCACCTCGTGAGCCACGTTCCTGATTCTCTGCACTACACCTCAGACCACGAATGGGTCCAGGTGGCAGGCGATGTCGCCACCATTGGTATCACCCAGTACGCCGCGGACGCGCTGGGCGACGTGGTGTTCGTTGCCCTGCCGAAAGTCGGGGACAGCGTCCAACAGGGTGCGATTGTCGGCGAGGTGGAGTCCACCAAATCTGTCGGCGAGATCTTTGCTCCAGTAGCCGGCGAGGTTGTGGAGGCCAACAGTGCTGTTGTCGATGCACCCGACACCGTCAACTCTGACCCCTACGGCGACGGCTGGCTGATTAAGGTCCGCTTTGCTGAACTACCTGAGCTTTTGGACGCTACTGCCTACACCGCATTGATTGGAGAGTAAGTCGATGGCCACTGCTTTTTCTGCTCGTCACATTGGGACAGATTCAGACCAACAGGCTCTGATGCTCAACCGCATTGGGTATTCACACCTCGATGACCTGATGAACGCTGCGGTGCCCGGGCACCTGCGGATGGCAGAAATAGCTCGCTCGGTCATCCCCGCGGCAGCCTCGGAAGCAGAAACCCTGGCCGAGCTGCGAGCGCTGGCCGACGCCAACACGGTGCGGACCTCCCTGCTGGGTCAGGGCTACTACGGCACCTACACGCCCTCGGTGATCAAGCGCACCATTTTGGAGAACCCGAGCTGGTACACCGCCTACACCCCCTACCAACCAGAAATCTCGCAGGGTCGCCTGGAGGCACTGCTGAACTTCCAGACCATGGTCGCGGACTTAACCGGTCTCCACACCGCCAACGCCTCGATGCTCGATGAGGGCACCGCGGTTGCTGAAGCCATGCTTCTCGCCAGGCGCGCCTCCCCTCAGGCCTCGAACGTGTTCCTGGTGGACGCTGATGCATTCCGCCAAACCACAGCCGTCTTGGCGGGTCGCGCAGAACCCCTCGGTATTGAGATTGTGGCGACAGATTTCCAGGGGGATCTTCCGGAACACTTTGGAGCGTTCATTCAATACCCGGGTGCCTCTGGTCGCATCTGGGACCCCAGCTCCGTGATCGAGGCGACCAAAGCTCAGGGGGGACTCGCCATTGTGGCGGCGGACCTTCTGGCGATGACTCTGCTTCGCTCTCCCGGTGAGATGGGCGCCGACATCGCCGCGGGAACCACTCAGCGCTTTGGTATTCCTCTGGGCTTTGGTGGCCCTCACGCTGGTTACCTGGCCGTCAAGGAGGGCCTGGAGCGCCAGCTCCCGGGCCGCCTGATCGGTGTCTCCAAGGACGCTGAGGGAAATCCCGCCTACCGTTTGACCCTCCAAACTCGCGAACAACACATTCGTCGAGACAAGGCGACCAGCAACATTTGCACCGCCCAGGTTCTCCTGGCCGTGATGGCCGGAATGTTTGCGGTCTATCACGGCCCCGAGGGCCTGAAGAGCATCGCTCGTGACGTGGCGGAGAAGACCGCGGGGCTGAAAGACGCCCTGGTGGCTGCCGGCCACGAGGTTCTGCACGAGAACTTCTTTGACACTCTCTCGATTCGAACCCCGGGCCGCGCTGCGGCACTCCAGGCGAAGGCCCAGGAGCTGGGTGTGCTCATCACCGTGGTCGATGCCGACACTGTGTCGCTCTCACTGGATGAAACCAGTGTGGGAGACCACACCGGCATTCTCAGTGGCTCCCTCGAGCAGACACTGGCAACACTGTTTGAGCTTCCCGACTACACCGGGCAGACCTCCGATGCGGCACTGCCCTCGGATCAGGTGCGCACCAGTGAGTTCCTCGCCCACCCCGTGTTCCACACGCACCGGTCAGAAACCTCCATGATGCGCTACATCAAGCGACTCTCGGACAAGGACTACGCCCTGGATCGCGGCATGATTCCACTCGGCAGTTGCACCATGAAACTCAATGCCGCCACCGAGATGGAGGCGGTCAGTTGGCCAGAGTTCAACTCTTTGCACCCGTTTGCTCCCACCGAGGATACTCAGGGGTATTTGATCATGATGTCTCACCTGGAGACCTGGCTTTCTGAGTTGACCGGTTATGACTCGATTTCTTTGCAGCCCAACGCCGGCAGCCAGGGTGAATACGCCGGGCTGCTCGCTATTCGGGGATACCACCTCTCTCGGGGTGATGCTCACCGCACCATCTGTTTGATTCCCTCCAGCGCGCACGGCACCAATGCCGCGAGCGCTGTGCTGGCGGGCATGCAGGTGGTGGTGGTGGCGTGTAAAGACAACGGCGATGTCGACATCGACGATGTGATGGCCAAAATTGCCGAGCACGGGGACAACCTGGCGGCCCTGATGGTCACCTATCCCTCCACCCACGGTGTGTATGAGCACGGCATCAAAGACGTGACCGATGCGGTCCACCAGGCCGGAGGCCAGGTCTACATCGATGGCGCCAACTTGAACGCGCTGGTCGGGTTTGCCCGCTATGGCGACATCGGGGGAGACGTCTCCCACCTGAATCTCCACAAAACCTTCTGTATTCCCCACGGTGGTGGGGGACCAGGTGTGGGTCCCGTGGGGGCGAAAGCCCACCTGGCACCCTTCTTGCCCGGCCACCCGCTGGCGCAAATGACGCAACACCCGCCGTTTGACCAGGAGACAGGCGAACCCGGGTCTGTTGTTCACGGCGGCGTTCCGGTCTCGGCTGCCCCCTATGGCAGCCCCAGCATCTTGCCGATTCCGTGGGCATACATCCGGATGATGGGCCCAGACGGCCTGGCGAAAGCCACCGCGTCCGCGGTTCTCGCTGCCAACTATGTGGCCGCCAGACTGCGGGATTACTACCCCGTGCTCTACACGGGCGAGAACGGTTTGGTTGCCCACGAGGCAGTGCTCGACATTCGACCCCTCACGCAGGCGACCGGAATCACCGTCGACGATGTGGCCAAGCGGCTCGTGGATTACGGTTTCCACGCCCCCACGATGTCGTTCCCGGTGGCGGGAACACTCATGATTGAGCCCACCGAGAGCGAAGACCTCGGCGAAATCGATCGGTTCATCGACGCGATGATCAGTATCCGCCGGGAAGCTGACCAGGTCGCTGCTGGTGTGTGGCCCGCGGAGGACAACCCCCTGGTGAACGCTCCGCACACGGCAGCTCACGTCAGTGGAACCGACTGGTCACACCCCTATTCCCGCGAGATTGCCGCCTATCCGGCTCAGCACCCGACCGCGGTGGACGCGGGAGTCTCGTTAGCGGCCTTCCCCGGTGTGGCCAGCAAGTTTTGGCCACCGGTGCGTCGCATTGACCAGGCGTTTGGGGATCGAAACCTGGTGTGTGCGTGCCCACCGATTGAGGCGTTTGCCTAAAGCTTCAGAAGTTCGCGCTTGAGGGTCGCGGCACTCTGGAAGGTCACACCGACCAGGGCGACGTGCTTCCAGGCGAGGCGACCATCGGTGTCGATGATGAAGATGCTGCGGCGAACGCCGAGACCCAAGAGACCAACGCCGTAGGCGTTCACGACGTCACCCTTTTCATCCGAGAGCAAGGGAAAACCGAGACGCTTGGTCCGGGCAAACTTTTCGTGAGACCCGGTGGCTTGACGAGAGATGCCCCAGATGTCGGCGCCTAGGTTCCGGAACATGTCCATTTCGTCCTGGTAGCTGCACAGCTGCGCGGTGCAGCCAGGCGAGTTATCCGCCGGGTAGAAGGCCAGAACAACGGGGCGACCGCGTCGCTCCGAGAGCGTGAAATGTGACTTCACCGGCTCACCCTCGACCAGGGTAATACCGGGGAGGGTGAAGTCAGGAGCTAGCTGACCAATCTCGGGAGTTGTCACGAGAGGTCACGCTAGAGCACTATCCCGAGAATTTCTGGCATAAAGCTCACAGCTAGGGGATATCCGACGAAAGCGACGATATCGATCACGGTGTGACCGATGATCAACGGCGCTAGACGCCCCGTTTTTGCATAGATCCAGCCGAAGATGAGTCCCATCACAAAGTTTCCTGCGAATGCGCCAAACCCCTGATAGAGGTGATAGCTGGCGCGCAGGACAGACTGGATCAGAATGATCCCCCAGGTGGAGACACCCAGAGCTCGAAGCCTCGCAAAGAGATACCCCACCGCGATGACTTCCTCCAGGATTCCGGCGCGAAGCGCCAAGGCAATCAGCATCGGAATGGTCCACCAGTAGGTGGTGAGTGCGGTGGGCACCACGGTGACGGTGATATCGAGCTCTCGGCCCAGCAGATAGAGGCCAAGGCCGGGAATTCCAATCAGGGCCGCCAGGCCCACTCCGGCTGCAAAATCGCGACCGAACCGGGTGCCCTCCAGACCCAGAGCCCCCAAGTGGGGTTTCTGACTGTTCCAGAGCAGGAACACGACCAGGGCAACCGGCACCAAGCTCGAGACAATACCCAGGGTTTGGTAAAGAAAATCAGCCCACTCAAGCTCGCTGGCGGAGCGATTCAGGGTCGCTGTTTGGGTCGAGAGGCCCTGCTCCCGGGAAAGCCTGACCGCAATGTTCACCACCGAGTAGAGGGCACTCATCCCAATGCTGAGCCCCAAGACAATGATGATCTCGGTGACGAGCCTCGCTTTGGACATGCTTAGCGGGTGGGCAGTGCCGGGTCACACGACGGTGTTCCGCCGGGAAGCACGTGCCGGAACCTGGAGACAAACGCATAAACACCGGCACCAGCCCAGGAAATCGGCCAGGTGGCAAGCAACCAGCCGAGAAACCGAAGACCAAATCGCGGCTGAGCGCGCAGCAGCGCACTCGCCGCCAAGTGTCCGGCGTAGTGGTGGGAGGGCGTGATGTACCAGGCAAACTTCTCGACATCCTCCGAGGTGAGTGCATAGGTGTCCAGAGCGATGCTCTGCGAGGTCTTCGCCTCAGGAAACATCGGTAGCCACCGGCGCAACCGGTTCACCCAGAGCGTGCAAAACGCACAGTCACCGTCATAGACGAGGACGTGCGTATCGATGGCGCTGTGGCGAGGCATACCCCCATGCTAAAGCCCCAGGCTTAGAGCCCGGTAAGATAGGGGAGCAGGGCTTTGGTTGATAGTTTCTGCGCCACCAAGCCCCTAAGGACTCTCTCATGGCTCATGCCACTCGTGATGATGTGCGAAATGTCGCCATCGTCGCCCACGTAGACCACGGTAAAACGACTCTGGTCGACGCCATGCTCACCCAGACGGGTGCTTTTTCCGCCCACGCCGCCGTAGCTGATCGCGCCATGGACTCCGGCGATCTGGAAAAAGAAAAAGGCATCACGATTCTGGCTAAGAACACTGCCGTGACCTATGCGGGCCCGCACTCGAGCGGGAAAGAAATCACCATCAACGTGATCGACACCCCCGGTCACGCCGACTTCGGCGGCGAGGTGGAGCGCGGCCTCAGCATGGTCGATGGTGTGGTGCTTCTGGTGGACGCCTCCGAGGGCCCCCTGCCCCAAACCCGTTTTGTGTTGCGGAAGGCGCTTGCCGCCAAATTGCCGGTCATTTTGGTGGTCAACAAGACCGATCGTCCCGACTCCCGGATTGACGCGGTCGTGCACGAAACCCAGGACCTTCTCTTGGGGCTTGCCTCTGATCTCGCCGATGAGGTCCCCGACGTGGATGTCGACTCACTGCTGGATTTGCCGATCATTTATGCCTCGGGTCGTGAAGGCGCTGCCTCCACGAACCGCCCCTCAGATGGCTCACTGCCGGACAACGGTGATTTGGAGCCGCTGTTTGGCGCCATCATGACCCACATCCCCGCACCCAGCTATGACGATGAGCACCCGCTCCAGGCCCACGTCACCAACCTGGATGCCTCACCCTTCCTGGGACGTATCGCCCTGCTTCGGGTGTTCCAGGGCTCCATCACGAAGGGCCAAACGGTGGCGTGGGTGAAGCACGATGGATCCATCCAAAACGTCCGCATCACCGAGCTTCTCAAAACCCGCGCGCTCGAGCGCTACCCCGCCGAGAGCGCCATGGCCGGCGACATTGTCGCCGTCGCCGGAATCGACGACATCACCATCGGTGAGACCATCGCCGATGCCGATGATGTGAGGCCTCTGCCGGCCATCACCGTGGACGAACCCGCCATCTCGATGACCATTGGCACCAACACGTCACCGCTTGCCGGCATTGTGAAAGGTCACAAGCTCACAGCTCGCATGGTGAAAGACCGTTTGGATCGCGAACTGATCGGAAATGTGTCCGTCAACGTTGTCGACGTGGGACGCCCTGATGCGTGGGAGGTTCAGGGTCGAGGGGAACTCGCGCTGGCCATCCTGGTGGAGAACATGCGTCGTGAAGGATTTGAACTCAACGTCGGCAAACCCCAGGTGGTCACCAAAAAGGTCGATGGTGCCACCCATGAACCCCTCGAAGCTCTGACCGTTGATGCCCCCGAAGAGTTTGTGGGAGCCATCACCCAGCTTCTGGCTGCCCGCAAAGGCCGCATGGACAACATGTCCAATCATGGAACCGGGTGGGTCCGGATGGAATTCACGGTCCCCTCGAGAGGACTGATTGGGTTTCGCACCGAGTTCCTGACCATGACCCGCGGTCAGGGAATCGCCAACGCCATTGCCGCAGGGTTTGGGCCTTGGGCCGGGGCAATCGTGACACAGAAACTCTGGCTCGATCGTGGCGGACCGCCAAGGTGTCGTCACCTCCAACGCCATGATGGCGCTGCAGGAGCGGATGAGCTTTTTGTGAAGCCCGGTGATGCTGTCTATGAGGGCATGGTGGTGGGAGAGAACTCCCGCGCCGATGACATGGATGTGAACATCACCAAGGAGAAGAAACTCAACAACATTCGCTCCTCCACCGCCGAAGAACTGGAGCGTCTCACCCCACCGCGTCAGCTGTCCCTCGAGGAGTGCCTCGAGTTTGCCCGGGAAGATGAGTGCGTGGAGGTCACCCCGGAGATTGTGCGGATCCGCAAAGTGGAGCTCGATCAGACACTGCGCGCACGATCTGCCTCACGCCTCAAGCGTCAAAACGACTAGGTACTCTTAGGAGTCATGAAGGTCGCCAGATTTAGCCTGGAGGGCGGGGAACCGCTCTACGGCATTGTCGACGACGATGACCTCGTCGTTCTCTCCGGTGACCCGCTCTATCACGGCATCAACCCGACCGACCAGCGCGTTCCACTGGCCAAAGCACACCTGTTGGCTCCCGTCATACCGCGCTCCAAAGTGGTGTGTGTGGGCATGAACTATGCCGAGCACAAAGCTGAGATGGCCCACGAGGGCCCCGATAATCCCCTGATTTTCCTGAAACCCAACACCGCCGGTCATTGGGCCAGGAGACCCCATCATCATTCCTCCCGTGGAGGGCCGCATCGTCCACGAAGGCGAACTCGCCATCGTCATCGGCGCAGTGGCCAAAAGGGTGAAGGCGGAAGACTGGAGAGACGTCGTCTTTGGTTTCACCATTGCCAATGACGTGTCTGCCCGGGATGTCATGTTCGCTGATGGGCAATGGGCGAGAGCCAAAGGCTATGACACGTTCTGTCCGCTGGGACCCTTCATCGACACGGAGATTGACCCGTCCAATCTGATGATTGAGACCTTCGTCGATGGTGAACTTCGTCGCAAAGGGCAGCACCAGTGACCTCATCTATGGGATTCCCGAGATCATCGAGTTTGCCTCGGATGTGTGGACGCTGCTTCCCGGTGACGTGATCTGCACCGGAACACCCTCCGGAATGGGTGGATTTGTCGATGGACAAACCATCGACATCACCATCGAAGGCTTGGGAACGCTCTCCAACCCCGCAAAGAATCGTGATGACCGCGACTACTGAGCACGACCTCGAATCACTGCAGCGCCGGGTTCGACGAGTCCTGATTCTGGGCCAGGTCATGTCGGGTATTGGCATGGGCGCGACACTGTCGATGGGGGCCATTCTTGCGAGCAGGCTTTCCGGTTCTGAAGCGTGGTCGGGGATGGCGGCGACCATGGCGACCCTCGGAGCTGCTCTCGCAGCAGTCCCTCTCGCGCGTCTTGCCGGTCGGTCAGGACGGCGCATCTCACTGTTCACCGGCGCACTCCTCGCATCCTCCGGTGCAGTCATCACCATCGTGTCCACGATGGTGGAGTTCTTTCCCTGCTACTGGTGGGGCTTGCCTTCATCGGCGTGGGAACGGCGGTGAACCTGCAGTCCCGGTTTGCGGCCACCGATATCGCCAACGACACAACTCGCTCGAGAGACCTTTCCCTGGTGGTCTGGGCGACCACCGTGGGGGCCGTGTCGGGGCCCAACCTGGTGACCCCGGGTGAGCAACTCGGGGGATTCCTGGGGCTTCCAGAACTTTCTGGTCCCTTTGTTTTCACCCTGGCTGCCCAAGCTCTCGCGGCCATTGTCTATTTTGTCGGTCTTCGACCCGACCCTTTACTCCTCGCACAGCAACTGGCTCGGGACCCCAGTAGTGCTAGCGCCCAGAGCCTGGGTCCTCGAGTCGACAACGTGGTGGTGGCACGGACGGCCATCATCTCCATTGCTTTGAGCCACGCGACCATGGTCGCGGTGATGGCGATGACCCCGGTCCACCTGGTGAACCACGGGGCATCACTGGCTATCGTCGGGTTCACGATTTCTCTGCATATTGCGGGATGTATGCGCTGGCTCCGGTCTTTGGAATCCTGTCCGATCGCATCGGTCGCATCCCCACCATCCTGGTGGGGCAGGTGATTTTGTTGGCCAGCCTGCTGGTCACGGGCTTTGGGTCGGAGAACGAGACGGCCGTGGTGATTGGTCTGGTGCTGCTGGGGCTGGGCTGGAGTGCTGCCACTGTCGCGGGCTCCACGTTGCTCTCGGAATCCACCATCATCGAGAAGCGAGCGGCCCGCCAGGGAGTCTCTGACCTTGTCATGAGCGGCTCGGGAGCCGCTGGGGAGCCCTCGCCGGAGTGGTGCTGGCCTTCCTGGGATATAGCGGGCTGTCCTTTGTGGCACTGGCGTTGGTGGCGGGAGTAGTGGTGCGTATTGTTCTCACCCGCCAGAGCAGCGTGGAGCGCACCGTCGGTGTGGCAGAGCCCATCACCTATGACATCTAGTGGTCGCCACTTCGGCTCCTAGACTGGTGGTCTCATGAGCCTTGACTTTTCGACTGCCACCGGCAGTGATGTGCGTGTCCGTTTTTGTCCTTCCCCCACGGGAACACCGCATGTGGGATTGATTCGCACCGCCCTGTTCAACTGGGCGTATGCCGAAACACACCGGTGGCACCTTTATCTTCCGGGTGGAGGACACTGACGCTGAGCGCGACAGCGAAGAGAGCTATCAGCAGCTGGTGGAGGCGCTTCACTGGCTAGGACTGGAGTGGGATGAGGGCGTGGAGGTCGGTGGCCCCCACGCCCCCTATCGGCAGTCCCAGCGCACGGAGATTTACCAAGACCTGATTGCCAAGCTTGTGGACTCTGGTCACCTCTATGAGAGCTATGTGACGCCTGAGGAAATGGCGGCCCGGAACGAATCCCTGGGGCGTGACCCCAAACAGGGTTATGACAACCACGAGCGCGAGCTCACCGACGCCCAGAAGAAGGCCTACCGGGATGAGGGGCGCGAGCCGGCACTGCGCTTGCGGGTGCCCGACCAGGACTTTAGCTTCGATGACCTCGTGCGAGGTGAGGTGTCTTTCCCACAGGGCTCCACCACGGACTTTGTGATTGTGCGCGCGGGTGGAAAACCGCTCTACACGTTTGTGAACCCTGTCGATGATGCCCTGATGGGGGTGACCCACGTGTTGCGCGGGGAAGACCTGCTCTCCTCCACTCCCCGCCAGATTGCTCTGTATTTGGCTCTGCAGGAGATCGGTGTTGCCTCCCACATTCCTCGTTTTGGCCACCTGCCCTATGTGATGGGGGAGGGCAACAAGAAGCTCTCCAAGCGCGACCCCGAGTCCAACCTGTTCCTCCACCGCGACCGCGGGTTCATCAAAGAGGGACTGCTCAACTACTTGGCACTGCTGGGGTGGTCGATCGCAGCGGATCGTGATGTGTTCACCATGGAGGAGATGGTGGAGGCCTTCGAGGTCACCAGCATTAATCCCAACCCTGCTCGGTTTGACGTGAAGAAAGCCGAGTCGCTCAACGGTGACCACATTCGACTGCTCACCCCCGAGGTGTTCCTCGAGCGCTGTGTCCCCTACCTCCAGGAGGCCTCGCTGGTGGCTAACCCCGTCACTGAGGACGAAGCATCCACGCTCGCCGAGATTCTGCCTTTTGTGCAGGAGCGGGTGGGACTGCTCGGCGAAGTTGCCGGCATGATCGCCTTTCTGTTCACCGCTGATGACGCCCTGGTGATCGAGGATGATGCCCGGAAGACACTCGGAGATCGCTCCGCCGAGGTTCTTGATGCAGCACTTCTGGCGTTGGAGGCACTGGAGCCGTGGGACACCGCGTCCCTGGAGGAAGTCTTGCGGGAGACACTGGTCGAGCGCCTCGAAGTCTCACCCCGTCATGCTTTTGGGCCTCTTCGAGTGGCGATTTCTGGTCGGCGGGTGAGCCCGCCGCTGTTTGAGTCGATGGAGGTCCTCGGACGCAACTCCAGCCTCCAGCGCCTTCGGGCGCTTCGGCAATCGCTGTAGGCGTGCGCTAGAGTATCGAGGGTCCGGGCGGAGGAAACTGCGCCGCGGTGGGGTGTGGTGTAATTGGCAACACGGCTGATTCTGGTTCAGTTGTTCTTGGTTCGAGTCCAGGCACCCCAGCAAAACTGGCCTTTCGTCTCGTCCCCCCACACGATGTGATTGCCGGGTGGCAAATTTCGTATTACAATATTGTCATGGCCAAGAAAAACACCATCCGAGGCGAAAAAGTAACTGAGCGCCAGATTGATGAATGGGTTGCAGAGGCCGAGGCGGGTTTTGATGTCGAGGCACTCAAGAAAAGAGGACGCCCGGGAAGATCGCCTGAGCCGTCTCAAGTTGTTGCCCTTCGCCTCACTGCCGAGGAGCTTGCCGCATTGGACATGCGTGCACAGCGCGAGGGAAAGTCGAGGTCCGAAGTTATTCGCGATGCTCTCTCTGAATCGGCTGCGTGAAGGTCCATCGGTCGGCCCTGAAACATGGGATCGAACCAGATGACAGCATTCAGGCAGCGACATACCCGCTCTGGGTTGCCGATTTAGATGACGTATCGCCTCAAAGGCAACTTCGGCTGGGTTTTGACATCGATGGACGACTTCTCGAAGTCGTCGTGCTCACCTTCGATGATGGAAACGAACTCGTCATCCATTCCATGAAAGCTCGAGCGCACCTCGTGGCTCTCATTCCTCCTGAGTGATCACCTCGAGCCCTCAGGTAGCCCCATAATGGGGTCTTATGTCATCGACGACAGTTCGCCACATTGTGGTGGCCATGAACCCTCGGGCCTCATTCGGTAAGAATGAGCACGCCGGGGCGGAAGTAGCCAGGCTACTGGCCTCTGCGGGTCATGAGGTCATCGCACTCCGGGAGGATACCTACCCAGCTCTCGAGAACTCAGCCCGGGAGGCGCTGGGGTCGGAGTCCGTTCTCGTGGTGGTCGGCGGTGATGGCATGGTGCACCTCGGGGCGAATCTTGCGCGGGAAAAGGGCGTGGCATTGGGTGTTATCCCAGCTGGCACCGGAAATGATCTCGCCCGGCACCTCGGCCTTCCCCTGGGGTCTATTCCCGCTGCCACAGCTCACCTGATTCAAGCCCTCGAGAGTGCCCCGCAACGTATTGACCTGGGGGTGGCAACATCGCCCCAGGGGGTGGAGCATCCTTTTGCCTGCGTGTTCTCCGCGGGTTTTGATGCTCTGGTGAATGAGCGGGCCAATACGCTCCGCTTGATCCGGGGTCGACACCGCTACACGGTGGCTTTGCTGATCGAGTTGGCGAAGCTTCGCCCCATTACCTACACCCTCACGATCGACGGGGTGGAGGAGACCGGCTCCTACCTCTTGGTGGCAGTCGCGAACTCGCAGAGCTTTGGTGGCGGGATGAAGGTCACCCCGGATGCCTCTGTGGTGGATGGAAAGCTGGATGTCTTCACACTCGACCCACTCGCGCGCCTGGCGTTCCTGCGGATTTATCCCCGAGTCTTCAAGGGCCTTCACGTCAGTGATCCCCGGGTTCATATTCGCCAGGCCCGCTCTGTTCAGGTGGCCAGCGAGGGGATTGTTGCCTACGCCGATGGGGAGCGACTGGAGGCGCTTCCCCTCACTGTCACGGTCGAACCATCCCGCCTTGCGGTCTATGCCTAATTGTTTGCCTGGTCACCGGGGAGCGTGTCATACTGTCTTGTTGCGTGAACGGCCCCATCGTATAGCGGCCTAGTACGCCGCCCTCTCACGGCGGTAACGCGGGTTCGAATCCCGCTGGGGTCACGACACAACCAACGGCCATCATCTGTTCCAGATGGTGGCCGGAGTAGTTTGGTGACACCGCCAACCTGAAGGAGATGACCCGCGTCGATGTCGCTTCCGCTCTGGTTTCAGGTGACGTCGCTGGTGGTGCTCTCCCTAGTCCTCATCGCGGACCTGCTGTTGATTATCTGGCGCCCCCACGTCCCCTCCAGCAGAGAGTCAGGCTTGTGGGTGGCCTTCTACGTCACCTTGGCTCTCGTCTTCGGCGGAGTCATGTTTGTCGTGGGGGTGAACAGGCGGGCGCGGAGTTTTTGGCCGGCTGGGTCACCGAATACAGCCTCTCGATCGACAACCTGTTTGTCTTTGTCCTGATCATGGCTTCCTTCGCTGTTCCCCGGAAGTATCAGCAGGAGATTCTGATGATTGGAATCCTCCTGGCCATCCTGTTCCGCGGAATCTTCATCCTGCTGGGCGCTGCGTTGATTGCCAGCTTCAGCTGGATTTTCTATGTTTTTGGGGCATTCCTTCTGGTGATCGGTATCCAACAGTTCTTCTCCGGTCGAGAAGACGATATTGAACGCGAGAACGCTGTGTTGCGCTTCCTTCAGAAGCGCCTGCACATGACGGATGAATTCCACGGGCTCAAGTTCCGCGTCACGGTGGAGGGTGTCCGGCTCTGGACCCCCCTGGTAGTTGTTCTGGTAGCTATTGGAACAGCGGACGTGGTCTTTGCAGTGGACTCGATCCCCGCGATCTATGGGATTACCGAGAGCCCGTTCATCGTGTTCACCGCAAACGTGTTCGCTCTGATGGGGCTTCGTCAGCTGTACTTCCTGCTGGGTCACCTGATTGACAAGCTCGCGTATTTGCACGTCGGGATTGCTTTCATCCTCAGCTTCATCGGCGTGAAGCTGGTGTTACACGCCCTCCACGAGAATGATCTGCCCTTCATCAACGGGGGAGAGCATGTGGCCTGGGCGCCGGACATTGGAACCTGGGAATCGCTCATCGTGATTGTGTTGGCCATGGCGGTCGCTGTGGGGGCAAGCCTGTGGAAGCTTCGGAGAGACAATCTGGTGAATACTGGCCCGGGCGCTGAGGGCCCCTGAGTGTTACTCTGGGAGGGTGTTTAGGCTCACGCTTCTTGGATGCCGCAGCGGTCGCTAATTAGGCCAGAACCGCTGCGGAGTATCTCCTGTGGCCACCCACTACGACGGTTTTTCTCAAGGAGAGCACACCCCATGACCACCTCACAGCCCCGCACCCTGGCGGAAAAAGTCTGGGCCGATCACCTCGTTGCAAAAGGCAAGGAGGGCGAGCCCGACCTGATTTACATTGACCTGCACCTGGTTCACGAGGTCACCAGCCCCCAAGCCTTTGATGGCCTCCGGGTTGCTGGTCGACCTGTTCGCAGACCCGACCTCACCATCGCCACCGAAGACCACAACACACCCACCATCGATATCGACAAGCCGATCGCGGAGCCCACCTCCCGGATTCAGATTCAAACGCTGCGCACCAACGCTGAAGAATTTGGCATTCGCCTGCACTCCCTGGGCGATATTGAGCAGGGCATCGTGCACGTGGTGGGACCGCAGCTGGGTCTCACGCTGCCCGGCATCACCGTGGTCTGCGGTGACTCCCACACCTCCACGCATGGCGCCTTTGGCGCCATCGCCTTCGGTATTGGCACGAGCGAGGTCGAACACGTTCTCGCCACCCAAACCTTGCCGGTGAAGCCCTTCAAGACCATGGCGATCACGGTCGAGGGCGAACTGAAGCCCGGCGTGACGGCGAAGGACATCATTTTGGCGGTGATTGCGAAGATCGGCACCGGCGGCGGACAGGGCTACGTCCTGGAATACCGTGGCTCCGCGATTCGCTCGCTCTCCATGGATGGACGGATGACGATATGCAACATGTCCATTGAGGCGGGAGCAAGGGCTGGGATGGTGGCTCCTGATGAGACGACGTTTGAGTATGTGAAGGGTCGCCCCCACGCTCCGCAGGGAGCGGACTGGGATGCAGCAGTGGCTTACTGGTCGACGTTGCCCACCGATGAGGGGGCCGCGTTCGATGCCGAGGTCTTCCTCGATGCCAACGAACTGGAGCCTTTTGTGACCTGGGGAACCAACCCCGGTCAGGGTGTTCCGCTCAACGATGCGGTCCCCGACCCCGAGACCATTGCGGACCCGAATGAGAAAGCGGCAGCGCTTCGCGCTCTGGAATATATGGACCTAGAGCCTGGAACCCGGATGAAGGACATCAAGGTCGACACCGTGTTCATGGGGTCGTGCACCAACTCGAGACTCGATGACCTCCGTGTTTTTGCCTCCATCATCAAAGGCCAGAAGAAAGCGGACCATGTCCGCTTGATGGTGGTGCCGGGCTCCGCCCGGGTCCGCCTCGAAGCCGAAGCGGAGGGCATTGACAAGATTGTCGAGGAGTTCGGTGGGGAGTGGCGCTTTGCGGGATGCTCCATGTGTTTGGGAATGAATCCCGACCAGCTCGCTCCCGGGGAGCGCGCTGCCTCCACGTCGAATCGAAACTTTGAGGGCCGCCAGGGTAAAGGGGCGAGAACCCACCTGGTCTCACCCGTGGTGGCGGCAGCGACCGCGATCCGGGGAACCCTCTCAAGCCCCGCTGATTTGATGCAGGAAGCGGGCGTCTAATGGATAAAGTCGCCCTGATTACCGGGATGGGTGTTCCTCTTCGGCGCAGCAATGTCGACACCGACCAGATCATCCCCGCTAAGTTCCTCAAGCGCGTCACCAAGACCGGGTATGACGATGCGCTGTTTTCTGCCTGGCGAGATGACCCCGAGTTCGTCCTGAACCAGGAGCCCTACACCCGTGGCCAGGTGCTGGTTGCGGGCCCCGACTTTGGCACCGGGTCCTCGCGGGAGCACGCGGTCTGGGCGCTCCGAGACTATGGTTTCCAGGCTGTAATCTCGTCGCGCTTTGGAGATATTTTCCGGTCCAACTCGGGTAAGCAGGGTCTCGTTACCGCGGTGGTTCCCGAGCCCGTGGTGGAGGCCATCTGGGCCGAAATTGAGGCACACCCGGGCCTGGACGTTACCGTTGACTTAGAAGCCCGTGAGGTACGGTGTGGAAGCGTACATTCCGCTTTTGACATCGACGATTACACACGCTGGCGCTTGATGGAGGGACTTGATGACATTGCTCTCACCCTCCAACACGCAGACGCCATCGACGCTTTTGAAGCATCGAGGGATTCCTGGCGGCCGGCAACACTGCCCCCGAGGAGTCAGTAGATGACCCCGGCGGGAACCAAGGCTGCGAAGTCTGCGGTGACCCAGCCGGAAGCAGCGGACACCGTCATCTTTGAAGGTGGAAAACCGCTGGTCGGTGAGGTGTCCGTTCGAGGCGCAAAAAACCTCGTCACCAAAGCCATGGTGGCTGCGTTACTGGCCGACACCCCGAGCACCCTCAAAGGTGTGCCAGCGATCAGGGACGTCGCTGTTGTTCGGGGCCTGCTCGAAGCCCACGCGGTCACCGTCTCAGAGGATGTCGATGGCGAACTGGTTTTGGACCCACGCGGGGTCAAGAGTGCCCACTTCGCAGAAATTGATGCTCACGCCGGCTCCAGCCGCATCCCGATTTTGTTCTGTGGGCCACTCCTGCACCAGTTGGGGGAGGCTTTCATTCCGGACCTCGGCGGGTGTCGCATCGGGGATCGCCCCATCAACTTCCACCTCGATGCCCTGCGGGCCTTCGGGGCTGAGCTCGAAAAGAGCTACGAGGGTATTCGCCTGAAAGCCCCGCAGCGTTTGGTCGGGGCCAAAGTGGATCTCCCCTACCCGAGCGTGGGAGCAACCGAGCAGGTTCTCCTCACCGCGGTGCGTGCCAAGGGTGTGACCGAGCTCACCAACGCCGCCATTGAGCCAGAAATTATCGACTTGATCGCCATCTTGCAGAAGATGGGCGCCATCATCGTCGTCGAGCCCAACCGCACCATCGTGATCGAAGGTGTTGAGTCACTCCAGGGTTATGACCACCGAGCGATTGCGGATCGCAATGAGGCCGCCAGTTGGGCGGCCGCAGCGCTGGCCACCCGCGGTGATATCTACGTCAGGGGAGCCAAGCAACAGGACTTGATGACGTTCTTGAACGTCTATCGCAAAGTGGGAGGCCTCTTCGATATCGACGACGAGGGCATTCGCTTCCGCCACCCGGGTGGATCCATCAACCCGGTCGTCATCGAGACCGATGTGCACCCCGGATTCATGACCGACTGGCAACAACCCATGGTTGTTGCCCTCACCCAGGCGGAGGGTCGCTCGATCGTTCACGAAACGGTGTATGAGAACCGCTTCGGCTTTACCGATGCGCTGGTGCAAATGGGCGCCAACATTGAGGTGTACAAAGAGGGCATCGCGAGCATCACGCGCCGCGTGCCCAGGCGCCCACTGGAACAGGCCGCCGTGATTGCCGGACCCACTCCGCTTCGCGGAGCCAACATCCGCGTTCCTGACCTGCGCGGGGGTTTCAGCCACGTGATTGCGGCGGTGACCGCGCAGGGCACTTCCGAGGTGAGCAACATCGGCATCATCTCCAGGGGCTATGAGCACCTGTTGCAAAAGCTTGACGGTCTAGGTGTGAGCTTCGAGCTTGGGGCTTAGCCACCGTGTCTGCGACCCCGGTGCTAAGGCGCTCCGCTGAGATTCGGTGGAGGATTATTGCGTCTCTGGTGTTGCCCATCTTTGGGGCGATGGTCAAGCTGCGTATTCGAGAAGGCTCGAAGCTTCCCGCCAGTGGACCCTTTATCCTCTCGCCGAATCACTACAGCGAAATTGACCCCATCGTGATGGGTGTGGTGACCTGGAAACTTCGTCGGACCCCCGCTTTCTGGCCAAAGCATCGCTGTTTCGTGTTCCAGCACTGGGCTGGCTGATGCGCTTCACCGGGCAAATTCCGGTCGAGCGGGAAGCCTCGTCCCAGCTGGGGCAACCACTCCAGGCGGCCAAGCTCCTGATGGAGAGAAACCAGGGCGTCATTGTGTATCCCGAGGGCACCCTCACCAAAGACCCAGATCTGTGGCCCATGCAGGGAAAGTCTGGTGCTATCCGGATGGCTCTGGAACAGAACATTCCCCTGTACCCGGCCGCGCACTGGGGCACCCAACACTGGATGGGTCGCTACGCCAAAACAATTCGCTTTTTTCCCAGAACCACCATTGACGCGGTGGTGGGGGAGCCCTTTGACCTCAGCTCCTACCGGGGCAAACCGCTCACCAAACAGTTGCTCCAGGACGCCACTGCGAAGCTGATGCACGAGATCGCTGCCCTCCTGGGTTCACTGCGGGGAGAAACTCCTCCCCCAGCCCTGCATGATGGCAGTGGACCGAGGGAGGCAAGATGACCCACATTGCCGTTCTCGGCGCAGGCTCCTGGGGGACCACGTTTGCGAAAGTTCTCGCCGACGGAGGCGCGGATGTTGTGGTGTGGGCGAGGCGCCACGAAATTGCGCGGGAAATTCAGAACACCCACCGCAACAGCGACTACCTGCCTGACATTGACCTACCCCCAAACCTCCGGGCAGACACCGACATGGCGGAAGTTCTCCGCGGCGCCCACCAGGTGTATCTCGCGGTGCCAAGCCAGCATCTGCGCCCCAACCTTCGGGAGGCAATCCCTCACATCGGGCCCGATGCCCTTGTGGTGAGCTTGATGAAGGGTGTGGAGGTGGGCACCGGACTTCGGATGAGCGAAGTGATAGCGCAGGAGGGCATTGAGTCCTCCCGCATCGCGGTGGTCAGTGGACCCAACCTGGCTCTTGAGATTGCTCGCGAGCAACCCACCGCGGCCGTGGCGTCCTCAGAGAGTGAGGAGGTTGCTCGCACCATCGCGCACGCGGCCACCAACTCCTATTTCAAGACTTTTATCAACACCGATGTGGTGGGCACCGAGTTCGGTGGAGTGCTCAAAAACCTCATTGCGGTGGCGGTGGGCATTGCGGATGGTGTCGGCTATGGCGAGAACACCAAGGCGTCGATCATCACCAGGGGGCTTGCAGAAATTAGTGCCTTTGCCGCCGCGTTCGGGGCACAACCCCACACCATGTCGGGGCTGGCAGGGCTGGGGGACTTGATTGCGACCTGTGAGTCACCGCTGTCGAGAAACAACACGGCGGGTCGACTGCTCGGACAAGGACACAGTTTCACCGACGTGGTGGCGAGCATGAACCAAACCGCGGAGGGTCTCTCCGCGGTGAAGCCGGTGCTCGAACTGGCTGCTAGCAAAGGCATTTCGATGCCCATCGTCACCCAGGTGGGTCAGGTTCTTGACGGCTCGAGAGATCCCCGCGAATTGGCTCCCCACTTCGCCACCGATTCGGACACTCCCGAGGGCGAGTAGCGATGCTCACCACAGTGGGAAATAGCTCCCTGGTCGCAGAGAAGTTTGGCACGGGGCCCACCGAGGTTGTGGCTCTGCACGGTTGGGGCAGAAGCGGTGCGGACTTTGCCACAATTCTTGCTCCGCACAATGGCCTTGCTCTGCACCTGCCGGGGTTTGGTCCAGCCCCAGAGCCTCCTACAGCCTGGTCCAGTGCGGACTACGCTCGAGAAATTGCCCAGGCACTGGAGGGGATGGGACCGCTCGTGGTGGTGGGGCACTCCTTTGGTGGTCGTATTGCGGTTCGACTAGCTGCCGCCCACCCCCACCTCGTGTCCCATGTGGTGCTCACCGGTGTTCCCCTCACCCGGGTGAGTGGCCCCTCGACGCCGAAGCTGGGGTTCCGGATCGCCAAAGCCCTTCACCGAGTGAACATCCTTCCCGACCAGGCGATGGAGTCTGCTCGCCAGAAGTACGGGTCCCTCGACTACCGGAAGGCCTCCGGTGTGATGAGGGAGATCCTGGTTCGGGTCATCGCCGAGGATTATCTCGACGATGCCTCCCGGGTGTCCTGCCCGGTGACGATGGTCTGGGGGGAGGGCGATAAGCCCGCACCCCTGGCGGCGGCGAAGCGCGCACTCGAGTTTTTCCCTCAGGCAACCCTCCGCGTTGTGTCCGGGGCAGAGCACCTCCTGGAGGGTACCCTCGAGCAAGAGGTCGCATCGGCTGTGGCCGATGCTCTGCGCAACTAAAAGGACTGTGATGGCCACCGAGACCCTCATTCTTCTTGCCGCCATCACCTCAGGGCTTCTGACCGCGGCCCTGCAGAACCTCAAATGGCTTCGTGTCGCTCAACGCGTGCACTATTTGCCCCGAGAAGTGGCCAGGGTGGAGCGCCTGTGGTTTGACCGCAGACCCGTGGGAGCCCTGTGGTGGGGTCTTGCCGCCATGTTCGCTCTGCTCTCAGTCCAGGGAGCTGCCTGGCTGGAAATGCCCGAGCTTGCCTGGGCGGCGGTGATTGCTCCGCTGTTCATCCTCCCCACCCCGTGGAAGCTTCCCTTTCGAGGGGTGACCAGTCCATTGGCCTGGACGCCTCGGGCAATCCGAGCCTATGCGGGAATTCTTCTGGCACAGGTCCTCGTGGGTGTGCTCACCGTCTATCTGTTGGGGCCAGCCGGTGTGCTCATCCCCATTCTGTTTACGGCAAACCTGGCTGATCTGGCGCTGGGTTTCTCTGGTATCTCGAACGGAACCTGTCGATGACGTTTGTGCGTCAAGCCCAGCGGCGTCTGAAAAAAGTGAAGCCTACGGTGGTGGCCATTACGGGGTCCTATGGCAAAACCTCCACCAAAGGCTATGTTGCCCACATTGTCGGGGGAGCGATGAGCACCATGGCCTCCCCGGCAAGCTTCAACAACATGATGGGTCTCTCCCGCACCATCAATGAGCACCTGGTCGCTGGCACCAGCGTGTTTGTGGCGGAGATGGGGATGAACGCCGAGGGCCGCATTCGTGAGCTCACGAACTGGTTCCCCCCGGACATTGCCGCCATCACCGTGATCGGTGAAGCACACATGGAGCGTCTGGGCTCTCGGGAGGCAATCTTCCGGGCCAAATCTGAGATCACGGAGAAGGCCCCGATTGTCGTGTTGCCGGTGGACCAGAAAGAACTTCGAGCCCTCGCCGACAAGTGTGAGCGACAGGGCAAGCGCGTCGTGCGGGTGAGCGCCCAAGGCAAAAAAGCTGATGTGGTGGTGGACCCGGACCTCGGGACCATCACCTATGGACCAGGTGCCAGCCCTGTTCCCATGGATATGCCACCCTTTGGGCACGCCGTGAACATTGCCGTGGCACTGGGTATTGCGTGGCAGCTGGAGGTCCCCGCCGACCAGGCGCTCGCCCGGCTGGCTCACCTCCCCGTCGCCGCCCACCGCGCCGAGGTCGCCACCCACGAGGACGGTGTTGCCATCATCGATGACACCTATAACTCGAACCCCTTAGGGTGCGAAGCACGCGGTCGAATCCGCTGCCCGGCTCGCGAAAGAGAGAAAAGCACCTGTGGTGGTGGTCACACCGGGAATGGTGGAGCTCGGTCCTGTCCAATTTGAGCGCAACAGCCAGCTCGCCCAGTCCGTGATTAAAGCTGGGGGGACGTTGCTCATCGTCGGTCGGACTAACCGCAAAGCACTCCTGAAAGGCGCCGGGGGAAAAGCCGAGGTCTTCGACACGCGAGGCGACGCCGTCACCCACGCCCTCCGGGCTGCGGGAGACCAGGGCGTTATTCTCTATGAGAATGACCTACCCGATCATTACCCCTAAACCGGGGACTGCCAGCAGGCGAGGATAGTGGATGAGCCAGAGCACCTGGGCCGTAGTGTTTGGAGGCCCAAGCCCCGAGCACGAAATATCAATCCTCACCGGATTGCAGGCCGAGCGAGTCCTCTCCGATGGCGGCCACGATGTGTTGCCGATCTATCAGGCCGCCAACGGTGGGTGGTTTCAGGTTCCCGCCCACTCCGAAGCCAAAGATTTCTTGACCGGTGCACCCTCTGGCTCCAAAGAACTCGACATTGTGCTCTCCTCCACACCGGGGATTTATCCGAAGAAGGGCATGGGGAAAAAGCCACTGGAGATTGACGCAGCTCTGCTGTGTTTCCACGGAGGTTTAGGGGAGGGAGGCGGCGCTGCCGCCATCTTCAGCTTCCTTGAAATTCCTGCCACGGGGTCCAGCGTGTTTGCCGGAGCTGTGGGCATGGACAAACTCGCTTTTGGTGGGTTGATGGCCCAGTCGGGTATTTCCACGCTGCCTCGAGAAGCGGTTCTCACCACCCGGGAGCCCTCCTTCCCCGGCCCCTACATTGTGAAGCCCCGCTTTGGTGGCTCCTCCATTGGAATCGAAATCGTGGAGGACATCCACACCGCACGGACTCTCCTGAACACCTCGGCTCACCTGAAGGCAGGGGCGGTTCTGGAGCCCTATCGTCCCGAGCTGGTGGACTTGAACATGTCCTTTCGGACACACCCGGAGCTCGAGCTGACCGATCTGGAGCGCCCACTGCGCGCTGAGGGAGAAAAAACTGGTCTGTACTCGTATCAGGAGAAGTACCTCGCAGGTGGAGGTGCTGGTCTCACCCACGCACCCCGCGAGTTCCCCGCCAATGCCCCAGAGCCCATCCACCAGAAAGCGCGGGAGCTTGCCACCGCGGTGGCGGAGGTCACCCGCTTGAGCGGAATTGTTCGGGTCGATTTGCTCTGGGATGAGGCCACCGGAGACGTTTTCGTCAACGAGGTGAACACGATTCCCGGTGCACTGTCACTGTATTTGTGGGCACCGAAGCACCCGGCCCTTCGAGTTCTCGAGGATGCCCTCATCGAGGCCCGGGATCACCCGGTGGTTCTTCCCCACAGCGGCTTTGGCGGGGGTGTTGCCCTGCGGGCAGCCGGCGGTATCGCCGGCAAGCTGGTGGGCCTCGATGGGCCCAGGGGTTAGTCCGAGGCTTACTCGAGAACGCTCGCCGGGTCCAGACACTGCGCGATGGGTGTCGATTGGCTTCCCACCGCCCGGGCAATATCGCGCAAGACCTCGGTGCCGGAGACCACCTCGGAGTCCACAATGACCTCGGTTGCCGGGTCTAGTCCATAGGTGGTGAAGATAAAGCTCGGTGCATCGGAGTCATCGCGTAACCAGTCGATGCCCTGCACCGTCGCACACGGCAGTGTGCTGGGCGGTGGTGTCGGCAGGCCACAGCGCACAATGACGGCCACCGGTTCACCCCAGGCGGCGGTGGACTGGGCGTTCACGTTTCGTCTGGGCAGATCTGCCACCGTGTCGGGTAGTCGCACCATCATGTTGGCGCACTCCGGAGTGTTGGCGTTGAGGGCTGGTTGCAGGGCCACCGTCGGGGCGCACCCCGCGAGCACACTGGCGCCGACCAGGAACAGCGCTGCCCTGGTTATCGATGACGCTCTCACAGAGAAAGGCTAGCGTGGTGGGCATGAGTGATTCCTCTGCTCCTCTGGATCGCACGCTCGGTGAGATCGGGGAAAACGCCGCCCTGGACTGGGTCTTGCCCCTGCTGCCCACCGGGGACTCTGTGGTGGTGGGGCCGGGGGATGATTCTGCTCTGGTGTCCCTGCCGGAATCCCAGGTGTTGATCTCGACCGACATGATGATGCAGGGGCCAGATTTTCGCTTCGACTGGTCCCAGCCAGCAGATGTCGGCTTCAAAGCCATCGCCAGTAACGCCGCTGACATCGCCGCCATGGGTGGTGTCGTGGTGGGGTATCAACTCGCGGTGGCGGCTCCCGCAAGCACGCCGCTGCGGCATGCTGGTGGGGCTTGCCGAGGGTTTCGCCGAGGGCATTGCTGCCCTCACACCGGGGGCTGGCGTTCTGGGGGGAGATTTGTCTCGCTCCGAGGTGTTCACGATTGCGGTAACCGTGCTGGGATCACTGCAGGGCCTGAAGCCCGTTCTCCGCTCGGGTGCGACGCCGGGGATGTTGTCTGTGTTGCTGGTGAGCTGGGGCTTTCCCACCGAGGACTGAGGTTGCTCCTGGCAGCCGGTGATGACGAGCTGGCGATTGCGGGGCTGGTGACGAAGCGACACGGCTGTTGCCCATCATCTGCGGCCCCGACCACCGATTGCGCTGGGACCAGTCGCTGCGAAAGCCGGCGCCACCGCGATGATGGACATCTCTGATGGTCTTGTGTTGGATGCTTCCCGCATGGCGAAGGCCAGTGGTGTTCGAGTCGAGTTGGCGGCAGACGCGGGGCTTGATGACGACGCTCTCTATGGCGGCGAGGACCACGGACTTCTGGCCACGTTCGAGCCCTCCGTGACGCCTCCTGAGGGTTTTCGCCCCGTGGGTGTCATCAGGGAGGGTGAACCGGGGGTGTTTCTCGGGGATCAGGAGCTCGATGCCGGGGCGGGCGGCTGGGATCCCTTTAGGAACCTCGCCCAGTAAACGGTGGTGTCCCCATAGGTTTTGGGCGAGAGCACCTCATACCCCTCGGGGAACTGTGGGGGTTCGCCCTTGGAGGATCTCTCCACCACGACGAGGGCATCCGGGGCAAGCCAGGGGTGAAGCGAGACTAGGTGGTCATTGAGGGCGCTGGGGGAATAGTCATAGGGCGGGTCAAGAAACACGAGGGACACCTCACTCAGTGCTGCTCCGGCCAGAAACTTTGCCACGCTCGAGGTGACACTGCGAAGCGTTGGTGCATGGGTGAGGGGTTTTGCCACCAGAGCGATATTGGCATCGAGTACGGCGGTTGCTCCTGCATGATTGTCGACCAACCACACGGCGCTGGCGCCCCTGGAGGCGGCTTCTAGGCCGAGGGCTCCCGTGCCGGCAAACAAATCCAGCACCGTGGCGCCCGGAATATCGCTCAGGGACGCAAGTCTCGAGAAGATGGCCTCTCGCACTCGGTCGGAGGTGGGCCTCGAGACCTTAGCCGGTGCCACCAGGCGCAAAGAGCCCGCGTCCCCAGCGATGATTCTGGTCATTCCACAACGCTAGCGGGCTTTCGGACCGAGCACTTCCCAGGCGATAGCGTGGCAGTGTGAGCGTCGGACTAGAGACCACACTGCAGGGAATTCTGGGGGATCGCACCCAGAAGGCCCTCACCACAGCGTTTGGCTATGCCACGGTGGGAGATCTTCTGCAGCACTATCCCCGGCGCTACGCCAGTCGGGGGGAGCTCACCTCGGTCGCCGGTGTCCCCTGGGTGAGCAGGTCACCCTGGTGGCCGAGGTGGTCTCCACCAAGGAGCGCCCGATGCGCCAGAAGCGCGGGTCCATCCTCGAAGTGGTGATTTCTGATGGCACCGGACTGGTCACCCTCACCTTCTTCAATCAGGCGTGGCGTCAAAAAGACCTCACCCCTGGGGCCCGGGGAATGTTTGCCGGGAAAGTCGGCGCCTATCGGGGCGAGCGTCAATTGGCGCACCCCGACTATGAGCTTTTCAGCGATGAGGATGCACTGGCTCAGAACAGTGAGGAATGGGCGAAACGCCCCATTCCTCTCTACCCAGCCACCTCCCGACTGGCCAGCTGGCAGATCGCTAAATCCCTGGGTGTTGTCTTGGATGTGCTGGAGGAGCTGGTCGACCCCATCCCCGAGGACATTCGAGCCACCGAGGGACTCCTGGGGTTTCGTGATGCGCTGGAGAAGATTCACCGACCAGCGGAGGAGTCTGACTGGAAGGCAGCCAGGGACACCCTGCGCTTTCACGAAGCGCTCATCCTTCAAACCGCTCTGGTGCGCAGGCGTCGTCTCGCCCAGTCGGTGGCCAGCACGCCGCGTGTTCCCGGCGAGAAGACCAACACCTTCCTGAAGAGTTTGCCCTTCACGTTGACCGAGGATCAGCTCACCGTTGTGGAAGAGATTCACGATGACATGGCCAGTGGTCACCCGATGAATCGGCTGGTCCAGGGTGAAGTGGGGTCGGGAAAAACTGTGGTGGCCGCCACCGCGATGGTGACGGTGGCGGGAACCGGCGGCCAAACCGCCCTGCTCGCCCCCACCGAGGTGCTCGCCACCCAGCATTTTCGCTCGCTCATACACACGCTGGGTCCCGACATGGCGGCTTCCCTGAATCCCGTGCTCCTCACCGGAGCACTCGGTGCCCCACAGCGCAAGAAAGCCCTGTTGGCTGCCGCCTCAGGAGCGTCCCAGTTGGTGGTGGGAACCCATGCCCTGCTGGGGGACACCGTGCAATTTGCTGACCTGGGGCTGGTCGTGATTGATGAGCAGCACCGTTTTGGGGTGGACCAGCGCGATGCGCTTCGCCATAAGGGCTCCCACCCGCATGTTCTGGTCCTCACCGCCACCCCGATTCCTCGGACGGTGGCGATGACGGTCTTTGGGGATCTCGATGTCTCCACGATTGCCGTGTTGCCCCAGGGGCGCTCCCCGATTGAGTCCCATGTGGTGGCGCTGGCGGATCACCCCACCTGGTATCCCCGGGTGTGGTCCCGGGTGGCGGAGGAGGTGGCTGCCGGGCGGCAAGCGTTTGTGGTGACCTCCGCCATTTCCCCCAGTGTTCAGGAGGAAGGCGAGCCAGAGCTCAGCGATGCTCGACGAGAGCGAGCTCGAGGGCACGCCCACGGTTCCTCGGGCCAGTGTGGAGGAAACCCTTCCCATGCTGCGGGGGCTCCCAGAATTTGCTGGCCTCCGGGTGGAGGCCATCCACGGTCGTATGCCCACCGCCGAGAAGGATGAGGTGATGCAGGCGTTTGGCGCAGGCGAGATCGATGTCCTCGTCGCCACCACCGTGATTGAGGTGGGAATCGATGTCCCGAACGCCTCCATCATGGTGATTCTGGACGCTGATCGCTTTGGGGTGAGCCAACTCCACCAGTTGCGTGGTCGAGTCGGTCGAGGGCAACACCCGGGTGCCTGCCTGTTGGTCACCCACGCCGAGGTGGACACCACCGCGCGGGCTCGGGTGGAGGCGGTGGCTGGCACCCTGGACGGGTTTGAGTTGGCTGCCATGGATCTCGAGCTCCGCCGCGAGGGTGATGTGTCTGGGGGCGAGCCAATCTGGTCGACGCTCGGGCTTGAGACTGGTCCGAGTGACCAGTGATGGTGAGCTCATTGACCGGGCCAGGGAGCATGCCGAGGCGATTCTCGCCTCGGATCCTGACCTGTCGGGTCATCCTGAGCTGTTGGCAGCCCTCCAGGCACGCCTGGATGAGAGTTCCGAGGATTACCTGGAAAAGAATTAGGTCGAGTGTTTCGTGTGATATCCTGGAAACATTCCTCTCGCTAGGCTTGGACCATGAGCACTGTTGCTGTTGTTCCCGGGTCGTTCGACCCGGTAACGCTGGGCCACCTGGACGTGATTGAGCGTGCCGCCGGACTTTTTGATGAAGTCCACGTGGTCGTGGTGCACAACCCCGGCAAAGAGGCGATGTTCCCTGATTGCGCAGCGGGTGACGCTGTTGGAGCAGGCCTTAGCTCAGGCGGGGATCACGGGAAAACTGGTGGTCACCTCGTGGAGCGTGGGATTGCTGGTGGATTACTGCACCGATGTGGGGGCCACCGTGTTGGTGAAGGGCATCCGCTCACACACCGATGTGGCCTATGAGCAACCCATGGCGATTGTGAATCGCAACCTTGCCGGTGTCGAGACAGTGTTCCTTCTTCCGCATCCCGCGAACGCTCACGTGTCGAGTTCTCTGGTTCGCCAGGTCGCAGCACTCGGGGGAGATGTCTCCCCGTATGTTCCCCCGCCGTGGCTGACTATCTGGCGAAGACGGAGTTGCCTTAGTCTGTTCTCACGACTCGTGGAGTGAAGGAGATCTGGTGGCTGCATCGAAGGACACCGCCGAGCTCAAAAAGCTCGATAGGGCCCACAATTTCTACTCATGGTCGGTTCAGGGCACGCTCGCTCCGATGATGGTCTCGCATGCCACGGGTATGTATGTCTATGACACCGAGGGCACCGAGTATTTGGACTTCTCGAGCCAGTTGGTCAACACCAACATCGGTCACTCACACCCCGCCGTGGTGAAGGCGATCCAGGAGCAGGCCCAGACCCTCGCCACGCTCGGACCGGCGTACTCCTCGGAGCCTCGCGTGCAGGCTGCCACCCGGATTGTGGAACTCGCGGGCAAAGATTTCCAGAAAGTGTTCTTCACCAACGGTGGCGCTGACGGGGTGGAGAACGCGGTGCGGGCTGCCCGGTTGTTCACCAAGAAAAACAAGGTCCTCTCCACCTACCGCAGCTACCACGGCAACACCGGGGCCGCGATTGTGGCGACCGGGGACTGGCGCCGTCAGCCCAACGAATACGCCACCCACCACGCACACTTCTTTGGACCCTTTGCCTACCGCAGTGAGTTCTGGTCCACGTCGGAGGCGGAAGAGGGTCAGCGAGCACTCCACCACCTGGAGCGGGTCATCCAGTCCGAAGGACCCGACACGATCGCTGCGGTGCTGCTCGAGAGTGTTCCGGGGACAGCCGGCATCATGGTCCCACCCCTGGCTATTTGAAGGGTGTCCGCGAACTCTGTGATCGCTACGGGATTGTCATGATTCTCGATGAGGTGATGGCGGGATTTGGTCGCACCGGCCACTGGTTTGCGTTCCACGCTCACGACGTGGTGCCGGACCTGATTTCCTTCGCCAAAGGGGTGAACTCCGGTTATGTGCCAGTGGGTGGGGTCATCTTCCACCGGCGCATCTCAGACTTCTTTGAGGACACCATGTTCCCCGGTGGTTTGACCTACTCAGGTCACCCGCTGGCGATGGCGTCGATCAACGCAGCCCTCCAGGCCATGGAGGACGAGGGCATGGTCGAGAACGCGAAGACCATGGGTGAGGACCACCTCCGCCCAGGACTTCTGGCCCTCCAGGCTGACCACCCCGTCGATCGGGGATGTTCGAGGTCTGGGATGTTTCTTTGCGCTGGATTTGGTGGCGGACCCCGTCACCAAGGCGCCGCTTGATGCAGCCGCCATGGGGCGGATCAAGGGCGAGATTGTGGCGCAGGAAGCTGTTGCCCTTTGTGGTGGATAACCGCATCCACGTGGTTCCCCCGCTGATTGTGACGCCAGAGCAGATTCAGACGCGCGCTCGGCATTTACGACGAAGCGCTCACTGCCGCAGGCTTCTAGACTGGGGTCATGGCGACCAGCAAAAATCCTCTCGTTGTCGGGGTGAAAGACCTTGTCCATCAGGCGGGCGAGATGCGCGAGCTCACGCTCGAGGTGGTGACTCCCGAAAAATATGGCGAGGCCATGGCCACTGTGGCGCAAGGGTCACCGATGACGCTGGCGCTTCGACTGGAGGGACTCCACGAGGGCGTTTTGGCCACCGGCGAGGTCTCGGTGCACGGCAACTGCCGAGTGCGTGCGGTGTTTGGATCCCGTCAGCTTCGACCTCGGGGTCGATTTCCAGGAGCTTTTCGCGTATTCTTCTAGCGATTCCGATTCGTACACGGTGGTGGATGACTCCCTCAATCTTGAGGACATCATTCGGGATGCGGTGGTTCTTGAACTTCCCTTCCAACCTGTGTGCGCTGAGGACTGCTACGGATTAGACCCGGCAACTGGCGAGAAGCGCAGCGAACCACCGGGTGACGACCGTGGCAGAGGAGATTGACCCGAGATGGCAGGAACTCAGTAAGCTTCTCGAGTCTGACCCAGAGAAACCCTAAGACCCCTACGAAAGCAGAAGACCATGGCTGTACCCAAGCGGAAAATGTCGCGCTCGAACACTCGTCACCGTCGTTCGGCGTGGAAGGCTGCGGTGCCCACCCTGGTCAAGACCGTCGAGAACGGCAAAACCGTGTACAGCCTCCCGCACCGCGCCCGCGTGGTCGAGGACTCTGCCGGCACCCCGCTGTTCATGGAATACAAGGGCCGCAAGGTCGCCGACGTCTAACGTGCCAGAGGGTATTGACGAAGCCCCCGAGGCTTTGGACCCCAGCACACTGCTCACCGCGGTGGGCGTTGAGCTTTCGCCTGAGATCCTCCAGCAATCGCTCACCCACTCCTCCTACGCCTATGAGCAGGGTGGATTAGACAACGAACGCCTCGAGTTTTTGGGTGACGCCGTGGTGGGTCAAGCCATCACCGCTGCCCTCTATCACCACTACCCCGACCTTCCCGAAGGGGAACTCGCCAAACGTCGCGCCAGCATCGTCTCCACCGGTGCCCTCGCCGAGATTGCCCGGGGCATCAACCTGGGCGGCTATCTGCGACTGGGCCGCGGTGAGGAACTCACCGGGGGCCGTGAGAAGCCCTCGCTGCTCGCGGACGCACTGGAGGCACTCGTCGGGGCGATCTTCTTGGACAAAGGACCACAGGCTGCCCACGATGCCGTGCACCACCTGATGGGGGACTTAGTCAAGCGAGCGGATGAGCTTCGCGAATCCAGTGACCCCAAGACCGCGTTGCAGGAGTGGGCCGCGGCCCACTCCCAGGGTGTTCCGAAATACAACATCACCGACTCGGGTCCGGATCACCAGAAAGTGTTCACCGCGGATGTGTTCCTCGATGGTCATGACCGCTCCAGCACGGGAGTCGGTCACGGCACCGGAAGCTCCAAAAAAGCTGCTGAGCTCGCTGCGGCTCAGGCGGCCCTGGATTTCCTCCGGGGATCCGACCCCCGCGATGCCTGAGCTTCCCGAAGTTGAGGTGGTGAGGCGCGGCCTCGAGCCAGCTCTCACCGGCGCCACCCTGGATCGCATCGAGGTTCTGGAACCCCGGAGCCTCAAGCGCCATCCGGGCCCGCCGGAAGATTTTGTCCACCGGTTGGAGGGCCAGGTGGTGGACTGTGCAATCCGCCGGGGAAAGTTCCTCTGGTTTCCCCTACGGGGAACACACGAAGCCCTGGTGGTTCACCTGGGCATGAGCGGTCAAGTTCTTCTCGGTGATGAGGACTCCGATTTTGGGTCACTGTTGCGCATTCGTCTGGAGGTGACCAGCTCCCAGGGCAACCCCCTGGTGGTCGGCTTTGTCGACCAGCGGATCTTTGGCTCGATGGCCCTTGATGAGCTCATCCCCACACCGCAGGGAACGCCCGCGGGGAAGGGTGCTGATGATGGCCGCATTCCTCGCAGCGTTTCCCACATCGCCCGGGACCCCCTCGACCCCCACTTTGATGACGCTGCTTTTTCGAGGGCGCTGCGAGCACGGAACACCGACATCAAGCGGGCACTCTTAGATCAGAACCTGATCAGTGGAATCGGCAATATTTATGCCGATGAGGCCCTCTGGGGGGCACGGCTGCACTATCTCACACCCACGAGTCGCCTCACCGCCGCCAAAGTTCGTGAGCTCCTGGCGGAAGTGAGGGCGGTGTTGCAGAAAGCGCTGCGGGAGGGCGGAACGAGTTTTGATAGCCAGTATGTGAACGTGAACGGTCAAGCCGGGTACTTTGCCCACTCCCTGCACGCCTACGGGCGGCAGGGAACACCGTGTGACCGGTGCGGGGGAATCCTGCGCCGCGAACCCTTCATGAACCGCTCCTCCCACCGGTGTCCCTCCTGCCAAAGAACCCCCAGAAACCGGTAGGTTTGAGGGTGCGAAGAGCACATTTTTCTCGCGGAATTCTGGAAGGTTGGTCGGCAAGTGCATCTGAAATCCCTCACCCTTAAGGGATTTAAGTCCTTCGCCCAACCCACCACCTTTGAGTTTGAACCCGGTGTCACCTGTGTGGTGGGACCGAATGGTTCCGGAAAATCCAACGTGGTCGATGCCCTCGCCTGGGTGATGGGTGAGCAGGGCGCCAAAACTCTGCGCGGTGGGTCGATGGAGGATGTCATCTTCGCGGGAACCGCAAACAAAGCCCCCCTGGGCCGCGCCGAAGTCATCCTCACCATCGATAACTCCGATGGGGCACTGCCCATCGACTACACCGAAGTCACCATTTCTCGGACCCTGTTTCGTAACGGCGGCAGCGAATACGCCATCAACAAGGAACCCTGTCGACTGCTCGATGTTCAGGAGCTCCTCAGCGACAGCGGTCTGGGCCGGGAAATGCACGTCATTGTTGGGCAGGGGCAACTCGACCAGATTTTGCATGCCAGCCCCGAAGATCGTCGGCGCTTCATTGAAGAGGCTGCCGGAATCCTGAAGCACCGCCGTCGCAAAGAAAAGACGGTCCGCAAACTCGACTCCATGCAGGCTAACCTCACCCGGTTGAACGACCTGGCCGGAGAAATCCGACGCCAACTCACCCCGCTGGGACGTCAGGCGGAAGTGGCGAAGCAAGCCCAGACCATTCAAGCCATCGTGCGAGACGCCAAAGCTCGCGTGTTGGCCGATGACCTGGTGTTGCTGACCCAGGCTCTGGAATCGTTTCACCAGAGTGAGCAGGAGCGGAGCACTGAGCGCGCCACCCTCCAGGAACAACTCGATGGCTATCGCCGTCGGATATCCCAACTGGAGTCCGGCATCAACGATGTTGAGCTCGACACCGCGCGCGAGTATTGACTTCTCGCTCCGGCGAGTCCACGAGCGGCTCGCAGGCTCTGCACTCACTGGCCTCCGAGCGCTCCGGCGCTGTGGACGAGGGGGACTCCGGCGAGGTCCTCTCCTCCGGTGTGACCCCGGAGATGATTGCTGCCAAAGAATCTGAGCGGGACCAGGCGATCACCGAGATGGCCACACAGGAAAGTGCTGTGGGTGAGGTCTCCGCTCGCCTCGCCACTGCCCGCGCCTCGCTGGCCGCCCTCGACCAGGAAGTTCTCTCCGCCACCCAGGCTGTGGAGGAGTGGGACCGAGGTCTACGCGCCGCACAATCGCTGGTGGAGGTTGCGAGCTCGCGGGTCGACACCGCCGCGGCAGATGTTGAGCGGCAAAAAACTGCGCTCCGAAACGCCACAGACCGCGCCCGCGATGCTGAAGAGGCACTCCGGACAGTGCAGGAATCTTCAGGTCAGGCACCCGATGCGGTGGCCGACGCCTTGGAGAAAGCCCTCCAGGAAGCCGAAGAGGTCCTTGCCGCAGCGGAAGCGACAGAAACAGACACACGAAACGCCCTCCACGCCACCGAGCGCGAGCGAGAGGCGCTCGCCGCCACGGTGGCCGCACTGGAGTTGGCTCTGCGCACCGACTCTGAGGGTGGTGATCAGGCGACCCTTCCCGGTGTGACCGGCAGTGTTTCCGATGCGCTGCGTGTCGAGAAGGGCTACGAGACAGCCATTGCGAGGGCCCTAGGCTCGCTGGCTGATGCCCACCTGGTGGGCACCAAGAAGGAGGCCCTCTCCGTTGTCTCCTCGAGAGTGGGCAGTGAGGGCCGAATCGAACTGGTCATTGCCGATGGCTCATCCCACACCCCGGCAGATATTCCTGGGCTGACCACAGCACTCAGTGTCGTCACCGGTCCCGCCGGTGTTCTGGCACTTCTGGCAGACACCTATGTTGCTGAAAACTTTGCCGCAGTGGAAAAAGCCTGGCCCAGTGTTCCCCGCGGTGTGACCGTGGTCACCCGAGACGGCGATGTGTTTGGTGATCATGTGGTGCGCACCGGGTCTGGTGAAGCACAAAGCCGCTTGGAGTTGGCAGCACAGCGCGATGCCACCAAGACCACGCTTGAATCGGTGTCGACCGAGCGCGAGCGACTGAGTTTTGACGCTGAGCAGGCTCAGGCCAAACGCATCGCTGCGGCCGAAGCTGTGAAAAACGCTCTGGCGCAGTTGCGCCAAGCAGATGCGTCACGGGCAGAGTTTGGTGAGCAGGTGTCCCGGGTTCGAGCCTCCCTGGATGCCGCGCAGCAGGAAATCACACGTCTGGGAGAAGCGCTCGCGGAGTCTGAGGCAGCTCTCGCCAACGCCACCGCACAGCACCAGGAGAGCATTGCGCAGTGGGAAGCCTTCCAGAAGACAACCAGGCCGGGAGTCGATGAGTCCCAGCGCCATGACGCGCGCGCCCAGGTGGATGTCATCGCCTCTGAAGAGGTGGAGGCCCGCATCGCCTTAGAAGCCTCCCGTCAGCGCGCGGGGGCACTCGGTGACCAGGTGGAAGCTCTGGTGGCGAGAGTTCGAGACGAGGAGCGCGCACAGGAACGTGAAAAAGCTCGGCACCGTGAGCGTGTCCGGAAGGCCCAGCGCGCGTCACAGGTCTTGGCTCTCTTGCCCGCCGCTCTGGCCAGTGCTGCCGCCAGTGTGGAGGAGTCGGGGACTGCCCTGGTCGCTGCAGAGGCAGCCAGGCAGGCTTCCCACCAGGAGTTGCTGGCACTTCGCCAGAGCGAAACCTCGGTGCGCGAGCGCTTGACCACCATCACGGACTCGGTGCACTCCCTGGAGATGCAGGTGTATGAGAAAAAACTCCAGCGCACCACACTTCTGGAGCGAGCCCGGGAGGAGCTCGGTCTGGAGGAGGATGCCCTCCTCCAGGAGTACTCTCCCGAGCAGATGGTCCCTCCCGATGGCACCGAGGAGGGTAGCGAGGCGACGCCGTTTGTGCGAAGCGAACAGGAAACAAGGCTCAGAAAAGCTGAGCGAACCCTGGACCAGCTGGGTCGAGTGAACCCACTCGCGTTGGAAGAGTTTGAGGCTTTGGAGACCCGGCACACCTACTTGACTGAACAGCTGGCGGATCTCAAGACAACCCGATCTGACCTGGAAGCCATCATGGCGGAGCTCGACGAGACGATGCACACAATTTTTGCGGACGCTTTTGCTGACACCCAGAAAGCTTTCGATGAGGTGTTCCCCCTGTTGTTCCCCGGCGGCACCGGATCGCTGAAGCTCACCGAGCCTGCGGATATGTTGGCCACCGGCATCGATGTTGCGGTAAAGCCTGCGGGAAGAAAATCGAGCGCTTGTCCCTGCTCTCCGGCGGTGAGCGGTCGTTGGCCGCGGTGGCGCTCCTGATCGCCATTTTCAAGGCGCGACCCAGCCCCTTCTACATCCTTGATGAGGTCGAAGCGGCGTTGGATGACTCCAACCTGGGTCGCCTCCTCTCCGTCATCCACTCACTCCGCGATGACTCTCAGCTGATCATCATCACCCACCAAAAGCGCACCATGGAGATTGCCGATGCGCTCTATGGGGTGTCGATGCGCAAAGACGGTGTGAGCGCTGTGGTGGGTCAACGAGTGAAGGAATCGGAGGTACCCGCCGCGTAGGAGCGGCGAGTACCCTGTGCCTATGAGAATCAACCAGCGCATCGGATGGGCACTCATTGCCTGTGCTGGTGCGCTGAGTGCGGGGATTGTCTCCCTTGAGATCTACTCTCTGGCCAGCCAGCAGAGCCCTGAGTCCTCAGAAACCCTGCCCGCACTTGAGTTTGAGCCCGCAGGCGAGGACTAAGTCATGGCGTGGGGGAGCGGCAAGTGGTCGCTCGGTAAAGCGCTCCGAAATCTGGTGTCTCAGCCAGAAATAACCGAGCAGACCTGGGACGACCTCGAGGACACTCTCCTGTCGGCAGATTTTGGTCCCGAGGTGACCGATGCCCTGATGGCCTCTGTTCGAGCCGAGGTGGACCGGATTGGAACCACCAAGCCCGATGATGTTCAGGCCATCCTGAAGGATTCACTGGAAGCGCAGTTGGCTGAGTATGACCCGACACTTCGCCTCACCGAGCGACCCGCCGTGGTCATGGTGGTGGGGGTTAATGGTGTGGGGAAAACCACCACCATTGGAAAGTTTGCCAAGTTCCTCACCAACGCTGGTCGAAGCGTCGTGATTGCGGCTGCGGACACGTTCCGTGCGGCAGCGGTCGAGCAGTTGACCACCTGGGCTGATCGCGCGGGTGTTCCCCTGGTGGGCCCCACCACGGACGGCCAAGACCCCGCCTCCGTCGCCTTTCAGGCGGTGACAAAGGCGAAAGAGGAAGGTATCGACATTGTCATTATCGATACCGCTGGCCGCCTCCACACCAAATCAGGGCTCATGGATGAGCTCAACAAAATCCGTCGCGTGGTGGAGAAAGTGGCTCCCGTGTCTGAGGTGCTGCTGGTCTTGGATGCCACCACCGGTCAAAACGGTGTGGTCCAGGCGCAAGCTTTCTTGGAGCACGCCGGGGTGACCGGTTTGGTGCTGACCAAAGTAGATGGCAGCGCCAAAGGCGGCTTTGTTCTGAGCGTTCAGGAGAAAACCGGGCTCCCCATCAAACTGCTCGGCCAGGGTGAAGGAATGGGGGATATGACAGGTTTCTCTCCGGCCTCCTTCGCCACATCGCTGGTGGAGGACTAAGCGCTCCGGTAGGTGCGGCCCAGCTCCTGGTAGGTCAGGGCATTGTGCCGGATGGCCTGTTTCTCCTCCTCGGTGAGTTCACGCCGAACTTTCCCGGGCACACCCGCCACCAAGGAGCCCGGCGGAATGATGGTGCCCTCCAAAATCACTGACCCGGCCGCGACGAGTGAGCCCCGCCCGATCACAGAGCCGTTGAGCACAGTGGCATTGATGCCAATCAAGCAGTCATCCTCGATGGTGGCGCCGTGCACGATGGCGGCGTGCCCGATGCTCACCCCCGCCCCGATGTGAGCGGGAAAACCGGGGTCACCGTGGACCACCGCGTTATCTTGCAGATTGCTGCCCTCGCCCAGGTGGATGGCATCTCGATCAGCCCTCAGCACCGCACCAAACATCACCACACTGTTCTCCCCGAGTGTGACCTGCCCCACCAGGGTGGCGTTGGCGGCAACAAACGAGGTGGCGGGAACCAGGGGCTCATGGGAACCAAAGGGGATCAGGGGCATGCCTCCAGGATAGGAGTCACGACAGTATTGTCGGCTAATCTTGGGGACCATGGCTGCTTTTGGTTCACTCTCCGAGCGGTTAACAGCCACGTTCTCGTCCCTGCGGCAAAAAGGGAAACTCTCTCCCGCCGACGTCGATGGAACCGTGCGCGACATTCGTCGCGCACTCCTCGAATCCGATGTTGCCCTGGATGTGGTCAAGGATTTCACCGCGAAGGTGCGCGAGCGAGCACTATCGGATGATGTCAACACCGCGCTCAACCCTGCCCAGCAGGTGGTCACCATCGTGAACGAGGAACTGGTCAACATTCTCGGTGGCGAGACGAGGGGGCTCTCGTTCGCGAAAACCGGCCCCACCGTGATCATGTTGGCGGGTCTGCAGGGTTCGGGTAAGACGACACTGGCGGGCAAGCTCTCCAAATGGCTGGTCGACCAGGGACACACCCCCGTGCTCGTAGCCTGCGACCTCCAGCGCCCTGGAGCTGTCAAGCAATTGGGCATCGCTGCGGAGAATGCGGGGGCCGCGTTCTTTGCCCCCGAACCCGGTGATGGCGTGGGGGACCCGGTCACGGTCGCGAAAGCCGGCGTCAAATACGCGGTCGATAAAGCCCACGACGTCGTCATCATCGACACTGCGGGTCGTTTGGGTGTCGATACAGAGCTGATGGCTCAGGCGTCGAGTATTCGTAAGGTTACGAACCCCGACGAAGTCCTCTTCGTCATCGACTCGATGAGCGGTCAGGACGCAGTCGTGACCGCGAAAGCATTCCAGGAGGGTGTGGACTTCACCGGAGTGGTGCTCACCAAGCTCGATGGTGACGCCAAGGGTGGTGCTGCACTGAGTGTGACCGGAATCACGGGCCGCCCCATTCTGTTTGCCTCCACGGGCGAAAAAATTGACGAGTTTGAGGTCTTCCACCCCGATCGGATGGCGTCTCGCATCCTCGATTTGGGTGACATTCTCACCCTGATTGAGCAGGCCCAGAAAGCTTTTGATGAGGAGGAAGCCCAAGAGCTGGAAGAGAAATTCCGCTCCGAGACTTTCACCCTGGAAGATTTCCTTTCCCAGCTTCAGCAACTGAAAAAAATGGGTTCCCTGGGCGGAATGCTCAGCATGTTGCCCGGCGCCAGGGGAATGCAGGACCAGATCGACAACATCGACGAGGGCGAATTGGTGCGCACCGAGGCGATCATTCAGTCGATGACTCCCAAGGAGCGGCTCACCCCGAAACTCTTGAATGGTTCGAGGCGGATGAGAATTGCGAAAGGCTCCGGCACCACGGTGACCGAGGTAAACCAGCTGGTCACGCGCTTTGATCAGGCCGCAAAAATGATGAAGACAGTGGCCAAGGGTGGTGTTCCCCAGATTCCCGGGCTTGGCCCCATTGCCGCGGGAACTGGCCGAGGAAAGAAGAAAGCCACCAAAAAGAAGGCTTCCTCGCGCTCCGGAAACCCGGCCAAGCGTGCCCAGGAAGCACTGGGAAAGAGTGTCTCCGGCGGGTCCGGATCGAGCTTTGGCCTGCCCAGTTCCCCGGGTGAATAGGCTCTAGACCCGATGTGGTCTTCCCCCGGGCAAAAAATCTGACAGAATAAGCACTCGAGCACTTCGCCCGACCCTCTATCTGGCGCTTGAGCTCCCCCTTAGACGTCCTGTCGATTGTGTCCCCACGTAATCGTCGGCTGTTATGACTACTCATCTACTTGGAGAAACGTGGCTGTAAAAATTCGTTTGAAGCGCATGGGAAAAATTCGTGCGCCGTACTACCGCATCGTTGTCGCTGACTCACGCACCAAGCGTGATGGTCGCGTCATTGAAGAAATTGGCAAGTATCACCCGACCGAGGACCCCTCGGTCATCGAGGTTAACTCTGAGCGCGCTCAGTACTGGCTCGGCGTGGGCGCTCAGCCCACCGAGCAGGTCACTGCACTGCTCAAGCTGACCGGCGACTGGGGCCAGTTCAAAGGCGAGAAGGGCGCAAAGAGCACCGTCAAGTTTGCTGAGCCCAAGCCCGCGTTCCAGGCTGACACCAAAAAGAAGCCCGTTCTTCGTCCCAAGGTTGTCAAGCCCGTCGAGGAAGCCCCCACAGCTGAGGCACCCGCCGACGCGCCTGCTGACGCTCCAGTAGCTGAGGCTGCTCCCGCTGAAGCTCCCGCTGAAGCTCCCGCCGCAGACGTAGCTGCCGAGGCACCCGCAGACGCTGCTCCGGCAGAAGCTGCAGCTCCTGCCGAGGAAGCTCCTGCTGCTGAAGAAGCTCCTGCTGCTGAGGAAGCTCCTGCAGCTGAAGAAGCTCCTGCTGCGGAGGAAGCTCCTGCAGCTGAAGAGGCTCCTGCTGAAGAGGCTCCTGCTGAAGAGGCTCCTGCTGCTGAGGAAGCTCCTGCTGAGGAAGCTCCCGCTGAGGAGACTAAGTAGCAATGTTGGATCGCGCGCTGAATCACCTTGTCCGGGAAATCGTTGATAACCCGGACGAGGTCAGCGTGAGCGTTGTGGATACACCCCGTGGTGATCTCATTGAGGTTCGGGTTCACCCAGAGGATTTGGGTCGCGTCATTGGCCGTCAAGGTCGCACGGCCAAGGCGCTGCGCACCATCATCAATGCGTTGGCCGGTGGCCGTAAGGTCCGGGTCGACGTCGTCGACACAGACTCCTAATGTCTGAGACCTCCAAGCCCTCGGCACCCAAGCCGGAGCGGGTGGAGCTGAGGGTTGCCCGGTTGGTGAAGGCCCACGGTCTCAAAGGAGGGCTCAAGCTCGAGGTCTACACCGATGACCCGGAGCTTCGTTTTGCTCCGGGGAACCAGTTCACTCTGCAGGTTCCCGACGATTCGCCCTGGTTTGGCAAGAAAATTACCCTCTCCAGTATCCGTGAGGTGAACGCATCACCGGTGGCGTTCTTTGATGGCGTGGAGGACCGTGATGCCGCGGAATCCCTGGTGAAAGCAATTTTGTGGGTCGAGCACGATCCCTCCACCAGGCCCACCGAAAGTGACGCCTGGTTCGATCACGAGCTGGTGGGTTTGCGAGTCGTCCGCGAAGGAACCACCGTGGGAAGTGTTGCCCGAGTGGAGCACTTTCCCGCCCAAGACCTCCTCGTGGTCACGACCGAGGATTCTGAAGTGTTGTTGCCGTTTGTGAAGGCCTTTGTGCCCTCGGTCAACATCGAGGCCGGTGTGGTGGAGATCACCCCACCGGGAGGTCTCTTCGAGAGCATTCCGGACGAGTCATGAAAATAGACATTGTCAGCATTTTCCCCAGCTACTTTGACGTGGTGGAGCTCTCGCTGCTGGGTAAAGCGGCGAAAAGCAAACTTGTGGAGGTTACCGTTCACGACCTACGGGATGCCACTACTGATGTGCACAAGAGTGTTGATGACACCCCCTATGGCGGGGGTGCGGGAATGGTGATGAGCCCGGAGCCCTGGGGGACAATGCTCGACGGGCTTCTGCAGGAGGATTCCTGGTTGATAGTGCCCAGTCCCGCTGGTCAGCTCTTTAGCCAGAGCCTCGCGGTCGAGTTTTCAGCAGCACCTCACCTGGTCTTTGCCTGCGGGCGATACGAGGGGATCGACCAGAGGGTGATGGATCACTACCGCACGACGCACCGGGTCCTGGAGGTGAGCGTCGGGGACTATGTTCTCAACGGCGGTGAGGTGGCAGTGCTCGCGATGATGGAAGCCACGGTGCGCTTGCTGCCTGGGTTCATGGGGAACCCGGAATCACTGGTGGAGGAAAGTCACGAGAAGGGCCTCCTGGAGTATCCCTCCTACACAAAACCCCGCACCTGGCGAGGATTAGACGTTCCTGAGGTGTTGCTCAGTGGCAACCATGATGCCATCCGGGTGTGGCGTGAGGAGCAATCCTTGGAGCGGACTCGGCAGGTTCGACCCGATTTGCTGGAGGACTAGGAACGCTGGGTAAGAACCAGGGGGCCATTCTTGGTGATGGCCACCGTGTGCTCGACATGAGCTGAGCGGGATCCATCAGCACTCTTCAAGGTCCAGCCATCCTCTGCGGTATAAATCTCATCGGTGGTGTGCATCAGCCACGGTTCGATGGCAAAAACCATCCCGGGCTTCAGCACGGGACCGCTCCCCGGTCTCCCGTCGTTGGGAATCGAGGGGTCTTCGTGCATGGTGCGTCCCACGCCGTGGCCACCGAAGTCGGTGTTGACGCTGTATCCAGCAGCTCGGGAAACCGAGCCAATGGCCGCAGAGATGTCGCCCAGGCGATTGCCCGGCTGCGCCTGGGCAATACCGGCGACGAGAGCTTCTTCGCAGGTGTCGATCAGGCGCTGGTCTGACGCACTGCGCTGGTCTCCCACAATCATGCTCAGTGCTGAGTCGGCAACCCAGCCACCAAGGCTCACCGCAAAGTCGAGAGACAGCAGGTCGCCATCGGCGAGGAGGTAATCGTGGGGGAGGCCGTGAAGTGCTGCGTCATTGACGGAGGTGCAGATGACTTTGCCAAAGGGTGACCCACCAAACGAGGGGTGGTAGTCGAGGTAGCAGGACGTTGCTCCAGCCTCACGAATGAGGTCGTGTGCGAGAGCGTCGAGCTCCAGAAGATTTGTCCCCGGTGTTGCCGCCTGGGACACCTGAGTGAGGACCGAGGCAACGAAAGCCCCGGCAGGTCGCATGTGGTCAAGCGTTCCCGGTGAGTGTCGGGGAATCACGGAGCGGAGATGGGGAATGTAGGTGCGCAGGTAGTGTCCCAGGAACTCCCGGGCATGCTCAATGAATCGCGTGTCGCCTTTAGGGTCATGCGCGAACGCTCGGTGGATGATGGCCGTCCCCATCGTCACACCCACCTCCAGGTGGAACAGCATGTCTTGCGTGACGGGGATGCTGTGGGTTTCTGAGACCTGCTCCGCAAAAGCGCGGGCAATGACGCGTGTTGTTGGACACTTCCGGATCCAGGAAACGATCGGAGATGATGTCGCCAAAGCGCAGCCCCCGGAAGCCAGGCTCATGGCGGAACATGTGCACATAGGAGTCGAGGGTGTTATCCCAGGAGGACCAGGGGACATCCGGGGTTCGATCGGAGCCCTCCGCCACCATGTCGAGGTAGCGCTGCATATTGCGCTGTGCAAGTGCTTTCAGGAGGGAATCAATATTGGGAAAGTAGCGGTAGAGCACACCCACGGAGGAGCGAGAGCGATACGCCACAGCGGTCGTGGTGACCCCATCGACACCTTCCTCATCGATGAGGACTGCGGCGGCGTCCAGCAGGGCGTTCATCCGGTCGGCGCTGCGGCGCTGCACCGGAATGGTGCGCAGTTCGACTATGTCGGGGAGGGACGTCGTGGGCTCGTTCATCCGTAAATCCTGGTTCTGTCGTCGTCTGCACAATCCTAGGGTCTTTCGGTGGAGTGTGAGCGGTTTTTGTGGCAGACTTAGCGCTTGTGCCACAGTGCGCCTCTGCCACAGGGGAGTAGCGCACCACCATCCGGTGGACGGCACAGTTCCAGCCTTAGTGCGCGTGAGCCTGTGGTCAGCGCAGAGAGTGACACCATCATGCAGAAGCTTGATTTCATTGACCAAGCCTCCCTCAAGTCCGATATCCCCGACTTTCGCCCCGGAGACACCCTCAAAGTTCACGTGAACATTGTGGAAGGTAACCGCTCGCGTATTCAGGTCTTTCAGGGAGTCGTGATTGCTCGCTCCGGCCACGGTGTGACAGAAACCTTTATTGTGCGCAAGATTAGCTTCCAGGTTGGTGTGGAGCGTACGTTCCCGCTGCACTCCCCGGTGATCGACCACATTGAGGTCGTTTCCCGCGGTGACGTGCGTCGCGCGAAGCTTTACTACTTGCGTTCCCTGCGCGGCAAGAAGGCCAAGATTCGCGAGAAGCGCGAATCCTAAGCACTTCTCCTAGGCCCTCCGCCTACACTGACAATCGTTGTCTGTGACGAGGGGTTGGTACTGAGGGTGCACCAGGTCAAAGCTCGTGGCTGATCAGAAGCGCTCTGTGGGGCGCATGCTCGGGGTGTTCCTTCGCGATGCAGCAATCATTGTGATTGCCGCCCTGGTGGTGTCCTTCCTGATTAAGACCTTCCTGATTCGCTCGTTCTTCATTCCGACGGACTCGATGGATCAGACCCTGATTCGGGATGACCGGATCATCGTGTCTCAACTCCACGGCGGACCTCTGGAGCTGAGCCGGGGAGACGTCATCGTCTTCGTTGATCCCGGCGGGTGGCTGTCCATCCAAAGCGGGGTGAGTGAGAACGACCCGCTGACCCGTCTCGTCGATGGTCTCTCTGTTTTTGTGGGCCTGTCCGGTCCCGATGACAATGAGCACCTGGTGAAAAGGTTGATGGGGCTTCCCGGTGACACCGTGGTGTGTTGTGATGAGCTGGGGGCGATGAGCATCAACGGCGTTCCTCTGGCTGAGCCCTATGTGTCCCTGCCCGAGGGTGTGACCAAAGTGAGCTCCAACGATTTTGAGGTCGTGGTCCCCGAGGGTGCTGTGTGGGTGATGGGGGATAACCGCTACAACTCGGCGGATTCCAGGCGCAACATGGATAAGCCCGGTGGCGGTTTTGTTCCCCTGGAGAACGTGGTCGGGCGAGCAATTGTGATTTCCTGGCCTCAGGATCGGTGGCGGTGGCTGGAGAACTATCCCGAGTCATTCGTTGGGGTGACACTGACAGAGGTATCGCCATCGCTCGAGTAGAACCCACACTCGAGCTGGAGAACCAACTGGTGGCGCAGGGCTTCACCAGTGTTATTGGGTGTGACGAGGTGGGTCGTGGTCCCCTGGCGGGGCCAGTTGTGGCAGGCCTCGTCGCCTGGACACCGGATATTCAGAGCTGGCCCGAGGGACTGTATGACTCCAAAGCGGTCACCGAGAAGCGCCGCGGTCCAGTGGCGCAAGCATGTCGAGAGGTGTTCCCCCAGCACGCACTGGGTGAATCCCCTGCTGACGTTATTGATGAGCACGGCATCCAGAAAGCTCTCGCGCTGGCGGTGGTGCAGGGGCTACTGGCACTGGCGAACCAGGGAGTGGCGGTGGGAAGCGCCGTGTTGCTTCTCGATGGCTCCCATGACTTTGTGACACCACACCTTCCGCATCCGCTGCGGGTGGTGACCAGAGTGAAAGCGGACCGAGACTGCGTCTCGGTGGCTGCCGCGTCAGTCTTGGCCAAGGTTCATCGCGATACCGCGATGATTGTCCATCACGAGACCTACCCGCAGTATGGCTTTGCCAGCAACAAAGGCTATGGCTCGAGAGCCCACCTGGACGCCATTGCAGAGCACGGCATCACGCCGCTACACCGGGCGTCGTGGATAAAGAATTAAGGGGTTTGTCTTTCCCCTTTAGACTCGGGAGCAATGGAACCCGACGACTTTGACGACTACGACCGGGAAGCGGAGCTTGCCCTCTATCGGGAGTACCGCGACATTGTCTCCCAGTTCCGCTACGTCGTGGAAACTGAGCGAAGGTTTTATCTGGCGAACGAGGTCACTCGTGAGGTGCGCGAACGCGGCAACGATTTCTATTTCGAGCTGACCCTGAACGACGTGTGGGTGTGGGACATTTACCGCTCCGATCGTTTTGTGAGCTCGGTGACGGTGCTGACATTCAAAGACGTCAACGTGGAAGAGCTGGGCAACAAAGACCTCAAATTGCCCCAAGAGCTCGCCCTCGACGAGTAACTGTCCACACGTCCTGAATTCTGCGGGTTCCGACGAACCGGAGAGTACGTGTGGTCGGTGCGCGCGTGGGGTGAGAGCCTGCGCCCATGGATGCCAGAGAACTCAGAGCACGAACCGCGTGGGGGCTGATTGCGAAGCCCGCTGACCCACTGGCCTGGCATCTGCAGCAGACCATGGGCCCGGAGGACGCTCTTGCCCAGGTCATGGGGACACAAAACCTTTCACGGGTTGCACTTCTGCTCGAGAAGCGTCTGAACGGTCTGCGCCCCCCACTGGACACCCTGGCGAGCTACCGCGGAGCGTATCGGTTGGAGCGCCTTGAGCTTGCTCTTGCGCTCCAGCGGGAGAAGAACACGGTGGCCATTAGTGCGGGGCACCCCTGGTGGCCCGAAAGAGTTGAAGACCTAGGAGTTCATGCCCCCTCCACCCTGTGGGTGACAGGGAGCCTGCATGAGAGCGCTCCGTCCCAGGGGGTGGCACTGGTGGGCAGCCACGCTCCCACCCGTGTCGGACGCCAGGCAACGTTGGCTCTGGCCGATGTTGCACTCCAGCATGGTGTGACGATCATCTCGGGCGGGAGCCGAGGGATTGCCGCTGATGCCCATCGCCGGGCAGTCAACAGCGGAGGAATCAGTATTGCGGTGCTTGCCGGTGGGCTTGACACCCTGTATCCCCCGGAGAATGCCTCTCTATTTCAGCGTCTGCCCCAGCGTGGAGCACTCATTTCGGAGAGCCCCCACACGGTGGAGCCGAGCACTCAGGGCTTTCTGGCGAGAAACCGCATCATTGCCGCACTGGCCGAGGGAACGGTTGTGGTGCAAGCCGAATACCGCTGCGGGGCCATCAGTGTGGGCTATCACGCGGCGGCCCTGGGACGCCATGTGGCGGTGGTTCCCGGATCCTGGCATGACACACGCTCGGCTGGGTGTTGGCGAATCTATCGAGAGTGTGGTGCGATGGTTCTTACTGAACCGGCAGAACTTTCGTTGGTCATTCCAGCAGTACCCTTTCCCCCATCACACTACGAAGCCAGGACACACCATGACCGCGTTCAGTCAGCATCCGCCCGCTGACCACCTGTTGCTTCATCTGAGCGACACCCACTTTCTTGGGTCCGGTCGGCAGCTGTATGACCAGATTGATTCCGATACTCCTCTGCGAGAGCTGATGGAGCGGGTAGTGGCCAGTGAGCTACCGGTGGAAGCCCTGATCTTCACCGGAGACTTAGCCGACCGTGCTGAGGCGGATGCCTATCTGCGCTTGCGAGACCTGGTGGAGCCGTGGGCGCAGAAACTGGGTGCGCACCTGGTCTGGGTGATGGGTAATCACGATGAGCGGGAGCCTTTCACGGAAATTATGTGGCGCGAAGAGCCCACTGACGGACACTCGAGATCGGGTCATGATGCTCGGTGATTTGCGACTGATTGTGTTGGATTCTTCGGTGCCCGGGTATCACCACGGCGAGCTCACCACCGCTCAACTGAGCTGGCTGCAAGCCGAGCTTGCCACTCCGGCTCCCCAGGGGACCCTGCTGGCTCTGCACCATCCCCCGATTCCCACCCCCATCGACCTGATGGGCCTCATTGAATTGGATAACCAGCCTGCTTTTGCGGAGGTTATTCGCGGGACCGACGTTCGAGGCGTGCTGGGTGGACACTTGCACTACTCGACCTTCTCCACCTTCGCGGGTGTTCCAGTGTCGGTCTCAGCGGCCTCCTGTTACAACATCGACCTGGTTGCTGACTCGTCCAAGATTTTGTCGGCCAAAGCAAACTCTCTGTCATCCTCCCTGATTCACGTCTATCCCGACCAGGTGGTGTTCTCCCTCGTCCCGATGGATGATGTCCCCGAGCTCAACTCCTTTGACGCCAGCTATCGATCTGTCATCGAGTCCATGTCACCGGCGGAGCGCAGGGAGATGTTCAGTAACAAGGAGTCCGATTTCAACCAGGGCGTCGATCGCACCCAATCAGGTTTTTGAGTCATGAGCCTGCTCCAGGTTGCCCACGCCTATCTCGATCATCTCGAGCGAGCTCGAACGCTGTCGGACAACTCGCTCACCGCCTATGGCAAGGACATCTTGCAGTTTGTGCGATTCGCCGAGACCGAGCGTGTCCAGGACGTCTCCGAGATGGATGCAGAACTTGCCCGCTCCTGGGTGTGGTCGCTCGCGGAAGCCTCCATGGCGGGGTCCTCACTCCGGCGCAAAGTCTCCGCGCTGAAAGGGTTCACCGCGTGGTTGGCTAGGGAGGGCCACACCGAGGGTGACGTGGGGGTTCGCCTCCGAGCACCGGGAGCCACCAGATCGCTGCCTCGGGTCCTCACCCGACACCACATGGAGGACATCTTTGAGTCGTTGCAGAATCAGGCCGCCACGGGGGACCCGATCGCGCGTCGAGACCTCGCCATTATCGAGGTCCTCTACGCCAGCGCGATTCGCGTGGGAGAACTGGTAAGCCTGACCCTGGCGGGCCTGGACCTGAGTGCGGGCACCCTTCGGGTGGTGGGCAAGGGAGACAAAGAGCGGGTTGTTCCCCTCGGCACACCGGCGGTCTCCGCGCTGAAGGGCTATCTCGACCAAGCCCGGGGACTCTCCTGGGTGAGGGGTCCTCACCGAGGGTGTTCCTCTCTACCAGGGGCCAGCCGATGGGCACGAGAAGTGTGTATCAGGTGGTCGCTACACTCCTGGCAGACATCCCCGGTGTGGGACCACTGGGCCCCCACACCCTCCGCCACACCGCCGCAACCCACTTACTCGATGGTGGAGCTGATTTGCGAAGCGTGCAAGAACTTCTGGGCCACGCGTCGTTGGGCACAACGCAGATCTATACCCACGTCTCGAACGAACGCCTCACTCAGGCTTACCAACAGTCTCACCCCCGGGCGTAATCGCCCAGGGGAAGCAAGACACTGCGCTGGAGAACCCCCAGCTCTCGCCTCGCCGAGCGGTACTCCCCGTCCACCCGGAGTCCCAGGTGCACACACAACTGGGCGCAGTGGCCGGGGTGCACGGTGGCGATCAGCTCACCCCGTGAGACCTGATCACCCGCGGAGACGAGTGCCTCCACCGGCTCCATGCTGATCAGCAATCCCTCCGGTGTTCTCAGTGTCAGCACCCCTCGCCCCGCAACGTCTCCACTGAAGCTGATGACCCCACCGGTCGGGGCAATGATGTCTTCTCCGGCGGCAGCCAGGTCGAGGCCTCGGTGGCCTGGGCCCCAGGGTGTACTGGGCGCCCGGAAATCACGGAGAATTCGCTGCTCACCTTCGGTGGGCCACACCCAGATTGCAGCCGGCGTCGGGGGGAGCAGTAGCAGAAGCACGAGGGCGAGGGTTTCACGAATCATCGAAGCAGTGTGCCCGAGGGGAGGTGTGTCCGGTGGGTGCCCCGATTCCTGTGTGTGTTTTCGGGGTGGAGCCAGCAACCTGGACAACTGCGCTGATACTGTCAGAACACCATGGACACTGCGGTACTGTTTGCCTTTCTTGTCACCCTCGGAGCTGGCTTAGCCACTGCCGTGGGTGCCGCGATTGGTCTTTTTGCCAAACACACCAATCGCCATTTTTTGGCGGTCGCCCTCGGTTTCTCCGCCGGTGTCATGATTTATGTTTCCTTTGTCGAGATCCTCGCCAAAGCTCAGGACTACATCAGCCAGGGCTCGGGGGATTTTGCTGGGGCCCTCACCACCGCGGGGGCGTTTATCGCAGGGCTTGCAGGAATGGCACTGATGTATCGGCTCATTCCCGAGCTTGAGCACCCCAAACTGAATAACCCCTCGACCAAGCTGCCCGGTGAGGAGCCACCCGCTTTGGTGGCAGACAAGCTCCTCTTCCGGGCCGGCTTGGGCGTGGCACTGGCCGTGACCCTGCACAACTTTCCCGAGGGAATGGCGACGTTCTTCCTCACCCTCGATGACCCTCAGGTGGGGGTGTCCGTTGCGCTGGCCATCGCCATCCACAACATCCCCGAGGGAATTGCCGTGGTCGTGCCGATCTACTATGCAACCCGCAATCGGAAGCTGGCTTTTGGGTTTGGAGCTCTCTCCGGTCTCGCGGAGCCCCTCGGAGCCATCATCGGCTATGCCATTTTGCAGCCCTTCATCACCGACGAGGTCTTGGGGATTGTGTTTGCCGTGGTGGCAGGGATCATGGTCTACATCTCGATCGATAGCCTCTTGCCCGCCGCCCGGCAATACGGCAACGCCCAGCTCGCCATCTACGGCATGATTGCCGGGATGGCCGTGATGGCGGCATCGCTTGTCCTGTTTATGCTCTGACACTCTGTGTGCGGAAGAAGGGACTTGAACCCTTACGCCCGAAGGCACAGGATCCTAAATCCTGCGTGTCTGCCAATTTCACCACTCCCGCTGGTGACACCCAGTGTACCGAGGGCTAGGAGCGAAGCCAGGCTTCCACCTCAGCGGCGGTGCGAGGAATCCCCGCAGACAGGTTCAGCCCGCCGGTGTCGGTGACCAGAATGTTGTCCTCGATCCGCACCCCAATCCCTCGCCACGACTCGGGAACCGTCTCATCATCGGGCTGAAAATAAAGGCCCGGCTCAATCGTGAAGACCATGCCCGCATGAAGCTCCCCGTCGAGATACATCTCGCGTCGCGCCTGAGCGCAGTCGTGAACATCGAGTCCCAGGTGGTGGCTGGTGCCATGGATCATGTAGCGGCGGTGGTGCTGTCCCTCGGGGGTGAGGGCTTCTGCGAGCTCCACTGGAAGGAAACCCCATTCGGAGACTTTGGCCGCGATGACCGCCATCGCGGCCTGGTGAATATCTCGAAAAATAGCGCCGGGTTTGACGACCTGGAAGGCGGCGTCCGCCGCCTCCAGCACGGCGTCATAGACCAGACGCTGGGTCTCGCTGAAAGTCCCTGACACCGGCAGAGTGCGGGTGATGTCCGCGGTGTAGAGGGAGTCGCGCTCCACCCCGGCGTCCACCAGAAGTAGGTCACCGGGTGTGACCGGCCCATCGTTGGTGACCCAGTGCAGGATGCAGGCGTGGGAGCCACTGGCGGCGATGGTGCCATAGCCGACGTCGTGACCCTCCAGTCGGGCGCGCGCGTGAAAAGCACCCTCCACTATCCGCTCACCCCGGGGGTGACCGGTGGCCTCGGGTAGTGCGTCGATGATGTCCTGGAAACCCCGGTGGGTGGCGGCAACGGCTTCTGTCAGTTCCGCGATTTCGTAGGCGTCTTTGACCAGGCGCATCTCACTGATTACCTCGGCGAGTCGATCATCGTCGGTGGAGTTCTCGGTCCCGCGCTGATCGCGCAGTGCTCGGGTGAGGCTCTCCTCGGCGTCTGCAATGAGGGCCGTGGTGCTGGGATCCAGATCCGCCAGTGACCATTCGGCAAGGTCACGGGCTGTGATGCCAAGCCAGGTTTCCACTTCAAGGAGGCCCGGCCGTGGACCGGTCCAAAACTCACCCACAGCGGAGTTCGCATAGAACTCATCGCTGGTTCGAGGGGCTGGGGGCAAGACAAACACCTGCCACTGGTGACCAGATTCCCCGGGTGTTCCACACAGGATGCTGCCCGGCGTTGCCGGGGAGCCCCACCCGGTCAGATAGGTGAACGCTGTGTGGGGGCGGTAGGGGTAATCGGTGTCATTCGAGCGGACTTTTGTCGACCCCGCCGGAATAATCAGGGTCATCCCGGGGAAGGAGGCGCTCAGGCGCTGGCGCCTGTCAACCACGTGAGACAGGTGGGGCAGGGGTTGTGGTGCGTCACGGGTGTGTGCGCTCCAGCCGGTCTGGATGAAGTCACGAAAAGCTTCCGAAATGGGTGTGGTGGAGCGATTCTCCCGGGGAGTAGTGGAGTCCGACTCGGCCATCTCTCTAGTCTGGCACCTAGCATGGAGGCGTGCCATCCGTTATCGACCTCCACGCCCACACCACCGCGTCTGATGGTGATGATCACCCGGCTGAGCTGATTCAGCACGCTCTCGCTGCCGGTATTGACGTTCTCGCCCTCACCGACCACGACACCATGAGTGGTCTTGGGCAAGCGGCTGAGGCGGTGGCGGGATCGGGGATGCTGCTCCTCCCCGGCATCGAACTGAGCGCCCAGGTGATTGACGACGAGCCAGGCTCCATCCCCGAAGCGTCCACCTCCTGGGGTATGGGGTTGACCCGGAGAATGCCGTCTTGGCCCAGGAGATGGAGAAGATTCGGTCCCACCGGGATGACCGGTTGCGCCTCATGGTGGAGAAACTGGCGCTCGACTATGAGCTGACCTGGCAGGAGGTGAGTGACGCCATCTCACCCGGAGCAACACCGGGTCGCCCCCACATCGCGCAGGTGCTGATCGACAAAGGGTATTTTCCGGACACTTCAGCGGCGTTTGCCGGGCCGCTGCGAGCAGATGGCCCCTACCACGTCCCGCACTACGCACCCCGGCTGCACCGAGCTATTGGCGTCATTGTGGAGGCGGGAGGTGTCCCGGTTCTCGCCCACCCCTACACCGGAGCTCGCTCTGGAGCCATCCGCCACGACCAACCCCTGGAGCAGATCCTCGGGGGTTATCAGGTGTTTGTGGAGGCGGGGCTTGCCGGGTTGGAAATCAAGCACCGCGAAAACACTGAGGAGGGCAAAGAGGTGTTGCGCGCGGTGGCTGCCGAGTTCTCGCTGATGGTGACCGGGTCCAGTGATTACCACGGCACGAGAAAGCCCAACGCGTTAGCGGAGAACACCACAGACCCCTCGCAGCTGGAGAGAATTCTCGAGGCTGCGACCGGATTGTCCCCGGTCAGCTAGGGGTGGTGCGACGGCGCTGACGGGTGCGAGCACGCCCCCGGGAGTCGCCCTGATCTGAGGAATCGTGGGCGCGAGGGTTCTTCTGGGGCTCCCGAGGTGTGCGAGGAGGTTGCCCGGCGCGCTTTTCCTTCTGGGGGATGGGTGTTTGCTTGAGGCGTCCCTTGGTTCCCGGTGCAATCTTGAGGTCCTCAAAGAGGTGGGGTGAGGAGGAGTAGGTCTCGACGGGTTCCGGGATGCCCATCTCCAGTGCCTTGTTGATCAGCGACCACTTGTGGAGGTCATCCCAGTCCACGAAGGTCACCGCGATACCGGTCTTGCCGGCGCGGCCGGTCCGGCCCACGCGGTGCAAATAGGCTTTGTCGTCTTCGGGAATGGTGTGGTTGATGACGTGGGTGACATCATCAACATCAATACCTCGGGCGGCAACATCGGTGGCAATCAGAACATCCTTCTTGCCCGCCTTGAAGGCCGCCATGGAGCGCTCCCTGGCGTCCTGGCTCATGTCGCCGTGAACTGAGCCGGCGGAAAATCCGCGGTCGTTGAGCTCCTCCATGATGCGAGCTGCGGCGCGCTTCGTGCGAGTGAAGACCACGGTCTTGCCGCGTCCCTCCGACTGGAGGATGCGGCCAATGACCTCGTCCTTATCCATTTGGTGGGCGCGATAGACAAAGTGCTCAATGTTGGCCTGGGTGAGGCTCTCATCCGGGTCGGAGGCCCGGATGTGGATGGGCTTCTGCATGAAGCGCCTCGCCAGGGTGACCACGGGACCCGGCATGGTGGCCGAGAACAGCATGGTGTGGCGGGTCGGGGGAGTCTGGGAGAAGAGCCTCTCCACGTCGGGAAGGAAACCCAAATCCAGCATCTTGTCGGCCTCATCCAGGACCATCACCTGGATGTCCTTGAACGACAGCAGACGCTGGGACGCGAGATCGAGGAGGCGACCCGGTGTTCCCACCACAATTTGCGCGCCGGCTTGAATCTGCTCAATCTGGCCCTCATAGGCTTTGCCACCATAAATCGAGACCACCGTGGTGGAGCGATTCATGGTCGCCAACTCCATGTCTTCGGTGACCTGAACGGCGAGTTCTCTGGTGGGAACCACAATCAAGGCTTTGACGCCCTTCTCGGGGTTGAGGCCTAAGCGTTGAATCAGGGGAAGGCCAAAACCAAAGGTTTTGCCGGTGCCTGTTTTTGCCTGACCAATAATGTCTTGGCCGGTAAGGGCAATGGGGATGGTTTGTTCCTGAATAGGAAATGGTTCGATGATGCTTTTGCTAGCAAGCGCCTCGACCAGGTCGGCTTCGATACCGAGGTCGGAAAAATTCACGTGTAAGGGGATCCTTTGTGTTCTCTAATGTGAGCCCAGTCTAGAGGGTGGAGGCTATGAGCGAAGAGTGGCCAGATAGCTAAGCTGGATGGATGCCGTGGTGGTGGAACAAGAAGAAGGCCGATCGGCCGTCGCTGTCCATTACGCCTCGCGGTGATGAGAGCATTGCGTCGAAAGTGGACCTGGGCGCCCTCGCCCCACCGCTCGCAGACTATCTGGCGACTGCGTGTGCGCTGCAGCAGGCACTGGCCGCGAGGCTCTCAATACTCTCCGGTGGCGCGTGGGGGTCTGAGGATGCCGATGACCTGGGTCTTGCCTCGGGTCGCGCCATGGATCGCTATCGCCGCCTCCGCGAACTCCTCGAGGACTATGTCGAGGATGTGGCCACCGCTCTTGCCGGTCCTCGCGAACGCTTAGCCACTCATCTGAATCGGATGGAGAGTGCTCGCTGGTACGAGGGGGTGGGGACTGCCTACGTGGTCACCGGCTTCACCCGAGACTTTTGGCACCGCTTGGCGGAAGGTTTTGACCCCGAGGTCACCGCAACACTGCAGGGCATCCTCGCCGACACCGGCGATGAGGATTTGATGGCGAAAGTGTTGGAGCGTTTCCTCGCCGTTGATGACCGGTATTCCTCGAGGCTCAGCCTCTGGTGTCGCCGCCTCGTGGGCGACACGATGCTGATCTGTCGAGAGGGGCTCTCGGAAGCTTCCATGGCAGCCGCAGACGCGGAGGTTCGGTTGGAACCGGTGCTCACCGACGTGGTGGCCTTGCACACCCAGCGACTGGATCGCCTGGGTCTGACCGCTTAGGGGCGGGTCAACTCCGCCCAGAGAGCCTTATCTGCCTGAGTGCGGCGTCGAGGCACCACAATTCCTAGCGCAATGGTCCCGACCAGCGCGAGGCCCAGGGACACAACCCAGCCCCACACTCCAGAGGAATCCAGCCCGACCCAGATGGCGATCAACCATCCGAGTGACCCCAGGATGACCCCGGCGGCTGGCATCATGGCAAAACCGTGGTGCTCACGCCCCGGGACGATATAGCGCAGTGCGAGACCCAGGAGTCCAGCAAAGGTGACAACAAGGACAAGTTCCATGGTCTAGGGCGCGAAGCCGACCTTCCGAGCCTTCTCCTGGCCGATTTCAACAAACGCCAGATTCTTTGCGGGAACCACATAGATGTGGCCCTTTTCGTCCTCGAGGCGCAGGGTGCCGGCGTCGGAGCCCACCGAATCCTGGATGGCTTTCTCGATCTCGGCAGCGGACTGCGTGGTCTGGAACATAAGTTCCCGGGCGGTGTTGATGATTCCAATGCGTATATCCACGGTGTCTAGCGTACGACACGTCAGCTGTGTGGATTAGCCTCCAGGGGATGGCATCCGAATCTGATCCGCTCCTGAAGGCACCCGTGACGCAGTGCGCACTCGTGCACGGTGCTCCGGGGAGTGGGAAGACCACTCTCCTGATCGAGCGCATCGTTGCTCTGCACGCAGCTGGACACTCACCCGATGGTGTGCTGATCCTCACCCCCACGAGAGCCCACGCAAGCCGGGTTCGAGACCAGCTGGCCTTGGCTCTTGGTGTGACCACGGCGGGGGCGAGGGCGCGCTCTCTGCAAGCCTTCGCGTTTGCCATCGTGCAGGAACACCACCGGGAGCATTCCCTTCCTGAGCCAGAGCTGGTCAAAGCCCGAGTCTTGGATAGCGATATTCAGGACCTCCTCGAGGGTCACCGGGAAGACGGCGGGGGGCCTGCGTGGCCTGAACCCTTGGGGGATATCACCCGGAGCTCTCCGCGCTTTAGAACGGAGCTTCGCGAGTGGCTCTCCCGAGCGAGCGAGCACTCCCTCACGCGGGATCGACTCGTCGAGCTGGCGGCAGCGCACCACCGTCCCGAATGGGCGGCTGCCTCTGACTTCCGGGAGGAGCTTCGCACCGTGATGGCCAGTGCGAGGCCCGGAGCGTATTCCAGTGCCGAGATCATTGGTCGCGCCCAGAGCATTGTGCGCGAGGGGCTACCCGAAGCCTTTCGGGGACTCGTGCACGTCGCGGTGGATGATGCCCACGACCTCACTTTTGCCGGACTGGAGTTCCTCGACGCTCTGCGATCCGCGGGGGTGGGGGTCACGGTGGCCGCGGAGCCCGATGTGTCGGGGGAACGTTCCGAGGCAGTGAACCCGGAGGGCTGCTCCATCTGCAAAGCCTGTGGGACGTTGCACCTCAGGTTTTGTCTGAGGTGCATCGCCACGGTCCTGCGATTCGCGCCACCGTGCAGGCAATCACCGAAAGAATTGGCACCGCGGGCGCTGGTTCCCAACGACGCGCCCCCGGTGTGGGTGATGCCAGCCAGGTGGAGAGCCTCCTGGCACCTGGCTACTCCAGAGAAGCATCCGATATCGCGCGCATCATCCTCGACGCCCACTACGTGGACGGGGTCCCCTTTGACCAGATTGCGGTGGTCGCCAGGCGCGGGTCCCGAGTGAGCGCCCTCTCCAGCGCTCTGTCCGCCGCCGGTGTTCCCGCCCGCACCGCCATGGTGGGCATGACTCTTGTGGAGGAACCAGCGGCGAAAGCATTGGTCGACATGGTGGCGCTGGGTCGTGGGCTCACCCCGCTCACCTCGGCCACGGCAGTGGCAGCACTGACCGGGCTTTATGGCGGGATGACCCAGCAGGAGCTTCGCGCGTTGCGCTTTGCGCTGCGGGTTGCCGCTGACCCGGATGACCCCTACCAACCAGCCGACGCGATGATTGCCCAGGCGCTGGCTCATCGGGGTGGCTTCTCCCTGCTGGAGAGCTCTGTGGCAAAGGCTGCGGTGCGGGTAGCCGAAGTTGTGGATGATGTGAGAAGCGCTCCGGCTCACACCCCGGTGACGGATTTGCTCTGGCGGGTGTGGGATGGGTCCCCCGCCGCCACGCTCTGGATGGAGAGCGCTCGCTCAGCGACCCCGCACCCCTCCGCCGACCGGGCGCTCGACGCTGTGGTGGCGCTGTTTCGCCAAGCGTCTGACTTCGTCGAAAGCCAGCCGGGGGCGAGCCCGGAGCTGTTCCTCGATGCCCTCCTCGGAGCAGAAATTCCCGACGACGTGCTCGTTCCCGAACCCGCCTGGCCCTGCGTCGTCGTCTCCACGCCACCCGGTGTTGCCGGGCGGGAATTCCAGATGGTGATTGTTGCCGGCCTGGACGAGGGTGTGTGGCCTGATCTTCAGGCCACGAGAGTCACTGCTGGGAGCCCACCAGATGGTGCACGCCCACCAGGGGACCCCTGAGGGAGTCATCGACGAGCGTCGCGCTGTCCTGGATGATGAGCTCAGACTCTGCGCTCTGGCACTCTCGCGCGCCACATCGAGAATTGTCGTGACGGCCACGGTGGATGAGGAGTCCGGACCAAGCCCCCTGTTTGCCCTGATTGACCGGCTTGCCACCCGCCTGGAATCCTCCGAGGAGGGAGCAACCTCCCAGGCCTCTGTGGTGGGAGGGTTGCGCCGAAGGCTCCAAAGAGCCCTCGAGCAGGGTGATGATCCCACTCCCTACGCCCACGACCTAGCTCTCCTGGCGCAGCAGGGTGTTGCTGGTGCGGACCCCACCTCCTGGTGGGGCCTCGTGCCACCCTCCACGGTGGAGCCGCTCTATCCCGAGGGCACCATTCCGGTATCTCCCTCCGCGATCGACACCCTGGAATCCTCTCCGGTGGAATGGTTCCTCGGAACAATTGCTCGCCATGACCCATCCCCCCAGAGAGGACTGGGGTCGCTCATTCATGCGGCACTGGAGGATCACCCACAGGGCGATGCTGACGTGCTGTGGGAGAGCGTGGAGGCGAGGTTTGCGGAGCTTGAGTATGACGCTGGCTGGATTGAGCAGTATCAGAGACGGCTGGCGAAAACCATGGTGGCAGCGCTTGCCGACTACCTCCGTGACCACGACCGGGAGGGCTGGTCAGTGGTGGCCAGCGAGCAACGATTCCAGCTCACCCACGGGCGAGCGAAGGTGACCGGATATATCGACCGTGTGGAAAAGACCCCCGAGGGTCAGATCATGGTGGTCGATTTGAAGACTGGGTCCCCCCGGACTGAGAGCCAAGTCGCAGATGATCCGCAACTGCTCGCCTACCAACTCGCTCTCACCTCGGAGGATCTGAGCGATGCCCTGGGGGACAACCCGGTGTCCGCGGGGGCATCGCTGCTGTTTGTGAAGGAGGGGGTTCGAGGGAAGGCTTACCGCTTGACCACCCAGCCCCCGTTGATGAGCAGGGCATGACAGATTTTCTGGCTCGCATCGAGCAGGCAGCGACCCTGATGTCGTCTCATCAGTTCACCGGCGGGCCCCTGAGTTTTGGCCCGGTGGGAACACCATCTCGACACCGGTGGCATTTTGTGGGGGAGGTGTGTGGTGATGCATAGCGCACGCGACATTGCCGCCATTCTCGAGCTTCCCGAGCCCACAGCAGAGCAGCTCTTGGTCATCGAAGCGCCAGCTGAGGGCACTGCGCGAGTGATCGCCGGAGCGGGATCGGGAAAAACCGAGACCATGGCGCTTCGGGTGCTGTGGCTCGTGGCCAACAACTATGTCGAGCCTGATGCTGTCTTGGGCCTTACCTTCACCCGGAAAGCAGCGGGTGAACTCTCCGGTCGGATTCAATCGCGACTGCGCGCTCTGCATGAGCGCGGGCTTGCCCCGGGCACTGATGAGTTTCACACCCCGAGCGTGTCCACCTATAACTCCTTTGCCGCAGGCCTCTATCGAGACCACGCGGTGCTGCTCGGTCGAGACCCTGATGCGAGGGTTCTGTCCGAGGCGAGTGCGTGGTCACTTGCGACCAGCGTGGTCACGAACAGTGCGCTTCCTGAGCTGTCGAGTTGGGACATCACGGTGCCGACCCTGGTGCGCACTGTTCGAACCCTCGGATCGAGGGTTCAAGAGAACAGCATTGCTTCTGGGGACATGGAGGCGTTTGTGGGGGAATTCCAGCGCCTGCTCGACCTCCCCCATGGCGGCAGTGGTGCCTACAAAACTGTGGATGAGTGGGTCCAGCGGATCGGTTCCCTGACGGTGCTGATGTCCCTGGTGGAGGAATTCCAGGAGGCCAAGCGACTGCGGGGCGTTCTCGAGTTCTCTGACCAGATTGCGTTGGCGTTGCAGATCGTGGAGGGTTTCCCGCACGTGTGTGAGCAGGTGAGGGCTCGCCACCGCGTCGTCCTCTTGGATGAGTACCAGGACACCAGTGTTGCCCAAACCACCCTGCTCAGAGCGCTGTTTGGCGCTCACCCGGTGATGGCGGTGGGGGACCCCCACCAAGCGATTTATGGCTGGCGGGGTGCGAGTAGTAGCAACCTGGCAGATTTTGTGACTGATTTTGGTCAGGCAATCGCCACCTACAGCCTCTCCACGTCGTGGCGAAACGGAGCACGCATCCTCGATGCGGCCACCGTCCTGGCATCTCCGCTTCGGGAGCTCCCCGGGCCGGAGGTGGAGACCCTGAAACCCTCTCCCCAGGCGAGTGAACACCCCCTGGAGGTTGTGTTTGAGGAAACACTGGCCGAGGAAGCAGCTGCGGTAGCGTCCTGGCTTGCTGATCGGCTTGCCGAAGCCCCGACACCGCCCAGTGCGGCCATCATTGTGCGCGCCCGAGCGCATCAGCGAGCATATGTTGAGGCCCTCAGCGAGCGGGGAGTCCCCGTGCACGTGTTGGGAATCGGCGGCCTCCTGGATGACCCGGCCATTGCCGACATTGTCTGCACGTTGCGGATACTCGCCCACACCTCGGCAGAAACAGAACTCGTCCGACTGCTCGCAGGAGCCAAATGGCGCCTCGGTGTTGCTGACCTGCACGCTCTGGCCGGGAGCGTCCGGTGGCTCCAAGGTCGTGACCAGCACGGTGTTGCTCTGCCGGAGGACGTCCAGGCTGAGACTGCGACACTCGGTGTCCGCCCACGATGCTCCCGGGCTGTTCGATGCGCTGAGCTTTATGGCTGGGGCTCCGGATAATCATTCCCAGTGGCGGGACTACTCCGCGGAGGCACCCGACAGGTTGCGCGATGCTTACGCGACCTTCAGCGCCCTCTCCAGAATGCGGTGGGGAGACCTTGATTCGCTGGTGAGCGCGATTGAGTCGCGCCTTGGTCTGGATGTGGAGGTGGCGGCCAACCCGATTCGGGTCACGTCTCGTGCTGCCCGGGAAGCGTTCCATGACGCTCTGCACACCTATCTGGGTGTGGCAGAGGAGTCCAGTGTGGCGGGCTTTGTTCAGTGGTTAGAGGACGCCGAGAGGCGAGACAACCTGACACCTCGGGCGGAACCACCGGAGGAGGGTTGTGTTCAAATCCTGACCATCCATGGTGCCAAAGGTTTGGAGTGGGATCTCGTGGTGGTGCCGCGATTGGTGGCCGATGAGGTCCCCGCAAAGCCACGAGAAACAGCCGCCTGGTTGACCGCCGGTGAATTGCCCTATGAATTCCGCGGCGACAAAGAGTCGCTGCCAGTTTTTCCTTGGCGAGCTGCGACCACGCGCAAAGAGCTGGTGGATCTGCACAAAGAGTTTGTGGAGGATGTCAAGAAACACCGAGGCGCGGAAGAGCGTCGCCTGATCTATGTGGCGATCACTCGAGCCACGACACCGGGTGCTTGCTCAGTGGTTCGTTCTGGGCCCACCACACCACCCCCGCGCTCCCTCGATATTCCTTCAGGAACTCGAGGAGGCGGGGATCGTGGGTTCACTGCCGAGCCACCCTCAGAGCGAGACACCCCCCGAGGTGACCGACGGGCAGGAACGAATCTGGCCGGGAGATCCACTGGGGTCGAGGCGGGCGATTGTGGAGAACGCGGCAGCGCGTGTGGTGGATGCCATGGCCGGCACACTGGGGGTGCCTCAGACCCCGAGCGCCGAACGCCTCCTCATCCAGCTGGAGCAGGCCCGGGATTCGGCGGAGCGCCTCGAAGTCACCATTCCGACCAGGATTCCCGCCTCCTCCCTGGAGCGCTGGTATCGGGATCCGGATGCCCAGCGCGTAGCACTGCGACGCCCGCTGCCTCAGAAGCCCTATCGCCAAGCTCTCCGCGGGACTCTCTTCCACCGCTATGTCGAGGAGCACTTTGAGGAGAAACCTTCCTACCCGCTCACGGGCCTTGACGATGACGGTGATGCCGACACCCTGGGGTTGGAGGAATGGATTGCCGCCTTTGAGGCGTCACCTTTTGCGGGAGTAACTCCTATTGCTATTGAGCAGGAGCTTCACCTTCCCCTGGCTGGCCACGTTGTGGTGTGCAAAATTGACGCGGTGTTCCCCGGGGACACCGGCCCCCACATCGTGGATTGGAAGACCGGGGCGATGCCCACAGAGCCAGACGATATCCACGCCAAATCACTGCAGTTGGCCGCCTACCGGGCTGCCTGGGCGCAGTGGACGGGAGTCGCTGAGGACACCATCACGGCAAGCTTTTGGTATGCCGGGACATCCACACTGCAGACCCCCGAAACGCTTCCCCACACATCACAGCTGGACGAGACTTTCCGGGCCCTGTGGAGTGACTAGTTCTCCAGAGGGTGCTTGGCCTGCGAGATGGGTTGGGTGAGGGCTTGATCCATATCTCCCGACACCCGGTCGTGGAGGGCGGAGAGCATGGCGGTGGCATCCTCGGTGATGGTGTCGTTGGCAACGTCAATGCCGTGCAGGAGCCATTTCGCCACATCGAGCTCGGCATAGAACCTGGCTCTCTGCATCGCCCAGCGGTCAGCGCCTGGCCGAGCGCTCCGATAGGAGGTGAGGACAGCGTTGGCAAAAGGACCACTGGACGGTGTGGTCAGCCACGCAAGATCCTTCGCAGGATCGCCCACCCGGAAGTCCCGCCACTGATCTATTGCCACCACAGAGTCGTTGTCCACCAGAAGGTGACCCAACTGCATCAGAGCGTGGATCACGGTGGGCTCGAATTGCCACAGGCCCGCATCCTCGCAGGCTGTTTCCCACCGCCGCAGCAGAGCTTGGGGGAGCAAACCGGTGGCGGCAGCGCGGTCGACAATGCCGGCACACTCCCGCAGAGAATCGATCGCGCTCTCGGCCGGGCGGTCATAATCCTGAACGCTGCTGGTGGGCAGAGAGTGAATCTGAGCGAGCGCTGTCCCGATGGAGGCCGCCAGGATGGGGGACACCTTGTGGGCGGCCGGGGCTTGCCCGGGCAAGTATTCGCACACACTAAGGGTGTGGTTACCCACCTCCGTGGTTCCCGCAAGTCGTGGCACCCGGAAGGACAGCCTCGAGCGCAAGCCTTCGCTGAGTGCTCTCATCGCGCGGAGCGTCTCGGTGTGGGCCGCCTCAGACTGAGCTGAGGTGGGTAGCTCGACAAGCCAGGGCGCCTGGCTCTACGTCATAGACCAGCGCGACATCTTTTTCCGCGCTGGAGAGTGTTTGCGCACTTACCGCCTGAAAACCCGGAACAGCGCTGGTGGCCAGCGCCGATAGCATGAGAGCAGTGTGGCCCATGGCTCAAGGGTAAGCGCGGAGGACCGCGCACCCTTACTGCCACACCGAGGCTTCTGCCGGTGCGGCAGTCCGTGATGAAGGAGAGTGAGCGATGTCCCTGACGTCTCGCCTGCCACTCTCGCGCACACGAATCAATCGCGACGCGGCGTCCCGCAAGATTCCGGGCTTTCTCGACCAGGTAATGGCGGATAGCTCCACCAAAGTTGTCCTGATCTGGCGAGGAGAAGCACTCCTGGCCGAAAGCGCCTCCCCCAGATCGAACTGGTGGCCCCCGGGGAAGTCCCCGACGGGTCGCTGCTGATATACCTCGGTGTCACCCTGGAGGCCGTGCGGGACATTCCCCAGGGCACCCGCATTGTTGCCGCGGTGCTCGATGATGACAGCGGATCGCAGGTCTCGGCGGACATGGCCCGCTGGGTATCGGCTCGCACCATGGCTCACGCGCTGGATGATCTGGACTCCGGCATTGTGGTGGAGGCTCTCGCCATGGCGAACTGGCACCACGCCCACAGCTTCTCGCCGCTCACCGGCGCTGATTCGCAGTCGGCTCAAGCCGGATGGACGAGGGTGGACCAGTCCACGGGCAAAGATCTTTTCCCGCGCACCGATGCTGCGGTCATCGCCCTGGTGACTGACCAGCACGATCGCATTGTGTTGGGCAGTAACGCGCTCTGGGAAGCCAGGAGATACTCGCTACTTGCCGGCTTTGTGGAGCCGGGAGAGTCCTTGGAAGCCGCCGTGGTGCGAGAAGTGTTCGAAGAGTCCGGTTTAGTGGTCACCAATCCGGTCTATCTGGGGTCGCAACCGTGGCCCTTCCCGGCATCTTTGATGGTGGGTTTCCGCGCAGAAATCGAGGAAGCTTCGCTGGCTGATATTCGACCCGATGGCACCGAGATTATTGACCTGCGCTGGTTTTCCCGGGAGGAGCTCCTCGCCTCCCACGGTGAGGTTCTCCTTCCCGGGCGACCCTCCATTGCGCGGGCCATGATTGAGGATTGGCTAGGTCAGGAAATCCCTGAGGGGGCCTAGTGCTCGACACACTTCACGGCCTGGATGAATCCCAACGTGTGGTCGCCACCACCTGGGGTGGACCCCTCTGCGTTCTGGCGGGAGCGGGAACGGGTAAGACCCGAGCCCTCACCCATCGCATCGCCCACGGCGTTGCGGAGGGGAAGTATCAGCCAGAGCAGGTTCTTGCTCTCACCTTCACCACCAAAGCCGCCTCAGAAATGGGGCAGCGCTTGCGAACCCTGGGCGTTCAGGGTGTGGCAACGAGGACTTTTCACTCAGCCGCGCTGCGCCAGCTGCAACATTTCTGGCCGACCATCACCGGAGGCAGACTCCCCGACATTGCGCCCTCGAAAGCGCCGCTGATTGCCAAGACCCTGGATCAGCTCTCCATTTCGGTGGACACCGCGGTGGTGCGAGACCTTGCGGGAGACATCGAGTGGCGAAAAGTCCACGCCTACACCCTGGAGGACTATCGCCTGAAGCGCGCGGAGCTTGGCAAAAGCCTGCCCGGTGGGTTATCTCTGGAGGTGGTCGCCAGCATTCATGAGCGCTATGAGCAGGTGAAAGACGAGCTGGGTCGCATCGACTTTGAGGATGTTCTGCTGGGAACCCTGGGCATGCTCGAAACAGAACAGCGCGTGGTGGATCGCGTGCGAGCACAGTATGGGGTCTTTCTGGTGGATGAGTACCAGGATGTCTCACCCGTGCAGCAGAAGCTCCTCGAAGTGTGGCTCGGCTCTCGAGAAGACCTCGTCGTGGTGGGGGATGCTAGCCAAACGATTTACAGCTTTGCCGGGGCGTCAAGTTCCTACCTCCTCGAGTTCCCGGAGCGGTACCCCCAGGGAACGCTCGTGAAACTGGAGCGCAACTACCGTTCTGGTGAGCACATTGTTCGGGCAGCCAACCACATCATGCTGGGTCGCCCCGGGGCTTTGACTCTCGAGGCGCAGGGTGGCTCTCTGGAACCAATCCACCGCCACATTGCGCGAACTGATGAGGCTGAGGCCCGCTATGTTGCGACCACCATCAAGGGTCTCATCGACCAGGGTGCCTCGCCTGATGGGATAGCGGTGTTGATTCGTTTTGGTGCGCAGTCACTGGAGATTGAGTCGGCGCTTCGAGCCCAAGGTATTGGCGTGCGGATTCACGGGGCAACGCCATTTTTCGAAGAGGCACACGTGAAACGGGCTCTGATGGAAATCCGTGGTGCGGCGGTCGCCGGCGTGCAGGGCTCTCTCGCTCAGGTGGTGGAGGACATTCTTTTTGGGCTGGGTTTGCAGGGAGATGCTCCGGACCACCAGGGTGCTGAGCGCAACCGGCACGATGACTTGGCGGCGCTCCGCGCGCTCGCGCAGTCGATGCCGAGCGGGAGCACCGTGGCAGAGTTTTCCGATCTTTTGGCGGATCGAGCGGGGGCGGGTGATGCACCCGCTGTGGGGGCAGTCACCATCACCACCGTGCACTCCGCCAAGGGACGCGAATGGCCGGTGGTGTTTGTGGTGGGGCTCTCCGAGGGGATGTTCCCCATCTCCTATGCGACCACAGACGAGGCCATCGAGGAGGAGCGACGACTGTTTTATGTCGCGGTCACCAGAGCACAAGACGCACTGTATCTCTCGATGGCGGAGCGGGGACGAGCGGAGCAGAGCCCTCGCGCTCCCAGCAGATTTCTCCAAGCCCTCGCGCCCAGCGGCGCTTAGGCCAGCGAGCGACAGAGGCAGGATTCGGAAGCCTCCTCCTGGTGGTGGCTCACCTCTCCGGTGTAGCGGTCTATGCGATAGGTGAGTCCGGGAGTCTGTGCACGCAGGAGATCTCGAGTGTGCCAGGCGGCCAGAGCGTGCAAGGCCGGGGTGTCGGTCGCGGCAGAGCGCGTCGAGAGTTGGGTGGCCAGTGCCACCAGGGCCGGCTCGGCCTGGGCATGGTTTTCCCACACGCACTGCAGACAGGGCCCCTCCCCGGGAGTCACCCGCGGCCCCACGATGATCGCTTGATCGCTCAAGATGACCGGAGTGTGGGGGATATCATCAGCGAGCCACGGGTGATACGCCGAGGCCGGCATGACAAAGGAGGCAACGAGGATGGCCTCGTCTGCGGGCTCGTCGTCGCGGTATCCCAGATCCCACAGCACCCGAGCAAAAGTGCTCAGGTGTGAGGTTGACCCGGTGATGCAGAGCCTCGGCAGTGGGTCGGGAGCTCGATGGGTGAGAGCGCCGAGTGAGGGCGTGGAGAAAACCCTCTGTTTCTTCGTGAGTCAGGCCCTCGTGGGAGGCGATTGCCTCACACCCCTCCTCGCTGATGCCACTTTGCAGGGCAGCCAACACCGGGAGGAATCTCTGGTCGAGGGAATCGATCAGCGCTCTCGGGGGATCGACCCCAATTTGGAGGCTCTCCGGTGAGCGCCAGACAACCGGCAGGGAGGGGTCGAGATGGAGGAGGCGTGACATTCCGACATCGTGTCGGAAACCGAAGGCTCGGCGTGGAACTTATCCACACCTAGGACTCGGGCGACTCCTCGTCGAGCAGGTCGCGAAGCGCCTGGTCAAAATCATCATCACCCGCAGGTTCCGCCAGCCGGGCAAGGAACCCTGCGGGATTGTCAAGATCCTCTCCGTGGGGGAGGGTGTCGGGGTGTCGCCACAGCTCATCTCGGGCTTCTGCACCGAGCTCGCGGTGGATTTCCCCCCAGAGGGCGCTCGCTTCGCGCAGTTTGCGTGGACGAAGCTCCAACCCGACCAGGGTGGCAAACGCGTGCTCGGCCGGTCCACCACTGGCCCGCCGGCGCCGTATGGCTTCGCCGAGGGCATCAGACTTTGGCAGGCGGGCTGTGGCGAGACCGGTGACATGGTCCACCCATCCCTCAATCAGTGCCAGCATGCTTTCGAGTCGCTCCAGAGCCCGGTTTTGTTCCTCGGTGCGCTCTGGGAGCAGAGCACCCGTGGTGAGCAACTCCTTCATGGCCTCCGCGTTGGTGGGGTCAAAATCTTCGGCCAGCTCCATCACCCGGGAGAGGTCAATGCTGATGCCCCCGCGAAATCCCGGATCGCGCTCATGATGTGGAGTCGCAGCCATTTGGCGTGCCGGAACAGTCGGGCGTGCGCGATTTCGCGCGTTGCCAGGTAGATGTCGGCCTCTTCCTGGGGAACATCGAGATCCCGCGAGAATTCCCGCATGTTCTGGCCGAGCAGAAAAGCCTTCACGTCGTGCTCGCTACTGCCGCTCACCAGAGGGATACCAATGTCTCCTCCGGAGAGCACCTCGCCGGAGAGCTTCCCGACAGCGCCGGCGAGTTGCATGGTGAACAGGCTCTTGGAGACCTGCTCCATGGGGCCGCTCATCCCGCCAATGAGGCCCTGCATATCCTCGGGAGCTTGGCTTGCCATCATCTGGGATATTGCCCGGGGAATTGCTGTTGCCACCGGGTCGGCAATCTCTTCCCAGACCGGCAAGGTGACGCGCGCCCAGTCGGCGCGCGTTCCGATGACGGGGTTTCGGGGAGATCAGAAATGCTGGTGACATCTGTCAGCCACAGGTTGGCGATGCCAGCAGCCTGGCTGAGGCTTTCACTCGTTGCCGGGTCGAGTGCGTGTTGGCCCTCCTTCGCCACGGTGACCGCGTGATCGCGGGAGGCTTGAGGTTTGAGACCGCCACCGGGAATAAAGGAAGTCCCCAGTTGCTGCATCATCTTCTTCAGCTCGTCAGCGGAGACATTCACCCCGGCCGCTTTCATGAGCTCTTCGGGGTTGAACGATTCGTCACCGCTGAGGAAACGTCGGAAGGCGTCCTTCATCCACTCTTCGTCACCAAAACGTGGGTCGTCGCCTGAGTCCTCGGCCATGCCACCACGGTACAAGGGCGACCACCCCGGTGGGGATGATTTCGCTAACGGCTTGTTCCCGGTTTCCGTGGCTATGCTGACCCGGTTAGTCAACCTGGGAGTCATGAGTGGCAATTTTTGAGACCGGAGATCCTTCGGATCAAGTTCAGCGACGCTCCCGCGTTGCCGGGTGGTTAATGCTCGCCTTTACGGCGGCCATCATCGTCGGTTTGTCTTTTTTCCCAGCCCCCTACGTCATCGATAACCCAGGCCCCACCTATGACACTCTCGGTTCGGTCAGCGTGGGGGATGAGGAGATGGAGCTCATCCTTATCGTGGGTGAGGAAACCTTTGAGGCAACGGGTTCGCTGCTTCTGACCACGGTGACCAGGTCGGGAAACCCGGAGAGTTTGCCGGGGTGGTTTGACGTCCTGCAGGGGTGGTTTGATCCCACCCGAACCGTGATTCCCGTGGATGTTGCCTACCCACCAGGAATTTCTTTCGAGCAGAACCGTGAAGCGGCCACCATTGAGATGGAAACCTCCCAGCAGGAGGCTGTGGCTGCGGCGCTTGACTACCTGGGCATCGCGTACACGAGTCGGATGGTCGTATCCCAGGCCATGGAGGGTGGACCGAGTGAGGGAGTATTGCTCCCCGGTGACGTCATCGTCTCCGCCAACGGGATGGCCGTTGACACGGTCAGTGTGTTGCGAGGAATTATTGCCGACTCGGGTGTGGTGTCACCGATGACCATCACGGTGGAGCGAGAGGGGTCCGTGGTTGATGTGTCGGTGCTCCCGCGGATGTCGGAGGGTCAAGAGCGTGTCCCCATGGTGGGGATTTTGGTGTCGGGAACCTACGATTTCCCGGTCGATGTGGATATCGCCCTGGACAACGTCGGGGGGCCCAGTGCGGGGTTAATGTTTGCGCTGGGAATTGTCGAGAAGCTGTCCCCGGCGGATATTACGCAGGGGAAGGTTTTTGCCGGAACGGGCACCATTGACGCCCAGGGATCCATCGGCCCCATTGGGGGAATCCGTCACAAAATGCACGGAGCTCTCAACGATGGAGCCACCTGGTTTTTTGCCCCCGCTGATAACTGCCCGGACGTCGTGGGTCATATCCCCGACGGCCTTCAGGTCATTCCCGTGGCAACTCTCGAGGAAGCCATGGACGGCGCTGGAGAGCATCCACGCGGGCGCACCCGTTGCCGGGTGTGCCGGTTCGTAGGCATTCCCCCAGCGAGTCTCTTTGTAGACTGAAGCTCTAACCCCGCCAAGGAGAAGATTTACTCGTGTCTCAAGCAGCTCCGCAACTGTTCAACCGTCGTCGACTTCCCCTGATTATTACCGGTGCCCTCGTGGCCGCCGTGCTCGGAGGGTTCTTCCTTTTTGCCTCCCTCTACACCGAGGTGTTGTGGTTTGACCAGATGGGGTATCTCGAGGTTCTCCTCACCACCTGGGGTGGTTCCGTGGCGATGTTCCTCATCGGGTTCGTCACCATGTTCATCCCGGTGTGGTTGAGCATCACGATGGCCTATCGGTTCCGTCCCGTCTACGCGAAGCTGTCCAACGAGCTGGATCGTTACCGCCAAATCATCGACCCGATTCGCCGGGTAGCGATGCTCGGTATCCCGGCGCTGTTGGCTCTGTTTTCTGGTTTGGGTGCTGCGAACACGTGGCCCCAATTCCTGCTGTGGATGAACCGTGCGCCCTTTGGCACGGTCGACCCGGAGTTTGGTTTGGATGTTGGTTTCTACATTTTTGAGCTGCCGGTGTACTCCAGTGTGATCTCCTACGTGTCGACCATCCTGGTCATCTCCGCACTGGGTGCAGCAGCTACCGGTTTCCTGTACGGCTCGATTTCGATCACCGGCCGGGAAGTTCGGATCTCGCGCACCATGCGGGTTCAGCTCTCCATCCTGGGTGTGCTGTACTTCGCGGTCCAGGGTGTCAACCTGTGGTTGCAGCAATACGAAGCACTCGTCTCCGCCAGCTCAGGATTCTTGGCCTTTGGTGCCGGGTTTCACCGAGGTCAACGCGACAATTCCTGCCCGCGCCATCATGGCCGGCATCGCGATCCTCGTGGCGCTGTTGTTCCTCATCACCGCCATCATTGGTCGCTGGCGTTTGGCCATTGTGGGAACAGCCCTGTACATCGTGTCTGGTCTGGTCCTGGGGCTGGGGTACCCCGGCTTGATTCAGCGGTTCCAGGTTGACCCGAGTGCGAGGACCCTCGAAGCGCAGTACATCGAGCGCAACATCGACGCCACTCGCGACGCCTATGGCGTCTCCGACATTGTGGAAATCAACTACGAAGCCTCCACCGACACTTCTGCCGGCGCTTTGCGAGCGGATGCCGAAACAACCGCCAACATTCGCATCATCGACCCCGCGCTGGTCTCTGATGCGTTTGCTCAGCTCGAGCAGTTCCGTCAGTACTACCGTTTCCCCACGTTCTTGGATGTGGGACGCTATGACGTCAAGGGTGAGCGCACCGACACCGTGCTGGCGATGCGAGAAATCAACCTCGATGGTTTGAACTCCCAGTCCTGGTACAACAACACCATCGTCTACACCCACGGCTATGGCTTGGTTGCGGCGTATGGAAACCAGCGAACCGAAGACGGCCAGCCTCGATTCATCGAGTCGGGAATTCCTGTCTCCGAGGTCCTCGGCAAATACGAACCCCGCATCTACTTCGGCGAGAACTCTCCGGAGTACTCGATTGTGGGAGGGCCCGCGGGTTCCACCCCGCTCGAGCTTGACTTCCCCTCCGGCGGTGAAGATGAGAACAACGCCGTCTACACCTTCAGTGGGGATGGTGGTCCGGAGCTGGACAACCTGTTCAAGCAACTTCTGTATGCGCTGAAGTTCCAGTCCGAGCAGATCATCCTCTCCGACGCCATCACGAGTGACTCTCAGATCCTCTATGACCGCCACCCCGCCACACGCGTGGGCAAGGTGGCTCCCTACCTAACCCTGGACAACGACCCCTACCCCGCGGTAGTCGATGGGCGACTGGTCTGGATTGTTGATGGCTACACCACCAGTGCGGATTACCCGTATTCGACTCCTGTTCAGGTGTCAGAAGCCATCGCAGATACCTACCGCCCCACGCCTCAGCTGGCCTTTGACACCGTGAACTACATGCGGAACTCGGTCAAGGCCACAGTGGATGCGTATTCCGGTGAGGTTGTTCTGTATGCCTGGGATACCGAAGACCCACTGCTCACCGCGTGGAACAAGGTGTTCCCGACAAGCCTAAAGTCGCAGTCTGAGATGTCGGAGCAGCTCCTGGATCACGTGCGCTACCCCTCTGACCTGTTCAAGGTTCAGCGCAACATCCTCGGTGCGTACCACGTGACGGACTCGGGAACCTTCTACTCCAGTGAAGACGAGTGGGTTACTCCTAACGACCCCATCTCGAACCCCGCAGCACCGAGGCTCCAGCCCGCCTACTACCTGACCATGCAGGTGCCAGGCTCGGACAGCCCGTCCTTCTCGCTGTACTCGACGTTTATTCCCCGGGCTACCGGTGAAGCGTCCAGAAACGTTCTCTACGGTTACCTCGCAGCGAACTCGGATTACGGCGATGATTATGGAAAGCTGACGCTTCTGCGTTTGCCCAAGCAGACCACGGTTCCAGGACCCGGTCAGGTTCAGGCCCAGTTCGACTCTGACGCCAACGTGGGTCAGCAGCTGAACCTTCTGCGCCAGGGACAAACCGAGGTCATCTCGGGGAACCTGCTGACCTTGCCCGTGGGTAACGGTTTGCTCTATGTCCAGCCGGTGTATGTCCGCTCAACCGGTGACACCTCCTACCCGCTGCTGCGGAAGATCTTGGTCTCCTTCGGAGAGAAGATCGCCTTTGAGGACACCCTTGACCAGGCACTGGACGCCCTCTTTGGGGGAGACTCCGGTGCTGAAGCTGGTGACTCCGATGGGGCTCCGGGCACAGTGGACGCTCCCGAGGAAGACACGGCCACCCCGGCAGCCCGCTCCCGAGCCTGAGGCCGAGACCGACGCTGGATGCCGGAGCAGAGGCTGACTCTGACACCGGCATCGTCATCTCCACCGGACTCCAGGCCGCGCTCGCAGACGCGCGCGCACGCCCTGGCGGAGCGTGAAGCTGCCTACCGGGCTAACGACCTGGTTGCTGCTGCCGAAGCTGACCAAAGGCTCACCGATGCTCTGGCTCGCGCCCTGGTGCTGAGCGACCAGTAGGAGGACAGCTCAGGGTCCAAGCGTGTTAGCATGGGTGCTTCGCCGCGGGGTGGAGCAGTTCGGTAGCTCGCTGGGCTCATAACCCAGAGGTCGTAGGTTCAAATCCTGCCCCCGCAACCATGACATAACCCCCTCTCCGGAGGGGGTTTTGTGTTTCCGGCTTAGGCTTGAGCAATGTCAGCTCTCGGTCTCAGCGTGGCGCAGTATGCGCCGCGCGCCAGCGAGTGCCGAGAACCTTGCGGCGATGGGCCCCTCGTGTGCAGCCGCCGCGAAGGCGGGTTCTCACCTGGTGGTTTTTCCGGAATACAGCCACGCCTTCACGCCGGGTTTGGGGGCTGAGTGGGCGGGCACCGGGGAATCACTTGAGGGTGTCTTTGTGTCTGGGCTCACCAGTCTGAGCAAGGACAACGGCGGGATCGTGATCATCGCCGGGATGTTGGTGGCGGATTCTTCTGGTGGCCTGCCGGCAAATACACAGGTGGCGGTGGGGGAGTCCGGAGTGCTCGCTCGCGCCGAGAAGATTCACCTCTACGACGCTTTTGGTGCGAGTGAGTCAGCCTGGATTCGTCCCGGCAGCGCAGACGCCCCCGAGCTTTTTCCCTGCCAAGACCTGCATATGGGCATGATGGCCTGCTACGACCTGCGGTTCCCGGAAGTGTCGAGGAGGCTGGTGGATGCCGGAGCTGACGTCATCGTGACCCCGGCTCAGTGGGTGCCCGGGGACACCAAAGCCCACCACTTTGAGACCCTCCTTGCTGCTCGGGCCATCGAGACGCAGACTTTTGTGGTGGCCAGTGATCACCCAGAACCCTGGGGCATAGGCCTGTCCCAGGTGGTGGACCCCCGGGGTCTTGTCGTGGCAAAAGCCGGCACGGGCGAGGAACTCGTCCACGCCGAGCTGGATTCGGAGTTGCTGGCTGGAGTGCGGAAAGAAAACCCGATGGCAGCGGCCCGGCGTTTTGGAGTGACACCCCTCTAGCGCCCAGCCTGTGGAGAAAATCTGCGGGGCGTCGGAGCGTTCTTTCTACACTCCGGGGATGAAGCCCACCCTTGTCCTCACTCTCAGTCTCCTGGTCCTCAGCGGATGCCAGAACGTGCCCTCAGAGACAGTTCTTCCCGGGGACGACAGCGCTCCCGGAAATTCTTCTCGGCCATGTTCCAGGCGGTCTCCCGGCAGATTTTTATGACCGGGCACGAGACGCCACCAGTGAGGCAGTGCGTGCGTATATAACTCTCTCTGACGAGATCACCGCGTCAGGGGGAATGGACCCCGAGCGACTGCGGCCCCTGGTCGCCCCCGAATGGTGGCCTGTGGAGAAGAAAGGATTTGCCTATTTTGGCGACCAGGGGCTTCGAACGCTCGGGACCAGTGAGGTGTCCCGGCTGCTGGTCCAGAGCGCTCGCCTCACCGCGGAGGACACGATCGAGGTGGGAGTGATTGCCTGCGTGGATACAACCCCGGTGCTGATTCTGCCCTTCGACAGTGCTGATCCGCCGGAGAGTCTCTGGGAATGGCACCCGCACTATGAGGATTTTGAGGGGGAGCCCTCACAGTGGGCTCAGATCGAAGCTTTCCTGGAAAGCCCCGATGTGTCCTGGGGCTCACCCGAGGCTGTCGTGTTCTGGTTCGAGGGACCGACGATGGCCTCGTTGCTGCTCACCAGTTCGGAGCCCTGGTGGGGGGTGTATTCATGCGTGTGAAACTCGCCAGCGTGGCCCTGCTGACCGCCATTTTTCTGATGTTCGGGGTGAGTCCCGCCTCAGCGTCAGAGTGCACGCACGCGGAGCGCACCAGTGGTCAGTGCTCCGGTGTTGGGGCCGTCGTGACCGGTGAGGGTGTCACGGTCTCGGGAACCCAGGTGACACCGGGGAGCTCGGGGTCAAGCTCTCGAGGCACCTGGAGTCCACCACCACCCCGAGACCCGGTCCTCGGCTCCGCGCAGTGTGAGGTCAAGATTGCGGGACTCTGTCGTGGCACGTCACCGTCGAGAGAGCTGGCGGAGCCGGCGACCCCAACACCGCCGAGCTCACTGAGTGATGTTGCGCAGTTTGCGCCGGGGGATGCGAGTTTTGTCCAAGAGCCAGCCGGGTGGAGCCTGCCGCTGTTGCCGATGAATGTGTTCTCCACCGCCCAGACCATCACCGAGTCCGGTGACCTATTGGGCTGGCCCATTGAGGTGAGGTTTACCCCGGTGTCCTATCGATGGAGCTTGGGAGATGGTGCCACCCGGGTGAGCTCGACCCCGGGGTCTTCCTGGGGGTCGAGGCAGTTCAGCACGACCGCCACCTCTCATGCGTATGAGCTGTCCGGGGATTATCTGGTCAGCCATTGGGTGACCTACGAGGCGTCGTATCGCTTTGACGGGGGAAGTTTCGTGTCACTGCCGGGTCAGATCACCCGGTCCGGTGGGCAGAGCACGGTCGAGGTGCTCAGTGTGACCCCGGTGTTAGTGGACCGAGGGTGCCACGCAGAGACCCTGGTTTCTGGGCGATGTTAGGCAAGTCACCAGGTATCGTTAGGGGTTGCTGAAGGGTTCCCACAGGTTGCTCTCCCACACTGGTGCCCTCAGGAAGGATTCGAGACGTGACTCAGCAGGACCCCAGTGTGGAGCCCGAGCAGACCCCAGATTCTGTTGAACCCGCTACCTCCGACAGTGCGAGTGCGGCGGACGTGTCGCCCTCGGCGGAACCGGCAGTGACCGACCAGGGTGGGGATGTCGAACCCGGCCCGGTGTCACCCTTTGCCCCGTCGGTCTATTCGGGCATCTCGGAGAGTTACTCGCGGGCGCAGAATCGCGCTGTGGAAGCAGACAAGAAGCGTGCTCGCACGCTGGGTGTTTTCGTCACAGCAGCCCTGCTCGTCGGTGGTTTGCTCGGCGGAACCGCCGGTGGGGCTTTCGCGATCTGGAACTTGTCCTCGAGGGGCCTGGTGTCTCCGGGAGTTCAAAGCCCTCAAACCATCACCGTGAACGCGCCCGCTGAGGCCAGTGAGATCACGGCGGTGGCGGCTCAAGCAATGCCCTCTGTGGTGACCATTGAGGTGGCGGGAGTGGGCGGAGCGGGCAGTGGCTCGGGCGTGATCATCTCCGAGGACGGACACGTCATGACCAACGCTCACGTGGTGTCTGTGGGCTCGCAAGAGCCTTCCCTGCGCGTGACCACCTCCGATGGGCGTCTGCTGGGGGCCGAGGTCGTCGGACGTGACATCCTTTCCGACATTGCCGTCATCAAGATTGATGCTGAAGGGCCCTTCCCCGTGATGGCCACGGGTGACTCTGATGCACTGAACGTGGGCGATGAGACCATCGCCATCGGTGCACCCCTGGGGCTTCCGGGAACCGTCACCAGCGGCATCGTCTCGGCCATCAACCGAAGCATCACCGTGGGTGCCTCCAGTGCTCCCGGCGAGGAGGACGGCCAGTTCGACTTTGACCTCCCCGGCGGTGTCTCCATCGGACAAACGATTTCCCTTCCCGTCATCCAAACTGACGCCTCCATCAACCCCGGAAACTCAGGGGGCGCACTGCTCAACACCTCTGGTGAGCTCATCGGCGTGAACGTGGCCATTGCGTCCACTGGTGGGCAAGGCTCGGGAAGCATCGGGTTGGGCTTTGCGATTCCCTCCAACTTTGCTCTTCGGGTCGCTAACGGAGCTCATCGAGTCCGGGAACGGCGAGCCACGGGCTGCTGGGAGCACTCGTGACGGATGCCAGCTCTGTGGCCTCCGCCACCGTGACCGGTGCCTACATCGACAGCGTCACACCCGGTGGTGCTGCTGATCGTGCCGGTATTCGTGCAGGAGACGTGGTGACCCGATTCAACGGTCTGCCCGTCACCAACCGCATCGACCTGACCGCTCAGGTTCGGGTCTTGCCGGGTGGGACAACCGCCACCGTGACCTATGTTCGCTCCGGCAACACCTACACCGTGGAAGTAGCGCTGGGGAACCTCTAGCTACTCGTCGCGGAGTTTTTCGTAGATGTCTTTGCAGGTGGGGCACACCGGGAACTTCTCGGGGTCACGACCGGGGGTCCAGACTTTCCCGCAGAGTGCGATGACGGGTTTGCCAGACAGGGCACTTTTCAGAATCTTGTCTTTTTTGACGTAGTGCGAGTAGCGATCGTGATCGCCCTCCTCGACCTGTTCCTCGGCGAGAAGTTTCTCTAGTTCCCTATCCAGAACGTCGGTGCCACCGTCAGTGTCTGCTGCCATGCCCCTATGGTAACCCGGTTGGATTTCAGAGCACGCGGGTGGGAATGGCGGGTTCGCCAGAGCTCAGCGAAAACGCAGAGGCTGGCATCTCGGCGAGCGCTGTGCGGTGGTGCTCGCGAGCTCTCTCCACCCGCTCGTGGGGGGTCAGAGTGCGCGCGGGTTCGCCCTCCACCATCAGGGTTTCGAGCAAAGCGCGAGATTCTGCGGGGCGCGGTGGGCTGCGTCCGCGATAATCGTCTCCTCGATAGCGACACCTTCCGAGAGAGTGCGGTGCGCCACCTTTTTGCCACCCGGATTCCCTTTGTGGGAACTGCGCTTGGCTACTGGCACCCACGAACCCTCGTCGGAGGTTCGGGCAACGAGTTTGTAGACCAAGCCGACCGCGGGGGACCCAGAACCCGTCACCACACTGGTTCCCACACCAAAGACATCAACTGGCGCTCCCCGCAACCCCGCGATGGTGTGTTCGTTGAGGTCATTGGTGACCACAATTCTGGTTTTCGTGGCACCCAGAGAATCCAATTGCTGGCGAACCGACCGGACCACTACGGGGAGCTCACCGGAGTCGATGCGCACGGCACCCAGATCTGGGCCGGCGACTGCGATGGCGGTGGCCACGCCCGCCTCGATGTCGTAGGTGTCAATCAGCAGGGTGGTTCCGACCCCCATGGCGTCCACTTGAGCTCTGAAGGCTTCCTCTTCCGAGTCGTGCACGAGCGTGAACGAGTGGGCAGCTGTGCCACGGGTCGGAATGCCAAAGCTTCGTCCTGCTTCCAGGTTGCTGGTCGCATCAAAACCTGCGATGTAGGCGGCGCGGGCGGCGCCTACGGCGCTTCGTTCGCTGGCGCGCCTCGCCCCCATTTCAATCAGGGGTCTCGAATCAGCCGCCTGGACCATGCGACTGGCGGCACTGGCCACCGCGGAGTCGTAGTTCAGGATGCTGAGAATCAGGGTTTCTAAGAGAACCGCCTCCTGGAATTCACCCTCGACGCTGAGAATGGGGGAGCCGGGGAAGTAGAGGTCACCTTCGGCATACCCGCTGATGGTTCCCCGAAAGCGGTAGGACTCGAGCCAGTCGAGTGTGTCCGAGGAGACGACCTGGTTGGCCTTCAGAAACGACAGCTCGTCGGGTCCAAACCGGAACTCGGCAATCGCCTCCAGAAGGCGCCCCGTCCCCGCCACCACACCATAGCGGCGACCGGAGGGAAGGTTGCGGGCAAAAACCTCGAAGACCGCGCCCCGATGGCCGCGGCCCGATGACCGGGCAGCATCGACCATGGTCAGCTCGTAGTGGTCGGTGAGGAGTGCGGTAGACACGTCCACGAGCCTACCCTTCAGGCTTTGCTCCTACACTGGCGAAGATGTCAGCCAGCCATCCCCGCATCCTGTTCGCGGACCAGTTAGGTCCGCATTTTGATGACGGGGAAAACGTCATCATTCCTGAGGTTGCTCGGGCCCTTTCGGCGCCGTGTGTATCACCGCCAAAAAGCCCACCTGATTCTCTCCGCGCTTCGCCATCGGGCAGCCGAATTGGGCCCCAGGGCCGAAATCACGCGGGGTGAGACCTACCACGAGGTGTTGAGGGGAATCGATGCGAGCGTGGTGAACCCAACCTCGTGGGGTCTTCGATCCCTGGTGGAGGACTTGAGTGCTGGCGCTGACATCGAGGTGCTTCCCTCTCGAGGGTTTGTGGCCAGCGAGGAGGAGTTTGCGCACGTGGGCCTCAGGCCAGTCCAAGCGCTTGCTGATGGAGAACTTTTATCGCCACCAGCGTCGCCAGACCGGGATTCTGATGAGTCCTGGTGCTGGTGAGCTTGAGCCCGAGGGTGGTCAGTTCAACTTTGATCACGACAACCGGGAACCACCGCCGAAGGGGCAGGACACCCTGGGTGTTGAGGCCCCCTGGTATCCGGTGGAGGACGAGATTGACCAGGAGGTGCGCGAATACCTCGATGGCCTCGAAGCCTCCGGGGAGATTCGCTTCCGGGGTGCTGATGGGCCGCGGCTTTTCCCGCAACCCGGGCGGAGGCCCTTGTCGGCCCTCGAACATTTTGTGACCACACGGCTGGCGACATTTGGCCCTCATGAGGATGCGGCGATGCAGGGCGATTGGGCCATGTCGCACTCGCTTCTGAGCCCCGCGCTCAACCTGGGTCTTCTGGATCCCCGGGAAGTCGTGGACCGGGTGCTCGGGGCCTATCACGCGGGAGCGGTGGAGCTGGCGAGCGCGGAGGGTTTCATCCGCCAGGTGATGGGCTGGCGGGACTGGGTGTGGCACCTGTATTGGCACCTGGGGCCAGATTTTGTGGAATCCAACTATTTGGGTCACCACGAGCCTTTGCCCACCTGGTGGGCCGAGCTTGATTCCACCGATATTCGATCGCGCTGCATCGCCCACGTGCTGGAGGAGGTTCACACCAGGGGGTGGACTCACCACATCAACCGCCTGATGGTGCTCGGCAGTTTTGCCCTGCAGAGAGGGTTCAACCCCCGCGCGCTGAACGACTGGTTTGTGGATGCGTTTGTCGATGGAACGCCCTGGGTGATGCCCGCCAACGTGATCGGGATGTCGCAGTATGCCGATGGTGGGCAGGTGGCCACCAAGCCCTACACCTCGGGTGGTGCCTACCTCAACACGATGACCAACTACTGCACCTCCTGCGCCTTCAAGCCCACAATCCGAGTGGGTGAGAAAGCCTGCCCGATGAGCGCTGGGTATTGGAATTTCCTGCACCAGAATCGGGAGGCGCTGCGCGGTAATTTTCGCCTGGCAAAACCCCTTGCTGGCCTGTCTCGACTCAGCGATCTGGAACAGGTGCTGGAGCAAGAATCCTCGCGCAGCGAGTACTAGCGAGCTCGCCGGCATCCCGGGCGTAAGATGAGGGGGTCGCCACGGCCAGGTGATGTCAGGGGAGGTGTGGACTGCGATGGTGTTCGATCCGTCTGTCTACACCGAATTCCGCTACCTCGCAGCCGATTTTTCTGCTGAGGACTTCAGCTTTTCGTTCCGCTATGAGCTGGTGTCTCCCGGTGAGACTCACCAGTTCACCGAGCGAATTGCGTTCACCCCGGTGCGTCAAGAACACGAGGTGGACTGGCCCCGGGTTCGCTCCATCGCCATCATGCTGGGCGCTGTGTTGGGCTTGAGCTACTACAAAGCGGCGGCGCCCCCTCGCTATGTGATTGCCCTGGAGGGCATGACGCAGGCGGGGATTGACTACCTCCAGGTAGCTCTCCGCGAAGGACTTGCCGAGTATGCCTACCGCAACAAGTTTGCAGGGTTACTCTCCCCGACATCGTTCTGGAGGCGCCTCTGGCGGATCCGTGGCCGGTGGAGAGCCACCTGACCCCCTCTGGTGACCCTCTGGTCCCCATTGGTGGGGGCAAAGACTCGGTGGTGACCGTGGAGCTGCTCGCAGCGGCCCGCATGCACCCGGTTCAGTTTGCGGTGAACCCCAACAAAATCATGTACCGGGTGGGTCGCATCAAAGGTCACCCTGTGTTGGCCGCCACCCGGGAGCTCGACCCCCACCTGCTGGAGCTCAACGAGGCGGGCGCACTGAATGGTCATGTCCCGGTGACCGCGATGAACTCGCTGATTGCTCTGGTTCAAGCTCGCATTATTGGGTTGGGTCCGGTCGTCATGTCCCTGGAAGCCAGTGCGTCTGAGGCCACGCTGGTGTGGGACGGTCACGACGTCAACCACCAGTGGTCGAAATCGGAGCAGGCCGAGGAGCTTCTGCAGGACATGCTGGGGCCTCAAGCGGGGTTATCAGCTGGTGCATACTTCTCGCTGCTTCGCCCCTACAGCGAAGTTCAAATTGCCCGCTATTTCGCGGCCCTTCCGGAATACCACCCGGTGATCACCAGCTGCAACCGGGCCTTTCGGCAAGGTGTGGAGGATGCCCGCTGGTGTGGCGATTGCGACAAATGTCGCTTCATCTTCTTAATCCTCAGCCCGTTTATTCCCGCCACCTCCCTCACCCGGATGTTTGCCGACAACCTGCTGGATAACCAGAGCCAGGTCGAGGGATATCGCGCTCTGCTGGGTTTGCACGAGCACCGACCCTTCGAGTGTGTGGGAGAGCAAGCCGAATCCCTCCTGGCCTTCACCTGGATTGCTCACCAGAGCGACTGGTGTCACAGCGCCGTAGTGAAAGCTCTCACCGAGGAAATGCCGGAGCTGTCACAACCCCACCCGGAGCTCGAAGACCAGGTGTTGGGCGAGCGACACGGCCGCATCTCCCTGCCAGCACCGTTTGAATCACTGGGAAGCGTCCTTGCCTGAAGCACCGACAACCCTCTCGGATCTGGCGGGTCAGACTGTTCTGATCGTGGGGGTGGGGCGAGAGGGCACTGCGCTTGCCACTCGCCTGCAGAGCCTGGAGCCAGCCCCACGGCTGATCGCCGTGGACGGCCGAGAGGGTCCCTCCACCGAGGCATTTCGCGACGCGTTCCCCTCGATACCTCTGCACCTCGCCGGACCTGAGGGGTCACTGCCCGATGAGTGCCGAGACGCCACTGTTGCGGTGATGTCCCCGGGTATTGCGATGACCAGTGCACTGCACCGGGCAGTGTCTGCTCTGTCTATCCCGCTCACCTCCGGGAGCGCGCTGTTTGTTGCTGATCACCGTGAGCAGATGGTGGGGATTACCGGCTCCAAAGGAAAATCCACCACCACAACCCTCGTGCACGCTCTGCTTCAGGGCTCCGGAGTGGAGGTGGCGCTGGGGGGAAACATGGGTATTCCCCTCCAAGGTCTGCCCCCTGCGGAGCTCTACGCAGTGGAACTCTCCAGTTTTCAATGCCACTACCTGGAGGCATCCCCCGCCGTCGTGGGCCTCACCGCCCTGTTTCCGGAGCACCTGGACTGGCACGGCGACCTCGACACCTACTACGGCGACAAGTTGGGCATTGTGGCCCACAACCCCGCTCGCGTCATCGCGAACGCGGACGACGCCACCCTGGTGCACGAGCTGACCACCCGGCACCCACACCTCCCCGTCACCTGGGTGGGACAGGGCCACGAGTGGCACCTCGAGCACGACGGTGATGAGTCGTGGCTGTGCCAAGGTGAGGACAAGCTTTTTCACACCGCAAACTCTCGGATGCTCGGGCGCCACAACCACCAGAACATGCTGATGGCACTCGCCCTCGCAGACGCCACAGGCCGCCTCGAGGACAGCCAGATAGAGCCTGTGCTCTCCCAGTTCGAGGGCCTATCCCACCGGCTTGAGCGAATCCCCGACCCCACCGGGGTGGTGTTTGTCAACGACTCGTTGGCCACCAACCCGCAGGCTGGCGTTGCGGCGCTTCGGTCCTTGTCCTCACCCGGAATGGTCTGGATTGTGGGAGGTCAGGACCGGGGAGTTGACTACCAGCCCCTGGTGGACCAGGTGGTGGTCTCCAAGCCTCGCCACATCCTCGGTCTTCCCGCCAGTGGAGGAAAGCTTCTCGGTTTGTTCCGCGACGCCCTGGAAAGTGCTGGCGTTGCAACGGAGATGCTTTTCGAGGAGGTCCCCGACATGTCACGCGCTGTGAGTCGAGCCCGCGAACTCGCCGGACCCGGCGATTATGTGCTGCTCTCGCCCGCGGCACCGAGTTTTGGCCAGTACCGTGATTACCAACACCGGGCGGAAGATTTCCGCTCCTGTATTGAGAGCACCCGCCCTAAGGAGAACCCATGACCCGCGCTGATGGCCGACTCGCCAGTGAACTTCGTCCCGTCACCATCGAGCGAGGCTGGAGCGAGCAAGCCGAAGGCAGTGCGCTGATTTCCTTTGGAAACACCAAAGTTCTCTGCACGGCGTCATTCACCCCCGGTGTTCCTCGCTGGCTCACTGGCAAAGGTCGCGGGTGGGTCACCGCCGAATACGGCATGCTTCCGCGATCCACCAACGATCGAATGGATCGCGAATCGGTGAAGGGCAAAATTGGCGGTCGGACTCACGAAATATCTCGACTGATTGGGCGCTCGCTTCGAGGAATCATCGACCTGAACCAGTTGGGTGAGAACACTGTGGTGATCGACTGCGACGTGTTGCAAGCCGATGGTGGAACCAGGACGGCCGCCATTACCGGGGCGTATGTGGCACTCGCGGACGCCATCACCTGGGCTATCGCGAACGGTCACGTGACAAAAACTGCGGCACCGTTGCGCGACTCGGTTGCCGCCATCAGCGTGGGAATCGTGGAGGGGACACCCCTGCTGGACCTTGCCTATGTCGAGGATGTGTCGGCCGACACCGACATGAACGTTGTCGTCACCGGGCGCGGATCCTTCGTCGAGGTTCAGGGAACCGCGGAGGGGACACCGTTTGAGCGGGCAGAGCTCGATCGTTTGTTGGATTTGGCGCTTGCCGGCACCACCGAGCTTGCCCGAATTCAGCGCGAAGCCCTCGGAGTCGCCTGAGTATGCGGGTTGTGGTGGGCACGAAGAACGCCCACAAAGTTCTCGAACTGCAGCGAATCCTGGAACCGCTCATCCCGGGTCTCGTTCTCGAGCCCTCCCCGGAGGATTCTCCGGTCGAGGACGGCGACACTTTCTCGGCAAACGCCCTGATCAAGGCGCGCTCAGCCTTCCAGGCGACGGGGAGGCCTGCCCTTGCGGATGATTCAGGTATTGAGGTGGCGGCACTGGATGGTCGCCCCGGGATTTTTTCAGCTCGCTATGCCCCGAGCGGTCTCGACCAGGACAACACCGCACTGTTGCTCCAGGAGATGGCCGGTGTGACCCACCGCGCTGCAGCCTTTGTGTGCGCGGCGGCACTGGTCCACGACGGTGGGGAAGTCGTTCTCGAGAGACGCTGGGAAGGTGTTGTGGCACCAGCACCCGCTGGTTCGGGTGGTTTTGGCTATGACCCGGTTTTTGTTCCAGAGGGCCATTCGGTGACCTCCGCGGAGTTGACCCCTGAGGAAAAAGATCAGCTTTCACACCGCGGTCAGGCTTTTCGCGCACTAGCGCCCGCCATCATCGCCCTGGGTTAGATTTCTGCACTCGTTTTTCCCCGGGCACCCGCTATGCTGAGCGGGCACAGAGTTTTGCTCTGTGACTTCGCGTGTCGATCAAGGTTCACACCCGTCGGTCTTCGGACAGTCTCTCCCTCCGGGAAGAAGCTGCTGGAGTGCGGTGGTGGCCTCGGCACCAGGCTCACACAATCGTGTGGGAGAAACCGAGAACAAAAGGAGAGCCGTCATGGCTGCCGTCACTATTAGACAACTACTGGACGCTGGCGTTCACTTTGGACACCAGACCCGCCGCTGGAACCCGAAAGTCAAGCGCTTTATCTTGACCGAGCGCAGCGGAATTCACATCATCGACCTTCAGCAGTCGCTTGCCTACATCGATAAGGCCTACGACTTCATCAAAGAGACCGTCGCGCACGGCGGAACCGTTCTCTTCGTGGGAACGAAGAAGCAGGCTCAGGAGTCTGTGTCTGAGCAGGCAACCCGCGTGGGCCAGCCCTACGTCAACGAGCGTTGGTTGGGTGGTCTTCTGACCAACTTCCAGACCGTCTCCAAGCGCCTAGGCCGCATGAAAGAGCTCGAAGAGATCGACTACGAAGACACCACTCAGGGTTTCACCAAGAAGGAACTGTTGCTCAAGAAGCGCGAGCTGACCAAGCTGCAGAAGTCTCTCGGTGGTATTCGCACCCTGCAGAAGGCGCCGAGCGCCATCTGGGTCATCGACCCGATTCGTGAGCACCTCGCCATCGACGAAGCTCGCAAGCTCGGTATTCCCGTGGTGGGAATCCTGGACTCCAACGCTGACCCCGATGACCTCCAGTACCCGATCCCCGGCAACGATGACGCTATCCGTTCGGTTGCTTTGCTCACCAAGGTGATTGCGGACGCCGTCGCTGAGGGCCTGATTGAGCGTCACCAGAAGCCTGAAGCTGAGGGCAACGTGTCCGCTGTGGAGCCACTGGCTGAGTGGGAGCGCGAGCTCCTCGAGCAGACGGTTGAGGCTCCCGCCGCAGATGCAGCCGACACGACTGCTGCCCCTGAGGGTGCCACCGCTAAGGCTCCTGCAGAGAAGAAACCTGCTGCCAAGAAGCCTGCTGCCAAGAAGCCCGCTGCGAAGGCTGCTCCGGCTAAGAAGGCACCTGCCAAAGCTGCACCTGCCAAAGCTGCAGCCGGCCAAAGCCTGCCGCCACAAAGGCGCCGGCAAAGGCTGCTGCCCCTAAGGCCGCTGCTGCAAAGGCTCCCGCGGCGAAAAAGCCGGCCGCTAAAGCACCCGCTAAGACCACTGCGTCGAAGAGCGCAGAGAAGAAGTAAAGGAGAGACCGATGGCTGTGTCACTCGAAGACATCAAAAAGCTGCGTGAGCAGCTGGGAACCGGAATGGTCGACACCAAGAACGCCTTGGAAGAGGCCGGCGGTGACGTCGAAAAAGCGACTGAAATCCTTCGCCTGAAAGGCGCCAAAGGTAACGCGAAGCGTGCCGATCGCTCCACCAGCGAGGGTCTCGTCATCGCTCACGAAGCTGATGGTGTGTGCTACCTGATGGAACTCGCCTGCGAAACTGACTTTGTCGCGAAGAACGACAAGTTTGTCTCACTCGCTGACGAGGTCCTGGCTGCCGTTGTGGCGGCAGGATCTGAGAGCACAGAGGCAGCCCTGGCGGCTACTGCGGGCTCGGGCACTGTGGCGACACTCATTGACGACCGTGCCGCCATCATTGGCGAAAAGGTCGAGCTGCGCCGCGTCGCCAAGCTGACCGGCGAGAGCTTTGCCGTCTACCTGCACAAAACCAACAAGGACCTTCCTCCCCAGGTGGGTGTTGTGGTCGCCTACTCCGGTAGCGATGCCGACACTGCGCGCAGTGTCGCTCAGCACATTTCGTTTGCTGACCCCCAGTACCTCTCCAAGGATGATGTTCCGGCCGAGGCTGTGGAGACAGAGCGCCGCATCGTCGAGGAAATCTCTCGCGGTGAAGGCAAGCCTGATGCTGCCCTGCCCAAGATTGTGGAGGGTCGCTTAGGTGCGTTCTTCAAGCAGGTGGCTCTGCTGGAACAGGACTACGCCAGGGACAACAAGCTCCAGATCAAGCAGGTCCTGGAGCAGGCTGGTCTCACGGTGAGCGGATTTGCTCGCTTCCGCGTCGGGTCCTAAATTTTCACTCGCCTTCGGGGGCAGTGGCCAGCGTGCCACTGCCCCCGAGGTGTTTCTCGCCGCGCTACGCTAATGGGCGCAGAGGAAAGGTGAAAACATGCCCGAAGGCCGTCGTCGAGTACTTCTCAAACTTTCCGGTGAAGCGTTTGGTGGGGGATCTCTGGGAGTAAACCCCGACGTTGTTGCAGCGATCGCCCGAGAAATAGCAGAGGGTGCCAAAAAGGCGCAGGTTGCTGTGGTCGTGGGTGGGGGAAACTTCTTCCGCGGTGCGGAGCTGAGTCAGCGAGGCATGGACCGCAGGCGTGCGGACTACATGGGAATGCTCGGAACCGTCATGAACGCCCTCGCCCTGCAGGACTTTTTGGAGCAGGCCGGGGCTGAGGTTCGCGTGCAGTCGGCTATTTCGATGACCCAGGTTGCGGAGCCCTACATTCCGCTGCGAGCAATCAGGCACCTCGAAAAGGGTCGGGTCGTGGTCTTTGGTGCGGGTGCCGGTTTGCCCTACTTCTCGACCGACACTGTCGCAGCCCAGCGCGCCCTCGAGGTGCTGGCTGATGAGGTGCTGGTGGCAAAGAACGGTGTTGATGGTGTCTACACGACAGATCCGAAGAAGGATTCCGGGGCCACGAAATACGACAAAATCAGCTACCAGGAAGCCCTGGTGAAGGGGCTAAAGGTCGTAGATTCCACGGCATTTAGCCTGTGCATGGACAACAAGATGCCCATGGTGGTCTTCGGTATGGAGCCCGCGGGCAACGTCACCAAGGCAATCGTGGGCAAGCGCATCGGCACTCTCGTGTCCTAGAGGACACCACAAACTAGACTGACACCAAGGAGAAGAATCCATGATTGCTGACGTGCTCGCTGAGGCGAAAGAAAAGATGGCGAAAGCCCTCGACGTTGTTCACGAAGATTTTCAAACCGTGCGCACCGGACGAGCCAACCCCGCGCTGTTTCAGAAGATCATGGTCGACTACTACGGCTCTCCCACACCGCTCGCGCAGCTTGCCAGCCTGCAAAACCAGGAGGCTCGAACCCTGTTGGTCACCCCCTATGACAAGAGTGCGCTGAAAGAGATTGAAAAGGCCATCACCAACTTTCCCAACCTCGGAGCCAACCCCTCCAACGATGGGGACGTTATTCGCGTCACCATGCCCGAGCTCACGGAAGAGCGTCGTAAGGAATACGTCAAGATTGTGAAGCAAAAAGCGGAAGACGGTCGAGTGTCTGTCCGCAATGTTCGCCGGAAAGCGATGGATGACCTCAGCTCGTTGACCTCCGAGGTCGGAGAAGATGAAGTCTCGCGGGCGGAAAAAGAGCTCGAGTCCATCACCAAGAACCACATCGACTCCATCGAGGAAGCGCTGAAGAAGAAAGAAGCCGAGCTGCTCGAGGTCTAATGAGCAATCGGTCCTCCTCCAAGAAAAAGTTTGATCCTGCCCAGGTAGGAGCGGAAGCTCTCGAGCAGCTCGAAGCTGCTGTGTCAGAGCTTGAAGAGCAGGTTCGGGACGTCAATGCGCGCATTGACAAGCGCGCTGGGCGGCCACTCTGGCAGGCAATCGTCTTTGGTCTGCTCCTCGGTGGAGTCTTCGTGGGTAGCCTTTTCTGGCTGGTCGAGTTGTTTGTTGTCTTCGTGACAGCCCTGGTCGTGTTTGCGGTGTTGGAGCTTGCTGGCGCGCTCACCCTGAACGGCCGGTTGCGCTCCCAGTGGCCGCTGGTGATTGTGTCGGCGACGATGGTTCCCCTTGCTGCGATGTTTGGGCCCGAAGGGCAACTGTGGTCGCTGGTGGGGGCAATTATCCTGGCCGTGCTGATTCGCTCCGGTCGCGCAGTGTTGCAACCAGAATCCAGGCCCACCACCCTGCCCGACATTGGTGTTGCCGTTATGGTCCTCGCCTACATTCCCTTCCTGGCAGGTTTTGCGGTGACCGTTGCGACCAGCCCCGGGGGAGTGTGGTGGCTCTTTACCGGGGTGGTGATCGTGGTGTCAGTGGATGTTGCCGCCTACGCGACCGGTTTGAGTTTGGGACGGACACCACTTGCTCCCAAAATTTCGCCCAAGAAGACCTGGGAGGGTTTTGCGGGGTCACTGCTGGCGGCGCTCGTGGCCGGGGTGCTCCTGGGGGTTTTCGTTTTGGGGGTCCAGTGGTGGGTGGGCCTTCTGTTGGGTGCCGTGTTGCTGGGTTCCGCCACACTGGGGGACCTGGTCGAGTCGCTGATTAAGCGGGATTTGGGCATCAAAGACATTTCGTCGTGGCTGCCCGGCCACGGAGGCTTTCTTGACCGCTTGGATTCGATGTTGCCCTCCATGGCGATGCTGTTCGTGATGTTCCAGATTTTTGGCTAGTACGGCAGTCCGCCCGGGTTTTTGGCGCTCCGGCTGACAGAATAAGGGCGTGGATACCCCTTTCCCTCGAGCAGAAAAAGGCATGCCCGGTTATGACCCGGACATTGTGACGGAGTTTCTCGACCGCGCGAAACGCGTCTTTGAGGGCATTGAGGAGGGAATCACCTCGAGCGATATTCGTCACAAGGTGTTTCCCCTGGTCTCGAAAGACGGGTTCCACACCAAAGCGGTGGACGAGGCGCTCTGGCGGTTGGAAGAAGCGTTTGCTGACAAAGAACGTCTGGCCGATACCGAGAATGTCGGCGAGGAGACCTACTACGCCGGCGTGCGTGAGCGGGCCCAAGAAATCCTGGACCGCGTGGCGAGGCCCACGACAGCAAAGTTCCGCACGGTGTCGAAAGTTCGCCCGGGCTATCACCCCGGTGACGTAGACGACATGTGTGACCAGATTGCGTCCTACTTCCAGCAGCAGGAGGCTCTCTCGGTGACCGCTGTGCGCAGGGGATCGTTCCGCACCATGCTGGGTGGCTATGACGAGAAACAGGTGGATGCGCTCCTGGATGAAACTGTGTCCGTCATGCTGGCGGTGCGCTAACACCCAGTCTTTAGGCGCCTCCCCGGTACACTGGGGAGGCTGTGAGACTTCGACGATCGACTAACACCCGAGCATCGCTCAGGGCATCTGGCGATGCCAAAAAGTCTGCACTGTCGACTCTTGCCATTGTTGCCGTGGCAGGTTTTGTCGCTGTTCCTCTCGCCGGACCCGCCACCACAAGCGCCAACGCGTGGTTCGTGCCCGGGTCCCACGACACCGCCAACGTCCTCATTATGGGCAGCGGGATGGGTCTTGAGAGAGAACAGTTTGATATCTCGGGGGCCTGGGGCATGGCGCCCGCTGTGGGGCGACCCGACCCGGGAACAGCGCAGGCTCTTGCTCTAGAACAGGTGATTGCCCGAGGATGGGACCAGAGCCAATACAGCTGTCTGGTGGCACTCTGGCAGAAAGAATCTGGCTGGAATCACTTTGCTCTGAACCGCAGTTCCGGAGCCTATGGCATTCCGCAGTCCCTCCCCGGCGAGAAAATGGCGAGCGCGGGAGCTGATTGGGCGACAAACCCTGAAACCCAGATTCGCTGGGGTCTGGGGTACATCGAGGGCCGCTACGGACAACCCTGCGCGGCCTGGGCCCACTCCCAGCAAAAGAACTGGTACTAGCCATGCCGCGCAGTAACCGACCCAAAGGACAGAAGCGCCAGGATGGTGAGCCTCTGGACATGGAGCGGATCACCACTGGTTTTCGGCGTTCAGAAACCAAGCGCGGCTACACCTACATGGTGCAACCCATTGGGGCGTCGAAAGCGGTCAAGAATTACACCTGTCCGGGATGCAATCTCACGATCGAACCGGGTGTGGATCACCTGGTGGCGTGGAAGCAAGATGGCATCATGGGCGACGCCCATGACGTCTCAGAGCGACGGCACTGGCACAAGCACTGCTGGAGAATTTTTTGACCACCCCCATCACCTCCACCACTGTTCTTCCCGCCCGCAGACACGACATGAGTTTTGAGACCTCCGATGGCCTCACCCTGGTGGGGAGGTGGCCTGGCCTGAAACCCACCCTCCCGATGGCGACCGCCCTGTTTCTTCACCCGCTCCCCACCGCGGGGGGCTTTATGGACTCCCATGTGATTCGCAAAGCATCCTGGCGATTGCCCGCTCTCGCCGACATCGCCGTTTTTCGCTTCAATTTCCGGGGAGTCAGCTCACCGCGAGGAACCTCTGAGGGGCAGTTTGGTGAGGGAATTCACGAGAAACATGATCTGGATGCGGCCCTGAAGGAATCAGAACGGTTGGGGCTTCCCGCCCCGTGGCTGATTGGTTGGTCCTTTGGAACAGAGGTGATTCTGAAGCACGCCAGGGTTCACGCCGATCGTATTTCTGGAGTTATTGTGCTCTCGCCTCCCCTGCACCGAACCTCCGCTGCGGAAGTGGCGGCCTGGAGTGATGCGCCCGTTCCCGTGGTGGCCCTCATTCCAGAGTTCGACGATTTTCTTCCGCCGGAGGCCGCCAAGGCGGGGTTTGCCCCGGCGCAGAACATTGACGTTGGTCATGGCCGAAGGTGCCAAACACCTGTGGGTGGGGGAGAAGCAGACGCGGTTTGTGCTGAACGAGATTACGAAGCGGCTGAATCCTGACTGCTGCGCCACTGCCCGAGGCTTGGAGCGCTTAGCCCTCGCTGGTCGCTTTGCCGGAGCCGGGGCCTCGAGCACGGCGCCGACAATGGTGCGAAGAGATTCGATGTATTCGGCGATGGTGTTGCGCTCTGAGCGGAGCTCGGTGAGACGGCGTTCGGCAGCGGCCACGCGAGTCGTTGCTTCCTCCTCGGCGGCACGCGATGATGTCGCGAGCCTTGCGTCTCCGCAGCTGCGACGACCTCTTGAGCCTTCTTCTGAGCTGAGAGTTTTCCATCTCGGTTTGCCTGTGTCGATGGCTTCGGTAATTTTCTTGTGCTCGGTGCGCAGGGCACTCACCCGTGATTTGGTCTCGGCGAGTTGACTCTCCGCTTCCGTCAAGAACCGATTGTTGAGCTCGACAGCTTTCTGGTGAGCATCAAGAAGTTCACGCTCTGCTTCAGCGCGGCGGGCACTGAGTTCCGCGTCCAGATCTGCTCGTGCCTGTTCTGCCGCGTGGGCGAGTTTCTCCGCTTGCGTGTGATTGTCATGGCTGAGCCGGGCCGTGGTTTCAGCAACCTCGTGCTCGAGGTTTGTCTTGGCCAGGGCCGCTTCCTCCTGGATTCGCTTCAGAGTCAGTTCGTGGCTTGCCCGCTCGGCTTGGACTTCTTTCATGAGTTGAGAGGCTTGCTCGCGAGCTTGGTTGAGCTCTCGCTCCGCGACAACCTTGAGTTCCGCGATCTCTCGCTTGACCTCGGTGCGGAGTGCGTCCGTTTCCCGCTTTGCTGAGGCGCGCATTTTGGCGGATTCGGTAGCGACCGCGCCGCGAATCGCGGAGGCTTCCTCCACGGCGCCATCGGTCAGGCGCTTGGCCTGGTCGGTGGCCTCCTGGACAAGTTTCTCGGCCTTCTCCTGCGCGCCCTCGAGAGTGTTGGCCGCACGGTTCTCTGCGTCGGTGGTGACGCGCTCAGCTTCGCGCTGTGCTGATTCGAGCAGAGATTGTGCCTCCTGCTTCGCGTTACTGATCATCCGCTCGGAATCAATATCCGCTTGGCCGATAATGCGAGTGGACTGCTCCTCAGCGATTCGCAGGATTGCTTCGAGGCGACTGCCCAAGCCTGAATAGGTGGCCGAGGATGACCCGTCTCCGGAGGCGTCAACGGCGGCGAGGTGTTCTTTCAGAGCGGTCAGCTCGTCGAGCAGGTTTCCCCGGTCTTTGGCGGCCTGAATGAGCTCAGCCCGAAGGGCATTAATGACCTTTTCTACCTCGCTGCGCTTGTAGCCGCGCAACTCGGTGGTGAACTCTTGCTCGGTGTTTGCCATGGGAATGTCGTATCTCTCCGAAATAAAAGCTGGTTAAGCCTCCCCGTAGTGTAGTCGTGGGGGCCAGGTGAGACCAACCCGCTATCGGCTACCCTGGAGAGTCGCCCGGGGGTGCATCGACCCCCATCAGTGCCTGGGGAGAGGGGAACGAGTGCGCCTCATTGTTGCCATCGTTCTTCTTGCTGTCTCCACGGTGGCGCTCTCACTCGGAATCGCTCAGCGCACCGTTTTTGATGCACCAGACACCGTCGAGTTATCCCTGGAGCTGAACGCAACAGTGCCCCGGCCACCATCATCCACGGCAAAGATTTGCTCGCGTTCCCTGGTCGCCAGACCATCACCGTCGAGGGTGGAACGAGTGGGCGTGTTCCCCGCGACTGATGGCGAGGGGTTTGTGCGGAGTTCCGACCGACCGGGTGTTTGTCGCCTATGGCCGAACCATTGATGTGATGGCCTGGCTGTCGCCAGCCCGACACACTCTGGTGGGGGTCGATGCGGTGGGGAACACCATGACCGCTCTTCCTCGCTCAGGGGAGCTCTACCTTCCCGAACCCTCCGGGTCTGATCTCTGGTTTGCCGAGTATTCCGAAACCGGGTCGGTCAGCATCTCGATTGCTGCTCCCGAGGACGTCACGGTGCTCATCATGAGCGATGGTGTGCTGCCAGCACCGCAATCGATCAGCCTCTCGTGGCCGGTGACCAATGAGGCTCCGTGGATTGTTGCGCTCATTGTGGTGGGTTTGCTCACCATGGTCGCGGGCTTTGTGGCGCTGATATCCTCCTGGATTCATTGGCGTAAGACTCGAGGGCCGAGGCGTCAAAAGACACGGCGTCCCCGGGCCAGGGCGCCCAAGGTGCCGCGCGTTAAGCGGCCCTCGTCGATTCAGCCCCGGGGACGCCGGGCGGCCCGGTTTGTGGCGATTCCCCTCGCAGCAGTGCTCGGACTCACCGCGTGTTCTCCGACCATTGAGCCCGTGCTTGAGGACGAGGAGACCCCGGCAAACACCCAGAGTGTTGCCCCTACCCGGCGGTGACCGAGCTGCAGTTTTCGAGAATTATGTCTCGTGTGGCAGAGCAGATTCAGCTTGCCGATGAGGAACTCTCGGTGAACACCTTGGGCGTAAGGGTGGAGGAGCCCATGCTCTCCGCACGGCGAGCCTCCTACATCATCCAGCGCGCTGACCCCGAGTCTGTGGTGGTGGTGCCCATTCCGGCGTCGCCGATTCGACTTGTCGTGCCGCAACAGACCACCACCTGGCCGCGCAGTGTCTTTGGCATCATCCAGGATGAGGCTGATGAGGCGTCGCCCTCTCTCGGCGTGGTCCTCAAACAGCGTGACGCCCGGTCCCCCTATGAGCTCACCTATGCGATCGTCTTGAACCCGCAAGTTCAGCTCCCCGACTTGCCCTCCGCCACCCTGGGAGCTCCTAAGCTCTCCGCGGAGAGCAAGCTCACCCGAATACCACCCGGAGAGCTGATTGAGCGCTATGCCGACGTGTTGCGAAACGGCCCGAGGAGTCGAGTTTGCCTCAGACTTTGCTCTGGCCAACGACCCGCTCTATGCACAGGCCGGGCCCGATGCACAAGCACTCCGCCAAGAATCTTTTGGCGAAACAGTCCAGGTCACCTGGGAGTCAACCCCCGGGGAGAGCGAAGTGGTGGTGTTCTCCACGGCTGACTCTGGCGCCATCGTGATGGGGACGATCATCGAACGAGAATTGGTGGAGCCACTGCAATCCGGGGCCGCGGTCAACTCCAGCATTGCGGTGCGAGCGTTGACGTCGTTATCGCAATCCACGCAAGGATTCGATGTTGAGTCCCAACTGCAAATACTCTGGTACGTGCCCCCGGTGGGATCGCAGGACGCTATTAGGGTCCTCGGTTTCACCTACAGTCTGATTGGTGCCAAGGAGGTAGAGCGTGAGTGATCCGAGGCTTGGCCCCGCTCTCGCGGGAGCCGTCGACCTGTCGGGTCTGGTGAAGAAGAATCAGGCGTCGCCCCCAGCTTCGGCAACTTCTGATGCACTCGTGCGCGATGTCGACGACCGCAGCGTGGCTGCGCTGGTGGAACTTTCGAAAACAGTTCCGGTCATCCTCGAGGTTTATGGCGGTGAGGTGGCTCCCGGTTCTGGGCCCCATCATCGAGAGCTATCAGGGGCGTTTCGTCCTGGGCACGGTGCGAGGTGAGTCTGCACCGGAGTTGGTGAAGGCACTGCAGGTTGAGGGAATTCCCACCGTCCTCGCCCTGATTGCCGGCCAGCCCGTTCCGCTCTTCAAGGGCATTCCGGCCGAGCAGGAAGTCCGCGCAATTCTGGATCAGGTGCTCGGTTTTGCCAAAGAGAACGGCGTCACGGGTCAGGTTGATCCGGGTCCCGCCCCAGACGCCGAGGGTGACCAGGCCGAACCGGCCTTGCCTCCGCTCCACCAGGAAGCATTTGATGCCTTGAGTCGCAATGATCTACCCGGTGCAAAAGCCGCCTATCAGAAGGCCCTTGCCGAAGCCCCCGCTGATGCTGATGCGGCAGCAGGCTTGGCTCAGGTTGAGCTCTTGGAGCGGGTCTATGCCCTCGATGCGGACCAGGCTCGACGTGCTGCTGCCGAGCAGCCCGAGAGTGTGGAGCGCGCGCTGGAGGTGGCAGACCTCGACATTTCCGGAGGGCATATCGAGGACGCTTTTGTCCGAGTGTTGGGTCTCTATTCGGCCGCCAGTGACGAAGACAAAGAGCGCCTGCGTGAGCGTTTGCTGACGTATTTCACCATTGTGGGTCAGGCTGCACCCGAGGTGAAGAAGGCACGGGCCCACCTCACGTCCTTGATGTTCTAGGGCAACGATGGGCGTCTATCTCGACTATCAGGCCACGAGCCCTATGCCCGAATCGGTTCGGGAGGTCTACGTCGACGCCCTTGCCGGTGTGGGAAACCCCTCCTCCATCCATCAGGCGGGCCAACGACAGCGCGCAGTCCTGGAGGGCGCCAAGGAGCGAATCGCTGGCATCGTGGGGTGTGAACCGATTGAGATTATTCTCACCTCCGGGGGGACCGAAGCCATCAACACCGCCCTGAAAGGTGCCGTGTGGGCAGCGCAGGCAGCGAGGGGACCTGACACTCCAACGACACTGGTGTCGACGAGGGCTGAGCACCACGCGACCCTGGATGCGCTTCACTGGCTGAGCGCTCACGAGGGAACAGAGATTGCCTGGGTCCCCGTGGATGACCAGGGTGTTCTCGATACCGACTCACTCGAGGTGATCCTGGCCGATCACCGACCCGTCATGGTGGCCACCCTGCTGGCCAACAACGAGGTCGGATCCATTCAGCCGGTGGGGGAGATTGCCAGGCTTTCTCTCGAGGCTGGCACTCCCGTCCACGTCGACGCGATTGCCGCGCTGGGATACCTGCCGATCAACTTTGCCGAGCTCGGAGTCACCGCGATGAGCCTCTCCGCTCACAAGGTGGGCGGACCCGTCGGAGTCGGGGCCTTAGTCCTCTCCCGCCACGCTCCCGAGCTCAGCGCGTTGATGCACGGCGGAGACCAACAGCGGGGGCGCTCCGGAACCCTCGATGTTGCGGGTGTTGTTGCGTTTGCCGCTGCCCTGGAGCTGCGCGAGCAGGGACGTATCGAGCGCGCTGCGCATTTGGCCGCCAGGAGGGATTCCCTGCGCGAGCAGCTGTGTGCTGCTGTTCCCGATGTGGTGGTGCGCGGGTCCCACGATGCGAGACTTCCGGGCAACCTGCACATCACGGTGCCCGGCTGCGAGGGAGACGTGTTGCTCTACCTGCTCGATCAACACGGCATTCAGGTCTCCACCGGGTCCGCCTGCCAGGCCGGTGTTCCCGAACCCTCGCACGTTCTCTTGGCGATGGGCCTGAGCGAAGAGACGGCACGCGGAGCGCTGCGCTTTAGTCTTGGCTACCACACCACCGAGGACGACATCGAGGCTGTCGTGTCGGTATTTCCCCGCGTTGTCGAGCAAGCTCGAGCCGCGGGGATGGCCTCTGGTCGCTAACACCGGGCGCTTGGGGCCTCTTCCCGGAGGCACTGCCTACACTGGTGGGCGTGAAAGTTTTGGCAGCGATGAGCGGTGGCGTTGATAGCGCCGTTGCGGCGGCGCGCGCCGTGGAGGCGGGGCACGAGGTTGTCGGTGTCCATTTGGCGCTCTCACGGATGCCGGGAACTCTCCGAACAGGGTCCAGAGGGTGCTGCACCATCGAGGATTCGATGGATGCCAGGCGGGTCGCCGACATGCTGGGGATTCCCTTCTATGTCTGGGATTTCTCGGAGAGATTCGCCCAGGATGTGGTCCAGGACTTCATCGATGAATACTCGGAGGGTCGAACCCCTAACCCCTGCATGCGCTGTAATCAGCACATCAAGTTCCAGGCGGTGCTGGAGCGGGGTCTTGCTCTGGGTTTTGACGCCATCGCCACCGGGCACTACGCCTCCGTGGTGGAGGGGCCACACGGCAAAGAGCTCCACCGCGCCGCCACCTGGGCAAAAGATCAGTCCTATGTGCTGGGTGTACTGACCACCGAGCAACTCGAGCATTGCTATTTTCCCCTCGCCACCACCCCCTCCAAAGATGAGGTCCGGGCTGAGGCGGCCGAGCGCGGTTTCTTTGTCGCAGCGAAGCCCGACAGTCATGACATCTGCTTTATCCCCGATGGGGACACCCGGGGATGGCTTGCCGAGCGTGTGGGTGAGCAGGAAGGTCCGGTTCTCACCTCGGAGGGCGAGGTGGTCGGCTCCCATCAGGGAGCCCACGCCTACACCGTGGGTCAGCGAAAAGGTCTCCAGCTGGGCTACCCCGCAGCTGATGGAAAACCCCGCTACGTCCTGGAGGTTCGCCCCAAAACCAACGAGGTCATCGTCGGACCCAAAGAGGCACTGGCGATCAGTGAGCTGGCGGGCTCCGTGATGAGTTTTGCCGGGGCTGACCCGGTCCGCTCGGGACTGGCCGAGGACGCCAGTGACGAGCACGGCTTTGGTTGCGAACCCTTCTCCTGCCACGTTCAGGTGCGAGCGCACGCCGACCCGGTCCCCGCACGCGCCCGAGTTGCCGGTGGTGAGCTGATGGTGAGTCTCGAGGAGCCACTGCTCGGTGTTGCTCCTGGACAAAGTGCCGTGGTCTATGTGGGAACCCGAGTTCTCGGCCAGTGCACCATTGATCGGACCGTGAGTGCGTTGCAGGAGGTCAGCAGTGGCTGAGGCCCTGCGCCGACGTGTCATCATCCTCGGCTCCACCGGCTCCATTGGCACCCAGGCGCTGGAGGTCATTCACCGCAATCCTGAGCGCTTCGAGGTGGTCGGACTTGCCGCCGGGCAGAACCGAGACCTCGCCCTGTCACAAGCGGACGCGCTGGGTCTAGATCACCAGCGTGTGGTGTTTGGGGCGGAGGATGCCACTGCGCTGATGGGTGATGTGTCCTGCGATGTGGTGCTCAATGGCATCACCGGTTCCGTGGGGCTCCTGCCCACTCTGGCAGCTTTGGAATCTGGGGCCACGCTGGCTTTGGCCAACAAGGAGAGCCTGATTGTGGGGGGCGACCTGGTCTTGGACGCGAGAGTGCGGCCAGACCAGATTGTTCCGGTGGACTCGGAGCACTCCGCTCTCGCTCAAGCGCTGATGGCCGGGTCACACTCCGAAGTGGCGAAACTGATTGTGACGGCGAGCGGTGGACCTTTCGGGGGCGCAGTGCAGAGTCCCTGGCCGGTGTAACACCCGAGGAAGCGCTCGCGCACCCCACCTGGAATATGGGTCTCGTGGTGACCACCAACTCCGCCACCCTGGTCAATAAGGGTCTCGAAGTGATCGAGGCCCACCTGCTTTTTGATATTCCCTTCCCGCGCATTGAGGTCACCGTGCACCCACAATCGGTGGTCCACTCGCTGGTCGAGTTCCACGATGGCTCCACCCTCGCCCAAGCGTCCCCGCCGGATATGCGGGTTCCCATTGCCTGGGGCTTGAGCTGGCCCGATCGAATTCCCGGCGTGATGCCGGGAATTGACTGGAGTGAGTCCCACACCTGGACCTTTGAACCCCTCGATGAGGCAGCATTCCCGGCGGTGTCGATGGCGAAAGCTGCGGGCGAGCGCGGAGAGACGTTCCCGGCGGTGTTTAACGCCGCCAATGAGCAGGCAGTCCACGCCTTTCATCGAGGCGAGATCTCGCTGCCGGGCATCATCGAGGTCATCTCGCACGCGCTGGAGAGCCACCAGCCCCAGGGGATGTCGGTGGAGGCGGTGCTGGAGGCAGAGCGCGTGGCCCGTGATGTTGCGGATGCGTTCATCGCGGCCCAGCGGTCCTAAAGCTTTCTAAGCTCGCTCGTCGGTGGGCTCCAATAGAGTGTGCGCGTGGACACCGTCATGCTCTTCATTCTGGGCGTGGTCGTCGTTGCGGTGGGGCTTCTGGTCTCGATCGCCCTCCACGAGTGGGGGCATTACTACCCCGCCAAAAAGTTTGGCGTCTACATCTCCCAGTTCATGATTGGCTTTGGGCCAACCCTGTTCTCCCGAAGAAAGGGAGACACCGAGTACGGCATTAAGGCCATTCCGCTCGGCGGTTATGTCGCGATGGCGGGAATGTATGCCCCCACCCGCCCTGACCAGAAAACGGAGACCTCGACGACAGGTTTTTTTGATCAGGTTGTCGGTGACTCTGCGGTCCCCGAGGGGGCAACCGAGGTCGATATCGACACCCGAAGTTTTTACCGGCTCCCGCTTCATCGACGCATCATCATCATGCTCGGTGGCCCGGTGATGAACCTGTTCATCGCGATTGTTCTCTACGCAGTGGTTCTGATGGGGTTTGGTGTTCCCTCCTTGAGTGTGACGGTGGGGTCTGTGTCGGAGTGCGTGGTGCCGGCAACGGAGTCCAGAAGCGAGTGCCTTCCTGATGACCCGGCAGCTCCCGGAGCTGCCGCGGGAATGCTCCCCGGCGATCGAATCCTCAGCGTTGCCGGCGAGGACATCGATGAGTGGTTCCGCCTCACCGAGATCATTCGCACCTCACCCGGGCGCCCCGTTGATGTCGTCGTGGATCGCGGGGGCGATGCGGTGCAGCTGAGTGTGACGCCGCTGCTGAGCGAGCGCTACGCGTTTGATGAGTCCGGCGAGATTCTGGTGGATGAGGCGGGGAACCCGGTGGTGGAGTATGTCGGGTTTGTCGGAATTGGATCCTCTCTGGAAAACCAGCGGCAGAGTGTCACCACCGTCCTGCCGGCTGTGTGGGACAACGTCGTCGGAGTGGTTCGCGTCATTGTGACCCTGCCCCAGCGCCTTGTCGATGTTGCCCAAGCTGCTTTTGGGCCCGAGGAGCGCGATCCCAATGGCCCCCTCAGCGTGGTGGGCGTGGGTCGGATTGCCGGGGAAATTGCGTCAGTGGAGAGCCTCGCTGTGCGTGACCGAGTCGCCAGCCTGGTGGGGATTGTCGCCTCCCTCAACGTTGCGCTGTTTGTATTCAACCTCGTGCCGCTCCTGCCACTGGATGGTGGCCACGTTGCCGTGGGGCTGTATGAGGGGGCAAAGCGTCGCCTCTACAGGGCCTTGGGGAAGCAGGATCCTGGACCGGTGAACGCCAGCTCGTTGATTCCCGTGACCCTGGTGGTGGTGGCGATTTTGGGGGGCATGAGTCTGTTGCTGATGTATGCCGACATTGTGAATCCGATACGACTGTTCTCCTAGGACTCGCGTGGCTTGGCTGTGAGCATCGATTAAGAATCACGCCTTAAGCTAGGACGGCACGCCTGAGGTATTCTCGGGCTGTTCACGAGAGAAGGATGGGGCGAGAGTGCCAGCAGTCAACCTGGGATTACCCAAAGTCCCGGAAACCCTCAACCCTCGTCGCACCACCCGACAGATCAAGGTCGGGAAGGTCATGGTCGGGAGCGAGCACCAAATCAGTGTGCAGTCGATGACGACGACTCAGACCACCGACATCAACGGAACCCTGCAGCAGATTGCTGAGCTCACGGCCACGGGCTGTGACATCGTGCGCGTTGCCGTTCCCACCGGCGATGACGCGGAGGCTTTGCCCATCATTGCCAAGAAGAGCCAGATTCCCGTGATCGCGGACATCCACTTCCAGCCCAAGTATGTCTTTCAGGCAATTGATGCCGGGTGTGCAGCGGTTCGGGTGAACCCCGGAAACATCAAGAAGTTTGACGACCGGGTGGGCGAAATCGCGAAGGCAGCCAAAGACGCGGGAGTGAGCATTCGTATCGGTGTGAACGCTGGATCCCTGGACCCTCGTCTGCTCGAGAAATATGGCAAGCCCACCGCGGAGGCTCTCGTGGAGAGCGCAGTGTGGGAAGCAAGCCTGTTTGAAGAGCACGACTTTCACGATTTCAAAATCTCGGTCAAGCACAACGACCCGATTGTCATGGTCAAGGCTTACCGTCAGCTGGCGGAGCGCGGTGACTGGCCCCTGCACTTGGGCGTGACTGAGGCTGGACCAGCTTTCCAGGGCACCATCAAGTCCTCTGTTGCGTTTGGAATTCTGCTGAGTGAGGGCATCGGTGACACCATTCGGGTGTCGCTCTCGGCTCCTCCTGCGGAGGAAGTCAAAGTGGGGCTCAAGATCCTGGAGTCGTTGAACTTGCGCGAGCGCAAGCTCGAGATTGTGTCGTGCCCGAGTTGTGGGAGGGCGCAGGTCGATGTCTACACGCTCGCTGAGGACGTCACGAAGGGGCTCGAGGGTATGACGGTTCCCTTGCGCGTTGCCGTCATGGGGTGCGTGGTGAACGGACCTGGAGAAGCTCGCGAAGCTGATCTCGGTGTCGCTAGCGGTAATGGCAAGGGTCAGATCTTTGTCAAGGGTGAAGTCATTAAGACTGTTCCTGAGTCGGAGATTGTTCAGACCCTGATCGAGGAAGCCAACCGCTTGGCAGCGGAAATGCCCGATGCGCCCCAGGGTTCACCCGAGGTCGTCACGGTCTAAGCCCCGGTAGTCTGTTCGGGTGCCCACACTTCTCTCCCAGCTCTTTGTCCGAACGCTTCGCGAGGATCCGAGCGATGGCGATGTTGCCAGCCACAAGTGGTTGGTCAGAGCTGGTTATATCCGCAGGCAAGCACCCGGTATTTTTGCCTGGCTTCCCATGGGTTTGCGGGTTCGCCAGAGGGTTGAGCGCATCGTTCACGAGGAAATGCAGGCCGCAGGCGCTCAGCACGTTCACTTTCCCGCACTGCTGCCCAAGGAGCCCTATGAGGCCACCGGGCGCTGGGATGAGTACGGGGATGGCATCTTCCGCCTGAAGGATCGCAAAGGTGCTGAGTATCTGCTGGCGCCCACCCACGAAGAAGTTTTCACCTTGACGGTGAAGGATCTCTACTCGAGCTATAAAGACCTTCCGCTGATGATCTATCAGATCCAGGACAAGTATCGCGACGAAGCCCGGCCTCGAGCGGGCCTGTTGCGCGGTCGTGAGTTCTCCATGAAAGACGCCTACTCCTTCGATTACACCGATGAGGGGCTGGAGAAGTCCTATCAGGCGCAGCGCGACGCTTACGAGCGAATCTTTCAGCGCCTGGGGCTTGAGTATGTGATTGTTCAAGCCGATGCGGGCGCTATGGGTGGGTCTCGCAGTGAAGAGTTCCTGCACCCCACGGATGTGGGGGAGGACACTTTTGTTCGCACCGATGGCGGATATGCCGCCAACGTGGAGGCGTACCGGGTCACACCACCGGCACCGATTCCTTTCGAAGGGGTCCCAGCTCCTGTGGTGTTTGATTCTCCGGACACCCCCACGATTGACACTCTTGTCGCACTGGCCAATGAACGCCACCCGAAGGAGGGTGGAACGTGGGAGGCTGCCGACACCCTCAAGAACGTCGTGCTGAAGTTGACTCAGCCTGATGGGGAATCACAGCTCGTCATCGTGGGGATTCCCGGTGATCGTGACGTTGATATGAAACGAGCGGAAGCCTTCTTTGGCCCCGCGCTAGTGGAGCAGGCCGAGGACGCTGACTTCCGCAAGCACACAGCGCTGGTCAAGGGATACATCGGCCCGTGGTCAGCCGCGGGAGCTGTATTGGGAGAGAAATCCACCAGCGGCATGAGGTTCCTGGTGGACCCCCGTGTGGTGGAGGGAACGAGTTGGGTGACCGGAGCCAACGAACACGAGAAGCACGTGTTCAACCTGGTCTGTGGTCGAGATTTCACTCCCGATGGCGTGGCAGACATTGCCTCTGTGCGAGAGGGAGACGAAGCTCCGGATGGTTCAGGCCCGCTGAAAGCTGCTCGAGGAATGGAAATTGGGCACGTGTTCCAGCTCGGTCGCAAATATGCCGAAGCTTTGGGGCTTCAGGTCTTGGATGAGAATGGCTCCCTCGTGACGGTCACCATGGGCTCCTACGGCATTGGGGTCACCCGCCTGGTTGCCGTCCTTGCCGAAGCTAACCACGATGACAAGGGACTGATCTGGCCAGAGGCCGTGGCACCCTTCGATGTTCACGTCGTGGCGGCGGGCAAAGACGACGTGGTGTTTGAGGTTGCCGCTTCGCTGTCCGCGACCCTAGAAGCTGCCGGACACGATGTGTTGTATGACGATCGACCCAAGTTGTCCCCGGTGTGAAGTTTGCTGATGCAGAAATTCTCGGTGTTCCGCACATCGTGATCGTTGGCCGTGGGGCTGCTGAGGGCATGGTGGAGTATTGGGATCGTCGCAGTGGTGAGCGCACCGACATGCCCCTGGCAGACGTGGCGGACGCTCACTCGCTCGTTAGGGTCAGGTAGCCCAAAAAGCACCCCACTTGTACTCTGGTGGGGCGGATACGATACATTTCGCTCATATAACCGAACAGGAGGGCCTCTCATGGATATCGACCTGAGTGTGCTCAAGCTCATGGAGTCTGAGCGTGAAATCCCGTTTGACGAGCTTGTGGTGATCATCGAGCAAGCCATTTTGACCGCGTATGAGAAACACACCGGGATTGCTGACTACCGCGGGCAACTCAGTGACCCCAACGCTCCGCGCGCCCGCGTCGAATTGGATCGCAAGAACGGCCACGTCACCATTTTCATCCCCATCCTCAACGAGGAGGGGGAGAAAACTGGCGAGGAAGTCGACAGCCCCGAAGATTTTGGTCGCATTGCAGCGCATGCCGCCAAACAGGTGATCAATCAGCGCTTGCGAGACATTGGCGATGACCGAATCTTGGGGGAATACCGCGGGAAAGACGGAGATATCGTCTCGGGCATTGTCCAGCAGGGCCCGAACCCTCGCATGATTCACATCAACCTGGGCGAAGTGGAAGCCATTTTGCCGCCCGAGGAGCAGGTTCCGGGGGAAAACTATGAGCACGGCTCCCGCTTGCGGGTGTATGTCACCAAAGTCGAGAAGGGCACCAAAGGCCCCTCCATTACCGTCAGTCGCACCCATCCGGGTCTCGTTCGCAAGCTTTTCGCGATGGAGGTTCCCGAAATCCACCAAGGCCTGGTCGATATTGCCTCCATTGCCCGCGAGGCCGGTCACCGCACAAAGATTGCAGTGAAGGCACTGGAGCCTGGCATCAACGCCAAGGGCGCCTGCATCGGCGAGCTGGGCCAGCGGGTTCGCGCAGTTCAGGCGGAGTTGGGTGAGGAGAAAATCGACATCGTTGATTTCTCGGAAGATCTTGCTCAGTTTGTGGCCAACGCTTTGTCCCCGGCTAAAGTCTCGAGCGCCTTCATTTTGGATGAAGCGGCGAAGCAGGTGCGGGCTCTCGTGCCCGACTATCAACTGTCTCTTGCCATTGGAAAAGAAGGCCAGAATGCCAGGCTTGCAGCCAAACTGACGGGCGCAAAGATTGACATTCAGCCCGATTCCGTCATGGATTCTTAGCCATCAGGCACGCCCGGGGCGTGCTGAAGGCTATGGAGGGGACTAGAATGGGAATTTCCAGGCGGTGCCTGGGTTGTCACGAGTCAGACAGCACAGAAAATCTTCTGCGGTGTGTGGCACGAGATGACCAGGTGGTCGTGGATGAGAAGGAAAGAGAACCCGGACGAGGTGCGTGGGTGCACCGCAATCAGGAATGTCTCTCTCGGTCTCTTCAACGGCGGGCATGGAGCAGGGCTCTGAAAACCGGAGCTTCGCTAGATTGCTCCGCATTGGATAACCTCAGTAGGTCACCCGACCTCGCTAAGACAAGGCTGAATGGCTAATGGAATCCTCATGAGTGGCTCGAAATGAGCCTCGTTTGTAGGTAGAGGCACGCCCTGGCTGGGTGTGCCCAGACAGGAGAATTGTGGCTGCAAAAGCTCGCGTGCACGAAATTGCCGCGGAATTGGGTATCGACTCAAAACGCACCTTGGAGAAGCTGAAAGAAATCGGCGAGTTCGTCAAGGGGCCTTCGTCGACGATCGAACCTCCTGTGGTTCGCAAGCTCAAGGCAGCGTTCGCCGAAGAGGGCGTTGTTCCCGTCCCCGTGGAAAAAAAGCCTGAACCCAAGCCTGTGGCCAAGCCAGCTCCTGCTCCCACCCCCGATGCAACTCCCGAGCCTCCGGCACCCGAAGCGGAAGCGCCTGAGCCCTCGTCACCGACTGCGCCCCCGGCTGCCAAGGGTGGCACCCCGGGAATTCCCCGCCCAGGAAACAATCCTTTTGCCTCGAGCCAAGGCATGTCCCGCCCCGGAATCCCTCGTCCGGGAAACAATCCTTTTGCTTCTGCCCAGGGAATGGGTCGCCCCACGCCCGGCCGTCCCGGCCAGGGCGCAACGCCACAGCGCCCCCTCGATCGTGAAGGTGGAGCACGGCCTCCCTTCCAGGCCCGCACCGGTGGCCCCGGCGGTCGTCCCGGTGGACCCGGTTTTGCTGGCCCTGGTGCCGGCGGTCCTGGAGGTGCCCCTGGTGGTCGTCCCGGCGGCGGTCGTCCCGGAGCCGGTGGTCGCGGTCGCGGCCCAGGCGGAGGAACCGCGGGAGCCTTTGGTCGCGGCGGCGGGAAGAGCAAGTCTCGCAAGTCGAAGCGGACTAAGCGTCAAGAGTTTGAAATGCGGGAGGCCCCGAGCTTAGGCGGCGTCACCATCCCCCGTGGGGATGGATCGACCGTCATTCGTCTGCGCCAAGGTGCGTCGATGAATGATTTTGCCGACAAGATTGAGAACCTGACCGGTTTCCCGGTTCCTCCAGGAAACCTGGTTACCGTGCTCTTCCAGCTGGGTGAAATGGCCACAGCTACCGAGTCTCTGGATGCCGCAACATTTGAGGTGTTGGGTGTTGAGCTTGGCTACAAGGTCCAGATTGTCTCCCCGGAGGATGAGGATAAGGAGCTTCTCGAGAGCTTCGACATCGACCTTGATGAGGAAGAAAACGAAGAGGACCTGGTCATCCGTCCTCCGGTGGTGACCGTGATGGGTCACGTCGATCACGGTAAGACGAAACTGCTGGACGCTATTCGAAGCGCCAACGTCGTCGCCGGCGAAGCCGGTGGCATTACCCAGCACATCGGTGCTTACCAGGTGTGGACAGAGCACGAGGGTATCGAGCGAGCCATTACCTTCATCGATACACCCGGTCACGAGGCGTTCACCGCCATGCGTGCTCGTGGAGCCCAGGTCACCGACATCGCCATCCTGGTGGTGGCTGCGGACGATGGCATCATGCCTCAGACCATTGAAGCCCTGAACCATGCTCAGGCTGCCGGAGTTCCCATTGTGGTCGCCATCAACAAGATGGATGCTCCCGGTGCGAAAGCAGACAAAGTCCTGCAGCAGCTCACCGAGTTTGGTCTCGTTGCCGAGGAATACGGCGGAGACACTCAGGCCGTCAAGGTCTCGGCTCTGAAGGGTGAGGGAATCACGGAATTGCTCGATGCGGTGCTGCTCACCGCCGATGCTGGGCTTGACCTTCGGGCAAACCCGCACCGCACCGTGCGCGGTGTTGCCATTGAAGCCCGCCTCGACAAGGGTCGCGGAGCAGTGGCGACCGTGTTGGTCCAGTCGGGAACTCTCCGTGTTGGTGAGGCCATCGTGGCCGGAACCGCCTACGGACGTGTGCGCGCCATGATCGATGAGAACGGCGAATCGGTTGACGAGGCTTACCCCTCCAGGCCTGTTGCCGTCCAGGGACTCTCCAGCGTCCCCCGCGCGGGCGACAGCTTCATCGTTACCGACGATGACCGAACCGCCCGCCAGATTGCGGAGAAGCGTGAAGCAGCAGAGCGCAATGCTCTCCTGGCGAAGGCTCGAAAGCGCATCAGCCTTGAGGACTTCACCAAGGCTCTCGAAGATGGCAAGATCGAGTCCCTCAACCTGATTATCAAGGGTGATGTCTCCGGTGCCGTTGAGGCACTCGAAGAGTCGCTGCTCAAAATCGAGGTGGACGATTCGGTTCAGCTGCGCATCATCCACCGCGGTGTCGGTGCAATCACCGAGAGCGATGTCAACCTGGCGACAATCGACAACGCAATCATCGTGGGATTCAACGTCCGTCCGGATTCGAAGGCACGCGAGCGTGCTCAGCGAGAAGGCGTCGACGTTCGCTTCTACTCCGTGATTTACAACGCTCTGGAAGAGATCGAGAGCTCACTCAAGGGAATGCTCAAGCCCGAGTTCGAAGAGGTCCAGTCCGGTGTTGCGGAGGTTCGCGAAGTGTTCAAGTCGTCCAAGGCGGGAACCATCGCCGGATGTATTGTGCGCTCCGGAACCATCACCAGGAACGCCAAAGCGCGCATCATCCGCGATGGAGTGGTCCTTGCGGACAACCTCACCATCGACTCGTTGCGTCGCTTCAAGGACGATGTCACCGAAGTCAAGACTGACTTCGAGTGCGGTATCGGCCTGGGCAAGCTCAAGGACATCCAGATTGGTGACGAGATCGAGACCATCGAAATGAAAGAGAAGGTCCGTGAGTAACAATTCGCCTCGGGCCAGAAAAATGGCCGACCTGATTCGCCAGATTCTGGCGGAGCGCCTGCAGAAGGGCTTGCGCGATCCCCGGATGGGTTATGTGACCATCACTGATGTTCACGTGACCGGAGACTTGCAGCACGCTTCCGTGTTTTACACGGTCTTGGGTGATGAGAAGGAGCGCGCAGACACGCACACTGCATTGACTGCAGCCACGGGCATGTTGCGCACGGAGGTGGGTAAGAACATCACCGCCAGGCTCACCCCGTCCTTGGAGTTCGTTCCCGATGGAATTCCCGAGAACGCTGCGGCCATCGAGAGCTTGCTCCAGGAAGCGCGGGAGAGAGACGCTGAGATTGAGCGCCACAAAGCGACTGCGCAATACGCTGGTGATGCGGACCCCTACAAAGTTCCCAAGCCAGAGCAGCACTAGCGAGACGCGAAGGAGCAGCACATGTCCATGGAGCGCGACGATCCTCGTCAGTATCACCTTGCTCTTGCCGAGGGCGATGTGGGGCGCTACGTGTTCCTGCCCGGAGATCCAGGCCGGTGTGAACTCATCGCCTCCTACTTTGATGAGCCCCAGAAGGTTGCCTCACACAGGGAGTATGAGACCTGGTCTGGCTATCTGGAGGGCGAAAAGGTCTCCGTAACCTCGACCGGCATCGGCGGGCCATCGGCAGCCATTGCGATGGAGGAGTTAGTCGCCATCGGATCCGACACGTTTGTCAGGGTGGGAACTTCTGGTTCAATGCAGGAGCACATCAAGCCCGGTGACATTGCGGTGGTGTCGGCGGCAATCCGGGATGAGGGCACCAGCGTCCACTACTTGCCCCTTGAGTTTCCCGCCGTGGCGGATGTCGACCTGACCCAGGCGCTGACCCAGGCCGCTCGGGGAATGGGCGCAACAGTCCACGTGGGGGTTTCACAATCCAAAGACTCCTTTTACGGCCAGCACTCACCGGGGCGAATGCCTGTTGCAGGACGTTTGGCCGAGCGCTGGAGCGCATGGATGGGCGGCGGAGCAATCTGTTCTGAGATGGAAGCAGCCTCGCTTTATATTGTCGCCTCAGTCCTGCGCGTTCGTGCCAGTGGTCTCATGATGGTGATGGGCCACCCAGACCAGTCACCCATGACTCCCGACGAGTGGGAGGCTTCCAAAGTTGAGAACCTTCTCCCGGTTGCCATTGAGGGTATGCGAGAGATCATCCGTCGAGATAAAGCCGCTAGCTAGCCAGAGTGATGCCGTCCGCTTCGCGCACGGCTAGGCCGTCCTCGAGGAGGGATGCGAGCGCTCGTTCGTATTGGAGTCGGTCATTCCAGAGCGTGACCAGGAACGTTTCGGGTACCGGGATATCGCTGTGGCGAAGCTCGCGCAAAATGATTCCTCGCACCTGGCGATCGCTGCCCTCAAAACGCGCTTGCCGGGGAGCGGTAGTCCCCTCATACGCGGGGTATCCAGCTGCGCGCCATGCGCACGTGTCCCGAACTGGGCATTGCTCGCACAGGGGCTTTCGCGCGGTGCAGACCAGTGCTCCCAATTCCATCAGAGCCTTAGCTCCCTGGACCTGTAACTCCTCGGTCACCGGGGAGAGAACGCTCCACACCGCATCTCTGTCAGTCGCCATGCGGGGAGGCCCTGCTTCGCCCTGGCCGGCCACGGCTCGGGCGACAACCCGGCGGACGTTGGTATCCACCACAGGCTCGGGGATACCAAAGGCAAACGTGCGAATGGCTCGAGCTGTGTAGTCACCGATGCCTGGCAGGGCGAGCAATGCGTCCAGGTCGCGGGGGACTTCCCCCGCATGGTCGCGGCTGATGGCTGTGGCTGCCTGGTGCAGGCGCATAGCCCTTCTGGGGATAGCCCAGTCGACCCCAGGCGGTCACCGCGTCAGCCTGGGAGGAGCTTGCCAGGTCATCGGGCGTGGGCCATCGGTCCATCCATTCGTGCCAGATGGGCTCAACCCGTGCCACCGGCGTTTGTTGAAGCATCACCTCGGAGACCATCACACCCCAGGGCAGAGCAGGATTCTTCCCGCCAGGGCAGTGGGCGGTGGTGGAGCGCAAACCACTCGGTGAGAGACGGGATATCCACGGTGACACGGTATAGCCCTTGACTGGTGTTTTCACAGACGGGAGCCCTACTCTGAGGCCATGAAGGTCTTGGTGACGGGTGCTACCGGGTATGTCGGCGGTCGCCTGGTGCCCAAGCTCCTGGAGCAGGGCCACAAGGTTCGTGTTCTCGCCAGAGAGGCCCACCGCCTGGATGGTGTGCCCTGGCAGAGCGATGTGGAGATCATTCAGGGCGATCTGCAGGTGCGAGATGATGTCGCCCGGGCCGTGGACTCCATTGATGTCGTCTACTACCTCGTGCACTCGATGTCGAGCGCGGGGGATTTTGAAGAGATCGAGCGGAAAGTGGCCACCCTGGTTGCCGAGGAGTCACTCTCTGCAGGAGTGCAACGCATTGTGTACCTGGGCGGTTTGCATCCCGAAGGCCCCCTGTCCAGACACCTCGGCTCCCGGAAAGAGGTGGGCGATATTCTCCTTGCCTCGGGTGTTCCCACGATTGCTCTGCAGGCCGGGGTCATCATCGGATCAGGGTCAGCAAGTTTTGAAATGATTCGCAACCTCACCGACATTTTGCCGGCGATGCCTGCTCCCAAGTGGGTTCGCAACCGCATCCAGCCCATCGCTATTCGGGATGTCCTGCACTATTTGGTCAAATCTGCTGAACTTCCCCCAACGCTCAATCGGGCTCTCGACATCGGGGGTCCCGACGTATTCCGTTACTGGCAGCTGATGAATGGTTATGCGGTGGTGGCCGGGTTGAAAGAGCGACTCATCATTGCGTTGCCGGTGCTCTCTCCCTGGTTGGCCTCCCAGTGGGTCAATCTGGTGACACCCATTCCCCGGAGCCTCGCCGTGCCCATCATTGAGTCTTTGCTGCACGATGCGGTGATGAAAAACCATGACATCGACGACGTTATTCCGCCTCCCGCTGAGGGATTGATCGGATATCGCAAAGCCGTCGAGTTGGCGCTGGTTCGCATGCGCTCCGGTGAGGTGGAAACCTCCTGGCGCAACACCGAGGTGATTGGGGCTCCCTCCGATCCGCTCCCGAGCGACCCCGAGTGGGCAGGTCACAAGGTTTACACCGACTCCAGAGAGGTCACGGTGGACGCCCCCTCTGATGAGCTGTGGGCAGTGGTGGAGAGTATTGGCGGGGTGAACGGGTGGTACTCCCTGCCGGTCGCCTGGGCTGCCCGGGGGCTGCTCGACAAGATGGTGGGGGGAGTGGGTTTGCGCCGTGGGCGCCGTGACCCCAACAAACTCGTCACCGGTGATGCTCTCGATTTTTGGCGGGTGGAGAAAATTGAGCGAGGGGCTTTCTTGCGCCTTCGTGCCGAAATGAAGCTTCCGGGGTTGGCATGGCTGGAATTCACCGTCACACCGGTGAGCGATCAGAAGAGCACTCTGAGCCAGCGTGCAATCTTTTTCCCTCAGGGGCTTGGCGGACGGCTGTATTGGATGGCGGTGACGCCGCTGCACGGAATCGTCTTCGCGGGAATGGCAAAGTCCATGGGGAAAACTGCGGAGCAGCGTTTTTCCGCCCGAGTATCGGCAACCACGGAATAGGCGTTACACTGTAGGAGCACCTCGATCACTGAAACGGTTCACGTTCAGGTCTGATTGTTTGTGTCGGTCTCGCATCACGGGCGAGGCAGTGTGTGGTCACGGTGACGAGGTCTCCAGCTCCACATTTCCCTAGGTTGTTTCAAGGAGAAGAATGGCCCAGACAGGCCCCTCACGCACCCGGTCGCGCCCCTCGGGCGCTAAAAAGGGACGGAAGAAGCCCATCGATGACGAGGGCATCATCCCGATTCTTGCGCGTGCTGTTCGGGAGGTTGAGTCGGCCGCTGGTCGCGGAAAAGTGACCGCCGGTAACCGCGTCAAGTTTCACGTCACCGCCTTGCTTGTGCGTGAAGAGCGCGCCAAGGCCAAGGAGGACCAGTCGCTCTCGGTCGCAGAACGCCAAGAAACGCTGAAACGCCTGGATGGCCTGGCATCGATCATGGCGAAAACCGCGGCGAAGGACACCAGCTTGATTCAGCTCCTCGCGCCCGAGGCAAAAGTTTCCGAGGCTGCGAAGAAACTGCGCCGGGACTACCTTGTTGCCTCAGGTCAAGAGCTCGCGCCGGATGACTTGATCATTGTGGATGAGGCACCGGAGGTGAGCCCCGAGACGGCCAAACAGGTTGTTCCCGCCTCAGTCCGGCAAGCCCAGTTGGCCAACCCGTTCATGGCCCCAGATTTTGCCGCCTATCAGAAGCCCCACGGTGCTGTGGAGGGCCGTCTCTTGAATTGGGAGCTGATGGAGCCACTGTTCCGATCGTTTGAGCAGGGGTCGGGGAGCGGTGTTGCCAGCATGGAGCTTCCGCCTGCTGCAAACCTGTCAACACCCGGTGGGTTGGACCTGATGGTCCACCAATCCGAGTTCGTCGAATCGGTTCGGGGCGGTCACAGAAGTTTCCTGCTCGCCGATGAGCCGGGCCTGGGCAAAACTGCGCAAGCTCTGATTGCTGCGGAAACGGCAGGAGCATTCCCGCTGCTGGTTGTGGTCCCCAACGTCGTGAAGACTAACTGGCTGCGAGAGGTGCATCAGTGGCTGCCCCAACGTCGCCCCACCGTTGTCCACGGGGACGGCATTGAGCTCAATGCGTTCAGCGATGTGTTCATCGTGAACTACGACATCCTCGATCGTCACGTGGGCTGGCTCTCCAAGTTTGATTTCCGGGGCATGGTGGTGGACGAGGCCCACTTCATCAAAAACAAAGAATCTCAACGCTCAAAATACGTTCAGGCCGTAGCCCGGACTATTCGGGCACGACTGCAACACCCCCTGATGATTGCTCTCACCGGAACGCCCCTGATCAACCAAATCGAAGATTTCCGCATGATTTGGCAGTTCCTGGGCTGGATTGATGACAAGAAGCCCTTGGGCGAACTGATGGTCAAGCTGGAAGCCACCGGCCTCACCCCCGCAGATCCGGGCTTTTTCACGGCCGCCAGAAAAGCTGTCATTTCGATGGGGATTGTCCGGCGGCGCAAGCAAGACGTTGCCAAAGATATTCCGGCCAGGCGGATTGCCGATATTCCGATTGAACTCGATAGCGAGGCGGCTCGCTCCATCATCGACGCCGAGCGAGCACTGGTTCAGAGGTTGCTGGTGCGCTATGACCGTGTCATCGCGGCTCGAGGTGACTCCGACCGGAACGTCCTCGACGAGGATCTGGTCAGGCTGGTGTGTGCGTCAGAGATTGAAGAGACCAAGCAGGATGACTCGGGGGACAACGTCTTCACCCTGGTGCGAAAGATCGGGTCGGCAAAAGCGGTCATGGCCGCCGACTACACCGCGCAGTTGGCGAGAAACGTGGGCAAGGTCGTGTTCTTTGCCAAACACATCGATGTGATGGACCAGGCGGAAAAGCACTTTGCCTCCGTAGGAATCAAGACCACGTCTATTCGGGGTGACCAAACCACCACGCAACGCCAGTCGGCAATCGACGCGTTCACCAACGACGACGACGTCCAGGTGATTGTCTGTTCGCTTCTTGCAGCCGGGGTGGGGGTCAACCTCCAGGCGGCATCAAACGTGGTGCTGGCGGAACTCTCCTGGACCAGCGCGGAGCAAACCCAAGCCATCGATCGAGTTCACCGCATCGGCCAGGAACTCCCGGTGACAGCGTGGCGGATTGTGGCGGCCCAAACCGTGGACCAAAGGATTGCGGAACTTATTGACCAGAAGTCCAGCCTGTCGGCCCGAGCACTCGATGGCCAGGAGACCGAAGCCGGCGTGGAGGGAACTATGCAGGTAGCTGCCCTGATTGCTCTGCTCCGGGCTGAGCTGGAAACCCGTCAGTCTTCATAACGCATGCCACAGGGGCAGAGCCACTGCGGCATATTGCCCTCTTGCGGAACTCCTCCCAGGGCAATCTGACCCAGCCGTGACGCCAGTGTCATTTCAGCACTCGCATCACCGTAAATAATCGGTCGAGCAGCTCTCTCGTTGCAGCTCGGACACGGCGGGGGTGTGTCCTCAAAAAGTCTGGTCATGCTGTCCTCCGGCCTGGAGCGTGGATAGTCAGACGATGCCACCCACCACTGACACGGGATAGCCTGAGGGCCATGTTTGAGGTCTCCGTGGTCTATATCCTCCGACCGGGGTTAGACGGGGACGAGGTTCTGTTGGGGGAAAAACTCACGGGACTTGGGGCAGGCAAAGTTGTCGGACCCGGCGGTAAGCAGGAGCCCGGTGAAACTCCCGTGGAGACAGCGGTGCGTGAAGTCCGTGAAGAGGTGGGGCTCACTCTGGCTCGGGAGAACCTGGTCCCCCTTGCGCGCATCACCTATCCCTTCGTGGGGCGACCCGAGCTCTCTCAGCGTTCCCACGCCTTTATCGTGCGGGACTGGAGCGGGGAGCTTCGCGCGAGCGACGAGATAGCCCCCACCTGGTGGGCTATTCGCCAGCTGCCGGTGGATCGAATGTGGTCAGATGCGGCCCTGTGGTTACCGCGGGCACTGGTCGGTGAGTTCGTGGAGGCAACGTTTGAGATTGGCGAGGCTGATCAGGTGCTGTCCCAGCAGATGGTGTGGACGGCGCGGGAAAGCGTTTAGCTGCCACGTGCAGTGGTGATTAGCCAGTCTCGGAGGGCCCTGGTGGAGAGACAATCAATCCGGTTGTAGTGCAGGATGCTGTCTTTGAGTAGCGTCGCGGCCTCAGTATCGCCCTGGGTGCGAGCGAGCTGGTAGTCAGAAAACGCGACCACCGATTCACCCCCACCCGCAATTCCCGTTCTGGTGTCCGGGTCGAAATAGAGCGCTTCCAGAGATTTCAGGCCGTAACTGGGCAGTCCGATGGTGAGGCTTTTCGTGACAACCGGGTAGAGGTCGACCAGGCGCTGATTCAGGAGCGCCTGGAGAGTGGGGGAGTCGATCCGGTGGCGCTTCGCCATCGCCTTCAAGCGGGTGCGCTCATACGCGGCGTAGTGGTACACGTGCATGTCCGGAAAATCACGGAATCTGGCCTCCAGAAGCTCAAGAAAGGATTCGAATACCTCCCGTTCTTCGTCGAAGCTTTCGGCCCAAAGCGGCAGGAAGGACGTGTCAGGTCCCTCCAGATTGAGGTTCTCGCCCCAGAGACCAAAAAGATATTCGATGCCAAACCAGACCGAATCCTCTCCCGGGGAGAGCGAGCCGAGCGCGCTGCCATCTGAGGCAAACTCCTGGTGGGTGGGGTCTCCCTCGAAATCAAAGAAAATATCACCGGGACTGGGAGCGGGGATGTTCTCGAGTATCCCTCGGGAGCGCACTTCCCAGGCGGGTCTTCCCTCAGGGTTGTCCTGTGTGGCGACCTGGAAGCGCGCCTGCAGGTGAAGATCCTCCAGAGTGTCACGCCCGATACCGGGAATCGCGTCGACGCGCTTCTTCCCTGGATGCCTGGGCAAAATCGCGCAGGGTGCCAAACCCGCCGGTCACAATTTTGTCTCGTTGTGTCTTCCGGATTCCGGCAATCTGGAACAGATCATCCTGCAGAGCTATCTGCTCGCTGCAGGCAGGGCACTTCTTGTTTCCACACGGCTGATAAACCTCGTCTCCCCAGGCAAGGGGGTGGGAATCTGCCACTCGGTGCTCAATAAGCGCCATCACCTCTGCTCGCATCGCGCGGTAGGGCTGAATCAAGTCTTCGATTTCGTGGACACTGTGGGTGCCATCTCCCAGGATGATCCGGACAGTGGGGGCAAGAGGAACACCGAGGCGCTCCAGCTGGTCTGCATACGCAGCGAGCTGAATCAGGGCGTGATCCTTTGCGCGCCTGGCTAACTTAGAGTCCCAGATCTCCCACACCTCGCCCTCCCTCACGATGAAGTCAGCAAAGCCTTGAAAGCCGATGGGGAGAGGAGCATCAGGAAGCACGTCTTCATACAGAGTTGCCTGAAAGAGAGCGCCTGCGTCCGAGGACAACGCCTCGAGGGTCTCCTGCCGGGCCTGGGTGATGGTGTCACGCCAGGCGGTGGCGTTGTGGGGGTCGGCGGGTTCGTAGCTGAGTTCCACGACACTCATCTGAGAGGTGAGGACCTCGAGCGTTCGGGCTTCGTGCTCGAGTCCCAACCGGGCCACTAAATCCATCATCGGGTCCGTGATGTCGGGGACTCTGACACCTTTGCCGAGCTTCTCATCGGCAACGCGCGCAAGCCTCCACGGGCAGGACTGAAAGACGGCAAGGTCACTTGCCGACATCACCCACGAACCATCACCGAGGCGCTGCATGGCCCACAGCCTAAGTCAGAGCGGTGACGCTGGGGCTAGATCATCTCCAGCTCGGTCAGTTTGCTGTTCAACAGCGGGTTACTGGGTTCGGTGAGGACGGAGCCATCGGGGAACAGGAGCACCGGAATGTTGGGGCGACCGCTGAGCTCGATGGCTTTTGCCTTGTCCTCTTCGCTGGCGTCCACGTCGTGGTAGGTGAAGTCCACTCCGTAGTGCTCAAGCAACGCTCTGGCGCGGACACAATCTCCGCACCATGCAGCTCCATAAAACTCGACTGACTTGGATTCTTCCGACATGGTGGTGCCTCTCTGTGGTGATTCAGATAGTTAAGCCTAACGATTCGTCGGGTTAACCTGTGACCTCCTAAACTCGGGACGGAGGAGATTTATTCCCTCCGTCACCGAAGGGGGTGCACGCGTGGTCCACACCACCGGTCCTGGTCCATCTCTTCAGGAAGGACCCGACGGCGAAGCGCGCTATCGCCTGGTCCCCGGTGAGGATGCAGCCGGTGTCCCTATGCGCACCGAAAAAGACTCCCTCGGCGAGCTCGATGTTCCCGCCGACGCGTATTGGGGTATTCACACCGCCAGGGCACTGGTGAACTTTCCCATCACCCGGCGAGCAATTTCTAACTACCCGGACCTGATTCGAGGCATTGCCCGGGTGAAGCAGGCTGCCGCGCGAGCCAACCGAGAGATCGGTGCGCTCTCGGCGGAGAAAGCCGACATCATCGATCAGGTTTGTGAAGAGCTCTGGTCCGGGGCGCTCCACGACCAGTTTGTGTTGGGCGCCGTGCAGGGCGGGGCGGGAACCTCGACCAACATGTGCGCCAACGAGGTGATTGCTAATCGAGGCCTGGAACTGATGGGGCATCAGAAGGGGGAGTACGAACACCTTCACCCGATTGATGATGTCAACCGATCACAGTCCACCAATGACGTCTATCCCACCGCCATCAAGCTGGGCATGGTTCTGGGGGTCCAGCGTCTTTTTGCAGAGCACAAACTCTTAGCGGAGTCGTTTGCGGATAAGGGGCGGGAATTTCAAACCATTCTCAAAGTGGGGCGCACTCAGCTGCAGGATGCGGTCCCGATGACTCTGGGACAAGAGTTTGGTGGTTTTGCCACCACACTGCGCGAAGACCACGACCGCATCAAGGAGACCATCCCGTTCCTCTGTGAAATAAACCTGGGTGCAACGGCTATTGGCACCGGTATCACGGCGGATCCGAGATACCCGGAGGCGGTGCGTGCTCACCTCGCAGAGTTGACCGGTCTCGACATGAGAACGGCACCAGACCTGATTGAGGCCACCAGTGACGCCGGAGTGTTCATGACACTCTCGGGAACCCTCAAGCGCGCCGCCGTGAAGCTCTCCAAAATCTGCAATGACCTCCGGCTGCTCTCCAGCGGTCCGCAAGCAGGTTTTGGCGAAATTAATCTTCCGGCCCGCCAGGCAGGGTCGTCGATTATGCCCGGGAAAGTGAACCCGGTCATTCCCGAGGTGGTGAACCAGGTGGCCTTTGCCATCATCGGCTCAGATGCCACCGTGACCGCGGCCGCGGAGGGTGGGCAACTGCAGTTGAATGCGTTCGAGCCCATCATCGCCTCCTCGATCCTGCAGTCGGTGGTCTGGCTGACCAACGCATGCAAGACACTGCGGATCAACTGCGTGGAGGGCATTACAGCGAATGAAGAACGCCTGCATCAGCAAGTGGAGGCCAGCGTGGGAGTGGTGACCGCTCTCACCCCCTACATCGGATACCAGAAAGCTGCGGCGATTGCGTATGAGGCGCTTGCCGGTGGGGGAACAGTGCGCGAACTCGTCATTGCTCAGGGATTGATGGACGCTGATGAGGTGGAGAAGGTGTTATCGCCGGAGCGCTTGAGCGGACTCACGCTCGGAACGGGGCTCATCACGTTGCCGCCGGTCGCCATTGAGCCAGAAGAAGCTAGTTAAGAACCTCGCCGCCCAGGGCGGGGCTTGGCCTCCGGCGCATCTGAGCGGCGAGTAACTTGTTCCTAGAGTGGCAAAAAAAGACTGCGTTGGTCAATCCCTCCTTGATTACGGGTTGATAACGGCTTGGAGGCCTGGTGAGGGCCCTCTGGCTTCCGCCAGGCGGGGTCATGAGCTAGAGTCGAAGATTGTGCCGTGTAACGGCCGCGGAAAGTAGAGCTTCATCACCGGATGGGGCGCCGCGCAGCGAGACGAAGGAGAGCTGACATGGCTATTGCGCCAGATACCAAATCAAGCATTATCGAGACATACGCCACCCATCCCGGTGACACTGGCTCTCCCGAGGTCCAGATTGCGCTGATGTCTCACCGCATTAACGAGCTGACCGAACACCTCAAAGAGCACAAGCACGACCACCACTCTCGTCGTGGTCTGCTGCTCATGGTCGGTCGCCGTCGCCGCCTGTTGGGTTACCTGCAGCGCATCGACATTGCCCGTTACCGTGCGCTGATCGAGAAGCTCGGTCTGCGTCGCTAACACCCAGCTTTACGCTGATACCCCGTGCCGATGGTGCGGGGTATCGCTTTTGGGGGACAATCGCGCTACCCTAAAGCCGTAGGTGAATCTCACCCGCACACAACTGAATATGGCTCTCTGCGGGAGTAGGTGGGTCAGGAGCTGGTCACCGGTGGTGGTCTACTGTCACACGACAGTGCACTTCTACTGTTGGCCAGAAACAGGCCCCACATCAGTGGTGGACTCATCCTTCCCTCTCTCGTCGTGGCGTGCCGCCATGCCCGGCCGATCGGTTTGGCATGTTCGAAGAGATATAAGGAGATGTGACCTTAATGGAAGGTCCAGAAATCAAGTTCGCTGAAGCCGTGTTGGATAACGGCAAGTTCGGAAAGCGCACCGTGCGCTTTGAAACGGGTCGTTTGGCCCAGCAAGCCCAGGGTGCCGTTGCTGCATACCTGGATGAAGAAACCATGCTGCTCTCGGCAACGAGTGCCTCGAAGAATGCCCGTGAGGGTTTTGACTTCTTCCCCCTGACCGTTGACGTGGAAGAGCGCGCCTACGCTGCGGGAAAGATCCCCGGATCTTTCTTCCGCCGTGAAGGCCGTCCCTCCACCGAGGCCATCCTGGTGTGCCGTCTGATTGACCGGCCGCTGCGTCCCTCCTTCGTGGATGGTTTGCGCAACGAGGTCCAGATCGTGATCACGGTGCTCTCGATTGCCCCTGACGAGTTCTATGACGCCCTGGCTATCAACGCCGCCAGCGCGTCCACCCAGATCTCTGGTCTGCCCTTCAGCGGCCCCATCGCCGCTGTGCGGTTGGCTCTGATCGGTGACCAGTGGGTCGCCTTCCCCAAGCACTCCCAGCTCGCTGAGGCCGTGTTTGACATCGTGGTTGCCGGACGTGTCGTCAAAGACAAGAAGGGCAAGGAAGATGTCGCCATCATGATGGTGGAGGCTGAGGCAACGGAGGGCAGCTGGGAGCTCATTCAAGCTGGTGCCACCAAGCCCGATGAGGACGTGGTTGCTGCCGGATTGGAAGCCGCTAAGCCTTTCCTGAAGCAGCTGGTCGAGGCTCAGCAGAAAATGGCTGACCAGTCGGCGAAAGAAATCGAGAACTACCCGGTCTTCTCCGACTACTCCGACGAGGTTCTCGCCGCAGTGGACGCGGCGGCCGCGAAAGAGCTCGCGAGCGTTTACCAGATCGCTGACAAGCAGGAGCGTCAAGCTGCCGATGACGAGCTGAAGGCTCGCGTCAAGGAGGCCATTGCCGCCAAGGTGAGCGCAGGAGACCTCCCCGAGGACTCCAACGCCATGGTGTCTGCTGCCTATAAGTCCGTCACGAAGCGCGTCATGCGCGCTCGTGTGCTGGCGGAGGGTGTTCGTATCGATGGCCGTGGAACCTCCGACCTTCGCGTCATTGACGCCGAGGTTGACGTGATTCCTCGCGTTCACGGTTCAGCGCTGTTCCAGCGTGGAGAGACCCAAATCATGGGTGTCACCACTTTGAACATGCTGAAGTTGGAGCAGCAGATTGATTCGCTCGCTCCGGTGAAGTCCAAGCGCTACATGCACCACTACAACTTCCCGCCCTACTCCACCGGTGAAACCGGTCGTGTGGGAACGCCGAAGCGTCGTGAAATTGGTCACGGATTCTTGGCAGAGCGCGCACTTGTGCCCGTGTTGCCCAGCCGTGAAGATTTCCCCTACGCCATTCGTCAGGTGTCCGAAGCTCTGAGCTCCAACGGATCCACCTCCATGGGTTCGGTGTGTGCCTCGACTCTGTCGATGCTGAACGCCGGTGTTCCCCTGAAGGCCCCGTTGCCGGTATCGCCATGGGTTTGATCTCCGACGAGGTGGACGGAGAGATGCGTTACGCAGCTCTCACCGACATCCTCGGCGCAGAAGATGCCCTGGGTGACATGGACTTCAAGGTCGCCGGAACCAGCGAGTTTGTGACAGCTATCCAGCTGGACACGAAGCTCGATGGAATTCCCGCCAGCGTCCTCGCGGGCGCTTTGACCCAGGCCAAAGAGGCCCGCCTCCACATCCTCGGTGTGATGAACCAGGCCATTGATTCTCCGGATGAGATGGCACCGACCGCGCCTCGCGTGATCACGGTTCAGATTCCTGCCGACAAGATTGGTGAGCTGATTGGCCCGAAGGGCAAGACCATCAACTCCATCCAGGATGAGACCGGAGCCGACATCTCGATTGATGATGACGGCACCGTCTACATCGGGGCAGTCGATGGCGATAGCGCTGAGGCCGCACGGGCTCGCGTCAACGCCATTGCCAACCCGGTGAACCCTGAGGTGGGAGAGCAGTACCTCGGAACTGTCGTGAAGATTGCCGCCTTCGGTGCCTTCATCTCGTTGGTTCCCGGTAAGGATGGCCTCCTGCATATCTCCGAGGTTCGGAAGCTTGCCGGTGGTAAGCGAGTGGAGGACGTCGAAGACGTCCTGTCGGTTGGTCAGAAGGTCTTGGTGGAAATCTCCAAGATCGATGACCGCGGCAAGCTCTCGCTCTCCCCGGTCCTCGCCGAAGGCGAAGCAGAGGCTTCTTCGGACGACGAGTAAACCGCGTGAACGCAATCCCGGCTGTCTCAGGACAGCCGGGATTGTGCGTGTCGCACAGAACTAAATTAGTTTCAGCAAGCATTTCTGGGCCAGACTCACACTTTTTGGCATAAATACTGAATTATCGAGATGGAAATATTGTTTTTTCGCTCAATTGGCCGGGCCGCACAATAATTCGGTCAAAAAACTTCCAGCTTTTGTTGAGTGTTTGTCTGGCAAGTCGGCCAATGGCGGAGTAGCGTGGCGGACGCGAGTTGTGGACACCGCAAGGTGGCCGTAGCGCGTGAGAGGAATATTCCTCGTCCACCCGCCGACGGGTCCGTCGCGGCGGCGGGCGGTGTTAAAACGGAAACATTTCAAGGGAGAATCATGGATCTGCTTAGCATCACGCAAGCGTTCTTCATGCTCGGATTCGTTGCCATGGCAGCGGGAACCCTCTACTTCGTTCTGGAGAGAGGCGACCTCAAGCCTGAGCACCGCATCACCGCAACCTATGCGGGAGCAATTACCTTCATTGCAGCAATCATGTACTGGATCATGACCGACCTCGTCGGATTCTTTGACCAGGAAGCTGGTTCTGCAGCTGCAATCCAGGGCACCATGCCCTACCGCTACATCGACTGGCTCCTCACCACGCCTCTGCTGCTGGTGGAGTTCGGTTTGATTGTGGCAATCGCTGGCGCCGTCACGAAGGGTTTCATTACTCGCATCGTGATCGCCGACGTCATCATGATCATCACCGGGTACCTCGGTGAGGTCGGAACTGAGGGAGAGCTTTCCACCATCGTGTGGTTCGTTATCTCCAGCCTCGCGTGGTTCTACATCGTCTACGCAGTGTTCCAGGTCAAGACCGATGGTATGCCGGACTACGCTGCTCGCGCAGTGAAGGTCATGCGTAACTTCGTCATGATCGGATGGGCAATTTACCCCATCGGCACTGCAACCGAAGAGTTCATGAAGCTCTCCGGTGCTGATGTATCCTCGGCCATCGCCATCGCCGCCATTGTGTACGTCATTGCTGACGTCCTCAACAAGGTTGGCTTCGGAATGGTTGCTGTGAGCACAGCCAAGAAGGCAAGCGCATCCGTCAAGGCCTAAGGCCTTAACGCTGCAACGGAGGGGTCAGGCTTCGGCCTGGCCCCTCTGGCGTTAACCCAGTCGGCCTCGGGGTTCACCCAGTAGTGTGGTGGGTCTATGTCGCCTGCCATTGAGTTCGATTTTCAGACGCCCGAAACCTCTTTCCAGGCCAGTGGCGATGCCACCGTCTCTCGAACCATTCATCCCAGTGGGTTGAGAATTCTGAGCGAGTCTGTCCCGGGAGCACTCAGCACGTCCATTGGGTTCTGGATTGCCGTGGGCTCGAGAGACGAAGACTCTGTCGCCTTTGGCTCCACCCACTTCCTGGAACATTTGCTTTTCAAGGGGACTCCCAGACGCAGCGCCCTGGACATCGCGATTGCCTTTGATCAGGTCGGTGGCGAGCACAACGCGATGACCGCTAAGGAACACACCTGCTACTACGCCAAAGTGCAAGACCAGGACGTGTCGATGGCCATCGAGGTTCTCGCCGATATGGTCGCAGCGTCTCTCATCGACGCTGCCGAGTTTGAGGTGGAGCGGCAGGTGATTCTTGAAGAGCTTGCGATGGCGGATGATGACCCCAGCGATGTCGCCCACGAGCGGATCACCGAGACTGTTCTGCGCGATCATGCGCTCGGTCGACCCATTGGGGGTAACCCGGACACGATTCGCGCGTCGACGAGGGATTCCGTCCTGGAGCACTATGCGAGGTATTACCGCCCCGACGAACTGGTCGTGACGCGCAGCGGGAGCCATCAACCACGCTGATTTGGTGGCGCAGGTCACGAGGGCGCTTGACGCCGCAGGCTGGGACTTGGGAGCCTCGAGCCCTCCCGCACCGCGGCGATCGGTGGAGCCCCTGGTCTTGGATATGACTCCGCGGAGTCTCGTGGTGTCGAGGCCTCTGGAGCAGGCTGTGGTGGCATTGGCGACCCATGGTCTGCGGGCCACGGATGAGCGCCGCCCGGCGCTCGTCGGTGCTGAGTTCGGTTCTGGGAGGCGGAATGTCGTCTCGGTTGTTCCAGGAGATTCGGGAGCGGCGCGGTCTTGCCTACTCGGTCTATAGCTATGCCAGCTCCTATGCCGATGCAGGGATGTTTGGCATGGCGGCTGGCACCTCTCCCGCTCATGTCTCGGAGGTTGCCGGGTTGATGACCACCGAGCTCCGAGCGATAGCAGAGTCAGGGCATCACCGCCGACGAGCTCAGTCGCACCCGAGGGAATATCGCGGGAGCTTCGGCTCTGGCGTTGGAGAGCAGTGATGCTCGCATGATGCGCCTGGGGCGCTCCGAGCTCTCCACGGGTGAGTTTGTGGATCGAGACGAGGGCCTCGAGCGACTCTCCCGGGTCGAGTTGGCCGATGTTCAGGCTTTGGCTGCTGAGCTCTTATCCACACCTTTGTCGGCTGTTGTCGTGGGTGCGGTGAAAGATGGCATAGTGGATGATGTCATTGATCGGGATACCCCCTCGGCGTCATGACCTCTCAACCTCCCGTACACGGGGAGGTAACACGACAAGCCGATACTTGTCTTTCGCAAGAACACCGATGAAGGATTTGTCTGATGTCGCGGTATCTCTACCTTGTGCGCCACGGTGAGCAGGTTGACGCCGAGTTTGGTCTCCCCGAAGGCCCCCTGAGTGATCGAGGACGCCAGCAGGCGGCGCAGGTCGCCGATCGACTCTCCGGCATCACGTTTGACGCCGCCTATGCCTCACCCCTGCAGCGAGCACTGGACACCGCCACCGTCATCACGGAGCGGTTGGGAATCGAGCCCGCCACGCCCAGTGCGCTCCTGATGGACTGCATTCCCTCAGGCCCGGAGCCTGACATGCCTCCCGCGTTTGAACCCTTCTTTGGGGAATCACGGAGGAGGAAATTGCGGCCGGGCAAGCCCAGATGTCAGACGCTCTGAACGAATGGTTTGCTCCCGCCCGAGGTGATCGTCACGAGCTCCTGATCACCCACAACTTCGTCATTGCCTGGTTCGTGCGCGAGGTGTTTGGTGCCAACGCGTGGCGCTGGATCGGAATCAACCAGGCGAACTGTGGGCTCACCATCATTCGCGTGCGCTCCGCAAAGCCTCCGGTTTTGCTCACCCACAACGACCTCGGGCATCTGCCTCCTGATCTGCGCACCGGATTGCCGGATAACCACCCTGTGTAAAACGGGCCGCTGCCAGCCCTCCTGCCTAGACTAGAAGCGTGGAATTCGAGGAGGCGAGGGCTGAGGCTGAGCGCCTCACCGAGCGCATTGCGGAGCTCCAAGACGCCTACTACCGCCAGGACGCCCTGCTTGCCTCAGACGCCGAGTATGACGCCCTGATAGCGGCACTCCAGGACCTGGAGACCCAGTTCCCCGAGCTTGCCGGCGCTGATTCCCCCACCCGCAGTGTTGGTTTTGGGGGAGGGGAGCTGTTTTCCCCGGTTACCCACGCGGCTCGCATGTTTAGCCTCGATAACGTCTTTAGTGACGACGAGATGACCGAGTGGATCGCAAAAATTGCCACCGAGCGCCCAGGTGCTCGGTTCCTCTGTGAACTCAAGATTGATGGTGTTGCCCTCAATCTGCAGTATCGACGCGGTGAGCTTGTCAGTGCCGCCACCCGGGGTGACGGCGTCACCGGTGAGGACGTCACCGACAATGCAGTCCTGGTGCCCTCCATCCCCAGAACACTCCAGGGCTCGGGTCATCCCGAGCTCGTGGAGGTTCGGGGTGAAGTGTTTTTCACCCTGGAGGCGTTCGAGACCCTCAACGCACAACAATCTGCCGCCGGCGACAAAGTCTTTGCCAACCCCCGGAACGCCGCGTCAGGAAGTTTGCGACAAAAAAGCGAAGGCAAGAGCGATCTCAAACGAGCGCTTGTCGCCACGAGGCTTGGTGCTCTGTCGATGACCGTGCACGGGATGGGGGCTTGGGATGACCCGCCCGTGTCGACCCAGAGCGGGGTGTATGAGGTGTTGGAGTCGTGGGGCCTGCCGGTGTCACCGGACGCCGCCGTGGTCGACAGTGGCGCAGCTGTTCTGAGATTTATCGAGCGCTTCCAGGATGCACGCCACTCTCTCTCCCACGAGATTGATGGTGTCGTGGTCAAGGTGGATCAGTTTGAGATTCAACGGGCCATGGGTGCCACCTCCCGGGCGCCGAGGTGGGCGATTGCGTATAAGTATCCACCGGAGCAGGTCACCACAACGCTGCTGGACATTGTGGTCAGCGTCGGACGGACCGGACGAGCCACGCCCTATGCCGTGTTGGCACCTGTCACCGTGGCGGGCAGCGAAGTGGAGCGGGCAACACTGCATAACCAGGATGTGGTGCGACAAAAAGCTGTCCTGATCGGTGACACCGTTGTTATCCGGAAAGCCGGCGATGTGATTCCCGAGATTCTCGGGCCCGTGGTGGAAAAGCGCACCGGAGTCGAACGAGAGTTCGTGATGCCCAGCGACTGCCCCGACTGTGGGTCTGTCCTCGCACCCGCCAAGGAGGGCGACGTCGACCTGCGGTGTCCCAACCAAAAGAACTGTCCCGCGCAGGTGCGCGGGCGGGTGGAACACATTGGCTCTCGTGGCGGACTCGACATTGAGGGTCTGGGAGAGGTGAGCGCGGCCGCGCTCACCCAACCCCTGGAGCCCGCAACTCCGCCGCTGGTCACCGAGGCCAGGCTTTTTGATCTGAGCGTGGAGGAGTTGTTCCCGATTCGCGTGCTGGTGCGCGATGCCGACACGGGAGAGGTCAAGAAAGACCCGAACACCGGTGAACCGGTCGTCCAGACTCCGTTTCAGCGAAAGCGCCAGAAGAGTGACCCAGCACTGGACTCTTCCTCGCCGGTGTTTCAGGGGACCGGTGAGTGGGTCCCGTCCAAAGCTGCGTATGAACTTATCGAGCAGTTGGAGAAGGCGAAGAGCCAGCCTCTGTGGCGGTTCTTGGTGAGCCTCAATATTCGCCACGTGGGACCTGTGGCGGCGCGTGCGCTGGCGGAGGAGTTTAAAACCCTGGAGGCCATCTCTTTGGCAACCCCCGACGAGCTGGCCCAGGTGGAGGGCGTGGGGGAGACCATCGCGCAGTCCCTGCGGGAATGGTTTGCCCTGGACTGGCACCAGGAGATTATCGAGTCCTGGCGGCGGGCCGGAGTGAGCTTTGAAGATGCCCCCACCAGCTCTTCCACCGGGGACGGAGTCCTGTCCGGGCTCACCATTGTGGTGACCGGAAGCATCCCCGGTTTTGGCCGAGAGGAAGCGCAAGAGGCGGTCCGAGCGGCCGGGGGTAAACCCACCTCGAGTGTGAGTAAGAACACCTCACTGGTGGTCGCCGGTGAGGGGGCTGGTAGCAAAAGGACAAAAGCTGAGCAACTCGGGGTGCCGATTGTGGAAGCCGAATCATTCGCGGCACTTGCTGCAGGATGGGCCCGGAGCTCTCTCGCTTTAGACTGAGAGCTCGACCAAGGAGATTCATGTCAGAAATGACCCCCGATGCCGTGCGCCATTTGGCGGGGCTTGCCCGCATTGCGCTCCGCGACGAGGAAATCCTCCGTCTCGCGGGAGAGCTCGGAGCTATCGTCGACGCGGTGGAGGCCGTGCAGAGTGTGGCGGGCGATGATGTTCCTCCCACGTCTCACCCGATTCCCCTGGGCAACGTCTTGCGTGATGACACCGTCGGAAACACTCTCACCACCGAGGAAGCACTCGCGGGGGCACCCGATCACGACGGCTCACGTTTTCGCGTGACAGCGATCCTGGGTGACGAACAGTGAGTGACCTCACAGCGCTCTCCGCGAGCGCTCTGAGTGACGCTCTGGCCTCCGGTGAGGCCTCCAGCGTGGAGATTACCGCCGCCCATCTCGAGCGCATTGAGGCAACCGATAAGACTCTGGGGTCCTTTCTTGCCCGATCCGCTAATGCTCTGGAGCTGGCGGCAGAGAGCGATGCGCGCAGGAAGGCTGGGGCGCAGACTTCGGTGTTGGATGGCATCCCCATCGCTATCAAAGATGTGCTCTGCACCACCGACATGGTGACCACCGCGGGTTCTCGAATTCTCGAGGGCTGGCTTCCCCCGTATGACGCCACGGTGGTGCGGAAGCTTCGCGAAGCGGGGTTGGTGCCGCTGGGCAAAACCAACATGGACGAGTTTGCGATGGGGTCCTCCACCGAGCACTCCGGCTATCACGTGACCAAGAACCCCTGGGACATCACCCGGGCCCCTGGAGGCTCTGGTGGCGGTTCCGCGGCCGCTGTGGCGGCCCGGCAGGCTCCGGTGGCCATTGGGAGCGATACGGGAGGCTCTATCCGCCAGCCCGCTGCCTTCACCGGCACTGTCGGCGTCAAGCCCACCTACGGCGGTGTCAGCCGCTATGGCGTTATTGCTCTGGCATCGTCTCTCGATCAGGTGGGTCCGGTGTCGAGGACCGTGCGAGATTCTGCCCTGGTTCACGATGTGATTGGTGGGCACGACCCGCACGACTCCACCAGTATTCCGACCCCCTGGGCTTCGATGACCGAGGCGGCTGATGCCGGGGCGCGTGCGGAGAGCCTCGCGGGGTTGCGTGTGGGCGTGGTGAAGCAGTTGGTGGGTGAGGGAATCCAGGCGGGTGTGACGCAGCGTTTTGACGAGGCTCTGGAGCTGATGGCCTCCCACGGAGCCGAGATTGTCGAGATCGACGCCCCACACTGCGAATACGCTGTTGCCGCCTACTACCTGGTGCTCCCTGCGGAGGCGTCGAGTAACCTCGCCAAGTTTGATTCGGTTCGCTTTGGCTTGCGGGTGACCCCGGAGGGGAGTCCCACCGTCGAGGATGTCATGTCGGCCACCCGGGATCAGGGTTTTGGTGATGAGGTCAAACGACGCATCATTTTGGGGACGTATGCCCTGAGCGCTGGGTATTACGACGCCTACTACGGCAGCGCACAGAAGGTGCGCACCCTGATTCAGCGTGATTTTGCGAACGCCTTCGAGACTGTCGACATTCTGGTGTCACCCTCAGCGCCCACCACAGCGTTCCCGCTGGGGGAGAAGCTGGATGACCCGCTGGCCATGTGGGCGGGAGACCTCACCACGATCCCGGTGAACTTGGCCGGGATCCCGGGAATGTCACTCCCCATGGGGCTTGACCCCGACGAAGGGTTGCCCGTGGGGTTGCAGCTGATGGCGCCGGCCTATGAGGACGCCAGGCTCTATCGCGCTGGCGCCACCCTGGAGCGACTTTTTGCCGCGCGCGATGGCTACCTCGTCTCTGAGCGAACCCCGGAGGTGATCTAGCCATGGCGAAGGATCAGCTGATGGATTTGGAGAAAGCTCTGGAGCTCTTTGAGCCGGTCTTGGGCTTTGAGGTTCACGTGGAGCTCTCCACCGACACCAAAATGTTTTCTGCAGCCCCCAACCCGGCGGCGATGGATGAGGCCACCGTGGATCCCAACACCTGCATTACGCCGCTGTGTTTGGGGCTTCCCGGCAGTTTGCCGGTGGTGAATGAGAAAGCCGTGGAATACAGCATCAGCCTCGGATTAGCGCTCGGGTGTGACATCGCCCCGGTGTCACGCTTTGCCCGGAAGAACTACTTCTACCCCGACCTTGCCAAGAACTACCAGATCAGCCAATACGACGAGCCCATCGCTTTTGAGGGCTCCGTCTCTGTCGAGATGGACGATGGCACCCTGGTGGAGGTTCCCATTGAGCGTGCCCACATGGAGGAGGACGCCGGAAAGCTCACCCACGTGGGTGGCGCCACTGGACGCATTCAGGGGCAGAGTATTCCCTCGTCGATTACAACCGCGCCGGTGTTCCCCTGGTCGAGATCGTCACCAAGCCCATCGAGGGCATGGAGCACCGGGCGGGAGAGTTGGGTCGCGCGTACGTGTCGACCATTCGCGACATCGTGCGAAACCTCGGTATTTCGCATGCGCGGATGGAGCGCGGAAACCTGCGCTGTGACGCGAACGTGTCCCTTCGCCCCCGCGGCCAGAAGGCCTATGGCACCCGGACTGAAACCAAGAACGTCAACTCGTTTAGGTCCATCGAGCGCGCGGTGATCTATGAGATCCGCCGACAAGCCGTCATCCTCGCCGAGGGTGGCAGCATCACCCAGGAAACCCGCCACTGGCACGAAGACACCGGGGTGACCTCACCGGGGCGACCCAAATCAGACGCTGATGACTATCGATACTTCCCCGAGCCCGATTTGCTCCCGGTGGAAGCCAGCGCCGAGTGGGTTCAACGACTGAGGGATGCTCTCCCGGAGAGCCCCGTCCACATGCGGCGCCGGTTGCGCTCGGACTGGGGCTTTAGCGATGTTGATTTCCAGGCCATCGTGAACGCCGGGCTTATCCTCGAGGTTCAGTCCACCATTGACGCGGGGGTGGAGCCCGTGTCCGCCCGGAAGTGGTGGATGGGGGAGGTCTCCCGCATCGCCAATGACCGCTCGGTGGAGCCGGCAAGCCTCGTCACACCGCAGGACATCAAAGCCCTGCAATCCCTGATCGATGCGGGAACACTGACCGACAAGCTCGCGCGTGAGGTGCTGCTCGGCATGATCGACGGCGAGGGCACGCCGGAAGAGATCGTGGCGGCCCGGGGCCTCGAAGTGGTCTCTGACGATGGCGCCCTGATGGCCGCCATCGATGAGGCACTCGCGGCTGACCCGGATGTTTTGGAGAAAATCCGAGAAGGCAAAGTTCAGGCAGCGGGAGCCATCATTGGGGCCGTGATGAAAGTCCATGAAGGGCCAAGCGGACGCCGCGCGAGTGCGCGAGCTCATTATTGAGCGTGCCGCCGCGTCCTAATCCTGGAGCACGTGAGTGGTGAGCGCACCAGTGATCATGGTGCGCATGACGCGATCGCTGTAGGCGGAGTCACCGTCACCGGGCTGTGGGCCATAGGTCCCAAAGTCAGCATGATTCGCCCCGCGAATCGTGAAAGTTCGATGCTGACCGGGGGGCAGCAAGCTCTCAGCCTCCCGGCGGAGAGAATCATCGAGAAGACCGTCGCGATCACCAATCACCTGGAAAACCTCGATGTCCAGGTCGGAGATGTCGTTGGCGCAATAGCTGGCAAACAACACCAGATGGGTGACCGCAGGATGGGATGCTTCCATACACGCTTTCACTCCACCCAGTGAGTGCCCTGCCAGAACCCAGCTGGTGATGTCGGGAAAATCGGCGGTGAGCTCCGAAACGCCCCTGGTGTCCACCAGCGCCATGTTGAACAGTGGGTCGACTATGACCACGGTGGTGCCGGCGGCGGCAATGTCGGCCAGCGGGTAGAGGTAGCTGTAGGGGTCGACCCGCGCTCCCGGGAAGTAGAGCATGCCCCGGGGAAGGGAGTCTCCTGTGGGAGACATGATGACGCGGGCATCGCTGGCTTCCACCTGAACCCGATCGTCTCGGAACACCTCCAGCGTTGCTGATCGCTCGGCGGGGAAGACGATGTGGAAATAGGTCAGAAACCCCACCAGGGTCACCAGGAGCGACGTGAGAGCGGTCCACCCGGTAATGCGGATGCGCCGGAGTCGTCTCCTCCGGGTGCGCTCGTGTGGTGTCATGTTGCCCTCATTCTCGTATGGAATACTGGGCTAATCATGAACATTTTCCTGGTCGTCATTTCCTCCGCGATTTTTCTGGCATCGTTTCCGATGTTCACCTACTCGTTTGTGGTCCCCGAGATTTTTGCTCCCTGGCTTTTTGCCGCCGGCGTGCTGACAGCGTGTGTGGCGTTTGCCATTCCGATTGTCTTCGCTGGTCGACGCCGCTAGGCGTCAACAGACAGCACGCGGTTCGAGAAGTTCTCGAGCCGCTGGCTCATTCCCACCGCTTTGTGACGGACGATTCTGTCCGGGTCCGGGTGGGCGTCGGACTCAGGTGGCGTAATGCGAATCAGGGTGGAACACGCCAAATCAGCACACAGATACGTTCCCACCGTGTTACCTCGCTTGCCCTCCTCGCCAGCTTTGGGGGCGACAAACAAGCTGACCTGAGGGGCAGGTTGCGCGGTGTGACAGAGAACACAGATCGCACTTTTGCCCGCGGGCATCTGGCTTTCGGCGGAGCGAACCATGAAACCTCGGGGGGAGTCGCCCACCCAGAAGACCAGGTAGCCCTTGGTGTTGTGGTTGGCGTCTCGCCAGCCCAAAAACTCGCGGTCGTCCCACAGCGTCTCGTGCAGGCCCGGGAGTGTCATGGCGTCGAGATCCGACTCGGTCATGTTGATCATCGAGGGACGGATGTCCAAAGCGGTTACCGGGCGCACGTAGCCATCCTAAACATCCACGCGGAGCAGCCCGGACATGAGTGTGGGGCCGCCAGATAACTGGCAGCCCCACACTGGTGAGTCTAAAAAGTGAAGACTAGAGGGGACGGATGTTCTCCGCCTGGGGGCCTTTCTGGCCCTGGGTTACGTCGAACTCAACGCGCTGGTTCTCTTCCAATGAGCGGTAGCCGCTGGACTGGATTGCTGAGAAGTGGGCGAATACGTCGGCGGTGCCGTCATCAGGAGTGATGAAGCCATACCCTTTTTCACCGTTGAACCATTTAACGATTCCGGTTGTCATACGTGTTTCTCTTTTCTGTGGTGCCTTGGTGCGTAGCTTCGACGCTCGAAACTAACGGTCGAAACTACCTCTAACTCCCACTCTCGAAAGAGTGCACCCACCAGAAACTGTCAGGCCAAGAGTCGTCGGAAAACAAACGACTTGGTCATCGTATCGGGAATACGCGCGTGCGACTACCCCTCACGCTCAGACTCTCAGGGTGTCGGGTCGATACCCTGGAGCCATGGCGTACGAGGTTGAGTCTGTCTGGGACTATCCCCGGCCACCCAGGGTGGAACCCTCCTCGGAGCTCGTCATTGTTCGACACCTGGGCCACACCCTGGTGGAGAGCACCTCGACACTGCGAGTGCTGGAGACCTCGCACCCCCGACCTACTATCTTCCCTTTGCAGACGTCGACTGGAGCTTCTTCCTGCAGGTGGAAGGTTCGACCTGGTGTGAATTCAAAGGCGCTGCCACCTATGCCGACATTGTGGTGCAAGGGCAGCGGATTCCTCGCGCTGCCTGGTGGTATGAGACCCCAACGGCGGGTTTCGAGGTGCTGAAAGATTTCCTGGCGCTCTATCCGGGCCGAGTCGATGAAGCCACCGTGGACGGTGAGGTTGTCCAGGCTCAAGAAGGTGACTTCTACGGCGGGTGGATTACGTCCCGAGTGACCGGTCCCTTCAAGGGCGCCCCCGGCACTCTCGGCTGGTAGGTGCCTGCCAGAATGGCTGTATGACGTCGTTGCGCACACTGAGTGAGGATGACCTCGAGGCAGTGGTGGAGATCAACAATGCCGGGTACCCGGCGGTCCCACTGGCCACCCTCGAAGAAATTCGCAGACTCTATGACATCTCGAGCTACCGGATGGCGGCACTCAACGAGGAGGGCGAGCTGGTGGGCTTTGCCTTAGCCATGGATCCGGGTGCCCACTACGACAGCGAGAACTATGTGTTTTTCGAGAGCAGATTCGACAACCACCTCTACATCGACCGGATTGTGGTGGCGGATTCTGCGAGGGGTTTGGGTCTGGGGTCAATGCTCTATCAGCACCTTTTTGATTTTGCGAAGACCCAGGGACGCAGCGCCGTCACCTGCGAGGTGAACCTGGAGCCCCCGAATCCGGGGAGTTTGCGTTTTCATCGTCGGTTTGGTTTTGAAGATGTCGACACCCAAGTCACCAAAGGTGGCAATGTTGTGGTGCAATTGCTCCAGGCACCCCTGGTTTAGGAGATTTCAGTGCAGCTAGCGGCTCAAGCTCCGAGCGTGTCCATCGTTATTCCGGCCTACAACGAAGAAGACACCATCAGAGCGTGTGTGATTGCCGCTGTGGGACAAACGGTTCCCGCGGACGAAATCATCATCGTGGATAACAAGTCCACCGACCAGACACCCGTGATTCTTCGGGAACTGCAAGACGAGTTTCCCGATGCCCCGATCATCGTGCTCCAGCAAAACGAAGCGCAGGGCATTACCCCGGCCCGAAACATGGGCTTTGATGCGGTGACCTCCGACATCATCGGACGCATCGATTCCGATTCGGTCCTCGAACCCAACTGGGTCGAGGAAACCAAGAAAGTCTTTCTCGATGAGAACGTTCACGCGGCAACGGGTCCGGTGATTTACTACGACATGCCCCTGCGCCGCTATATGGCGCGAGCCGATGACACTGCCCGGCGCGCGATCTCGAAGCTGGTGAAGCAGTACCACTTTCTGTTTGGCACCAACATGGCTCTGCGGCGAACCTCCTGGGAGGCGGTGCGCGGGGAAATTTGCCTCGACGCTGATCGCGAAATGCATGAAGACATCGATCTGTCGGTTCATCTCTTTGATGAGGGTTTCACCATTGTGTACGCGCCGAAAATGGTGGCGGGCATGTCGAGCCGGCGAGCTGATGACTCGCCCGAGTGACTTCCTGACCTACGTCCGCCGGTTCGACAACACCTACACCCACCACGGTTTGCGCCAAGCTGTGTTGCGGATTCCCCAGTGGGCGTACCTGGGTATCTACCCGGTGGCGAAGAGCCTGCGGTGGAGCATGAAGCTTCGCGAATCTCTCAAGCGCTAGACTCTCCCTCGTACACGGGAGTCCCGAAAGGGACTGAGAGGAAACCGCAAGGTTTCGACCGTCGAACCTGATCTGGGTAATTCCAGCGAAGGGAGGACATCTCGCTCCCGTGCCCCATCCAACACACGTTGATGAAAGGCACGATATGAACACTGCAGTTAACCGTTTTGCGTGGCGACCACGAGACATTGTTCTCGCCAGTGTCGTCGGTGTGGTCGCCGGAGGGCTCTTTGTCCTCTGGAACATCGCCAACGTCCCACTCCTCGAGCCACTGGGTGCTCTCCTGCCCGGATTTCAGGCCCTCGGCCACGGAGTGTGGCTCATGGGAGGCCTCCTCACAGCGCTTGTCGTGAGAAAGCCTGGAGCCGCTCTCTATGGGGAGATTCTCGCCTCCACAGTCTCCGCCCTGGTGGGGAACCAGTGGGGTGTCATCACCCTCGTCTATGGCGCGGTTCAGGGCCTGGGCGCTGAACTGATCTTTGCCCTCTTCGCCTATCGGGCGTGGGGCTGGATTGCAGCCCTGGTCGCAGGCGCCGGATCTGGTGTTGCCATGGCGGCACTGGATCTCACCCTGTTCTATGCCGGTGCGGGAGCAACCTTCATGACCATCTATGGAATCTCCTCGGTTGTGTCCGGAGCTCTCCTCGCGGGACTCGGAAGCTGGGCGATCACTCGAGCCCTCGTGAAAGCGGGTGCGCTACGTCAGTAGCTCAGAGCGTGGGCGCTGCCCGGGTGGACATTTCTGACTTTAGTTGGAGCTTCCCCGGGCGGCTCACCCCTGCCCTGCAGGGCATCACCCTGACGCTGGAACCCGGCGAGAGGGTGCTCCTCACGGGACCCTCCGGTTCGGGCAAATCCACCTTGGGGGCGCTTCTAGCCGGAGTGCTGAGGGATCCGGACGACGGAGTTGCCACGGGGCAGCTGCTGGTCTCCGGGAATCGACCCAGGGGCCTGGTTCTGCAGCAACCTGAGGACCAAACCGTGATGGCCCGTGTCCACGACGATGTTGCCTTTGGGCTCGAGAACTCGTTGGTGGAGCCAGAACACATGCAGGGCCTCCTTGATCAGGCTCTGGCCGACGTGGGTCTGGCGCTTCCAGCAGATCACCCCACCCGGGCACTCTCCGGCGGCCAGCGTCAACGACTGGCGCTTGCCGGAGCACTCGCCATGGAGCCAGGGTTACTCATCCTGGATGAACCCACCAGTGCGCTCGACCCCGACGGGGTGGCAGCGGTCGTCAGCGCGGTAGAAACACTGCTCGAGCAGCGAAGCATCACCCTCCTCGTGATTGACCACAACCCCGAACGCTGGTGGGGGTTAGTCGATCGTGTGGTGAGGTGTGAGGCAGGAATGCTGGTCTCCGATCAGGCGGTGTCGGGTACCCCACCACAGAGGGCAGACCTGAGGGTCAGCACGTCACCCCCTCCGGGGGACCCTGTGGTCGTGGTGAGCGACCTGGAAGCCTCCCGCGATGGCGCGGTAACCCATGCGGGCCCGCTGAGTTTTTCGGTGCAGGCCGGGGAGATTGTGGCGCTTCGAGGAGCGAATGGGTCGGGAAAAACAACGCTCGCCATGACTCTCGCCGGAGTTCTCCCGGTGAGGGGAGGGTCGGTCACCATTGCGGGGCTCAACCCGCACGTCGCAAGCTCCCGAGATCTCGCCACCCTGGTGGGGGTTGTTCCGCAAAACCCGGCCCACAGTTTCTTTCGCGCCACCGTCCGAGCTGAGCTGAGCGCGGAGCGGGGGCGAGCCAGGCACTGCGTGATGCCTCGAGATGGGGGCTTGACCAGGTCCTGGAGGCTCACCCACTGTCTCTCAGTGGTGGGCAACAGCGTCGACTTGCTCTGGCCCTTGCGACCGGCGGTGATCAGAAGGTTCTGATTCTCGATGAGCCAAGCCAGTCCCTCGATGACGAGGGACTAGCAGAGCTGGTCACCCAGATGGGTGAGGCGTCCGCGGCGGGAACAGCCATCATCCTGGCCACCCACGATGATGCCCTGGTGAGAGCACTCAAGGCTCGGGAGATTGTGCTTGAGCCGGGGGACACGCCCGCGGTGGAGATACCTCCCACGGGCGTGTTAGCAACCACTAACCCACTTGCGCTTGTCGGGGCGGCATTGGTTCCCGCGGTGGCGTTGCTCTCCACGATTGATGTGGTGTCGGCAACAGTGGCTCTGGTGTTGATGCTGGCGTGCCTGCCGCTGATTGGTCGGGGAATCCAGGGGCTGGGAACACGAATGCTGCCGGTGGGTCTCGCCTCAGTGTTCTCCGCACTCACCATTGCCCTTTATGGGCAAAGCTCGGGTGAGGTTTTTGTCCAGTGGGGGCTGGTCGTTGTCTCTGAGGGCTCGCTCGATTTAGCGCTCGCCACCGCTCTGCGCATCCTCGCCATCGGGGGCCCTGCGGTGATTCTGTTTTCCCGAGTTGATGCGACCCGCTTTGCAGATGCGCTCAGCCAACAGGCTCGGCTGCCCGAAAACTTTGTCGTCGGAGGCCTATCGGGTCTCCGACTCCTCGAGGTTGTCGCGGGAGACCGCGAAGTTCGAGGCTGGATGATGCGGGCCAGGGGGATGGGGGAGAGGAGTGTTCTCCGACGTGTGGTGGCGGTGGCACTCACTATCTTTGTGTTGGCCATCAGGCGCTCCCACACCTTGGCGATGGCGATGGAGGCCCGAGCGTTTGGGCTTCACAGCACCAGAACGCACTACCGAACCTCGGTGTTCCCGCGGCGGGATTACCTCTGGATTGTGGGCGGAGGCCTCATCGGGGCGCTAGCCGTGACGGCGGCCGTGATGACGGGGAGTTTCCATGCCATCCTCGGCTAGTGCAGAGATCACCCTGATTGATGGGCGCTCGGGTGCCGGGAAGACCGTGTTCGCGGCAGAGCGTGCCCGCACCGAGGGTTCTTACCTGGTGAGCCTTGATGATGTTTACCCAGGGTGGGATGGCCTAGATGCCGGCAGCTGGCATATCCACCACCATCTCTTGGTGCCGAGGAGCCAGGGCCTGCCCGGGCGTTATCGCCCGTGGTTGTGGGCTGATGCTCGCCCGGGAGACTGGGTGTCCATTCCCGCGGATCGTCCCCTGATTGTGGAGGGCTGCGGAGTACTCCGTCGTGAGTCGCTCGAGCTCGCGGACACGAGAGTGTGGCTGGAGCAGGACGACCAGATTCGTCGGGAGCGGGCACTCGGGCGCGATGGTGACATGTATGCCCCGCACTGGACCAGGTGGGCGCTCCAGGAGGAGCGCTTTCTGGCGCTTCATGAGTCTGTGGCACTAGCCACAGAGATTCAGACTTTGGGGTGAGTAACGGGGCTTGAACCCGCGACCTCCTGGACCACAACCAGGCGCTCTGCCAACTGAGCTATACCCACCATGATCGACTCTTGCGAGTCGAGCCCCACAAGTGTATTACAGGCGGGGCGCCCACGCCTCGTGGATCGAGTCGCTGAGGGCTTTGAGTTCTGTCGTCTGGGGGCCCGGCTGGTCCACAAACACAGCCTGGCGGTAATACGCGAGTTCCCGAATGGACTCGAGAATGTCGGCCAGTGCTCGGTGCCCACCGTTTTTGTCGGGGGATTGGTAGTAGGCCTTCGGGAACCACTGCTTGGAGAGCTCCTTGATGGTGGAGACATCGATGTTTCGGTAGTGCAGGTGGGCGTGCACCTCGGGCAAGTATTTCTGCAGGAACATCCGGTCGGTGCCAATGGTGTTGCCCGCCAGCGGGGCGCTCTGGGCTTCGGGGACAAAGCGGGTGATGTAGTCAAGAATCTGGGTGCCCGCGTCCTCCAGGCTGAGACCGGAGTCGAGTTCCTCGAGAAGCCCGCTGGAGGCGTGCATCTCGCGGACAAAATCACCCATCTGCTCAAACGCGGCGGGAGAGGGCTTGATGACGACCTGAAAACCGTCATCCACCGGGGTGAGGTCGTAATCAGTAATGACCACGGCGACCTCGACGAGTTCGTCCACGGCGGGGTCAAGGCCCGTCATCTCACAGTCCACCCAGACCAGAAGGGGATTCGAGGTACCAGCCACCCGGGGAGTCTATCGGGCGAGCGATGCGCGAGTGAGGCCGACGACGTAGACGGTGGAGAAACCAAAGCCGATCAGGGCATAGACGATGCTGAACCAGGTCAGAGGCACGGGGATCAGCAGTGTGGTGACTCCGAGGCCGCCGGAGGCCAGCATCATCACCACGGCTGCGGCCTGAACGCCTCGATCACTGGCGGTGAAGGACACAACCGCCATGTTCCCCGTCAACGCCACCAACGTGACCCCGATGAGCACCATCGACCACACCAGGGGTAGGGAAGCCTCAAAGCCCAGGAGCTCCAGAAAGAGGCTGGGGGCAAGGATGAGCGCAAGGGCACTCAGGCCAAACACGGAGGCGCCAACGCGCAGTGTGTATCGAAGAAATGTCATCCAGAGCAGTCTACGCGGGAGGCGAACGGATGGCACGGGGCAGTCGATGTGCACCTAGGTTAGAAGGGTTGTTCAGGGAGCTCGAGCATAGGGATTTCTTAGATAACCATCAGGCTATTGCAAGCACCCCAGTGCCACACTGGGGAACCGGAGCCCAGAGGGTTCCGCCAGAGGAGAGTACGGAGAACGTGAAAACACGAACCAAAGTCATCATCGGTGTTGTGGCAGCGCTTGCTGTGGTGGGCGCAGGAGTGGGTATCGCTGTTTCAGCGTCGGCACCCGACGAGGCTACCGTCCTGACTGAGAGCGCCCAGGTTCGTGACGTTGACGTCACTGTTGCCGCGTCGGGAACCATAACCCCCGCGCTCGAGCTCGGACTCCAGTTCCCAGGATTTGCCGCCGCTCAGCTCGCCACGCTCGAGGTTGAGGTGGGAGACGTTGTCGCCGAGGGTGATGTGTTGGCAACCCTGAAGACTGAGTCGCTCGAAGCGGCTGTGGCCAGTGCCAGGTCTGGCGTTGCCGCCGCGAGAACGAGCGAGTTGCAAGCTGCGCAGGCTGTTGAAGTAGCCGAGCAAGCGATTGTCGCTGCTCGCCTGGCCTACGAAAACATTTTTGACGACTACCCCTCCACTATTGCTGATCAGCCCAACCGGCACATCGCGTTGGAGAATGCGCAAGCCCAGCAGGCTGCGGCTGCCGCCCAATTGGTGACCGCTCAGCAGCAAGTGGCCGCAGCAGGTCCTGCACGAACGTCTGCCTCGGCTCAATTGGCCTCGGCGCTGGCAAACCTCGACAACGCGACGATGACGGCACCGACCGCTGGAACCGTCGTGGCGATTGCCTCCGAGGTGGGGGAACCCGTGGGAAGCACCAGCGTGGGAACGAGTGGCACGAGCGGATTCATCATTCTTGCCGGGCTCAACGACTTTGTGGTGACTGCTGATTTTGCGGAGTCCGATGTTGTGGGGATTGCTGTGGGGCAGAAGGTGAGCCTTGAGTTCGATGCGCTTCCTGATGAACCCCGGGAAGGTGAAGTAACTCACATTGCTCCCTTTGGTGTTGTGGATCGATCAGGAGCATCACTCACCACCTATGAAGTGACCGTGAGCGTCCCCAATGCCCCCGCAGGTTTGCGGGCAGGGATGACAGCGCAGGCCAGCATCACCACCGAGGAGCGCCTCGGAGTGGTGGCTGCTCCGGTGACCGCACTGGTGCCCACTGAGGATGGCTTTGTTGTTCGTGTTCAAGCAGCTGATGGAACAATCACCAACGTTCCCGTTGAGGTTGGTATCCGAGGTGGCTACTACGTCGAAATCGTGTCCGGACTGAGCGAGGGCGACCGTGTTGTCACCGGCTCTGACGGGGACCTCCCCGCGACAGACACTGGTTTTGGTGGCGGACCGCCCGAGGGCGCTGAAGAGAACCCTGATCTGAATTGAGCGACTACGTAGTTGAGCTCACCGACGTCCGTCGGGAATACCAAACCGGCGATGTGCCCACGGTGGCGCTCGCCGGGGTGAGCCTGAAAGTCCAGCGAGGCGAATTTGTTGCCATCGTGGGCCCCTCCGGGTCGGGAAAATCAACGCTGATGAACCTGATTGGCTGTTTAGATCGACCCACTGCTGGGTCAGTGAAGGTTTCCGGCAAAGACATCTCCGCCCTGGACGACAACGAACTGACCGCTTTGCGCTCGCGCGCTATTGGGTTTGTGTTCCAGCAGTTCCAGCTTCTGCCCCTGACCTCCGCTGTTGAGAACGTGGCGGCCCCCCTGCTCTATCAGGGACTGCGTCCCCGAGAGGCACACAAGCGGGCTGCCGCGATGCTGACACGCTTGGGTCTGGGTGACAGGCTCGACTTTGATCGTGGGCGACTCTCTGGTGGTCAGCAACAGCGTGTTGCGATTTCTCGCGCACTGGTGACAAACCCTGACCTTGTGCTGGCTGATGAGCCCACGGGAGCACTCGACACCTCCTCAGGTGCAGCGGTCATGGATGTCTTCAAGGAGATGAATGCGGAGGGCCGCACCATTGTCCTCATCACTCACGATTTGGACGTTGCGGCAACCGCTAAGCGACGGGTGTACATCCGCGACGGGCTGATCGAGCGCGACGAAGCTGATGCGATGGCGAGCACCACATGAATCTCTGGCTGACCTTCCGCTTGTCTCTCAGCCGCATTGCGGCCGCCAAAGTGCGCTCGGCCTTGACCATGCTGGGAATCATCATCGGTGTGAGTGCGGTGGTGGCGCTGACCGCGGTGGGCCAGGGCGCAGAGCAGGGTATTGATAGCTCGCTGGCTTCCCTCGGAGCTAACCAGATCACGGTGTCAGCAACATCACCCACCGGTTTGGAAGAGAAGGATGCTGCGGCAATTGCTGAGATTGAGGGTGTTCTCAAAACCAGCACCGAGGTGCGCACCCAGGGAACTATTGCCTATGGGAGCGAGTCGATTAGCGCCAGCATCATTGGAGTTTCTCCGGCCTATGAAGACCTCGGGAATCCCGAAGTTGCGATTGGGTCGTTCCTGCCCACCTCACCCGGTTTGCAGAACTCCAGAACCATTGTGATCTCTGCCAGGGGAGCGGATCAGCTCGGATTCACCACCGAGACCATCGGGGACGACGTTCGGGTGAACGGACTCGCGTTCACGGTTGTCGGGGTCTTGGATGACGCGGATGGTTTTGGCTCTGGCGCAAATGTTTACATCACGCAGGAGGCAGCTCGGAGTTTGTTCTCCAAGTCTCCCTATCTTTCGGTCATCCGTATTCAGGCGGAATCTCAAGAAGCTGTGCCCCCGGTGGAATACCGGGTGGAGAGCTTTCTTCGATACTCCAAGAACGTGCGGGACGACGAGGACGCCACCTTTGCCATTTTCAACCAAGCAGCCCTTCAGGACACCATTCGCACGGTGACGGGAACACTGGGAATTCTGATCACCGGTATCGCCGGTATCTCGCTGGTGGTGGGTGGTATTGGAATCATGAACATCATGTTGGTGTCGGTGCGTGAGCGCACCCGTGAGATTGGTGTCAGGCGAGCCATTGGTGCCAGGCAGTCACAGATTTTGACCCAGTTCCTGATGGAGGCCGTGGTTCTCTCCACCTTGGGTGGGCTTATTGGTCTGACCATTGGCCAGTTGGCGTCCTATGGATTCTCCATTCTTGGAGGGTGGGAGTTCTTCATTGACCCGACGACTGTGTTCGTTGCCCTGGGCTTCAGTGCGCTGGTGGGAATCGTGTTTGGGGTGTGGCCAGCCCGCACCGCAGCGAAGCTGCAACCTGTGGATGCCCTGCGATTTGAGTAGGCTCCGGGTCGCTCAGGCCCCTGTGACATGAGCTTGCTACTGTCGAAGACATGTTAGAGAGTGCGTTTAGTCAGATAGCACTCATTCTTCTTGTGGCCGCGGTGGTGGGCTTCTTGGCCAACCTGTTGCGACAACCCCTGATCGTCGCCTACATCCTGGTCGGGATTCTGTTGGGCCCAGCCTTTTTGGGCTTGGTCTCTGCCGGGGAGGAAATCGAGCTGCTCGCCAAGTTTGGGATCGCCATCCTGCTGTTCCTGGTGGGGCTCAAACTCGACATCAGCTTGATTCGCTCCACCGGTGTGGTGGCGCTGACCACCGGTGTTGCGCAGGTGTTCATCACGATGGGAATTGGGTTCCTCATCGTCCTGGCGTGGGGATTTGACTGGATTCCCGCCCTCTACATCGCCTTGGCTCTCGCGTTCTCCTCGACGATCATCATCATCAAGGTGCTCTCGGACAAGCGTGAGCTCGATCAGCTCCATGGGCAAATAGCAATCGGTGTGCTGATTGTGCAAGACATCCTGGTCATCGTCGCCATGGTGGTGATCGCCTCAATGGGGTCCACCGATGGTTCCACGGAGCCCACCTCGCTGTGGGTGACGCTGATTGGCAGCGTGGTGTTCTTGGGTGTTGTGGCGCTCCTGGCCCGCTATGCGATTCCTCGCCTGCTGTCCGTGTTGGTGCGAAGCCAAGAGCTCACCCTGCTGTTTGGTGTGGGCTGGGCGATGTCACTAGCCGGTGCCAGCCAGATCCTGGGTCTCTCCATGGAAATTGGCGCCTTTGTGGCGGGAGTGGCCCTGGCCTCCACCCCCTATCGGGAGAGTCTCAGTGCTCGGATGGTCAGCCTGCGCGACATCATGATCTTGTTCTTCTTCATCGAGCTCGGAACCTCGTTAACTTTCGAGGATGCCGGGTCCCAGATTCTCCTGGCCGTGATTCTTTCTGTTGTCGTTCTGGTGGTGAAGCCCCTGATCGTCATGGTGATCATGGGGTTGCTCGGCTATCGAAGCAAAGTGTCCTTCAAAGCGGGCTTTGCGCTCGCCCAAATCAGCGAGTTTTCGCTGATTCTGATTGCCCTGGGGTATTCCCTGGGACAAGTCGATAGCGAGATTTTGAGCTTGGTGACCTTGGTGGCCATTATCACCATCACGATGTCCACCTACTTCATCCTCTACTCCGAGAAGCTCTATGAACTGGCGGCACCCTTCCTACGCCGGTTTGACCGTTTTGATTCTCAGGACGAGGAGCGTGAAGGTTCCCAAGCGCACCCCTTCGACGCGATTGTGATTGGTGCAGGACGACTGGGATCTTCCGTCGTTCAGGGTATGCGGAAGAAGGGTGGGCGCTTACTGGTGGTGGATCATGACCCCCGAGCGCTGAGAGCTGTTCGCGGCGAGGGTGTGGAAACCCTGTTTGGCGACATCGGTGACCCTGACTTTGCCGCGTCACTTCCCCTGAATGAGGCAGACGCCGTGATTTGCACCGTTCACGAGAGAAGCACCAACCTCGTGCTCCTCGAGACTCTCAACCGGTTCGCCTTTGAGGGCCATATTTGCCTCACTGCTATGGATGAGTCCACGGCCAAGATGCTGGCCGAGAACACGAGTGTCACCGTGATTAAGCCACTCAAAATGGCGGCCAACCGGATTGTTGATGCCCTTCCCGAGATGCGAGAGCGCTAGTGGGGATGGGTGGTCGGCCTACGGTGACTTAGTAGCCACCAGAGGATTGCGAGCGCAACAAGGCCCGTTGTCGCGGTAATGCCTAGCGATAGTCGCCCTAATCCAGTGAGGGCAACACTAAAGATGGCGGGCGTAAAGGCCATGATGATGTCAGCGGACGCCATGATGTATCCCTGACGTTCACCGTAGTTTTTTGCTCCATAGAGGTAGAGCGGGAGAATCCCCGCTGCGACCGTGAGAAAACCTGAGCCCATGCCGTGGACAAAAGCAAAAGCAAAGACTGACGAAGGGCCAGCGAGGAACAAAATGGCGACGGCGAGTGGATGCATGAGTAGCGCGAAAACCGCAACACGAACGGGCCCAAAGAATCCCGGAAACAGTACCTGAAGGAGTCGGGCAAGGACCTGCCCCGGCCCGAGCAAGGTGGCGGCTGCGAGAGCTGCCTGATCACTAGCGCCGGAGGACTCAAGGACACCGGGTAGGTGAGCAGCCATAGAGCTTGGTGCAAACCCGGCAAGGACGAACAGCACCGCGGTGAGAATGATGGATAACACGGAAATTCGAGGGGCCACCGCCGTGTCGGCGGCCCTCTCCTCGTCTCTGTTCTGGCGGCGGTGCCGACGGATATCCCGGGAGTATCCGGGCAGCCAGATGTGGAGCGGTAGTGCGAGCGCCAGGTTTATCCCGGCCCAGACGAGAATCGCTCCCCGCCACCCCAGAGAGGACTCCAGAGCACTGGTCAGCGGCCACCCTATGGTGCTGGCAAACCCGGCAATCAAAGTGATTCCAGCGATTGTTCTTTGGGCGCTTTCCCCTGGATTTCCACGACCGAGGCGAAGGCCGCGTCGTAGAGGCCGGCGGCCATGCCCACCCCGAGGACCACCCACGCAATGAAGAAGGCAGCCACGGTTTGCGCCTGCGACATAACGATGAGACCGGCCGTGATGGTCACACTGGCGAAAGGCAGAACGAGTCGACCGCCAAAGCGATCAATTTGGCGACCGAGGATGGGCCCAAGAAGCCCCGAGATGATGGAGGCTGTCGCGGAAAACAGAAAATACTGCTCGAAAGGGATCCCCAGTTCCTGGGTGATGGGCCTGGCAAGAATGGCGGCCAGGTAGTAGGTCGAGGCAAACCCAATGGTCTGTGTAAGTCCGAGCTGGAGTGTGAGCCGGAGACCGTGGTGTTTCACCCGCCTACAGTAGCCCCGCGTCATGTCGCTGGAGTCTGTGTATTCCAAGAATTTTCCGTTTCGTAACCCTCACTCCCTAGGGTGAGAAAGTGATTGACTCCTCGCACCCGGTGACGAAACTGGCGAACTTTCGGGACCTGGGACATCTCGCGGGAAGGCACGGAAGCATTCGACCGGGCGTCCTGTTCCGGTCCGATGATGTCTCGACGATTGACGATGAAGAAGCCGAGAGACTCGTATCCCACGACATTTCCCTGATTATCGACCTTCGGTCCTCTGATGAGGTTTCCGGCGGGCGCGGTCCGCTCGCGAACTACGACATTGACTACCTGAATCTCCCCATCCTGGAGAGCTCAGGGACATCTCACAACTTGGACGATCTCGTGTCGACCGGGGTTTTCACGAACGCCATGATGGGGCAGTGGTATTTCGAGGTCTTCCGCAAAGGAATGCCGATGCTTATTGATGGGTTGCAGGCGGTGTCAGAGGCACGGGGCGCGGTGCTCTTTCACTGCGCCATTGGGAAAGACCGCACGGGGCTTTTCGCCGTGGCACTCCATGGAGCCTTAGGAACGCACCGTGCGCAGATCGTCTCGGACTTTGTGAAGACCGAGACAAACCTCGACAAGGTTCTTGCCCGCCTGACGGCCTCCCAGCCTTTCTGGACACCCGAGATCATGAGCAAGGCTGGTGCGCTACTGAGGGCAGAGCCTGAAGCGATGCACGTGTTCCTCGACGCCATCGAAGCGCAGGGTACCGATCTTGAGGAACTGTTGATCGAGGGAGGAGCTGCCCCAGCTCTGCTCGAAAAACTGCGAGGAGTCGCCCTTACCCCTTGAGCAAGAGGGGGAGGGCGTCGGTCACCACCGGCACCACATGGTGCGCTCCGGCACCCTTCAGGGCAGGCTCATCGTGCTCGCCGGTCAAGACGCCGAGTGCGAGGGGCGATCCAAACCGAGTGGCAGCTTCCATATCGCTGGTGGTGTCGCCGACAACAGCAACATCTGCCGGTGCACTAATCCGCAACTCAGAGGCCACATGGGCGATCATGGCGGGTGAGGGGCGTCCCTCTCCGGCTTCGACCTGGGTAGCGGTGGCATCCACATGATCGGTGAGACCCAGAGTCGAAAGCATGATGTCGAGGGTGTTTCGGTTGAATCCTGTGTTGAGGGCCACCTGTATTCCCGCGCTGCGGAGTTCCTCAAACATGCTCACCACTCCGTCAAAAAGGTGAACCTCAGGGAGCTTGGTGAGGTAGTGGGCTTGGAAGGCTTCAGCCGCTTGGGCCGCCAGGTCGTCATCGCCGAGCAGGGAACGAAACACCTCGATTTTTGATTGCCCCATCGTCTGGTGCGCGTACTCAAGGAAATCACCGTCATTCTCCGCCCAGACTTCGGGAACCACTTCGGAAAAAGCTGAGATGAAGGAAGAGATGACAACGCCATCGTCAGAGACGATGGTTCCGGCAATGTCAAACACCGCAAGTTTAGGCATCGATAAGCTCCCGGATCGTGGTTTCCGCTATTGCGGGGGACAGTGTGTTTCCTCGGCCACCGGGCCCTGTCACGGCGATGATGCGCTCGTCCGCTTTTTCTCGAATACACACGGCGCCGGTGGTGTTTTGGCTATAGATTCCGCTCCAGCGGGTCTGAACCTCGGGTCGCACACCGACGATGGACTCCACATCGTCCAGCAGCAGCTCGTAGCAGTCTTCACGCATCTCGTGCGGGAAGGGCTCGTCATAGATGTGAGTGTCACCCATGGTCAGGGTTCCATCGACTCGTTGCTGGAGGAGGAGTTGCATCACCATGTCACGCACGAGTGGGCGGACAGGCTCGAGGCCCTCGAGAGCATCTCCCTGGTATCCGGGGTAGAAACGAAGTGAGTCTGCGCTGGCAATGGAGGTCGTGAGAGTGACGCCGGGGTCTGCCAGCCGAGCCATCTGAAGGAAGACTCGACGCAGCGGAGCCCGGCTAAAAAGCCCCGGGAAAAGTGTGGTGTGGTCGGCACCTGGCACCACAATCGCCCAATCGGCGAGAAACTTTCGTCCGTCGTGACTGGTGGCCACAACTTCAGTCCCCTTCTGGGAAACGTCATCGATGGCGGTGGAGGGAAAGTAGGTGAACCTTTCGGAGAACTCCAGGGTTTCGCGGAGCTCATCGAGGACCCTGTCGGGTTCGACAACCGCGTCCTCGGAACAGAAAAGGCCACCCTCGACACCCCTGCCTTGAAGGCCTGGGTTCATGTCCTGAGCCTCGCTGCGGTCCAGCACGGTCCAGCCCCGCAGGTGAGCGTCTGGATACTGTGCCACCTTGTGCATGACGTCGAGGTGATTCTCTGCGGTGGCGACCACGATGGACCCGCTCGGTCTGAACGTCAGAGAAGGGTGGTCGCTCGCTATTTCCCCCCACAGCTCTCGGGCTCTGAGAGCCACCTGAAGCTCTTCTCCTGGTGCCCGGCCGCCGACGGCGACCATACCGAAGTTGCGGACAGAAGCGCTCATGGGGCGCGGGTCGCGCTCGATCAAGGTGACGTCGTGGCCCGCCTTGTGAGCGAAATATGCGTGCATGGTGCCGAAAATTCCGGCACCAACAACGAGAACCCGAGACACCTAGATGACCTGCTTTCTGACATACCCTGCAAGTAATTCAATCGCATAGACCACTACGAAGATGGCGATGATGATGGCGGCGGTGGTATCAAATGCCAACACCTTCATCGAGTTGAACAGAAGGAACCCAATTCCTCCACCGCCCACGATTCCGAGAATCGCCGAGGATCGGATGTTGATGTCGAACGTGTAGAGGAGTTGCCCGATTAGAGCTGGCATGACCTGCGGAAGCACCGAGGTGAAGAGCTCTTGGAAGCGTGTGGCGCCGGTCGCCGTGATGGCCTCACGCGGTGCCGGGTCAATCTCTTCGACCGAGTCGGCGATGAGTTTTGCGAGGAAGCCCGCTGTGCCCAGTGACAGCGCGAAGATACCTGCCACCGGGCCCAAACCCATTGCCGCAACAAAGATGATGGCGAGAATCAACTCAGGAATGCCACGAATAATCACCAGAAGTACTCGGGTGAATGAGTACACAGCCTTATTGACAGAGACATTGACGGCAGCCAAAAAACCGAGAGGGATGCTCAGTAACGACCCCAAAACTGTGGATACGGCGGCGATGGCGAGTGTCTCGACCATGCCGGCAACAATCTGCGGCCCAGCGCTCACAAAATCTGGGGGAAACATTCGAAGCGTGAAGGTGAAGATGTCCCCAAAACTGGTAAAGAACCTGATCAAGTTGATGTCCACCGCAATAAATCCTGCGACCACCAATCCGACGAAGAGGTAACCATAGCCAGTGGATACGAGTCGTTTTCTCGTCCACGGGGGCAAAACCTTCGTGTTGGCGGGACGCGGTGGAACAAGAGGCTGGGTAGTCGTCTCTGCGGCGTCGAGGGGAACCTGGGGTGCGGATTTTGTGCGACCCCATCGTGTCCAACGTCGGGCTCCCGGTAGGTCTCCACTCTCTCCTCGCAGGAGAGTAGCTCGAACCCCGGCGGCGAGAATTTCCATCAACAGGATGAAGACAAAGATGACGGTCACGACTCCGAGAGCTTCGCTGTAGGCAATCTGTCCCAAAGTCTCTTTGAGAAGCAACCCAACCCCTCCCGCCCCGACGAGACCGAGGACCGTGCTGGAGCGCAAGTTAATGTCGAGGCGGAACAGCGCAATCGAGATGAAGGCGGGCATGATTTGGGGAACGATCGTGGTGACGATGGTCTGAAGGCTCCCCGCCCCAACCGACGCGACCGCTTCCCGTGGTTGCTTATCTGTTTGCTCAATCGCGTCGGCGAGCAACTTGCCGATCATCCCGATGGAGTGAAAAGCGAGGGCGAGAATGCCGGGCAAGGGGCCGATGCTCAGAGCTCGCACAAAAATAAGGGCGAAAACGAGGTCGGGCACAGCGCGGGTGAAGACGATAATTCCCCGGGCAATCGAATACACCACAGGGTGGGGAGTGGTGTTCCGTGCGGCGAGAAAGGCGAGGGGCACTGACATGAGAATGGCGAGGAATGTCCCGAGGACTGCCATCCAGAATGTCTCGAGCGTGAGCATCAGTGCTCGATCAAAGGCATCAAAGTTGGCGGGCAACATGTAGTCCACCAGGTTCGCGATGTCAGTGAAACCGCCGACCACCGCCAACAAGTCCATCTCGACAAAGATCCACGCCCATACAGCGAGCAAGGCAAACGCGCTGATGGTCGACCGGGTGACGAGGGATGTCTTGGTCAGTGCGGGCGTGAGGCGAGAGGTGCCGCCGGGACGTGTCCGGGCCTTAGTGGGCATCTTTCATCGCCTCCAGAGCGCGGATGCTTTCCTGCGTGATTTCCTCGACATCCACGTCGTCTGTTGCGACTCGCTGGTACACCTCCATGACCTTCTTCTTGCCGATCTTCTTGGGGGCGTCATCGAGCACTACTTCTCCGTCTCGGAGCCCAATAATCCGCTCTGCCCAGCCCAGTGCAAGTTCCACCTGGTGAAGGGTGACCAACACCGTGAGATTTTCTTCTGTGGCAACCCGCAGCATAATTTCCATAACTTGCGCGCTCGACTCAGGGTCGAGCGATGCCACCGGCTCGTCAGCCAGCATGACCGAGGGTTGCTGCATGAGAGAGCGAGCAATGGCGACGCGCTGCATTTGACCTCCCGAGAGCGTGTCGGCGCGCTGGAAGGCGTAGTCCGCCATTCCCACCCGGTCGAGGTGCTCGAGGGCTTGTTTGCGAAACTTCAGGGGATAGCTCGCGACACCGAATCGAGGACCGGTCAGCGAACCCAGTGCGCCGGAGAGAACGTTCTCGAGAGCTGTGATGCGTCCCACAAGCCCAAATTGCTGGAAGATAAAGCCGATGTGGCGGCGCACTTCCCGCAGTTGTTTTTTGGACGCTGTGTTGATGTGGGTGTCGAGAACCCACACATCTCCCGCGGTCGGGGACGTGAGACCGTTGAGGTGTCTCATCAGGGTGGATTTACCGCTACCTGACAAGCCAATGAGAGCAACCATTTGGCCCTCAGGAATTTGGATGCTGACGTTTCGCAGCGCTTGGGTGCCGGTGTCAAAAGTCTTGCTGAGGTTGGCGACGTTGATCACGGTGGAGGTCACGGAGCGGCCTTTCTGAATTCGATGTGGTGAAGCCGGGGTCGAGAGAGGCAATCGACCCCGGCTTCAGCGTGCCCTAATGAATTACTGGCACTTAGGTGAGCCTGTGACTTCACAGACCTTGCGAACACCGTCGTAGAAGGAATCGTCACGCTCGACGTAACCCCAGACCTTCTCATCCGTGAGTCCACACTCATCAACAGAGGTGCAGATGCCCGAGGCAACGAGAGCATCCACGTTTGCTTCCTCAGTGATGATCCGCTTGATCTCGCTCTTCAGCGAGTCGGGGAGCCCAGCCTGCATGGCCAGGGGGGAACCGGCGATAACTTCAGACTTCCACACTGTCTTGATTTCACCAGCTTCAATGTCGCCAGACTCGATGAGGATCTTGTCCACCATCGCGTCGAAGGCAAATCCTGCGTCGCAGTCACCGTTCTTCACAGCGAGCACGGAGGCATCGTGCCCACCCGCGTAAACCGGAGTTATACCGCTTTCAGGATCGATTCCTGCCGAGAGGAGACCCTCGGAGGGGTACAGGAATCCGGACGTCGACGCGGGGTCCACGAAGCAGACCTTCTTGCCGGCGAAGTCTTCGATTCCGTTGATGTCGCCGTTGCTGGCAAGAGCAACACCGTAGGACTGGTATCCAGGCTCGATATCCGGTCCATCGGTCATGACGCCAGCAACCTCGAGCTCTGCGCCACGGATGTCGGCGAGAACGTAGGAGAAGGGACCGTACTGCGCCATGTCGACGCGGCCGGACACCTGGCCTTCGATGATTCCTGCGTAGTCAGTTGCTTGGAAGAACTCAATCTCCAGGCCGAGCTCCGCTTCCAGAACCTCGATAATCTTCTCGTAGCTTTCCACCAGCGAGCTTGATTCTTCGGAGGGAACTGCTCCGAAAGTCAACGTTGTCTGGCCAGTCGGCACGATCACCGGAAGCAGCGGATGAGGACGAGCTGCTCGTGGAGGAGGCGGGAGCTTCCGCTTCCTCGCTCGCCGCACAACCGGCGAGGACCAGGGCGAGAGCCGAACCAGCGGCCACCGCTCCCAATTTCCGTGAGTTGAACATAGGGTGAGACAACTTTCTCTTGAAGGTGTTAGGGGAGTGTGAGGATCACACATTGATGAATTTAAGAAGATTGGGTTACGAATCAAGGCTGAGTTGGTGAACCAAGGGGGAAGGATTCTTACCGCTCAATGACCAACTGGTTACCACTCGGCTTATCTCTCAATCTCGAGTTGAAGCAGCGCTCACTGCGCCCCAACACTCGGCGTTTGCCCAGCTGACCTTGTCACTCTTGTGGCATCTCACCGCTGTGTGCGGAGAAAGTAACGCGTGGAAGCTCTTCTTCTGTTGGTGCTCATTCTCACGAATGGGCTGCTTGCGATGTCAGAAGTCGCCCTGCTCACCTCGAGGCGAGGCAAGCTTCAGGGCATGGCTGCCAAAGGCAAGAAGTCTGCTGCCCTTGCTCTTAAGGTGTCCGAGAACCCCACAGAGTTCCTCTCTGCCATTCAGATCGGGATCACCTCGATTGGGTTGCTCAGTGGAATCGTGGGGGAGGCGGTGTTTGCCGCCCCCCTAGCCCTAGCCCTCGAGGGTCTAGGGCTAGGGGAAGCAGCCGCGGGGATTACCGCGACCATCGTGGTGGTTGTGGTCGTCACCTATTTTGCGATCACGATTGGCGAGCTTGTTCCGAAGCGATTCGGTCAAACCCATCCCGAAGTGATTGCGTCACTCGTGAGCGCACCACTGCTATTGCTGGCGAAGCTGTCGCGCCCTTTCGTGTGGCTTCTGAGTGTTAGCACTAACGGACTTCTGCGACTCCTCGGTGTTCGAGGGGATCAGTCATCCTCGGTCACCGAGGATGAAATCGAAGCGATGCTCGATGAGGGGTCCCTGACGGGCCTCATCGAGGTTCAAGAGCGCGACATTGTGAGAAACCTGTTCCGTTTGGATGAACGGAGGTTGGGCTCACTGATGGTGCCGCGCTCCGACATTGTCTTCGTAGACGTCTCGGCATCCGATGCGGAGAACTTTGATCTGATTGCGGAATCCCCGCATTCGCGCATCCCCGTGTGTGACGGTGGGCTCGACACCATTGTGGGAGTGTTGACGGCCAAGGCAGCCCTCGCCCAGGTGGCGAGGGGGCAGTCACTGAACCTGCGGAAGAAGCTCGAGGTCCCAGAGTTTGTTCCCGAAACACTGACCGGTTTGGAACTTCTCACACAGTTTCGGGAATCCCGCCGCAACTTCGCGTTTGTGGTCGATGAATACGGAAGCGTCGAGGGCATCGTGACCCTCCAAGACATCATTGATGCCCTGGTGGGGGAGATTGGTCACGGTGAGAACAGCGAACCTGACGCCATCCAGCGGGATGATGGGTCGTGGTTGCTCGAAAGCACGATGGCGATCCCCGAGTTCAAAGACTGTTTGGCCATTGAGTCCCTGCCCGAGGAAGACCGCGGCAAGTACCACACCGTCAGTGGGCTGGTGCTGTTGCTCCTAGGTCGCATTCCAGAGCCAGGCGACTCTGTTCAGGTGGAGGGCTGGCGACTTGAAGTTGTGGACCTCGATGGGCGCAGGATTGACAAGATTCTGGCGTCGCGGCTGGTCTGAGACCGTGCTCACTGCAGACTGAGATGGAGATTACCGATTTGACTGAGGCACACAATCCGCCAGACCGACTGATTGTCTGAAAATTTGCTTTTTAGTTGTCCAAAGCCTCAACGATCAGCTCGATGTTCATGTTTCCCAGCTCATCCAAAACGTGCTCAGGGGTGCCGCCATCAACGATGACGGTATCGAAGTCCTCCACTCGCTTGTGAGCATGAAGCGCTCTCATGCTGAACTTCGTATGGTCCAGATATAACACTCGGCGGGCGGCAGAGGAAAACATTGCCTCCTTGATGAGAGCGGCGTCGTGGTGTTGGTGGTAGCAAACTCCGTCGGTGACAGCGGGAGAGGAGAGGAAGACGATATCTGCGCGGAGAGAGCGTATTGCGTTTAATGCAACAGTTCCCATGTACGCTTCACACCATTTGTAGTATTGCCCACCGGCTACAAGGAGGGCGATTCCGGGGTCGTCGGTTAACAAACCAGCTACCCTTTGGAAATTTGTGATGACCGTGAGAGGTTGCTTTTCCGGCAGAAGCTCTGCCAAGTAAATGCCGGTTGTTGAGTCGTCGAGAATGACAGCTTGGCCAGGCTCGACAAGGTCAAAGGCTGCGCGGGCGACTGCCTTCTTTGCCGATTTTGCCTGACGGATGCGATATTCGGTTGAGGATTCAAACAGACTGCTTGCAACAGCGGTTGCCGTTCCCCGAGATTTTCGCAATATTCCCCGCAGGTCAAGGGTGTCGAGGTCACGGTGAATCGTCATGGCGCTAACGCCGAATGTCTCGCTGAGCTCTTCGATCCGCATGGAACCCGAGTTCAGCACCAGCTCGGTAATGGCTTCCAACCGGTCACCTTGACGAAGGCCGGTCCGATCGACTGTGTCCGTCACAAGGTTCTTTCCTTTGAGTCTTTTCTCATTTAATAACGAAAGCCTATGCTTCCGCGCCATAGTGACTTGGAGTGTGCGGGGGTTGAAGCCCATTGGGTTCCAACCCCCGCACTGTTCAAGCGGGACTAACCTCAGTCTTCGTTTGCGATGTTGCCAGTTTCAAGGTTCTTGGCAACAAGCTCAGGAAGGCGCTGAAGGAATGCGTCCACGTCGGTCACAACGTTGCCGAGGTAGCTGTCAACGTTGCTCGCGTCAATAGGCGGCATGATGTAGTCGTAGTTGGACTCAACAGGTTCTCCACACGCAACCTTCTGAGCAACTGCTAGACCAGCGGCCAGCTGCACACGTCCGTGCTGCAGTGACGAGCCAATCATTTCACCAGCCTGAACGGCACGAATGCCATCCTCGATACCATCGATTCCCACAACGGGGAGGAGCGGGTCAAGACCAGCTTCTTTCATCGCCTGGATTGCACCCAATGCCATGTCGTCGTTCTCTGCGACAACTCCGTCAATCTGGTCACCGAAGCTGGTAATCCAGTTTGCCATCAAGTTGGCTGCTTGGTCACGCGCCCAGTTGGCGGTGTCGATAGCGAGAACATTGATGTCAGGGTACTCATCCAGCACGTTCATGATTCCCTGGGTGCGGTTGATTTCAGGAGATGAGCCAAGAGGACCCTGGAGAACAACAATGTTTCCAGAACCACCCAGAGCGTCAGCCATCTGCTGCATCTGCTGCGAACCAGCGGCAACGTCATCGGGGAGAACCGATGACGTAATCAGGTCAGTGAAGTCCAGTGTGGTGTTCACTGTCAGCACGGGAATGTCGGCCTCTTTAGCAGCTTCGAGCTGCGGGCGGAGGGAGTCAGCCTGTGCGGGAACGATGATGATGGCGTCTACTTCCTGATTGATGAGAGTATCAATCTGGGATGCCTGGTTGGCAACATCGTCATCTGCGGAATTCCACAGAAGTTCGATGTCGTTCACCTCAGCGAAGGCCTGCATGCCCTCTTGACCCTGCGTGATGTACGACGACATGTTGTACACCGCAACACCAACGCGGAGAGGACCACAGCTCTCAGCGGTGTCTCCACTGGGTTCTGCCTCAGTAGTTGTGGTCATCTCGGTTGTTCCTGCTGCACATGCAGCCAAACCGAGAGTCATGACCGCACCGGCGGCAAGCAAGCTTGCACGCTTTCTCAATCTATACATTTCTGCTCCTTATGAATGGATTGGGGCTCTTGACGATGTCGAAAACTGGAGTGAAAACGCTATCTCCAGCTATCTATTTCGCCGGCGGTTCGCCCACACATCAACCGCCACCGCTGAGACGATCACGACACCATTGATGACCATCTGCCAATAGGCAGGGACCACCAAGATGTCGAGTCCGTTTTTCAGCGTCTGGATGATCAAGAGTCCAAGGAAAGTTCCCCAGACGGTGCCTCGACCACCCATTAAACTCGCGCCACCTATGACCACGGCAGCAATTGCGCCGAGCTCAAATCCCTGGCCCAAGTTGGGGGGCCCGGAAATGACACGAGAAGCTAAGACCACACCGGAAAGTCCGGCGAGAAAACCGCTGATGGTGTAAACCTGCACCAAAGTCCTGCGCACGTTCACGCCTGCAACTTCAGCTGCCGTCCTGTTACCACCGACCGCGTACACACGAAGCCCAAAAGCGGAGTACTTCATGATGACGCCCAGCAGAATGAAGAATCCGATCATGACAAACACCGGTGCTTGGAATCCGAGGAAGCGTGTATTTGCAATCAGACCAAATGAATCGGGTAGGCCGTTGATGGGCGCCCCACCCCGATGAAATAGGCGAAACCCGACGCAGCAGTCAGCATCCCAAGGGTCGCCACAAAGGGTGGAACGTCCAAGTACGCGACAACGACTCCATTGATCACCCCGCGAGTGTTCCCGCCACAATTGCGCCAAGAAGTGCGAGCCAAATCATCTCCGGGTTCCTGATCGCAATCCAGGCGGAAACCATCGCGCCAAGTGCAATGAGGCTCCCCACAGAGAGGTCGATTCCTCCGGTCAGGATGACAAGCGTTTGACCGAGGGCGATCAGGGCGAAGGGGGCCGCAGCGATGAGGACTGCTCGCAGGTTGCCGATACTCGCGAAGCGCTCGTTCTTGTATCGCAAAGTAGACCATCGCCATGAGGAGAACAATCACCAAGGAATTCCTGATGAGTAGGTCAAGGATGCGCTGCGAATTCCATCGCATACCCGCCTGGCGAAACTTCTCGAGGCTGTCCCGGTCAAATTTCTCGGCCACTGTGTTCTCCCGTCCTAGCTTTCGGATCCAACTTGAAGAAGCGCTTGGTCACTTGCCAAGCGAAATATTTGCTCCTGGGAGTCTTTTTGGTCGAGGTCGTCTCTCATGAGTTCACCCGCGATTTCTCCGGCCCGGATTACAAGGACTCGGTGGGCAAGCCCGATTAGCTCAGGTGTGTCCGAGCTGACCAATACGACACTGACGCCGGTTTCCGCCAAGTCGCGAATGATTGTGTAAATTTCCCCGCGCGCTCCCACGTCGACTCCGCGTGTCGGCTCATCGAGAAGCAAGACCTTTGTCTCTTCACCCAGCCACCGCGCGATGACAATCTTCTGTTGATTTCCCCGGAAAGCGTGGCGACAGTCTGTTCCAGGTTTCGGGCTTTAGCGAAACGGATGTCATCGCGTCGCCGACTACTTTGCTTCGCTTGCGCAAGCGAAGGAACCCGAGGCAGGTGAAGTTGCTGAGCCTGGGCATTGATCCGTTGTCAAGAACCGAGCGCATGAGATTAAGCCCGGCACCTTTGCGATCCTCTGGCACGATTGCCAAGCCTGCGGTGATAGCGCGCTTTGCCGAGCCCGGTTTGACTGCACTTTCCCCAACGGTGATTGTTCCCGACCTCAATTTCCGTATGCCGTATATGGCCTCGAGGATCTCTGTCCTCCCTGCCCCCACGAGTCCACCGAGGCCGAGAATTTCGCCTTTGCGAACGCGAAATGACACGGAGGGACCGTTATCCGTCAAGGTGAGGTTGGTGACTTCAAGTCCTGTTTCCTTTGAAGGCTTCGGCAGTTGGGGGAACAGATTTTCCAGGTCGCGGCCGATCATGGCCTTGATGACAGCCTCTGAGTCGGCACGCTCGACAGCTTCGTCCATGACTAGTTCTCCATCGCGCATGACCAACACCCGGTCAGCGAGGTCCTGGATTTCCTGCATGCGATGAGTCGTGTACATCATCGCAACACCGCGGTTCTTGAGCTCGCCGATTACCTGGTAGAGCCGGGCCACCTCTTGCTCTGGCATAGAGGAGGTCGGCTCATCGAGAAGAATCAGTCGTGCTCCCCAGGTGGTCGCTTTGACAATTTCAACAATTTGGGTCAGTGCCGTGGAAAGTCTGTTCATCTTTACGCGGGGATCAATCTGAACACCAAAAACTTCGAGCATTTCGGCGGCTTGAGCCAGCATCGCCTTATGGTTCAGGACCCCTATTGCGTTGGTCAGTTCCCTACCCACGAAAAGGTTTTCGTAGACTGTCAGGTCCGGGTAGGGGCGAGTTCCTGGGGAACAATTCCAATTCCCGCTTCCCGGGAAAGAAGGGTGTCAAGTCTCTCGTAGGGTTTCCCCGAAATAATCACGGTGCCGCTGTCGGGGCGCACCTGACCAGTCGCGATCTTGAAGATGGTCGACTTTCCCGCACCATTTTCTCCAGCGAGCGCGACAACTTCGCCTGCGTTGAGTGAGAAAGAAACGTTCTTGAGCACGGGCACACCACCGTACGACTTGTCAAGGTTTCTCACCTCCAACACAACGCTCACTGTTCACACTCCTTCGGGTGATGTCTAACATCGTAATGTTAGAAGAAACATACACTAAGAAAATAATCACAGATTACGTGGTTTGTTTCACATTTGTTATGTTGATAAAACCGTGCACACTGTATAGATTCAACACAGTTGTGTGTGAAGTCACGTGTTTTTTGGCAAAGGAGCAGACGTGAAGGGGGATTGTGATGACACGAGTATTTGACGATCCGGCCAGATTTATGGAGGACATGCTCTCCGGTTTCTGCGCTCTTTACCCAGATTATGTGACCCAAGTGCACGGCGGCGTTGTCCGCGCTCAACACACGCCCTCTGAAAAAGTGGCTGTCATTGTCGGCGGTGGCTCGGGACACTATCCTGCGTTCTGCGGGATCGTGGGAGAGGGCTTCGCGGACGGCGCGATTGTGGGCAACATTTTTACGTCGCCATCTGCGCAAGATGCGGTCAATGTTGCAGTCGCCGCTGAGAATGGGGGCGGCGTTGTTATTACCAGCGGGAATTATGCCGGGGACGTCTTGCACTTCACCGAGGCGGTCCATGCTCTGCGGGAATCGGGCATTCCCGCTCACACGGTTTTGTGACCGACGACATTGCGAGCGCACCGCGGGGAGAAGAGTCACAGCGCCGGGGTATTGCGGGAGATTTTGTGGTGTTTAAGTGCATGTCTGCTGCGGCCGAAGAGGGTTATGCGATCGATGACGTCGTGCGAGTAGGAGAGAAAGCAAACGACAAGACCCGCACCCTCGGCGTTGCTTTTGCGGGCTGCACGCTGCCCGGGGAGACACAACCACTGTTTACCGTTCCTGCCGGAAAAATGGGTCTTGGGCTTGGTATTCACGGCGAGCCTGGGGTTTCGGAAGATGCAATTCCCTCGGCGCGAGCGCTGGCGAAGCAACTCGTGGATTCATTGCTAGAGGAATTCTCTTGTGCTAAAGGTCAAAAAGTAGGGGTCATTCTTAACGGTCTCGGAGCGACAAAGTACGAAGAGCTCTTCGTTGTGTGGCGGTCTGTATCGGAATTCTTGGACGACCACGGCCTGGTTGTGGTTGGTCCGGAAGTTGGGGAACTGGTAACGAGTCTCGATATGGCGGGACTTTCTCTCACAATTGTGGAGCTCGATGAGGAGTTGGAACGTTTTTGGCGAGCGCCTGCAAATACCCCTGCTTATAAGAAGGGTAAGACTTCGAATCTTGTAAGACACAGCGAGACAAGGATCCTTAGGCAAATTCATGTCGGGTCTGACACGGGAGTGATATCTGAAAGTTCAGACCGGTCAAAAATTTACGCCGAACGAGTTCTGGAAATCATGAAATCTGTTGGTCTGAAGCTCGAAGAGGTCGAGTTGGAGCTCGGGCGGATTGATGCTGTTGCTGGAGATGGCGATCACGGCCGAGGAATGGTCAAGGGAGTTCAGGCTGCGATAGAAGCCGCGTCTGAAGCTGTCAGAAACGGTGCTGGGGTCCAAGACACTCTCACAGTCGCGGGTGAAGCCTGGTCCAGCAAGGCTGGAGGCACATCTGGCGCGTTGTGGGGGCGTGGCTAAAAGCCGTCGGTTTATCCCTGGGGGACCCGTCTTCTGGACTCGCCCCCACCGATGTGGCCGCAGCGATGGCGGCCGGCGCGGATGCTGTCATGACGCTTGGCAAAGCTCGCGTGGGAGACAAGACGATGGTGGACTCGCTGGTTCCCTTCGTCGAGACGCTCTCGACGGAGTTGGCCAAGGGTTCACAACTCAAGAAGGCTTGGCAACGGGCTTCAGACAAAGCCACGCAGGCCGCCGCAGAGACGTCGAAGCTTTCTCCCAAGATTGGGCGAGCTAGGCCTCTGGCAGAGCGGAGTATCGGGACCCCGGATGCAGGGGCAACGTCACTGGCACTTATGTTTCACGCAGTGACACATCATCTCACTGACTAAGCAGAAAGCAAGGAAGAGCGCAATGGCATCAAGGAAATGGAGGGTTGTTGTTGGATCTGACGACGCCGGATTCGAATACAAGGAGCGACTCAAGGCTGACCTGCTTGCTGACCCGAGAGTGGAGTCCGTCATCGATGTAGGGGTGGATTCAACCTCGCGGGCAATGTACCCTCACGTTGCCATTGATGCGGCAAAAAAGATTGCCGGGGGACAGGCTGACCGCGGGCTACTTATTTGTGGCACGGGCCTTGGTGTCGCGATATCTGCGAACAAAGTGCCGGGGATACGCGCCGTCACAGCGCATGATGGATATTCGGTCGAGCGAGGAGTATTGAGCAACAACGCTCAAGTTCTCTGCATGGGGCAACGGGTGGTGGGTATCGAGTTGGCTCGGCATCTCGTCAACGGATGGCTTGATTTGGAGTTCGACGAAACCTCGAGCTCCGCCCGCAAAGTCCAGGCGATTGTGGACCATGAGAATGGCCTCGTAGCGGAACCTCAGAGCACGACGTAAGGAGAAATAATGACCCAGCTTGACACTTCGCTGTCCCTTTCAGGAAAAGTTGCGGCAATTACGGGAGCGGCCTCCGGTATCGGTAGCGCCATTGCAGATCTATATGCCTCGCGAGGCGCCAGTATCGCAGTATTGGACATGCTGGAAGATAAAGCTGGCGAGAAAGCCGCCCAACTGGGGGCGGGGCCGCAGCCTTTGCTGTGAACGTCAGCGACCCTCATTCCGTCAACGATGCTGTCGCCAAGACTGAAAGCCACTTCGGCCACATCGACATACTTGTCAACTCTGCGGGAGTTGTGGCGCTCGCCCTGCCGAGGCAGTGACAGATTCTGATTGGGACCGCCAAATCTCCGTAAATCTCACGGGAACCTTTAACGTTTCTCGTGCTGTCGGGAACGTGATGTTGCAGGCTGGGTCAGGAAAAATCATCAATCTCGCCTCTCAAGCCGGCTCGATAGCGCTTGCGCACCATGCCGCCTACTGCGCTTCCAAGTGGGGCGTCATCGGGTTGACCAAGGTGCTTGCCTCCGAGTGGGCGGGGCGGGGTGTGACGGTGAATAGTATTTCGCCCACCGTTGTTCTCACCGAGCTCGGAAAAAAGGCGTGGGCCGGGGAGAAAGGTGAGGCAATGAAAAAGCTCATTCCCACGGGACGGTTTGCTCTGCCCGAGGAAATCGCAGCGATGGCTCTGTTTCTTGCATCCCCTCTCTCGGAAATGATTAACGGCGCCGACATCGTCATCGATGGGGGTTACTCCATCCAATAGCTGGCGGGGTCCAGAGAAAAAACTAGGTCATCCGCCGGTGTCTGAGAACCCTCACCGCGATGACAAGATTCTGGCGTCGCGGTCGGATTAACCGGGCGTAAGGGTATTCCTCGGCGTGATCTGGGGATAACTTCTGTGCGCCGGAGGTCACCGAAGGTAGTCTCGGGTGATGACGGCACTAGTTACATGTAACATGGGCACATGGTCGAGGACAGCAATGACGGCAAGCCCGTGAGGGCTCGAGTGTCACGGCACCGCTCGAAGCTCCGAGACGCTGGGCTCAAGCCCGTGCAGCTGTGGGTTCCCGATACTGCCAATACTGATGTTCGCTCGCGCCTCCAGGATCTGTCCTATCAGGTGGAGAATTACCCCGGGGCTGACGATGATCGAGCCTTCCTCTATGCCCTCACTCAGGACCCGGAGTGAAACGCGGAGAACTTTACGTGGCCGCGGCGGGATCGGGTTATGTCGGTAAACCTCGGCCGGTGTTGATTGTCCAAGATGATGCGCTCATCGGACTTGAGTCTGTGATTGTCTGCCCTCTCTCCACCGCGTCACCCGTGCTGGAACCCTTGCGGATCGGAATCCCCGCCACTGATGCGACAGGACTCGACCAGCCCAGCGCCATCATGCTCGACAAGGTATCTGCTATCTCCAGGTCGAAGATTGGGCACTACGTGGGTGTGGCTGACGCTTCGGTAATGCGTTTAGTGACCCGAGGGCTCGCTACGGTGCTCGGATTTGGGCAGA
>JAGYJI010000008.1 GCA_018402295.1 Pontimonas sp.
CCAGATGTCGCCGTCACCGCAGTCTGGTTCAGAAACCTCAGTCGGGGTGAGAACCTCCGGGCCGCCGCTGTGAGACACACGAATTGAACGCATCAGAACACCTTCCGTTGGTGCCCTCAGAATACGCCGAAGCGCCTCTAGGCGAAGAGGGCTCGAACGGCGGCTTCCGCGTCGTTCGGGGTGCTGGCAGCGAGCGCGCGCTTGGCGGCCTCGGTCGCGGTGGCGGAATCGACCGCCCTCAACGCTGTCGAGACAGCGTCAACAGCGCTGGGTGCAACGCTGACCGAATCTATTCCGAGCCCCGCAAACACGATGGACAACAACGGGTTGGCAGCGCTTTCCCCACACACTCCCACGGGAATCGTGAGCGCTCTGGCCGACTCGGCAATTGCCGCCACTGTTCTCAGCAGACCCGGCTGCCAGGGGTCATTCAGCGCGCCCAGATGGGGGTGCATGCGATCAGCTGCGAACAGATACTGGGAAAGGTCATTTGTTCCGATGCTGACAAAACTGAGCAGGCCTTCGAGGTCTGCCATCACCGGGACTATGGCGGGTGTTTCGATCATGATGCCCACCTGGGTGATGCCAGCCTCATCGCAGAGAGCAGCGAACTCCCGTACCTCGGAGACCGTGGAGACCATCGGAGCCATGACTCCGACATCACGCCCGGTGGCATCGATTGCCTGAGCGATTGCGGTCAGCTGCGAGCGTTGAAAGTCGAGGTGCTCAGCAGTGAGGCGGAAGCCTCGAACTCCCAGAGCGGGGTTGTCCTCGCGGGGGATGGACAGGAACGGTACCGGCTTGTCACTGCCAGCATCAATGGTCCTGATGATGATTTTTCCTGCAGGAGCAGCCTTCAGGACGTCGGTGTAGAGCGTGGCTTGCTCGTCAACACTCGGCATGGTCGACGACGAGAGATAGAGAACCTCGGTGCGAAACAGACCTACGCCTCGGGCTGCGGTCTCTGCCGCTTTCTCGGCATCGGCAAGACCACCGATGTTCGCTCGAACCGTAATGAGGGGCGCATCAGCTTGAGCGATAAACGAGATGGCCGTGGTGGCGCTGGAGAGTTCCCCACCGACCACAGCACGGTTGCCCTCCGGGTCCACCAGAATTGACGAGCCCTGCTCGAGGGTCATGGCACCTGTCGCACTCACGAGCGCAGGGATACCCAGAGCTCGGCAAATGATGGCGGTGTGGGACGTTGGTCCCCCGAGTTCTGTGATGACTCCCACGACAGAGTCGCCAAATTGCGACGTCTCCAACGGGGTGAGGTCCTCGGCCACGATAATCCAGGTGCCCTCTGCGGGAATTCCGGGTCCCGCAGCGAGACCACGTATCCACGCGGAAATTCGAGCGGCAATGCCGCGGAGATCCGCCACACGGGACTGGAAGTCCTCGTCGTCACCCATGAGCTCCGCGAATTCATCGAGAGCCGCGAACAGTCCTGTCGGAGCGTCGGCTCCGGACTCCAGGTGGGGACGAGCCATCTCCTGGAGTTCTGGGTCTTCCAAGATGATCAGGAGAGCGTCCAGAATCTCCTGGGTGGTTGCATCACCTAGAGGACGCCTCGTCACGGATGGTTGCCGCGGTCGTGGCGATGGCAGTGCCGAGGATGCTGGCTTCCTCACTCGGCGAGTGAGTGGATTTCCTGTGCTCGAAAACTTCGTCGGAGGTGGTGAGCAGGAAAACCTCACCCACAGCTGCGTGTGAGCCAACTCCTATCCCGGTGAGTTCCATGTCTCCTGGCTCCGAGGCTCAATCCTGGTTGATCAGACGCTCGATCTCGTGGGCGAGAGTGTCAGGGTCTGAGGACCCTGCCGATTCGACGACGATATCGAGCGTTTCCCCTGTTTTCACCTTGAGAGCCAGCATCTTGAGAGCCGAGGTGGCGAGCCCTTCTGCTCCCGACGCGCTGCGCAGTGTCACGGTGGCACCTTTTTCCCTCACCAGGGTCACAATTTGACCTACCGGGCGGGCGTGAAGACCAATGGGGTCCGTCACCGTGATGGTGTGAACGAGAGCGCTCATTCTGAGACCCCCTGAGGTTTGATGACGACTTTGATGGCTTCCCCTGACGTTACCGCGCTGATGGCGTCTTGAACCTGGTCCAGAGGGAGGCGGTGGGTAATGAGGTCTGCCACGGGAACAGCACCCGAGGCAATGAGAGCCAGCGCTTCCTTGTTCTGTGCTGGAGAGGAGCCGTTGGCGCCAGCGAGGATGAGTTCCTTGTAGTGCACCACGTTGGAGTCGACCTGAATCATGGGCTTGTCTTTGGGCAACCCACCAAAGAAGCTCACGCGTCCTCCGGGCGCCGCCATGGCGATGGCTTGTTCTTGAGCTTGTCCGGAGGGAGCGGCGGTAATGATGACGCTCGGGCCGATTCCACCGGTCTCCGCAGCAACGATCTCCTCGAGGTTCTCAGAGGACATGTCGATGGCCCGATCTGGCTTCACCGCGTCAGCGGAGAGTTTCAAGCGACCACCATTGATGTCAGCGAGCATCACCTTGGTGGCACCCAGTGCTCGGGCGAGACGGATGTGGAGGCAGCCGATGGGACCCGCTCCCATCACGAGTACGGTGTCGCCTTTGCCCACATTGACGAGTCGTTGCGCGTTGAGCACGCAGGCGAGGGGTTCCGCGACTGATGCTTCATCGAAACTGAGACCGTCGGGAATGGTGTTGACCCCGTCAGCCTTGATGACGGACTGGGGAACAATCATTTCTTGAGCAAAGCCACCGGGATACTGGTATCCCATGGAGGTCTGATTGATACAGATGCCCTGTTTGCCAGCTAGGCAGGCCCAACATTCTTCGCAGGGAACTGCGGCAATGATTTGGACCCTCTGTCCGACGGCGTATCCCGAGGTGTCGGCGCCGACCTCGATAATTTCGCCAGAGATTTCGTGGCCAATGATCTGGGGTGGCTCAAGGCGAGGGTGGCCGTGATGAAAGATCTTGGCATCCGTTCCGCAGGTGGCGCAGGATTCAACGCGAATCTTGAGTTCAGTGGCTGCGGGGGTTGGCGAATCGACCTCGATGACACTCAAGTCGCCAGGTCCCCGAAACAGTGCAGCCTTCATCGATTACGCGCCTTTCAGAATGAGGTCCCTGATGACTTCAGGGTCAGATGTTGTGCGAAGTGTGTGTGCGGAGTCCTCGTCCATCAGGAGGTCCGCAAGGTTGCCAAGAATTTCGACGTGACCATCTCCCTGTGATGCAATTCCCACACACACAGAGATATCTTCGTTCACCCAGCTCACCGGCTCGGCAAATCTCACGAAGACGAGCTGGTCAAAGGTGACGTATTGGCGGGACTCATCGGTCCCGTGGGGGATGGCGAACCCATCACCCAGTTCAGAGGGGAAGATTTGTTCGCGCTCCCACATCGCGTCGGCGTATTCCTGGGACACTGCCCCCAGGTCCACCAGGAGTGAGCCACAGATGCTGACGGCCTCCTCTCGCGAGGAGGCCGTCGCATCTAGCGTGATACCGGCCAGTTGGAGTAACTCAGCCATCTGAGATGGTGTCTCCATTCTGAAGAGCTCCGACCAGCTTGGCAATGTTGAGATCACCTAAGAACATGTCAAAGATGATCACCACCGAATCAGGAACGGCCTGCTTAGCCCGGGCACTCAGGCCCCGGTGGACAAGCACGATCTGGTGCGGTGTTTCTGCCAACTGGTTCACCGGGGAGTGAACCACGGTGATTTCTTGACTCTTGAGTTGTTTTGCCAATTGCCGGGCCACCATAACGCTGGAGCCCATGCCTGCTTCGCAGGCAACAACAATTTGCTTGACGTCACTCGCCGATACTGAGGCCATGGCTACTTGCCAGCCTTCATCTCTTTGCTGCGCTGCTGAGCGGCGTCAAACTCTGCCTCGGTGGAGTCAACCTTCGAGAGCTTGAGAATGAACCACGACACAACGAAGGACGCAGCGGCAGAGAGGACGATACCGAGAAGCACACCGAGGTGGTTACCGGGAGGGGTCACTGCCAGGTAGGCAAAGATCGATCCGGGCGACGGTGTTGCTACCAGTCCCACGCCAGTCACCATGAAGGTTGCAACACCCACGGCGCCACCGACGATTGCACCCAGGACAACCTGAGGCTTCAGCAGTACGTAGGGGAAGTAGATCTCATGGATTCCACCGAGGAAGTGGATGATGATGGCACCGGGTGCGGAGCCACGGAGCAGCTTGGGTCCGGCGAGCCAGAAGGCGAGCAGGATTCCCAAACCGGGACCGGGGTTGGTCTCGAGCATGAAGAGGATGGACTTACCCGTCTCTTCCGCTTGAACCACACCCAGTGGCCCGAGGACACCGTGGTTTATCGCGTTGTTCATGAACAGAATCTTCGCCGGCTCAATCAGCACTGATGCTAAGGGGAGAAGAGAGTTGTCCACGAGCCAGCTCACACCGTTACCCAGAACATTGGTGATGGCCGCAACAATCGGACCAATCCCCAAGAAACCGAGGAGGGCGCCGAGCATTCCGGCGATACCCAGCGAGAAGTTGCCGATAAGCATTTCGAAGCCGGGAGGGGTAATGGGGTCAAGTACCTTGTCGATGTACTTGAGGATCCATGCCATCAGCGGACCAATAATCATGGCGCCGAGGAACATGGGGATATCCGTTCCCACAATCACACCGACAGTCGCAACCGAACCAATCACCGCACCGCGCTGACCGTGAACGATTCGACCACCCGTGTATCCGATAAGAATCGGAAGCAGGTTCAGAATCATGGGGCCGACCATGGACGAGAAGTTCTCGTTGGGCAGCCATCCTGTGGGGATGAACAGAGCTGTCAGCAGACCCCAGGCAATGAAGGCTCCGATGTTCGGAATCACCATTCCCGCGAGGTTGCCTCCGAGCTTCTGCATTCCGGCGCGCCAGCCGCCTTGGCCACCGCTACCAGAGGGAATAAAATCACTCATTGGTACTACCTTCCTTCGAGAGGTTGTATTGTTTGCCCGAGTTGCCAGAGTGGGTAGCTCAGGGAGAATAAGCAACCCTCTCTGGCTTCTCGTGCACTTCCGTCGCCAGGGATGGAGACGAAACCTAGTTCGCGGTGACTCATGCGACCACCACTTCCACGCCACGCTGGGTGAACCGCTCAATAAATGAGGAATCAGTTCCCAGGTCGGTGACGAGTCGATCAAAATCTGCGGGCTCACCGAAGGTCGACGGATACGTCGAGCCAAACTTGCTGTTGTCGGCCAGAAGGATTGTCTCTGCGGAGTGTGAGATGAAAATCTTCTTGACGAGCGCTTCGTCAGTGTCAAAAGCCGTGATGCGAAGGTCCTTCGAAATACCGTTGGCGCCGACGAAGGCCACAACCGCATTGAGTTGGCTCAGGTCCTCCACTGTCCTTGCACCCACCGAACTCAGGGTGGTGGGTCGAACTCGACCGGAGAGCATGTAGGTCTTTGTGGAGCTATCGGCAATCTGGGATGCGAGGGTGACGCTGTTGGTGACCACGAGGAGGTCCGGGCGGTTGCGAAGCGCGGGGGCGAGAAACTCTGTCGTTGTTCCACCATCGACGAAGATGCAACCTTCGTCAGGGATGTAGTCAGCCGCCGTTTCGGCAATTCTTTTCTTTGCCTCCGGGTTCAAGCTGTGGCGCTCAGGGATGGTGTATTCGTGAGCGAAGCGTTCCATCGCGATAGCGCCACCGTGGACTTTGCGCAAGGCACCTCGACGTTGGAGAACGTCGAGGTCTCGGCGAACAGTCTCGGTTGCGACGTTCAGTTTGGCAGCGGCCTCGGCGGCGTTGAGGCGACCCTCATTGCGCGTCCAGTCGACGATCAAGAGTCGTCGTTCTTCTGCCAACATCATCGTTGCCCTTCAGGTTTCTATGAATAACCTGACAGGAAACTAACACAAAACCACAGATAACAACACCTAAAACCACACAAAACCATAATTGGGTGGGTGAGGGTTTAGGCGAGCCCTGGCTCTCGCAGCGCAGTGTTCCGCTCGGGGGAGTCCGTGAGGGAGACCTCGGGAAGGCCCTCCACGCTCTGTAACTGAGAGCTCACGTCCTGCACTTTCAGTGCACCCCAGGCAACTCCCTGTGCCACAGCCTCCGCGAACTCGTCGGGGTGATCCACCAGGTGGGAGAGGAAGCCGGCGACGCTGGCGTCGCCAGCACCGATGGTGTTCCGAACCGTCACCGGTGCCGTGTGGGCGTGAACAACACCAGCGGAGGACACCCCCACCATTCCATCAGGTCCCAGAGACACGAGCACAGTGCCCACACCCCACTGGTGGACTTCGGTTGCGGCATCGATGACGTCGCCCAGTGTCCTGAGGAGAGGTCTGACCCACGCACTCTGCGAGCTCTGGGGCGTTGGGCTTGATGACATCGGGCAGGCCTCTGCGAGCCATGTCAAGAAGTGGTGCTCCCGAGGTATCTAGTCCCACGTGAATCCCGTGGAGGTGCGCTGCGTCAAAAAGTGGGGCGAGTTCGAGGGGCGATTCCTCTGTGCTGAGAGGGATTGTTCCGGCCAGAAGAATCCAGGGTGAGCCATGCGAGCGAGCAAGAGACACTGTTGCGTCAACGATGCCTGACCAGTGGGCGGGAGTGAGCGGTTGTGCTTGTTGGTTGATCTTGGTTGTCTGCCCAGCTTTATCCAGGATGGTGATGTTGACCCTGAGGGCACCCGACACCTCATGGGCATGGATGGCCTCCTCGGAAAACTGCTCGGCATCTTCCCTCGACAGCGGGACCACTGCGAGCGAAGAAGTGCCTCCCACTATCAAAGCCCTTCGTGACGTTGACTCCTTTACCCGCAAGTTCTGCATGGACCTCCTGAGCCCGATGGACTTCGCCGGGGTGGAGAGAATCGAGCAGATATGTCCGGTCAATTGCGGGTGCTGGAGTCAAGGGTGATGACGCGGGCTGGACTGCTCACTCGAGGGTCCTCACTGTTGTCGCGGTAATGAGCACAGAGTATAGGCAGTGCGGTCAGTCTCAGAATTGTTTGCCTTGTGTTAACCATCCCC